>DASXVN010000052.1:0-3694 GCA_036504235.1 Armatimonadota bacterium | reverse complement strand
CCGGCCAACTTCCGCCCGCGCGAGCCACTAACTTACCGCTAGACGCGGGCGGAGATTCGGCGCAGACGCCGAACTTCCGCCCCTACAACGGCAACGGCCCTAACCTGAGCCCCATCCGGAGGAAGCACATGCAAGCACTCGGCAAAGTCCTGACCGCCATGGTCACGCCCTTCACCCCGGACCTGCGCGTAGATTACGACCGGGCCGCGGCGCTCGCGGTCCGCCTGCTCGCCGCCGGCAACGATGGCCTCGTCGTCGTGGGCACCACCGGCGAGTCCCCCACGCTCAGCGACGAGGAGAAGCTGACCCTCTTCCGCGTGGTCAAGGAGGCCGTCGGCGCCGCGCCCGTGATCGCCGGCACCGGCTCCAACAACCACGAGCACACCGTCCACCTCTCCCAGCAGGCCGCAGAAACCGGCGTGGACGCGCTGCTGGTGGTCGGCCCCTACTACAGCAAGCCCTCCCAGGAAGGCTTCTTCCAGCACTTCTCCCGCGTGGCCGCGGCGGTGGACCTGCCGATCGTGCTCTACAACGTCCCCGGCCGCACCGGCAGCAACATCAGCGACGCTACTACCCTGCGGCTGGCCGAGGCGGCGAGCAACCTCGTCGGCATCAAGGAAGCCAGCGGCGACCTCACCCAGATCGCCAAGATCTGCGCGGGCGCGCCGGAGGGCTTCACCGTCTGGTCAGGCGATGACGGCCTGACCCTGCCGATTCTGTCCGTGGGCGGCTATGGCATCATCAGCGTCGTGGGGCACGTGGCCGGTCGTGAGATGAAGCAGATGGTGGAGGCTTTCCAGGCCGGCAACGTGGCAGAGGCCGCGAAGATTCACCAGCGCCTGCTGCCGCTGTTCAAGGCGGCCTTCCTGGCTTCCGGCAATCCCGCCTGCATCAAGCGGGCCCTGCAGATCGCGGGCTTCGACTGCGGCGGGGTGCGCCTGCCCCTGGTGGAGGCCAGCGCCTGCGACACCGAGGAGATCACCGCCGCCTGCGCGGCGCTGGGGTTCGCCTAGCGACAAGACACGACAACCGGAGGCCCTATGGACTGTGCCCAGCGCCAGGCTCTCTTGGACGAGATCGCCGCTCAGGTGCGGGTCTGCACCCTCTGCCGGCTGAGCGAAAGCCGCACCCACGCCGTGCCCGGCGAGGGGCCGCCCAACGCCGCGGTGATGTTCATCGGCGAGGGCCCCGGCGCGGCGGAGGACCGGCAGGGGAGGCCGTTCGTGGGCCCGGCGGGGCAACTGCTCAACCAGCTCCTGCTGAAGGCCGGTCTGCGCCGCCCCGAGGTGTTCATCACCAATATCGTCAAGTGCCGCCCCCCGGAGAACCGCGACCCGCAGCCCGACGAGATCGCCGCCTGCCGCGAGTACCTGGACGGCCAGATCGCGCTCCTGCAGCCGCAGCTAATCTGCCCCCTGGGCCGCCCGGCCACCCAGACGCTACTCGACCCCACGCTCTCCATGGCCCAAGCCCACGGCCGCCGCCAGGAGCGCGAGGGCCTGACCTTCTTCCCCCTCTACCACCCGGCAGCCGCCCTGCACAACCCGAGGCTGAGCCAGCCGCTGGAGGAGGATTTTGAGGCGCTGGGGCGGATGCTGAGGGAAAGGTAACCTCACTTCGCGGTACTACGCTGGTGCTGTTCGGGTTTGGGCGTGGCTTGGCCGGTGCTCGGGTTGTACCATTCGTTAACCCGGCTCCGTGACTTATGCGCCGACACCTCTACCCACCAGATTCCCTGCTCCGGACGCCGGCGGAGGGCTTCCTCTATGCGCCGCGCTACGCGGTCGGCTTCTTCCTGCGAGGCGTCCGGCTGGAGGGTGGCGAAGGCCGAGGGGGGTAAATCGTAGGAATCGCCGAGGGAAGTCATTCTCCCGGAGAAGCTCAGCTTGGTCACCTGCGGGTCATTCATTTCCGCCTGGAGGGTGGTCGCCAGCTTGTCTATCCGGGCAATCTCCGCCTGGTCGCGGTCGACGCGCCCGACCCATTGGACGGCCCACAGCATCATACCCAAGTCGAGGGCGAGTATAACCGGAAGCGCCCAGCGCCACACCCTCCCCCGGCGCGAGGCGCGCAGACGCTCCTTGCGGGCCTCCTCGTATGCGAGCCACTCATGGGCGTCAAAGGGCCGGTGGCTGATAAAGCCGGTCGCGAAGGGCTTGTGGTAAGGGGCCGCCCAGAACATGAGCCCGGCGAGGTACAACTCCGACCGCCGTCCCACTAGCGCCAGCACGATGAACATCAGAACGAGGCCGATCATCCGGGCGCTAACCAAGGCCGTCAGTTTCCAGGGCAGCAGCAGTATCCAAGCGAGCTCAACGCCGGCGAGCAGCATATAGAACGCGAGCAGCGCCACCCAGCCCCAGCGCGCCCCCTGCATCATCCGCTCCTTGCCAGGGAAGTCGGGCTGGCTTCGCAGCAGCCGCAATGAAGCCCAACCGGCGAGTCCCACGAGCAGGCAGAAAAGCGCCAGGGTCGGGAGGCCCTCCCAACTGAGCAGCATCTTGGTAAAGTCGTGGATGATCGTCGCGTTGATGTTCACAGGGTCTCACCGCTTTCTCGCCGCGTTTTACAGCCCTACCTTACACAACGCTATCTGGCTCAGGTCGTTTACGCCCAGGCGGCGCTTGCCTAGTTCTGTTAGGTACGTCGGGGGAGCGTCGGTTTGGGCTAGGGCGCAGAGGCCGGTGGCTTGGCGCTTTTCGTCTACCAGCGCCAGGGCTATGGCGTCGGCGGAGATCGCGTTGCGGGCTAGCAACAGGCTGTTCGCGGGCCAGGGGGCGGGCTGGCCGGCCGGGTCTTCGTAGCGGGGGGCCAGCACGTCCGCGAGGGTCAGGGTCAGGCGCTTCTGCAGGCCCGGCTGGGCGAAGAGGGCCGGGATCAGCGCCAGGCTGCTCGCCGCCGAGACGGCGGCGGCGTTGTCCACCACGCCCGTGGTGAGGCTGCGCACGGCCATCCCTAAACCGAGCGGCGCGCCGCAGTTGAGCGCGGGCAGCGCCACCAGCCGCGTGAGGCGCTGGGTGAGCAGCTTCGGGAACCGGAAGGTGACCGGCGCGTCGCCGGAGCCGGGGAGGGTCACGGCGCTCTGGTCGTCATACCCGCCCGTCTCGGCGGCCACCACACGCAGCTTGCCCTCCTGATCGGCGAGGGTCCAGCCGGCTTTCTCCATCTGCGCGGCGGAGCGGTCCCAGATAATGATGTGGTCGGCGGGCACGCCGGCCTCCTCCAGCGAGCGGGCCACCGCCAGCGCCAGGTCCTTGTGGGTAATCGCGCCGGCCGGGTCGCAGTCCACCTTCAGGCCCACGACATCGGTGGGCAGGACCATCGTCCGCCAGGCCTCGGCTACGGTTGGGCAGCCGGTCAGGGCCAGCAGACCGCCGCGCACCATCTCGGCCACCTGCGCGGGGGGCGCGGTCACCTGCACCACGCGCACCAGCGGCGGATCGGCGGCCCCGGCGGAGGCGGCGAGGAGCAAAATCAAAGCCAGCGCCGCGGCGCCGGCCGATACGAATCGTTGCGGCTGTCTCATATAATCACCAGCGATACAAATGCGTGAGGAGGGGGCAGAGTTCCTTCTCGCGGCTGGGGAGGCCTCACCCCCGGCCCCTCTCCTGGCAGGAGAGGGGGGAACGGCAACGGCAGAGGCAAAGGTCGTTTGTAGGGCGGGGGCTCGTACCCCGCCGTCGGTAAGCAAACG
>DASXVN010000051.1:0-60980 GCA_036504235.1 Armatimonadota bacterium | reverse complement strand
ACGTCAAACCTCCGGCAGGGCTTGACTTGCAGGATCAAGATGAGGGCAACGTAGACCATGAAGACCAGCAGACGACCTTCCTAACGATTGTCCTGCAGAATCAGAACCAGTAGATCCGTCACGGCATTACGACGCGGGAGTGAAGCTGGTCCGGCTGGCCCAGCGCGCCTGCCCACTAGGTCTGAGTCAGCCCCAAACGGAAAAGGGGAACCTGCTGGACATCCTACTATCGAACTGCACTTTCGATGGCGAGAACCTGCATCCAGACAACAAAGAGCCCTTCTGCTGGCTAGCAGAAGGGCTCAGGTGTTCTGATTGGCTCCCCCTCTTGGACGACTTTCGCAACTGGCTGGGTAGCAGTGAGTGTCGGGTGTTGGCGGTCCAGACCGGTCGGTGATTGGGCACGTAGGGAACCGACTCTAGAGCCCCCGCAGGTCCGCCACCACGGACCGTTGCGCCAGGCGTCTGACACTCCACACCGCGAGGCAGGTCGAAGCCACCGCCGCTGCCGCCAGTACCGCCAGATAAGCCCAGGGAACGCTCAGCGACTCAGGCGGCGGGTCGAAGACGCCCGTGAGCACCTTCACGAGCGTCAGCGCCAGCCCAAACCCCAGGGCGCTTCCGACTACCCCTCCGCCGATCAGAGTCACCAGGCCTTCGCTCCAGAGGAAAGCGCCCAACTGGTTGCCCTTAGCCCCCAGCGCTACCAGCACGGCAAACGTGCGGCGGCGCTCGGCCATGCCCAGCGCCAACATCAGGCCGGTGGCCAGCGGCACCAGCACAACCGCAAACGCCAACTCCAGGCGGGTCAGGCCCCGCAGGTCCAGCGAGGTCAGGCTCGAGCTAATCGTTGCCTGCGCGGAACCCAGGTCCGTCACTGTGACCCCGGGCATAGCACTGACCACCGCGCGGGCCGCCGTCGCCACCTGCGCCGGGTCAGTCCGAGTGCGCAAGAGCACGACCTCCGCCGCGTCGTTGCCGCTCTGCTGCGCCAGATACTGGGCATTGGCCACCAGGAAGGAGTCCTTGGGGGCGGTCGGAAACTCCCGCGCCACGCCTAGGAAGTGGAAGGGAACCACATGGTACTGGTGATCGCGGGCGTTCTGCAGACGCAGGTTGAGCAGATCCCCTGGCTGGAGCTGGAAGTCCTTCACCGTCTCTTCCGAGACCAGGACGCCGTCCGGCTGTCGGGCAAGAGCCGCCAGCGTCGCCGGGGCATCCCCGCCGGCGAAGTAGGCATTGGCCACGTTTGTTGCCTCCGGAAGGTGGAGCGGGTCAAGGCCATAGAGGTCCTGCAGATCGTTGCCCACGTAGGCAAAGCGATGCTGCAGGGGTTGGGCCGCGACCACTCCGGGCAGGGCGGCCAGTTCGGGGAGCTTGCGACCGGCGGGTGACGAGGTCGAGCCGGTAACCGTCACATCCGCTCCATTGGTCAACTCGGCATCCACCCGGGACTGTGCATTGTAGGTCGTGTTGAAGAGGGCGGTGGATACGGCGAAAGAGACGGCCAAGGCCACCAGCACCAGCCCCTGAGTAATGAGTATGCGCTGGCGGCCGAGACTGGCGGCAACCACGTCCGCGAGACTGCCGGCCAGCGGACGCAGAGCCTGGGCCAGTCCCCGACGCCCTCGCGCCAGGAGCACCTCCACCAGGCGATGGGCCAGCAGCACCCCGCCAATCCACAGGCACAGCGGAGCGAGGAAGGCCTCATAGTTCACCGCGGTGCCCGACACCCCTTCCGGCGCCAGCACCACCTGATAGCCACTGCTCGCCGTCCGCCAGAACTCGACCGCGCCGACCGCCAGCACGATTACGTCCACATAGGCCCGCTGCCACAGGTGGCGAAAGTCCCGGCCCACGGTGGCCCGCGCGGCCGTTACCGTCAGACTACGCGCCTGCCTCCAGGCGGGGAAGAGCACCGCGGCCAGAGCTAGGCCGAAACCGCCCAGCGCCGCTCCTGCGGTCCAGAGCACCGTGCTGCGAGTAGCGTGAATCGCGCCGGGCAAGAGGACCAGATCAGCCAGCCCAGCCAGCGCCACCCCGAGGAGGATGCCTCCCAGCCCCACGATCAGCGCCTCCCAGGCCGCCAGGCGCAGAATCTGGGAGAGCGACGCGCCGCGAATCCGCAGCAGGGCCTGCTCCTGGCGGCGGCGGCGCACCCCGGAGGCCGTAATCGCGAGAGTCAGCAGGATCGCGAGTAGCGCGCCCGGCAAACCCAGAAATAGAAACAGGACCCTCGCGTAGAGGGCATCCTCCCGAACGTTCAAGAGCCGGGCCCCGAGATTGTCGGCCACGAGGGCGCTGCCCGCCACCCGCGCTTCCAGGTTGTTCGCCTGCTGGTGTACCCGCGCGTAAGCGGCTTCGGGAGCCGTCGGCAGACTGTGGGCTATTCTGACGTGCAACTGCCGGCGCACGGAATCGGGGCGCACCCGCGCTTGCGGATCGAAGAGCGTGTGCCACTGAGTGCTGGGCAGGAGCAGTACGTTGTCGGGTGGGGCTTGCGGGGCGGCCCCCGCCGGCACCCCCACCGCCTGGAACAGCGAGTCGGCCTGGGGCAGGTCCACGACGCCCGCGACTTTCACCTTTACGGGGGGCAACCCCAGGCGGGCGAGGGTGACGGTGTCGCCCGGTCGCACGTGCAGATTGGCCGCCGTCTGCTGCGCTACGAGCACGCCCTGGGTTGCCCCGATCAACTGGCGCACTTCGGCGGGGAAGGTGTCTCGGTAGCGCGGGCTCAGGCCCAGGACCTGGCCGGCGCCGGTAGTCTGCACGGTTCCCCCGGCGCTGGCGCTAAGCGAGGCCACCTCCGCGTAGCCGACTGGTTCCAGCGTTGAGACCGTAGTGGCCTGGCCCAAGGCGGTCTGGACGGCGGCGAGGTCAGCCGAGGGGTTGAGTTGTACCTGCCAGTCCACGGGGACATCCGCAATCGCCCGCTGCGTGAGCGAGGCCCCGCTGGCGGACAAAAACGCCCCCAACGAGGCCAGCAGCGCGATGGTCATGCCCACCCCCACGATCGCCCCCAGGAGTCGGCCTAGGCGGTGAGTCAACAGCCCTGCCAGCCACCTTCCGGCCATGCTCATGTCGGCGCCTCCAGCACCCCGTGATGCATCCGCCACTGGGCAGGCAGGCGGTCCGCAATGGCCGGGTCATGAGTCGCCACGACCAACGCGAGGTGCGACTGCTCGAGCACTTGGAGTAGGACGTCGAAGAGGTGCTGCGCGGTGGGGTGGTCGAGTTGGCCGGTAGGTTCGTCCGCCAGCAGCAGGCGGGGCCGACTGACCAGGGCCCGAGCTACCGCCACGCGCTGGGCCTGCCCGCCGGAGATCTCCTCCGGCAGCTTGTCGGCGATTTCGCCCAGGTCCAGGCTCTCCAACGCGTCTCGCGCAGCATCACGCGCTGTCTTGGACGCCACTGACTGCAGGAGCAGCGGCAGTTCTACGTTCTCGAGGGCCGTGAGCGGCGCGAGCAGGCTCTGCGTCTGAAAGACCAACCCCACCTGGGCTGGGCGCAAGCCCGCGGGAGGGCCCAGCGCCGGCCAGGATATCTCGCCGGAGGTGGGCCGATCCAACCCGCCCATCAGTTGCAGCAAAGTGGACTTGCCGCTCCCCGAAGGCCCCATAATGGCGATGCGAGCGCCGGGCTCGACGGTGCAGGTCACGTCGGACAAAGCCACCACTTCGGACTGGCCATAGGGGTAGATACGGCTGGCGTGGCGGACGGCGACGAGGGACTCAGACATCCTCAACCACCCGCCCATCCAGCAACCGGACGACTCGGCTGGCCCGCGCGGCGATAGCGGGGCTGTGCGTGGCGATAACCGCCGCTCCGCCGCCGCTGCAGAAGGTCGCGAAGAGCTGTAGGATCCGCTCCTCGCTTTCCGCGTCCACCTCTCCCGTGGGTTCGTCAGCCAACAGCAACGCCGGGGAGGTAGCCAGCGCCACGGCGATAGCGGCGCGCGCCGACTCGCCTCCCGAGATGTGCCGCGGGTAAGCGTGTCGGCGCGAGGACAAACCCACCAGATCGAGCAACTCCGCAACGCGGTGGGCATCCACCCGACCGGCCAGGTGCATAGGGAGGCGGAGGTTGTCCTCCACGGAGAGGTGGTCGAACAGATTCCCGGCCTGCAGCATGAGGCCGATCTCCCGGGCGCGGCGGGCGGCGCGCTCCGTTTCGGAACGGCGCGTAAGCCGTCGCCCCGAAAGCAGGACATAGCCGCCGTCCGGCTCGTCCAGGCCCGCCAGACAGGACAGCAAGGTGGACTTGCCGCTGCCGGAAGGCCCCCTCACCGCAACGGTCTCCCCGGCTTCCACGCGCAGAGAAACCCCGCGCAGCGCGAGGGTCTCATCATCGCCGATGTGGTAGAACCGGTAAAGGTCAAAGGCCTCCAACACCAGCATATCATTTCCACCTGAAGCTTTCGGACATCAGCTTCCATTGGTCCACATTATCGGCGCCCACCGGGGCCCAGAGCCGCAACGTGGCGAGCTTGCCCTGTTTGTAGAACAGGTACTCATTGTTGTCCAAGCGCACCTGCTTGCCGGTGACCGGGTCGGGCGCAGAGTTCGACTGGTAGACCAGGAGAATCGCCGCGCCGCCCGGCAGTTTGAGGTCCTTCACGCCCTTGATCTGGGCGGCGCCGGCTGCCATCTTAAGCGCCGCGGCCCGGTTCTTCGTCACGCCGACCACTGAGGGAGCGGTCGGCTGGCTGGTAATAGTGACGGACAGGCCATCCAGCTTGTCAGTGAAGGTTACATCGGCGCGGTCAGTCTGGCGCGCCCAGCCCTCCGGCGCCTTGAGCTGGTAGCCGCCGGCGGCCGAAACGTACTCCACGAACACCTGCGTATCGGGAATGTCGCCGGGAGGGTTCTTCTCGGGGGCCACCGGCTTCTCGGCCGGAGTGGGAACCGCGACGCCGGGTCCGCCGGCCACGGACCCCGGCGCGGGAGGCGGGACGCTCGAGCGCCCGCATCCCGTCATAACCAAGCATACTGCGCCAACTACCAGGTAGCCGATCGCCAGTCTCTTCATGGTCTGTTTCTCCTTGAACGCGGAAGTCACCGCGCCCGCTGGCGGCGCCGCCGCTCAACGCACGCGGCGCACTACAAAAGGAGGACGAGGCGCGCCGGCGACCGGTTCGGCGGGCCTCGCCGGAGGGCGCGGACAGCCTCAGTCCAACTCATCATCAACCAGCACCGTCACGGGGGCCAGCTGGCGAGCCCCGGTAACCGAGATCACAGGAGCAGGCGCTGGTGCGGTCAAGGGACACACGTCTCGCTTGGTGATGGTCAAGTAGATGACTAGCCCCAGGATCGCCACCAGGAAAATCGCGCTGGTCCCGATCGTGCCCAGGGCGAGACCACCGTCATCCCGAGACTGGGACAGATAATCGCCCAACGAGGCGCCGAGAGGCCGCGTCAGGATGTAGGCACTCCAGAAGGTCAGCACCACGTTCCACTTCAAGCGAAGGTGGGCAACCCCTACCACGGCGATTAGAGCGCCGAACAGCACCGCCGACAGCATATAGCCCAAGTTGAGCTTCTCCGCAATCAGGTCGCCGGAGGCAGTGCCCAGCGCAAAGGTGAACAGGATGGCCAACCAGTAGAAGCCCTCTCGCCGCGCCGTGAAGATGGTGTGGACTGACAGGGTCTTCTCTTTGGCGTACCAGGCCATGAAGGTCATGGCCAGCGCCAGGCTAAACACGATGGTGGTTGTTACCAGAGAGATTCCGAAGTTATCGGTCAGGTTGTCGGTGATAAGCGTGCCGACAACACTGATCAGCACCACGGCGAGCCAGTAGATCACCGGTACGTACTTCTTGGCCTTAAACTGGAAACCCAAGGCGATGACCAACAGGATGCTCATGATATACGTCGTGTTGGTCAAGCCCATATGCAGGTTGGTATTAAGGAAGTCCGCCGCGGTTTCACCCACGGTGGTGCACAGGACCTTAATAACCCAGAAGAAGAGCGTGACTTCTGGGACCTTGTTGAGCAGCCGCAGCGCGAAGGCGCGGGCTGTACCCTGCTCCGGATTAGGCATCGTAGTGGCTGAGACATGCGGCCTTACACCGTTCAAAATAGTCTGTTCCTTTCGTTTCACTTCGTAGATTAGTCACCTGAGTCGCGTTCCCCAAGGAGGTAGGGCGCCTGCCCTAACCCCCCGGCTAGGCTCGGCGCCCCACTCCAACTCTCGCTTCGCCTCCTTGCTTCCCCTATCCCCCGGCTGCTAGAAGTGAGCTGTGCCAGGCGGAGGGAGACGATTGCATGCTCAGCGCCTGGCCGCCCCTTCCCCGGAGAGACGCCAACCTTCCCGGTGGTCGTCGTGACGGCGCAGGTCTGCGAGCTTTAGTTTCGCTTATTCTTCCTAGCCGGCCCTGTGATTGGTCTGTGAGTTTCCTAAGCTAGGCCCCGGATGAGGACCGGCGGCTTGGCGTGGCTGGTCCCGGCGCAGTACAATAGGGGTACGGGGGTCCCCAACCGGAGGAAGACGACTTTGAAGATACTGATCGTGGAAGATGACGAGAGCGTGGCGCGCTTTCTCCAGCAAGCCACTACCGAGGCCGGCTACGCGGTCGAGGTGGTAGACAGTGGCCTGGACGCCCTGGCGGTGGCGCAGGCCCTGCCCTTTGATCTGATTCTGCTGGATGTCATGCTCCCGGATCTGGAGGGGTTCGAGGTCTGCCGTCGGCTCCGCGCCGCCCAGGTCATGACCCCCATCCTCATCATCACCGCCCGCGACACCCTCGAAGATAAGCTGGCGGGACTGGACGGCGGCGCCGACGACTATCTGGTGAAACCGTTCCAGGTGGCGGAGCTGCTCGCCCGCGCGCGGGCCCTGCTGCGCCGCGGGAGCGCTTCCGCCCCCGTCCTGCGGGTAGCCGATCTGACGCTCGATCCCGCCACCCGCTTGGCCACCCGGGAGGGCAAAGCCATTTCCCTCTCGAGGACCGAGTACGCCCTATTGGAGTATTTGATGCGCAACTCCGGGCAGGTGCTGACGCGTTCCATGATCCTGGATCATGTCTGGCAGTACGACTTCGAGGGCAACGACAACGTGCTCGATGTCTACATCAGTTACCTGCGGCGCAAGCTGGACAAAGATCACCCGACGTCGCTGATTCATACGGTCCGGGGGGTCGGGTACAGGATCGGTGAGCGATGAGACCCTTCGGTTCGCTGCGTGCCCGGTTGACCGTCTCCGTGACGGCCGCCTTCGCCATCTGGCTGTTCCTGGTTTGCGCTGGGCTCATGGCGTACACCAACCGCACGGCTCAGCGCACCGCCGATCTCCTGCTCCGGGCCTCGGCGGACAGTTTCCGCAACGACTTGGGGGAGGTTTCCTCCCCGGAAGGTGAGGACCAGACGAGGTCCGGGCCGCCGGTGCAGGCCTCCCTGGCCGCCTTCGTCACCGAGCACCGCGCGTACCTGGAGGCGAACCACTTGGCCCTGTGGATCGAGGATGCTCAGGGCCGTATCCTGGAGCGCTCGGCGCAGTCCAGTCCGCCCGGGTCGGCGGTTTCGGATAACGAGTGGCGCGTGCTGAAGGTGCCAACTCAGCACTACACCCTGGTCTTGGGTTACGACTGGAGCCGAGTCGAGGTCGCCCACAGCCAGCAGGCCCTGGTCCTGTTCGCGCTCAGCCTCTGCGCGTTGTTCGCCGCGGCCCTGGGAGCCTGGGTACTGGTGGGCCGCTCCCTTTCGCCCCTCAGCCGCCTCTCCCGGCAGGCGCGGGAGGCGTCCACCGAGACGCTGCACCTGCGCCTGGAGGCCCCTTCGCAGGACGCCGAGATGGTGGAGTTGGTGTCTACCCTCAACGACCTGCTGTCGCGTCTGGGCCAAACGGCGGCGGCCAAGGGGCGCTTCTACGCGGCAGCCTCCCACGAGTTGCGCACTCCCCTGCAGGCGCTGTCCGGTCACTTGGAGGTGGCCCGGAGCCGCCCGCGCTCCGCCGAGGAGTACCAGGCCACGCTGGAGGAAGCCCACCGGCAGACCCGGCGTCTCATCGCGCTGACGCAGGGCCTACTGTTTCTCGGCCAGCTGGAAGCCGCCACCAAACCGCCGGCGCAGGAGCCGGTGTCGCTGGCTGACGTGTGCCGGAGAACCTTGCGCCCTCTGCAACCGCTGCTGGCCTCGCGGGGCTTGCAGCTCGAGACTAGCCTGGAGCCTGAGGGAGAAATCCTCGCCCCGCCCTCGCACGCCGAGATCCTCCTGCGCAACCTCCTCGAGAACGCGGCCCACTATACGACTCCCGGCGGCGCGATGCGCGTTACTGTGGAGGAGCGGCCTGACGCGGTGCTGGTGGAGGTCTTCAACACGTGCCCCCTCCCGGCAAACTGGGACCCCGCCGCCTTGTTCGAGCCTTTCTACCGCCTCGACGCCTCTCGCAACGCCCGAACCGGAGGGAGCGGGCTGGGCCTGTCCATCTGCAAGGCCCTCGCCGGTGCGAATGGCTGGAACCTCGAGCTCAGCTACGACCGGACCGGCGTTCTGGCGCGATTGACGGTGCCGCGGCAGGTCAGTGAGTTGAGCCCGAGGGCGCAGGGGTGAGGAAGCAACGTTCGGGCGAGGTGAGACCGGGGATAGTGATATATGCCGCTATTTACAGCGTTAATTTTGGCTCCCCGGGGCGGACTCGAACCACCAACCTGCCGGTTAACAGCCGGACGCTCTACCATTGAGCTACCGGGGAACCATAAATGCAACGTGCCGGCTGGGTAGCCGGCGGACTGTATTATAGCAACTCCCCCGCGACCGTGCAAGTGCTTTTCCGCCCCGTCCCGCCGCCCCCTCGAGGCGCTCCCGGTCTCGGTTGACTCCTCGCCCGGCGCTCGCTTATACTAGGGCTCGTTTGCCACTATCCCCGGTCGGTCTGACGGGACGGGAGCCATATGGGCTACGCGGTTACCATCGAAAAATGGGCGGAGAATCTCGAAGAAGTCACGCTGCACCGCTGGCTGAAGGCCGAGGGCGAGCCGCTGGCCGTCGGTGAGAGCCTCTGCGAGATCATTACCGAGAAGATCACCTTCGAGTGGGAGTCCCCGGTCAGCGGCGTCGTCTGCCGGCGCTACTGTCAGGAGGGCGCGGCGGTGCCGGTAGGCTACGTGATCGCCTGGATCGGCGAGGCCGGAGAGCGGCCGCCTGAGCGCATTATGGAAGAGAACGCCGGGCTGGCCGTGGAGTACCTCGACCGGCTCAAGCTGGAGTTCAACGAGGAGCCGGAAGCGGACGCGCCGTTGCCCGAGCCCCCCGCCGGCGTCGCCGCCAGCCCCGCGGCGCGGCGTCTCGCTCGCGAGCGGCAGGTGTCCCTGGAGGCCGTCCGCGCCTGGCGCGGCGGCGAGGCGCGGCTCAGCGAGAGCGACGTGCGCGACTACTTGGACTCGCCGGGAGCGGATCCCCACGCCTAGCCCCGCCGGCCCCCGGATGGCCCTGGTGACCGGCGCGGCGCGCGGCCTCGGGCGCGCCACGGCGCTGGCCCTGGCCGAGCAGGGCTTCACCGTCGCCGTCAACTACGCCCACGACCAGGCGGGAGCCGAGGCGACCGCCGAACTGGTCCGCCAGACCGGCGCGGAGGCCGTGCTGCTCTGCGCCGACGTGACCGACCCCGAGGCGGTGGGGGAGATGTTCCGCCTCCTCACCGAGCGCGGCGCCGGGCTCAGTGTGCTGGTCAACAACGCCGGCATCGTGGACGACCAGTACCTGTCCTTTATGACCGAAGAGCAGTGGAGCCGGGTTCTGGCCGTGTCTCTGGATGGGGCCTGGCGCTGCACTAAGGCGGCCTCGCGGCTGATGCTCAAGCAGCGCTGGGGCCGCATCGTTAACGTCTCCTCGGTGGCGGGCCTCACCGGCGATATGCTGCGCGCCAACTACGCCGCCGCCAAGGCGGGCCTGCTGGGCCTGACCAAGGCCACCGCCCGCGAGCTGGCTCGCTCGGGGATCACCTGCAACGCCGTCGCCCCCGGCATGATCGAGACCGATCTGACCGCCGACCTGCCCGCGCCGCGCCGCGAGAGCCTCACGCAGCGCATCCCCCTGGGCCGCTTTGGACAGCCGGAGGAGGTCGCCGCGGTCATCGCCTGGCTGTGCTCGGAGGAAGCCGGCTACGTCACCGGCCAGACCGTCTGCGTGGACGGCGGCCTGCACACCTGAGAGACGCCCCGGGCGCCCGGATAGCCGCAGAACTATGACAGCCAAGCTCCGGCGATCACTAGCAGAATACAGCGTTGTCTTCCGCCACTGGCCCCCCCTGGCGCTGATTGTGGTCGCCACCCTGCTGACCCAATCGGCCTACGCCATGATCACCCCGACACTGCCCCTGTACCTGCGCACCGCGCGCCTGGGCACGCCGCTGCTCGCCATTGGCTTCATCTTCGCGGCCTACGCCATCGCCGAGACGCTGTTCAAGGCCCCCGGCGGCGCGGTCGGCGACCGCTGGGGCCGCACCCGCGTGGCCCTCGCCGGCTTGGTGGTCGGCACCATCTCCCCAGTGCTGATGACCGTGGTCCACCGCTGGGAGTTCTTCGTGCCGCTGCGGGCGATTGACGGGCTGGGGGTGGCGCTGGTCTGGCCCACGATGATGGCCCTGATCGGCGAGAAGATGCCCTCGCAGGACCGCGCCCTGGCCATGTCGCTGTTCAATCTGCCCTACCTGGGCGGGCTGATCCTGGGCATGGCGGCCGGCCTGCGCATCGGCGATGTGACCGGCGACAACCGCTACGTCTTCTACACCAGCAGCGCCCTGCTGCTCGTCGCCGCCGTCTGTATGGTCGTCATGGCGCTGTGGGACCGGGCCTGGCAGCGACGCCAGCCGCCCGCCGCGGATCCACCCCGTCCGCCGGTAGTGCTCACGGAGGACGACGGTCCGCTGAGCCGCTGCTGGTGGGACCGCCTGCGCCGCCTGCGGGAGCGGCAGGGCACGCTGCTCAACATGCTCTGGATCTTCCTGTTCGTGCAGATGGGGGCCAGCCTGGTGATCCCGATTCTGACCATCTACGCGCGCGATGGGCTGGGTCTGACGCAGACGGGGATGGTCAAGCTCTTCGCGATCCCGGGCCTGCTCGCCGCCGCCCTGGCGCTGCCCCTGGGCCGGGCGGCGGATCGCCTGGGCCGTAGCCGCGCCATTCAGGGCGGGCTGGCGATCGGGGCGGTCGGCTTCGGCCTGCTCCCGCTCGCGGGCAGCACCGCCTGGCTCGTGGTCGTGCTGATGAGTATGCTCGGGGTGTCCTACGTGGTGGTGATGCCGGCCTGGATGGCGCTCACCAGCCAGCTCGCGCCGGCGGGGCGCCAGGGCCTGGTCCTGGGTGCCATGAACACCTCCCAGGGCGTGGGCTTCGTGGTCGCCTCGCTACTCGGCGCGGGACTCTACGGGCTAAATCGCGCCGCGCCCTTCTACCTCGCCGGGATTCTGCTGGCGGTCTGCGCGGTGCTCTGCACCTTCCTCATCCATGAGCCCCACGACGACGCTAGTGCTTCCGGGCCAGAGTCCAGTACACTCCCGGTTCACTGTCCTCGATGACCGTGGCCCCGCAGCACTTGCGGTAGAACTCCACCGGCCCCGCCCAGCCGATGATCGCGTAGCCGTAGCCCTCCCCGTGCAGCGCCCACAGACAGGACAGCAGCAGCGCCGCCCCCAGGCCCTTGCCCCGGTAGTCCTCCCGCACGCCCTCCGGCCCGAAGAAGTCCAGCCGCGTGGTGTGGTAGGCGGCGAAGCCCACGATTTCCCCGGCGTCATCGGCCACAAAGATGGAGGCCGGCTGGCGCGCGTAGCCCATGCGCACCTCATCGGCCCAGTTCTCGCCGAACTGTTCGGCGACAAATCCCAGCACCGTCCGCCGCTCCCAGGGCTCGGCCCGGCGCACGATCAATCCCTGCGCCCGCACCGCTTCCAACGCGGGCTCCAGGGGAGGAAGATTGTACAAGCGGACTAGTAGGTCAGACATAGCTGTTGTAGCCTGCGCTTTCTGCCCCGGAGGCGGTCACGGCCAGGGCGTGATCGAGTGTACAAGAACCGGGGCGTGACTGTAAAGAAGCGCCCGGCGGCGGGCCGGCCGCGCCTGCCGCTTGAACCATTCCCCTCCGCGCGCGTCCCCCCAGTACTACCGTCCTCCGGGGCGGCTATCCCACCCAAGGAGACACGACCATCATGAGCCGCGCCGAGATTTACGCTGAGATCGAGGAAATGCTGGGGCTGGTCCCGACCTTCCTCAAGTCCATTCCCGACTCCTCGCTGGAGTTGGAGTGGAACCTGATGAAGCGCGTGCAGTTCGAGGAGGGGCCGGTGCCCAACAAGTACCGCGAGCTGATCGGCCTGGGTATCGCGGCCACGAGCAAGTGCAAGTACTGCAGTTTCTTCCACACCGAGGTCGCCAAGGTCAACGGCGCGACGCAGCAGGAACTGGAGGACGCGGTGCATTTCTCCAAGTCGAGCGCCGGATGGAGCGCGTACCTCAACGGGCTGCAGTTCGACTTCGAGCAGTTCAAGTCGGAGATTCAGCAGGTGTGCGCCTACGTGAGCAGCCGCGGGTAGGGGACTAGAAGCGGTTTCAAAACTGCCCTAGTAACCTAGGAGTGGCGCCATCGGGCCGTTGTAGGGGCGGAGGCTCTGGCCTCCGCCCGCGTATACCGCTAAGTTAGTGGCTCGCGCGGGCGGAGATTGCCCGGCTGACCGGGCAAATTCCGCCCCTACGCAGGACACGACGGTTTTGAAACTGCTTCTACCTCCGGGGCCCGCGCCGTTTCCCGCGCGGGCCCCGGGGAAGACTGCTCGCTTAGTACTTCAGCGCGATCGCCTTGCCGCCCTTGGCGGCGGACTCGGTGGCGGCCACGGTCAGCTCCAGGGTCTTGAGGGCGTCGCCGTAGGTCGTCTTGATGCCGGCCGGGTTGCCGGTGCGGACGGCCTTGAGGAAGGCCGCGTCCTCCACCGCGAAGATGTCCGGCGCACTCGCCGCGACGCCGGCCACGGCCTGCGGCTTCTTCTTGCCCGCCGTGTAGATCTCCGCGTCATGGCTCCAACCCGAGAAGGCCACCGCGACGTTGCGCGCGTACAGGTCCAGGAAGATGCCGCCGCGCGCCGCGCAGGCGACCGAGGCGCAGAAGTTGGCGACCGCGCCGCTCTTGAACTGGACCGCCACGGCCAGGGCATCGTCAATCGAGTACTTGTTGACGCCCTTGACGAAGCCGTGCGCCGCGTAGGCGGAGACCGAGGCGGCGTCGCCCATTAGGTAGCGGGCCAGGTCAATGGTGTGCGTGACCTGCTCGGTGAACTGGCCGCCGCTCTTGTCCTTCTGCACCCACCAGCCGATGATCGTGTTCGGGTCCGGCTTGGGCGGCGGGGGGCCCCCCAGCCAGCCACCGGCCGCGTAGGCCGCCGGGTCGGCCAGCAGCACCTTGCGGGCCGCGTCGGCGCTCTTGCGGTAGCGGTTCATGTAGCCGGCGCAGGTGATCAGGCCGGTCTTCGCCACCGTCGCGGCGAGCTTGGCCGTCAGCTTCACGTCCAGGCCGACCGGCTTCTCCACGAAGAAAGGCACCTGGTGCGCAATCGCGGCCGCCTCCGCCTCGCCGTGCGCGAAGGGCGGCAGGCAGATCCACACCGCGTCCAGGTCCATCGTCGCGGCCATCTTCTCCGGGTCGGTGAAGGCCTCGCCGCCGAACTGCGCCGCCAGTTCCTTCGAGCGCTCCTTGCGGAGATCGCAGTACGCCACGTGCTGGATGTTCGCCGTCGCCTTGACGGCCTCACTGTGCGTCTTGCCCAAGCTGCCACAGCCGATAAACCCAAGTCGCAACTGCTTTGCCATAAGGTCCCGCCCTCCCGAATTATCGAGTTGTACCGAATATGCGTGTGACTCCCGCGTCTTTCTCCCCGCGCGGAAGGGATACCTGCCGGAGACTTGGAGGGGCCGAATACGAGGACGTGAGCGAAGCGAGCGCCGCAAGTATCCGGCCCACGGCTACCGCTGACTCTCCCGTAGGGGCGGAGCTTGCCGTAGGTCCTGAGCCTGCCGAAGGGTCCCCCGCCGGCCGTTAGCCGTTCTGGCCGTTGCCGGTGTCGTCGCCGCCAGCCCCTCCCGCGGCACTTGTACGCAAGTGCACGGAGGGGTGCCCGAGGTCCGCCGAGGGCGGGGTGGGCCCGGCCGTTGCCGTTCCCCCACCGCCGTTCACGGCAGCCGCAGCCGATTCAGCCGCAGCGAATTACCCACCACGGTCACCGAGGAGCAGGCCATCGCGGCGGCGGCGATCATCGGATTGAGCAGGCCCAGCGCCGCCAGCGGCAGCGCCACCACGTTGTAGAAGAAGGCCCAAAACAGGTTCTGCTTGATGTGCCGCAGGGTCGCCCGCGAGAGCAGCAGCGCCCGGACCACGCCCAGCGGATCGCCGCTGACCAGCGTAATCTGCCCCGCCTCCCGCGCCACGTCAGCGCCGGTGCCCAGCGCCAGCCCCAGGTCCGCCTGAGCCAGCGCGGGCGCGTCGTTCACGCCGTCCCCCACCATGGCGACGACCTCGCCTTGCTCCTGGAGCTGCCGGATGACCGCCACCTTCTCGCCGGGCAAAACCTCCGCGTGCACCTCGGTCAGCCCCAGACTCTCGGCCAGGGCCTGCGCGGTGCGCTGGTTGTCGCCGGTGAGCAGGACGTTGCGTAGACCCAGCGCCGCCAGCCGCTGCACCGCTTCCCCGGCGCTCGCCTTGGGCTCGTCGGCCAGCGCCACCAGCCCCAGCAATTCCCCGCCGCGGGCCAGGCCCGACACGGTGCGCCCGGCCTCCTGCAGTCGCCCAATCTCCGCCTCCGCCGCAGCGTTCAGCAGTCCCCGCTCGGCCAACAGCCCGCGGCTCCCGACCAGATAGCTCTCGCCCGCAATCGTGCCCTCCACGCCTCGGCCGACCAGCGCGGAGAACCCGGTGACGGCGGCCAACTCCCCCCCGCGTTCGCGAGCGGCGGCGACCATCGCCCGCGCCAGCGGATGCTCCGAGCCCGCCTCCAGGGAGCCGGCCAGCCGCAGCAGCTCCTCCTCGCTCAGCCCGGCGGCGAGCGGCGCGACCTCCGTAACCCGCGGCGTCCCGGCGGTGAGCGTGCCGGTCTTGTCCCAGACCACGCAGGTCAACTGCCCCGCGCGCTCCAGCGCCGCCGCCTCGCGCAGCAGAATCCCGTGCCGCGAGCCCAGGCCGCTGCCCACCATAATCGCGGTCGGCGTGGCCAGCCCCAACGCGCAGGGGCAGGCGATGACCAGCACGGAGACGGCGTTGAGCAGCGCCCGGCTGGACCAATGCGCCGGGTCGTAGAGCAGCCAGGCGACGAACACCGCCGCCGCCAGCACCAGAATCGCCGGCACAAACACTCCCGCCACCCGGTCGGCCAGTCGCTGGATCGGCGGCCGCTGCCCCTGCGCCTGCTCCATCAGTTCCACAATCTGCCGCAGCACCGTCGCGGCCCCCACCGAGGTGGCGCGGACGGTCAGCACCCCCTGCTGGTTGAGCGTAGCGCCGATCACCGCGTCGCCCGCCCGCTTGTAGAGCGGCACGCTCTCGCCGGTGAGCAGCGACTCATCCACCGCGCCCTCCCCGGCCTCCACCACGCCATCCGTGGCCACCTTCTCGCCGGGGCGCACCAGGAACACGTCGCCCACCTGCAGCTCTTCGGCGGGGATCGTCGTCTCCCCGCCGTCGCGCAGGACGTTCGCCTGCGGCGGCGCCAGCTCCAGCAGCCCCCGCAGCGCCCGCGAGGCCGCCTGCCGCGCCCGCATCTCCAGCCACCGCCCCAGCGTAATCAGGGTGATAATCATCGCGCCGGTCTCAAAGTAAAGCGCGTGCCCGGCCGCCATGTGCCCCGCCGCGGGTCCCGTGAGCACGATCGCCAGGCTGTACAGATAGGCCGCCAGCGACCCCAGGGCGATCAGCACATCCATGTTGAACGCCCCGTGGCGCAGGGACACCGCGGAGTTGCGCAGGTACTGCCAGCCCACCAGAAACTGCACCGGCGTAGCCAGCGCCAGCAGCAGCCAGTCGCGCCCCGGCCACGCCCCGGCCATGGACAGGACCATCAGCGGAACGGTCAGCCCCACGCCCAGCAGCAGCATGTTCCGCTGGTAGAGCACCTGCCGGCGGTTGACCATCTCCCGGTCCGAGTGCCCCTCATGCCCGGACTCGCTGTCCAGCTCAGCATGATATCCGCGAGATTCGACCACCTTGACCAACTCGGCGGGGGAGACCAGGTGCGGGTCATGCTCCACCTCGGCGGTCTCGGCGGCGTAGTTGACGGTGACGCTGAGCACGCCGGGCGTCTCGCGCAGGGCCTTCTCGATACCCGCGGCGCAGCCGGCGCAGTGCATCCCGCTCAGGCGCAGCCGCACCTGCCGCCCGCCGCTGACCCGCGCCTCATAACCGGCGTCATGGACCGCCTGAATCAGGTCTTGCGGCGAGACGTGCTCCGGGTCAAACTCCACGGAGGCCGTCTCCGCGGCGAAGTTGACCGCCGCCGCAAAGACGTTAGGAACGCGCTGGAGACTAGTCTCCACATTGTGCGCGCAACTGGCGCAATGCATGCCGGAGATGTCGAGTCGAGTCTGGCGGCGAGCCATGAGGGGACCTCGGGAGGGGACGGAATATGCTTGCTAGTCGGATAGACGCGGGGGATAGGGGGGAGGTTCGGGAGGGTGCCCAGCCTTCTCTGTCGGTGGCACCGGCGTCTCGCCGGTGTGGAGGGGCCGCATACGAGGACGGCCTGCAGCCGCAGGCCGCCACAAGTATCCGGCCCAGGGCTTAGCGCTGGCCGTGGGCCGGATACTTCGTGGAGTTTGCTCTGCAAACTCCCTCGTATTCGGCCCCTCCCGGGAGGGGTCTGCCGTTAGCCTCCCTACGCCTCGTTAACCACATACTGTCGCAGGCTGTCCACCAGGCGCGGCTGGACCCGGACGCGGACCAGCACGTAGTCCTCCTGGTAGTCCGAGGACAGCACCCGTCCTTGACTCGCCGGAAAATGCATGAGCTGCAGGCGGTTGTAGGGCAGGTGCAAGGTCAGCGGCACCAGTTCCATGGTCAGCCGGCGGCGCAGTTCCTCGCGCAGTTCGTCCAGTCCCTCGCCCGTGGTCGCGGAAATGGGGATAGCGCGGGGGAAGATGGTCTGCAGGTCCCGGCGCTCCTGGGCGTCCAGCCGGTCCCACTTGTTCAGCACCAGCAGGCGCGGCTTGTCCAGGACCTTCAGATCGCCCAGCACTTCCTCCACGGTCTCCAGTTGCCGCTCGACGCGCTCATCCGCGGCGTCCACGATCAGGATAAGCAGGTCGGCGAAACCGGTTTCCTCCAGCGTGGCCCGGAAAGCCGAGACCAGATCGGTGGGCAGGTCGTTGATGAAGCCGACGGTGTCGCTGACCAGCGTCTCCGCGCCCTCGCCCAGGTCAATGCGGCGAATCGTGGTGTCCAGCGTCTCGAACAGCCGGTCATTCGCGGTGACCACCTGGGTTCCGGCCAGCGCGTTGAGCAGCGAGGACTTGCCCGCGTTGGTATAGCCGACCAGCCCCACCAGGGTCTGGCCCGACTCGCGGCGCTCGGCGCGCTCCACCTCGCGGCGCTGCCGGATGTCCTCCAGGCTGTGCCGCAGGCGGGTCATCTTGCGCCGCAGCAGGCGGCGGTCCAGCTCCAGGCGTGTCTCGCCCGGCCCGCGGACCCCGGTCATCCCCGCCCGGCCGCCGGCGATCTGCGACATCCCCTGCCCGCGGCCGATGAGCCGGGGCAGCAGGTACTCCAGCCGGGCCAGCTCCACCTGCAAGCGGCCCTCCGGGGTGTGCGCGTGGCGCGAGAAAATCTCCAGGATGACCTCGGTGCGGTCCAGCACCCGGACTTCCAGCCGCTCGCTCAGCGTAGCCACCTGCCGGGCGGATAGCTCGGCGTTGACCACCACGATCTCCAGGTCTTCCGCGGCGATCAGGGCCGCGACTTCCTTGACCTTGCCCTTGCCGAAATACGAGAGGGGATGCGCGCGGGGGCGGGTCTGGACCATCACCTGCACCGGCTCCATGCCGGCCGCCTCCACCAGTTGCCCCAGCTCCTCCAGCGCATACTGGGTGGCGCCACGGAAAGGCTCCACGCCGATCAGGAGGGCGCGTTCCGGGGGGGTAAGCGAGCTGGAGCGGTCGGGAGCTAGCTCAGGCGCCATTACATGTAGCCCAGGTTCCGGAGCCGTTCGCTGACCAGGCGCTCCTCGTCGGCGTTGTAGACGCCTTCCGGCCGCGCGGCGCAGACCAGTTCCTTCGGCACGGTGGCGCGGACCGTGTCCGCGTCGCTCAGCGGTCGGCCCTCCAGGTGCTCGGGCAGCGGCTGGTCCAGCAGCGCCAGGATGGTCGGGGTGAGGTCCTCAATCCGCGCTCCGGCCAGGTCGGTGGTCGCGGGCAACTCGGGGCCCCACAGGGCCACCGTCCCCAGCGGATCGTGCCCGCCGGTGATGCCGCTCACGTCCATGGCCCGCTCGGTGAGCAAGCCCGGTTTGCTGCCGCCCACCCGCAGGGGCCCCTCCAGGGTGATGTGGCGATTCCAGCGGATGCCCACGTCCGGCATGTACTCCAGGCAGGGGCCGGAGTAGACTTCCTCGCGGCGGAAGGCCCGCTCCACGGCGGGCTCGCCGGTCGTCTCGTCGATGCAGGATTCCAGCGCCGCGATCAACTCGTCGCGCACCGCCTCATACTCCGCGCCGGGGGCCACCAGGCCCTGCGGCTCCCGCCCGGCCAGGTTGATCCAGGGGGCGGTCTCCCAGTAGTACGAATACGCGCGGGTCTGCGTCCAATCGTTGTTGGCGGTCAGCGACTCCGCGAAGAAGCGCTCCACCAGCCGCCGGGTCAGCGGATGGTTGTACAGGCGCATTTTGAGCTGCTTGGGGAGCGCGCCGTGCAGCGCCTCGCCCATGCTGATGATCCCGTGGCGCAGGGGGCGCGTCAGCGGGGAAGAGGCGCGGCGGCGCTCGGTCAGCAGCCCCAGGTGCTTGAGCAGGCCGGGGATATAGGTCTGCCCGCGGTTGTAGATAGCCCCGCCGTGGTCGGACATGATCAGCAGCGTGGTATCGTCGTCCAACCGCTCCAGCCACTCGCCCAGTACCTGATCGAGGGCCTTGTATACCTCCAGAATCGGCTCACCCCAGCGCTCCCGGTCGGCGGTCGCGTACAGGGGATGCTCGGGGTCCGAGAAGTGCCAGAAGTAGTGCTGGGCCGCGTCGGTCTCGACGAAGACCAGCGCGAACAGGTCCCAGGGCCCCTGCTCGTACAGCTCCCGGCCCACCTCCTGCTTGACGCGAATGCCCTCCAGGCAGTTGTGCAGCGCCTGCCCGTAGCGACCCGCGCGCGCGTGCCGCTTGATGTCCACATGGAAGGGGTAGTCGCCATAGCGCCGGCGCAGTTTGTCGGCCAACTCGACCGGGTAGGTGGCGCCCGGCGAACCGATCGAAGGGCACAGCCAGTCGGCAATCCCCACGCCGTTGAGCGGCGCCACCGGGTAGGTGCAGGGAATGTTGAGGCTAGCCACGCGCGCGCCGGCTTCGGTGAGCATCTGAAAGACGGTCGGCGCCTGCAGGTTCCGCGAGGTCACGTGCTCCACGTCGTAGCTGTAGGGCACATGCTGCAGAAAACTGAAGATGCCGTGTCGGCCCGGGTTGACGCCGGTCATAAAGGACGGCCAGGCCTGCGGGCTAGAGAACTCGCCGGTGGACTGGAGAGGCCCCCACTGGCCCTCCTCCATCACCCGCTCAAAATTAGGTAAGTGCCCCGCCTCGGCCCAGCGGGCCAACAAGACAGGCGAGAGGGCATCGATGCCCAAGACAAAGACTTTGCTCATCCAAATGGGGTCCTATTCTGCGACAAATGCCGGCGGGCGAGCGGTTTACGCCCCTTGGGATTGACGCTATAATGATAACCGTAGTTCATAGCTATGTAAAGCGTGGGTGTCAGCGAGGGGCCGCGATCAGTATTCCCAATTCTCCTCCGTCAGAAACAAGCGTTTTCCGGGGGTTCCGGCTCCGGACGCTCGCCGGCGGCCTCCTCTTGGCGCTTTTGGGAGCGGGCTGCAGCCGGCCCGCCCCTCCCCCTCAGCCGCCCGCCCCGGCTGCGCCGACGGCCTCCCCGGCGACTCCCGCCGCGGCCCCGGTGGTCAGCCAGTGGCTGCTCCCCAGTCGCTTCCGCGGCCAGATCATCTCCACCCGGGTGCGCTATTTCCCCCGCAAGCTCCTGGCCCTCACTTTTGATGACGGTCCCGACCCCAAAGTGACTCCCCAAGTCCTGGCCACCCTGGCCCAGTACCACGCGCACGCCACCTTCTTCACACTCGGCGGCGTGGCGGCAGGCCACGAGGACCTGCTCCGGCGCATCGTCGCCGGGGGCCACGCCGTCGGCAGCCACAGCTACTCGCATATCGCCACCGCCACGCCCGCGCAGGCCGCCTCCAACCTGGACCGCACCGAGCAGCTTATCCTGAAGGTCACCGGCCACCGACCCACCCTGTTCCGCCCCCCCTACGGGATCACCAAGGGCGAACTGGCCCGCCAGGCCCGGCAGCGCGGCTACGCGGTCATTCTCTGGACGATCAGCTCCGCCGACACGCGCCCCATCGGGCCGGAGGTCATTGCCCACAACGTCATCCACACCCCCAATCCCGGCGATATCGTACTGATGCACGACGGCTCGGGTCACAGCCGCACCGCCCAGGCGCTGCCTCAGATTCTCCGCGAACTGGGGCAGGCGGGATTCGAGTTCGTCACCATTCCCGAGTTGATGGACGCCTGGGACCAGTGGCTCCGCTCGCAGCCCGCGGTCGCCCCGCCGCGTGCGCCGAAACCGGCCGGAGGCGCGCCGCATGGCTAAAAACTCGCCGCCGACAGCCGTCGTCTTGTTCATGAAAGCGCTGGGGGAGGGCGTCTTCACTCTGCCCCTGCTTCACGCGCTGAAGCACGCCCATCCCGCCTGGCGCACCGTTTGCGTGACCTACGGCGACGTCGGCGAGATCGTCGCGGCCTCCGGGCTGGCCGACCGCGTGGTGCTGCGCGGCGATTCCGGCCGCGCTACCGATCAGTGGCGCCTCGTCCGCGAGCTGCGCCGCGAGCGGCCCGCCGCCTGCTTCGCCCTGGCCACCTCCGCCGGCAACACCCTTCTCGCGTGGCTCAGCGGCGCGCCCCGCCGGATCGGCTACGACTACGCCCACCTCCCCCGGCTGCTCGAGAAGGTCTCCTTTGAGGGCGGGGGCGTCGAGAACTACCTGAGCCTCCTGCCGCGCCTCGGCGTGCCCCGCACGGTCAGCAGCTACTGCGGCCTGCTCCAGGTGCCGCCCGCGCAACAGGAGGCCGCCGACGCGCTGCTCCGCCGCCAGGGCGTGGACCCGGCGGGGCGCTTCGTCCTGGTCTCGCCGATTTCCACCGGCAAGCAAGGGGTCAAGGCCTACCCGGGCGAACAGTGGGCGGAGGTCTGTCGCGACCTGGCCCGAACCGGTCGCTTCCCGGTCCTGGTGGGCACCGCCGCTGACCGCGAGGCCCAGCAGGCCATGCTCGCCGGCGTCGAGGGCCTCAGCCTCGCCGGGGAGACCACGCCCCTGACCCTGGCCGCCCTCGCCGCGCGCGCCGCCTGCGTGGTGGGCATAGACACCGGCCCGATTCACGTCGCGGCCGCGCTGGGTACGCCCTGCGTGGTCCTGTTCGGCTCCAGCGATCCCCGGCGCACCGCGCCCTGCGGGACCGGGCATATCGTCTTGTATCGGGACCTCGACTGTCAGCCCTGTCTGGCCGCGCCCTGCGAGCGCGAGGGCGCCTGCCTGCGCGAGATTGCCCCCGCCGAGATCGTCGGGGCGGTCGAGCAGGTCCTGGCCGCCCGGCCCGCTGCTTGCCAAGCGCCGCCGGGACAGGTATAACCAGAGTAGCCGCTTTCCCATACCGCGGCCCCTCTCAGCCTTGCTTCCAGGAGATGCCTATGGCGACCCAGGCCGAGTACAAACTCAGAGTGCTGAGCCAGGAGATGGCCGGCCTCGAATTCCCCCTGACCGGACCGGAGGCCACCATCGGTCGCCTCTCCAGCAACCAGGTCTGCCTGCCGCTGGACCTGCGCGCCTCCCGCCACCACGCCCGCCTGACGCGGAGCGAGGCCGGCTGGGTCCTGTCCGACGAGGGCAGCGCCAACGGCACCTACATCGGCCAGCGCCGGGTGCACGCCCCCACGCTGGTCACCCCCGGGGACCAGATTCGCATCGGCCGCACGTGGCTGCAGCTGGTCGCCAGCACCGTGGCGCCGGCGCCCGAGGTGCAGCAGCGCGTCGAGTATCTGGACTCGGTGACGGAGGACACGCCGGGGTCCAACGTGGTCTATTCCGTGGCGGCGGAGCCTACCGAGCACGAGGAGGGCACCCCCGAGTTGCGCCAGCGCCTGGAGGTGCTGACCCAGGTCAGTCAGGTTCTCACCGAGACTCTGGACCTCGATGAACTGCTCCAGAAGGCCACCGATCTGCTCATGGAAGTCCTCCCCGCCGAGCGCGCCTTTCTGCTGCTGTCCGAGCGGGGGGAGTTCGTGCCGCGCGTCGTCCGGCATCGCGAGCCCGTGCCGCGGTCTGAGGGGCCGCTGACCCTGAGCCGCAATATCGTGGAGCGCGCCACCCGCGAGCGCCGCATCATCCTCAGCAGCGACGCCAGCGCCGACGAGCGCTTCGCCGACCTCGCCTCCGTGCGCGATTTCCAGATTCGCTCGACCATCTGCGCCCCGCTCGTCCGCCGCGGGGAGGTGCTGGGGATGCTATTCATGGACACCACCTCCGGCACGCACATCTTCACCGAGAACGACGTGGACCTGGTCCGCAACATCGCCGCCCAGGCCGCCGCCGCCATCGAAACCGCCCGGCTCTACACCCAGTTGCGCCGCGCCTACGACGAGCTGGAGGAGGCCCAGGACCAGCTCATCCGCTCCGAAAAGCTGAGCACCATCGGCACCCTCGCCGCCTCCCTGGCGCACGATATGAGCAACATCATCTCGCCGCTGGCCCCGCTCATCGGCATGTTGGTGGCCGGGCAGCAGGTGCCGGATGAGGCGCGCGATATCCTCAAGCGCGAGGTCCGCCGCCTGGGCACGCTGGTCCAGCGGCTCTACTCCTTCGCCCAGGTAGATGACACCAAGCCCCGCGCGGTGCAGATCAACGACGTCCTCCAGGAGGGCATCGCCCTGCTGACCACCGAGGCGCTCCACCGCAAGGTCCAGCTCGAGACCTCGCTGGCCGACAACCTGCCCCCCATCAACGTGGACCCCGACCAGATCTACCGCGCGGTGCTCAACCTGGTCATGAACGCGCTCGACGCCACGGAGGGCCAACCCGCCGCGGCCATCACGGTCAGCACCAGTCTGGACGAGGACGAGGTAGTAATTGGGGTAGCGGACAACGGCCCGGGCATCCCCGAGGAACTGCAGGCCAAGCTCTTCCAGCCCTTCTTCACCACCCGCCAGGGCGGCACCGGCCTGGGGCTATATTCGTGTCGGCGGATCATCGAGGAAGAGAGCGGGGGCACGGTACAGATGGACAGCCGCCCCGGCCAGGGCACCAAAATCTGGCTCCGCCTCCCGGCGATGGCGGAGGGGTAGAGGAAGCGTGTCTCCTGCAGGCGGGGCCGTTCGCCGTTGCCGTTTGTAGGGCGGGGGCTACGCCGTAGGCCCTGAGCCTGTCGAAGGGTCCCCCGCCGGCCGTTAGCGTTTCCGTCAGTGGCACCGGCTGCCTGCCCTGAGCTTGTCGAAGGGTCTCGCCGGTGTGCCGTTAGCCGTACCGTAGGGATGGATCTTTCGCGGAGACGCACCCCGCGAAACCTCCACCCGCGCCTACCGCTAGCCTTCGGTCAGGCCTCACCGTCAGCCGTTGCCGTTGTAGGGGCGGAATTTCGGCGTCTGCGGGGCGGACGCAGCGTCCGCCATAATCTCCGCCCGCGTCTAGCACTAACCTGCGCGGCAGTCCCGGGCGGTGGATGTAACCGCCGCCCCTACGGGGAAACCGCCGTCGTCGTTGCCGTAAGCCCCTCCCTTTAGGGAGGGGTGCCCGCAGGGCGGGGTAGGGCCGTTCGCCGTAGCCGTTAAGCTCTCCCTATTTAGGGAGAGTACCCGGCGCAGCAGCGCCGGGGGAGAGGGTCCGCCGTTGGCGGCCGCCTACACCAGCCGCACCTTGTCGCCCTCGCCGCCAGCCGCCACGATCTGCCCGATCTCCCAGACCCGCTCGCCCTGGTCTTCCAGAGCCGCGCGGTACTCCGCGGCCTGTTCCGGCGCCACGACGGCGACCATCCCCAGGCCCATGTTGAAGGTCTTATACATTTCCGCCGCCTCGATTTGCCCGAGCTTCCCGATCAGCTCAAACACGGGCGGCAGGTCCCAACTCCCCCGCCGAATCTCCGCCGTCAGGCCCGCCGGGACGACGCGGTTGACGTTCCCCGGCAGCCCGCCGCCGGTGATGTGCGACAGCGCCCGTGGGTACTGCCCCTGCCCCAACAGCCGCACCAGCGACCCCGCGTAGATGCGCGTCGGCTCCAGCATTTCCTCGCCCAGCGTCCGGCCCAGCTCCGCCACCGTCTGCTCCAGGCGCAGCCCGGCCTTCTCCAGGAGCACCGCCCGCGCCAGCGAGTAGCCGTTGCTGTGCAGGCCCGAGGAGGCCAGCCCCAGCAGCAGGTCGCCCGCCTGCACCGTCGAGCCGTCCAGGAGCCGCTCTCGCTCCACTACGCCGACGGAAAAGCCCGCCAGATCGTACTCGCCCTCCGCGTAAAAGCCCGGCAACTCCGCCGTCTCGCCGCCGATCAAAGCGCAAGGCACCTGCTGGCAGCCCTCGGCGATGCCGCGCACCAAGTCCGCCGCCACCTCCGGCCGCAGCTTGCCGACCGCCAGATAATCCAGCATAAACAGCGGCCGCGCGCCCAGCACCACCACGTCGTCCACGCACATCGCCACCAGGTCCTGGCCCACCGTGTCGTGCTTATCCAGGGCGAACGCGATCTTCAGCTTGGTCCCCACGCCGTCCGTGGACGAGACCAGCACCGGCTGCTGCAGGGAGGGGTCCAGGGCATACATGCCGCCGAAGTCCGACAGGCCGGTCAGCACCCCGGCGTCGTAGGTCTTCCGCAGCGAGTCCTTCATCAGCGCCACCGCGCGCTCGCCCGCCTCGATATCCACGCCGGCGGATTTGTAGGTCAGTCCCGGATCGCTCATTTCGCAGGGCCGTTTGCTTTGGCGGCCGCGGCCTCCTCCAGCTCGAACTTCGTGGTCCGGATCAGGTCCGGCACGGGGATGGGGTACTTGGCGTCGAAACACGCGGTGCAGAAGTTGCCCTTGGGCAGGCCCACCGCGTGGGTCAGGTTGGGCAGGTTCAGGTACTCCAGGCTGTCCGCGCCCAAAAACTCGCGGATTTCCTCCACGCTCATGCGCGCGGCGATCAGTTCCTTGCGCCCGGCGGAGGTGTCCACGCCGTAGAAGCAGGGGTACTTGATCGGCGGGCAGGAGATGCGCAGGTGAATCTCGCGCGCCCCCGCGGCCCGCAGCAGCTCCAACTCGGGCCGGGTCGTGGTGCCGCGGACGATCGAGTCGTCCACCACCACCACGCGCTTGCCGGCCAGCGCCTCATGCAGCGGGGTGAGCTTCATCCGCACGCCAAACTCCCGCATCCGCTGGTCGGGCTGGATGAAGGTGCGGTGGATGTACCGGTTCTTGATGAACCCCTCGCCAAAGGGAATCTTCGACACCTGCGCGAAGCCGATGGCATGCGGAATGCCCGTCTCCGGCACCGGGATCACCAGGTCGGCGTCCGCCGGTGCCTGGCGGGCGAGCATATTGCCCATGTGCATGCGCGCGGCGTAGATATTCTTGCCGTAGATGTACGAGTCGGGCCGCGCCAGGTAGATGAACTCGAAGATGCAGCAGCTCTTGCGGACCGGCTCCACCACTTGGCGGCTCACCGGCTCTCCTTTGCCCATGGTCACGATCTCGCCGGGCTGGACCTCGCGCACGAAGTGGGCGTCAATCACGTTCAGCGCGCAGGTCTCGGAGGCCACCACCCAACCCTCGGTATCCAGCCGCCCGATGCACAGCGGCCGCACCCCCTGCGGATCGCGCACGGCGATGAGCTTCTCCGGCGTGACAATCCCCAGCGAATAGGCGCCCTGCATCTTGCCCATCGCCTCAGCGATCGCGTCCTCAATAGTGTCGGCGGCCGAGGCGGAGATAAGCTTGACGATGACCTGCGTGTCGGAGGTGCCGGTGAACTCGTGCCCCGCTGCCTCCAGTTCCTCGCGCAGGGTGCGGGCGTTAACCAGGTTGCCGTTATGCGCCAGCGCAAAGGGCACGCCGCGATGCTCCCCGGCCATCGGCTGCACGTTGGGCAGCTTATTCCCGCCGGTGGTCGAGTAGCGCACGTGGGCCAGCGCCACATAGCCCGGCAGTGACTGGATGATCTCCTCGGAGAAGACCTGCGAGACCAGTCCGAGGTCGGTGTGCATCCGCAGTTCCTTGCCGTCGCTGACCGCTATCCCGGCGCTTTCCTGCCCCCGGTGTTGGAGCGAGTACAGACCAAAGTAGCACAAGCGCGCCACATCCAGCCCCGGCGCCCAGACGCCGAAAACGCCGCAGGCGTCGCGCCAGTGGTTATGCTCCATCAGTTCCGCGCTGGGCCCACTCCACTGCGCGCACGGCGGCATGAATACCCCCGTGTCCAATTTCACTCGCCGCTGTCGCGCTCCCGGACAATCGCCTCCGCCGCAGCTTTGCTTACAACCCATGAAATCTGGCACCTCTTAGCTTCGCAATCAGGATGGGGCGCTGGCGCCGGCGTCAGCACTCAGTACAGCTTGACGGGCCTTTTCGCGGTAGTCCTCCAGCGCTGCGGCGAGTCGGGCGTCACCCAGCGCGAGAATCCGCACGGCCAGCAGGCCGGCATTACGGGCCGTGTCCAGGCCCACCACGGCCACCGGTACGCCCGGCGGCATCTGAATCATCGAGTAAAGCGCGTCCTGGCCGCCCAGCGGCGAGCCGGTAAGCGGCACGCCAATCACCGGCAGCGTCGTATGCCCGGCCAGCACCCCCGGCAGCGCCGCGGACCAGCCGGCCCCGCCGATCAGTATCCGCAGGCCCCGGGCCGCCGCGCCGCGCGCGTACTCGGCGGTCTCCTCCGGCGTCCGGTGCGCGGACAGCACGACCACCTCGCAGGGCACGCCAAACTGGGCCAAAATGTCGGCGGCCGGCTGCATCTTCCCGCGGTCGGAAGCGCTGCCCATCACGATCCCCACGAGCGGCGCGCCCCCTTGTAGGGCGGGGGCTATCGCCTGCCCTGAGCCTGTCGAAGGGTCCCCCGCCGTCTCCGGTGGCACCGGCGTCTCGCCGGTGTCCCCTACGTCCCCCGCCGGCCGTTCGTCCCTAGCTGCCATAGCTGGATTCCCCCTGCCTAGTGACGGCGCTACCCCTCAGCCCGTTCCGCCCGCTCGGCGATGTCGCGCCGGTAGTAGCAGCCCTCAAAGTTGATCTGCTCCAGCGCCGAGTACACGGTGCGGCGCGCCGCGGCGTAGCTGTCGCCTAGCGCGGTCACGCCCAGCACGCGCCCCCCGGCCGTGACGATCTGCTCGCCCTCCTGCCGCGTCCCGGCGTGGAAAACCAGCGCCCCGGCCGCCTCGGCCTCCGCCAGCCCCGTGATCGGCAGCCCCTTCGCGTACTCGCCCGGATAGCCCCCGGCCGCCACCACCACGCACACCGCTCGCTGCTCGGACCAGCGCGGGCTGACTTCCGCCAGCCGCCCCTGCGCCGCCGCCTGCAGCAGCTCGGCCAGCGGGCTGTCCAGTCGCGGGATGACCACCTGCGTCTCGGGGTCGCCAAAGCGGGTGTTGTACTCCAGCAACTCCGGGCCGCTCTCGGTCAGGATGCAGCCCGCGTACAGCGTGCCGCTGACCGGGGAGCCTTCCTCGGCCATCTTATCAATAGTCGGGCGGACCAGCCGCTCCAGAATGTACGTGAGCGTGGCGTCGTCCAGCGCGGGGACCGGCGAGTAGCAGCCCATGCCCCCGGTGTTCGGGCCCTGGTCGCCGTCGCCCACGCGCTTGTAGTCCTGCGCGGGGGCCAGCGGAATCATGGTCTGCCCGTCGGTGCAGACCTGCACCGAGCACTCCGGCCCGATCAGGCACTGCTCCACGACCACGCGCTCCCCGGCGACGCCGAATTCCTTCTGCACCAGGCACCGGTCAATCCAATCCTCGGCCTCGGCCACGGTCGTGCAGACCTTCACGCCCTTGCCGAAGGCGTCGCCGTCGGCCTTCACCACAATCGGCGCGCCCTGCTGCCGGGCGTACGCCTTGGCCGGTTCCGGGCTGTCGAAGACCTGGAACCACTTGCGGGAGAGCTGGTGCCGGGCCAGAAACTCGTCGGTAAAAGCCTTGCTGCCCTCCAGCCGCGCGGCGGCGGCGGTGGGACCGTACACGTCATGCCCAGCCGCCCGGAAGCGGTCCACAATCGCGCTGTGAATCAGCGGCTTTTCCGGGCCGATAATGGTCAGATTGACGCCCTCGCGCGCGACAAAATCCAGCAGGCCGGGCACGTCGTCGGTAGCCAGGGGCAGGTTGGTCCCCACCAGCGCGGTGCCCGCGTTGCCGGGCGCGGTGTAGACCTGGTTCTCGCCGGAGCGCGACAGACTCCAGGCTAGTGCATGTTCGCGACCGCCGCTGCCCACAATCAAAATCTTCATCAGAAATCGTCGCCCTCTCGGTACTGGTCCACATCAAAGAAAGTGCGGTACTGGGGATGAAAAATGGTGTCCACGGTGCCCACCGGGCCGTTGCGGTGCTTGGCCACGATGATCTCGGCCTTGGAGGGGTGGTCGTAAGTCTGCCTGGGCGCGGGCTTGCCGTCGCCCTCCGCCATCGCCTTCTTGCGCTCATAGTAGGAGGGGCGGAACAGGAAGCACACCAAATCGGCCTCGGCCTCGATGGAGCCGCTTTCGGCCAGGTCAGAGAGAATCGGCCGCTTGTCCTCGCGCTGCTCCACCCGGCGGCTGAGCTGTGAGAGCGCCACCACCGGCACGTGCAACTCGCGGGCCAGGGCCTTGAGCGAGCGCGCGATGACCGAGACTTCCTGGTGCCGGTTGTCGCCGCCGTACCCCGCGCCCGCGGAGGCGAGTTGCAGGTAGTCCACGATCAGCATGTCAATCCCGTGCTGGGCCTTGAGCCGGCGGGCCTTGGAGCGCAGCTCCAGAATGGGGATGGCCGGCGTATCGTCAATGAAGATGGGCGCATGGGGGAGATCGGTCAGCGCGCGCCCGATTTTGCCCCATTCCCGGTCGCCGACCGAGCCCTGCCGCAGCCGCCAGGGATTGACCCGGGCGTGGGCGCAGAGCAGCATCTCGGCGAGCTGCCCCTTGGACATTTCCAGGCTGAAAATCCCCACGCCCTTGTTGGCGTGCACCCCGGCGTGCAGGGCGAAATTCGCGATGGCCAGCGAGGTCTTGCCCATGGAGGGCCGGGCGGCGACGATGATCAGGTCGCCCGGCTGCAGGCCCGAGGTGAGCTTATCCAACTCCGCGAGACCGGTGGGAATGCCCGACATGAACCCCGGATTGCGGTTCATCTTGGTGAACTTGTCGAAGGTCTGCTCCGCCAGCGGCCCGATGGACTCAAAGTCCGACATGGTGCGGCGCTGGGCGATCTCAAAAATCTTCTGCTCGGCCTGATCCAGCACCTGGCCGATGTCGGAGGGGTTCTCGTAGCCCAGCCCCTGGATGTCGCCGCCCGCGCGGATGAGCTTGCGCAGGACCGATTTCTCGGCCACCAGCGTGGCGTAGCGGGAGACGTGCGCGGCGGTGGGGACGGTGTGGATGAGCGCCTCGAGGTACTCGACGCCCCCCACGGAGTCCAGGACCTCGCGGCGGCGCAGTTCCGCGCTCACGGTGATCAAGTCCACCGGTTCGTTGCGGATCTGCGCGGCGGTCATGGCGCGGAAAATCTGGCGGTGGGCCTCCCGGTAGAAATCCTGCTCTTCCAGGAGCCCAATAGCGATCATGGCCGCCCCCGGTTCCACGAGAATGGAACCGAGCGCGGCCTGTTCAGCTTCCAGGTCCTGCGGCGGCAGAGCCGCCTCGGGCCTGTTCAGATTCCGATTCGCCTCGTCGGCCACCGCCGGAGGACTCCTTTACTCGGTTGCGATATCCGCTTCCGCAGCGTCCTCGACGACAATCTCCTCGGCTACCGGGGCCTCAGCCGCGGCTTCCTCGACGACCGGCTCCGGCTCCGGGGCGGGCGCGGCGGCCTTGGCCACCGGCTCGGGCTCGGCCGGCAGGTCCTCCGGATTGCTCGGCTCTACGTGCACCGGAATCTGCACCTTGACGTCCTTGTAGAGGCGCGCCGTAACCACGAAGTCGCCCAGTTCCCGGATGGGAGCGGCGATCTCCACGTCGCGGCGGTCCACGGTGATGTTGAGCTGCTCGTGGATGGCCTCGGCGATCTGGTGCGAGGTGACCTGGCCGTGCAGGCGCCCGTTCTCGCCGACCGGCGCGAGCACGGTGATGCCCGAGCCGCTCAGCCGGTCCGCCGTCGTCTGGGCCGCGTCCCGCTTCTCGCCGGCGCGCCGCTCGATGGAGCGGCGGCGCTGTTCCAGCGCGCGCCGCGACGCCACCGTCGATTTCTCGGCCAGCTTGCGGGGGAACAGGAAGTTGTGAGCGTAGCCGTCGGCGACCTTCATTACGTCTCCCTCATGGCCTACGCGTTCGATGTCATGCAGCAGAATCACTTCCATCAGAAAAAGCCTCCTAGTGATCGCCGGGACTCCCGGCTGGTACGTTTCTCTACTTGGTGCGTTCACTGTAGATAACCCGCTGCACCCCGATGAAGGGGTCATTCTCATGCAGCAGGCGATCCACCCCGGCGGTCAGCTCCCAGCCGCCGCCCAGTCCAAAATAGCTGCGCAGGTCCAGACGATTCTCGTCCGGGTTCCACGCCTCCAACTCCACGCGCGTACCCGATCCGATCTCGTATTCGAGGCCTGCTCCCAGCTTGCCCCCGATCAGCCCGGCCCGGACCAGGCTCCGGGAGCCTAGCGCCAGGCCGCGTTGCAGATCCAGGGCGCTACCCCGACCGACGCCGCGCACCCCCACCCGCCAGAAGTTGCGGGGATCGGTGGCCCAGTTCAGGTCTATGTCCACATCTCCGCGAAGTGCGTGCTCGTTGGAGACTTCCATCCGCAGCCGGGTAGTGGTCCGGCGCGGGGAGGCGGTCTCGGTTATGTTGCCGAGTTCGTTCATCGTGTCGTCCACCCGCTGCAAGGTCCCTGTCGCCTTGCGCGTCAGGGTGATCCCTTCCGCGCTGGCCTGCCGCAGGTTGTCCAGCGTCTGGCGCAGGTTCTCCAGGTTCTGCTTGTCGGTGATGAACTCCCGGCTGGTAATGCTGATCTGCTTGAGATTCTCGGTCGTCACTTGCAGGTTGGCCAGGGTTTCCTTTAGGTTGTTGCTCACCGTCGGATCGGTGGCCATCTTCTCCAGACTCGCGGTCACCGACCGGAGGCTCGCCGTGATGTCACAGACATTGCCGACGGTCTCGTCAATTCGCTTCTGCGTCGTCGGGTTCGCCAGCATCCCCCGAATCAGCTCGGCCGAGGCCCGCATCTCGTCGGACGACTTGCGGATGTTGGCCACCGTAATCAGCAGTTGCGCCGGCAGCGGCCCGGTGGACACGCTCTTGATCATGCCGTTGATCTGCTCGGCCGCCACCTTGATCTCCTTGGTGGCGACTTCCACGTTGCCCATGCTCCGGTTGACCACCGTCTGGTTGAGGTCCACCATCCGGTTAAGCGAGGCCAGGAGCCGCGCCGTGCCCTTCGTGATCGCCTCCAGTTGCCCGGAGGCCCGGCTGGCATTGGCCATGAAGACCATGATGCTCTTGCGGATTTCCTCGTTGGCGTAGGTGCCGGTCAGCATATTCATGGACGCCTGGGCCTGCCCCATGAACTGGGTCGCCTGGCCCGAGAGGTCCGCAAAGCCCTGCGCCGGCCCCCCCGCCAAGTTGCTGTTGGGCGGCAGTTCACTGCCCCGCGCCTGGCCCGCCTCCGTCAGTTGCTCGCGGGAAGGTCGCAGCACCGAAACGTACCGATCCCCCAGTAGCGCGCCCTGGTCAATGACAAACTGGTCCGAATTGAAGAGCTTGACCTTCCGCCGCAGCGACAGGGTCACCACTACCGGCAGTTCCGGAAAGCGGGGGTCCGGAGCCAGGTCCACCGCGGCGACCTTGCCGATGCTAACCCCCGAGAGCAGCACATCGGCGCCGGTCTGCAGGCCCTTGGTATCCTTAAAATGCAGGGTAATATGATAGGTGCCCCAACGGGCTCCGGCATTGCTCAGAAACAGGCCGACGCCGATCGCCAGTAGCATGATGGCGACAAAGAGGATCCCCACTTTGACTTCTGTAGACACTCTGGCGCCTCCCCGCTCAAACCCGAATGGGCCCCTCCGGCGAGCCCTCCACAAACTGTTTGACGATGGGCGTTGCGCAGCAGCGCAGGTTCTCCGGCGTGTCCTCGGCGACGACCCGCCCCTGGTAGAGCATGACTACCCGATCGGCGATGGCGAACAACTCGTCCACCTCGTGCGTGACCACCACCGAGGTCATACCGAACTGCGCCCGCAGCTTGCCGATCAGGTGCACGATCACCCCGGACATAATCGGGTCCAGCCCGGCGGTAGGCTCATCATACAGCATGACCGAGGGCGTCATAATCAAGGCGCGGGCGATGCCGATGCGCTTGCGCATGCCGCCCGAGAGTTGCGAGGGCAGCTTGTCGCCCTCCTCCGCCATGCCGACAATCTCCAGGTACTCGGCGACCCGCGCCGCAACCTCCGCGTCGCTCGGTCGCTTGGCGCCATGTTTCAGGCCGAAAGCCACGTTCTCGGCCACGGTCAGCGAGTCAAAGAGGGCCGCTCCCTGGAAGGAAATGCCCATCTGCCGCCGGATGGTGTCGAGGTGTCGCTCCGGCATCGTCGCCACATCCTCGCCCAGGACGATGACTTCGCCCCGGTCCGGCCGGATCAGCCCCATAATCAGGCGCAGCAACGTGCTCTTGCCGACGCCGCTCATCCCCATCACGCCAAAGATCTCGCCCTGTTCGATGTCGCACCAGGCGTCTTCCAGGATAGTGTGGCCGTCCACGCTATACCATACGCCCCGCAGCGAGATAACCGGCTCGCGATGGTTGGTCATACCTTATAGAGCATCGCGGTGAGCGCCAGGTCCACCGCATAGACAATCATAATAGAGTAGACGACCGAACGGGTGGTAGCCCGCCCCACCTCTTCCGACGCCATGCGACAGTACAATCCCTGGTGGCACCCCACCATGACAATGACGACCCCGAAGGCCACGGCTTTGATCAGCCCGGCGAGGACGGTCCAGGGCTCGGTATTGCCCGGAATCGAGGCGAAATACTGGCTGGGATTGATGTAGGGGCTGATGACGGACATAATATAGCCGCCCAGCACGCCCACCACGTCACCCACCAGCGCCAGCATCGGCAGCAGAATCACGCCCGCCAGATAGCGCGGGACCACTAGATAATCCACCGGCGACACGGCCATCGCCCGCAGCGCGTCAATCTGTTCGGTGACCTTCATGGTCCCCAGCTCGGCGGCCATAGACGATCCGGCGCGCGCCGCCACGACAAAGGCGATCATCACCGGCCCCAGCTCCCGGCACATAGACTCGGCCACGCCGTAGCCGATGATGTTCCCCTGTCCATAGCGGGCGGCGGTGTGGGCGATGTGATAGGCCAGAACCATGCCCGAAAAGCCGAGGGTAACCACGGCAATCGGCAGCGAACCGATGCCGATGGAGGCCATCTGCCGAATGGTCTCGCGGAGCGACCAGCGGCCGCGCAGAATCAAGCGCCAGGTTTCCCCATGCAGGAGGGCCAGTTGCCCAAAATACGTAAAAAAAGCCAGAATCTGGCGACCGAGGGCTGCGAACAAGGAGGCCTCACCTGCAATAGCGGCATCACAAAGGGCCCGCAGGCCCAACTCCCACGAGTTGAGTTATTATAGAAGGGCCCCGAAGGGGTGTCAAGCTGGCGCGGGCTGGGGAGGGGGCGGCGAGGGCGTCTCCTCTCAGTGGCACCGGCGTCTCGCCGGTGTGCCGTTGGCGTAGGCCGCTGCCCCTCCCGTAGGGGCGGAGCTTGCCGCAGGTCCTGAGCTTGCCGAAGGGCTCCGCCGGCCGTTGCCGTTGCCGTCTGTAGGGGTGGATTTTTCGCGGAGCCGTATCCCGCGGAACATCCACCCGCGCTCGCCGCTAGCCCTGGGCTTCCCGGCAGCCGCGGGCGGCGGATGTAACCGCCGCCCTACGCAGAAGCGGCCGTTGCCGTTGCGGTTCCCCCTCTCCCAGAGGGAGAGGGGCCGGGGGTGAGGTCTTCCCGCCGTTGCCGTTACTCCCCCTCTCCCAAGCCGAAGGCGCGGGAGAGGGGGGCCGGGGGGTGAGGTAAGAACTGGCGTCCCGCCTCCCCCTTCCGCCTAGCCGCGGGCGGAGCAAGCTCCGCCCCTACGGGGAGACGGCCTGCCGTCGCCTTTCCCCCCTCTCCCCAGTCCGCGCGGGGAGAGGGGCCGGGGGTGAGGTCTTCCCGCCGTTGCCGTTACTCCCCCTCTCCCAAGCCGAAGGCGCGGGAGAGGGGGCTGGGGGGTGAGGTAAGAACTGGCGTCCCGCCTCCCTCTTCCGCCTAGCCGCGGGCGGAGCAAGCTCCCCCCCTACGCAGAAACGGCCGTTGCCGTTTGCCGTTGCCGTAAGCCCCTCCCAGTATGGGAGGGGTGCCCGAGGTCCGCCGAGGGCGGGGTGGGCCGCGCCGTTTCTCCTTGCCTCCCGCCCCCCAATCTGCTATAATCCCACTGCTCTGGTGAACTCACCAGGGCCTATTGTGCTTGAGGAGAGGTTACTATGAAGGCTGGAATTCACCCCAAATACATGGAAACCAAGGTCATCTGCGCTTGTGGAACGACGTTTGACACTCATTCCACCAAGCCCGAGATCAAGGTGGAAGTCTGCTCCGCGTGTCATCCCTTTTACACCGGCCAGCAGAAGATGATGGACAGCGAGGGTCGCGTGGACAAGTTCATCCGCCGCTATGGCTTGGAGAACCGCTACAAGCGGATCACCAAGAAGTCGGATCAGCCCGCCGAGACCCCGGCGCCGCAGTAGCACAACTCATACCGAACTACGGGAAGCCCGGGCCACTGGTCTGGGCTTTCCGTGTGTGGGGTAGCTGTGCGCCTTTCCCCGGGAGAACGGTCTACGTTCTTCCCGATGAACTTCGGCGTCCGCGGCGAGGAATACTATGCCCGAGCATGAGGAACAGCATTTCTACGGTGGCCAGGCGGTCCTGGAAGGCGTAATGATGCGCGGTACGGACCGCTACGGCATTGCCGTGCGCCGCACTGACGGCGAGGTCGTCACCACCGCCGAGCCCCTGCAGGGCCTGGCCGTGAAGGAAGGCTGGCATAAGTGGCCGCTGATCCGCGGCAACTACATGCTGGTCGAGAGTATGGCCCTGGGCATGAAAGCCCTCCAGTTCTCCGCTGACGTCCTCACCGCGGAGGAAAGCGAGAAGGCCGCCGCCGAGACTGCGGCGTCCGCCCCGCTCCCGGCGGGCGAGGCCGCCACGGTGGCCGTGGCCGTCGCCGAGGCGCACCGCGAAGAGCAGCAGTCCGCCGGCACCCCGCTGGCCCGCATCTGGATCTACCTCAGCACCGCCTTCGCTTTCGTCCTGGGTATTGGCCTGTTCATCGTCCTGCCCACCGCGATCCCCGGCTGGATTTACGGACCGGCCACCCACGGAGTGAACGCCGACAGCATCAAGCGCAACCTGGTGGAGGGCGGCATCCGGCTGCTGGTCATCGTCGCCTACATTCTCGCCATTTCCCTGATGAAGTACGTCAAGCGCGTCTTCCAGTACCACGGCGCCGAGCACTCGACCATCAACTGCTACGAGGGCGGCCTGGCCGTCACCGTGCAGAACTGCCTGGGCTTCAGCCCGCTGCACCCCCGCTGCGGCACCGCTTTCCTCCTGGTCGTGATCGTGGTCAAAATCCTGGTCGGCTGCTTCTTCGGCTGGCCGGTGGCCTGGCTGCGCATCACCCTGCGGCTGGCCTCGCTCCCCCTGGTCGCGGGGATCGCCTACGAGGTCCTGCGCTGGGCCGGCCGCCACCGGAGCTCCGTCCTGGCCCGCATCATGGCCTATCCCGGTCTGGCTCTACAGAAGCTCACCACCCGCCGGCCCGACGCCGAGCAGGTGCAAGTCGCTATTTACGCGCTGGCGGCGGTGGCTCCCGAAATTCCGCTGCCGGCTGATTTCCCCACTCCGCGCCGCGTGGACTTGCGCCTGCAGCCCGTGGAGCAGGAGGTAGCTTAATGGATATCACTCTGGCCATGGGCAAGTTGGAGGAGGAGCTGCACCAGATCGAGGCGCTCCTCAACGAACCCAACGCCGCCGCCGACTCCAACCGTTTCCGCGACCTCTCCCGTCGCTATGCCGAATTGCAGCCCGGCGTCGAGCTGCATCACCAGTACCTCGCCACCCAGCAGGCCATAGCCGAGGCGGAGACCATGCTCGCCGAGGCCACCGACCAGGAGATGTACGAGTTCATCAACACTGAACTCGAGGAGTCCCGGCTCCGCGCCGAGGACCTCACCAAGCAGCTCCTCCTGACCCTGGTCCCGGTGGACCCCATGGCCGCCAAGAACGCCATCATCGAGATCCGCGCCGGCACCGGCGGCGACGAGGCCGCCCTGTTCGCCCGCGATCTCTTCGACATGTACGCGCGTCTCGCCGAGCGCCGCCGCTGGAAGATGGAAGTCCTGGAGCAGAGCGAGGCCGAGAAGGATGGCTTCAAGGAAGTCATCTTCAAGCTCACCGGCCGCAACGTATATGGCACCCTGGAGCTGGAGAGCGGCGTCCACCGCGTCCAGCGCGTCCCCGAGACCGAGGCCCAGGGTCGCATCCACACCTCCGCCGCCACCGTCGCCGTGCTCCCCGAGCTGGAGGAGCTGGACCTGGTCATCGACCCCGGCGACCTGACCATTGATAACTACCGCGCTGGCGGCCCCGGCGGCCAGCACATGCAGAAAAACGATACCGCCGTGCGCGTCACGCACCGCCCCAGCGGCATCGTCGTCGCCTGCTCCAGTGAGCGCTCGCAGCTCCAGAACAAGGAGCGCGCCATGGACATCCTCCGCGCCCGCCTCTACGAGCAGCGCCGCCAGGAGCAGGAAGCCGAGCAGGCCGCCCAGCGCCGCTCCCAGATCAAAAGCGGCGACCGCAGCGAGAAAATCCGCACCTACAACTACCCCCAGGACCGCCTCACCGACCACCGCCTGGGCATGAATTTCCACAATCTCCCCGCGCTGATGACCGGCGAGATTGACGAGTTGCTCGAGGCCCTGGGCCAGTACCACGAGAAGGTGCGCCTCGCCCAGGCCGTGGAGGACGCCGGATGAGCCTGAGCACCGTGGCCCAGCTCCTTGGCGCCGCCGAAGCAGTGCTACGCGAGGCCGGAGTGGACACTCCGGCGCTGGACGCCCGCCTGCTCGCGCAAGCGGCCCTCAAGCTCAGCGAGGTGCAACTGATCACCGAGCGCCGCGAGGTTGTCCCCGAGCCGCTGGCCGCGGCCCTGGAGGTCTTGATCCTGCGCCGGGTCCGCCGCGAGCCGCTCCAGCATGTCCTCGGCCGCGCGGAGTTCTACGGCCGCTCCTTCTTCTGCGACGCCCGCGCCCTCATCCCCCGCGCCGACACCGAGACCCTGATCGAGGCGGCCCTCCCCGTCTGCGCCGGTCTCGAGGCGCATGAGTTGGTGGTGGATGTCGGCACCGGCTCCGGCGCGCTGGCGGTGACGCTGGCCGCCGAGTGCCCGCACCTGACCGTCTGGGCCACCGACGTATCGCCCGCGGCGCTGCACGTGGCCCGCACCAATGCCCGCTGCCACGGCGTCGGGCCCCGCGTTCATTTTGAGTCCGGCTCCTGCCTGGAGCCGCTGCTGGTCGGCGACGCCGCCGAGTCCGTGGCGGTCGTGGTCAGCAATCCTCCTTACATCCGCAGCGGCGAGTTGGCCGGCCTGCAGCCGGAAGTCCGCGACTGGGAGCCGCGTCTGGCCCTGGACGGCGGCGCGGAGGGCCTGGACGTTTACCGCGAGTTGCTCGCCCAATGCGCCCAGTTGCCCAGCCTGCGCGCGGTCTTCCTGGAGGTCGGTTTCGAGGGGTCGCAGGCGGTCTGCGTCCTGGCGCGCCAAGCGCTCCCCGGTATGCGCATCGAGGTTACCCCGGATTTGGCGGGCATCCCTCGCGTCGTGGCCGCGCTACGCGACGCCCCGCTGCTCTCGGCGCATTTCGGCGTCTCGGTCGGCGTAGTGGACTTGCAGCCGGTCCCGGAGGGCTGGGGATGAGCGCCGCCCGCTGCCTGCCTTTGGCGGAGACGGACCCGGCGGTTGTCCGGGACGCCTTCGTCGCGGCGGCTGGCGCCGGCGAGTTGCTGATTTTCCCCACCGACACGGTCTACGGCCTCGGCGCGCGGGCCGACGACGCGACGGCGGTGGCCCGGATTTTCGCGGCCAAGCAGCGCCCCGCGGGGCTGCCCCTGCCCGTGCTGCTCAGTTCCGCCGCCGCATGGCCCTCAGTAGCCGCCGCCTGGCCCCCCGCCGCTCAGGCGCTGGCCGCGGCCTTCTGGCCCGGAGCCCTGACCCTGGTGGTGCCCCGGGCGGCGTCGCTCTCCCTCGCCGTCACCGCGGGAGGCGAGACGGTCGGCGTGCGCGTTCCTGACCATGCGGCGCTGCGCGACTGGCTGGGCGCCTGCGCTTTCCCCCTGGCCGTCACCAGCGCCAACCTCAGCGGCGCCCCCCCGGCGACGCGGTTGGCGGAAGTGCCCGCCTCGGTATGCGCGGTGGCCGGGCTGTTACTGGACGGGGGCCCTTGCCCCGGCGGCACGGCGTCTACGGTAGTAGACGTGTCCGGGCCGGAGCCCCGGATTCTGCGGCCGGGCCCCATCACTGAACAGGAGTTGGCCGCCGTCTGGCGGCGAGGAATACTATGAAAATCGGACTAGTGGGACTTCCCGGCAGCGGCAAGAGCAGTTGTTTCCGCATGCTGACCGGCAAGCGGGAGCAGGCCGGCGGGCGCGTCAGTGACGTGGCCGTCGTGCCGGTGCCGGACCCGCGCACCGCGCGGCTGGTGGAGATCTTCTCCCCGCCGAAGATCGTGCACGCCGAGATCACCTTCCTGGACCTGCTCTCGGTCCGCCAGGGCGACAGTTGCGAGGGCGAGGCGCTGGAGCTGGTCAAGATCGCCGGCGACGCCGACGCCTTCGTCCTGGTGCTCCAGTGTTTCGGCGTGATGGACTCCTGTGGCAACACCCTGGACCCCGCGGCCGATCTGGAGACCGTCCTGCTCGAGATGGCGCTGACCGACCTGCAGACCGTGGAGACGCGGCTGGGTCGCCTCGCCAAGGCCACCGTCCAGAAGAAGGAAGTCCACCAGCAATGGGAGATGGACATCCTGCAGCGCTGCCAGGAGCACCTCTCGCAGGGCGGCGCGATCCGCGATCTGGGCCTGGCCGAGGATGAACTGAAGTACCTGCGCGGTTTCTCGCTGCTCACCCTCAAGCCCTGGATGGTCGCGCTCAACGTGGACGAGGACGACCTGGAGGGCGAGCGCGCCGCCGGCGCCCGCGCGATCTGCGCCGAGCGCCACCTTCCCTGGGTAGTCCTCTGCGCCCCGCTGGAGGAGGAAATCGCCCAGTTGCCGCCGGAGGAGCAGGCCTCTTTCGCCGCTGACTACGGCCTGCAGGACCTCGGCCGCGACCGGCTCATCCGCGCCGCCTACAGCCTCCTGCGCGTGATCACTTTCTTCACCGCGGGCGAAAAGGAAGTGCACGCCTGGACGGTCAGCGAGGGAGCGACGGCCCCCGACGCCGCTGGCCGGATTCACAGCGACCTGGAGGCGGGTTTCATCCGGGCCGAAATCATCCCCTTCGCGGCCATGGACGAGCACTGCTCGGAGAAGCTCTGCCGCGACCACGGCCTAATGCGAGTAGAGGGCCGCACTTACAAAATGACGGATGGCGACCTAGTCTTCATCCGCTTCAGCCGCTAGGCGTTTCCGGGTAGCACAGGCTTCCAAGCCTGTGAGCCGTTTGCCGTTGCCGTTTGTAGGGCGGGGGCTACGTCCCCCGCCGGCCGTTGCCGTTGCCGTTGTAGGGGTGGATCTTTCGCGGAGCCGCACCCCGCGAAACATCCACCCGCGCCTGCCGCTGACCCTCGCTTCGCGGTTGCCGCGGGCGGAGCAAGCTCCGCCCCTACGGGAGAGGCAGCGGTTGCCGTTCGTCGTTGCCGTTGTAGGGGCGCGTTTTGCGCAGCGCAGCGGGCGAGCACGTCGGCGTGCTCGATAACACACGCCCGCTCGCTGCCCGTCAGTTAGTGTACGGGCGTGTGTGTCGGCGCCGACGCCGCCCAACGCGCCCCTACACGAGACTGTCGTTTGCCTCTGCCTTTCCCCCCTCTCCCGCAGGGAGAGGGGCCGGGGGTGAGGAAGCCGTTCGCATCCGCCCCACCAGGGCCACCAGGAGCAAATATGCCAGAGCTACGTGGAGAAGTTAACGACCGCCGGGCGCTAATCTACATGACCGGGGCGCTGTGTACGCAGCCCGCCCAGATTCTGCAGAGCCGCCACGCCTCGCGGGTGATCCAGGGCTACCTCAACAGCCTGGTCAAGCGCCAGTCCCAGCAGCTCGACTTGCTGCAGGGCCTGTCCACCGACGCGGTAGAGGGCGCGCCCTCCCCCGCGGCCGAGTCCCTGACCCGCCTGCTCGGGCTGCTGGTGGACATGCCCCCCGAGGAGATTCGCGTCAAGGCCCCGGACGTAGCCGCGCTGCTGGCCAATCCGGACGGCCTCGCCGAGATGGTCGAGCAGATCTATGACCACTGGCGCGGCCTGGAGCGCTACCTGGTTTTCGAGGGCGGCGCGGACGACTCCCGCGACCGCGCCCTCGAGGGGCACATGCCCTTCATCCAGAACAACACCCACCTGGCCGACCTCATCCGCGACGCCTACCGCCGCATCGAGCAGCACCTGCGCGGCCACTGGCCCCGCGTCTATCGCCAGGTCCCGGCCGGCGCGAACATGGGCCTGCTGATTGACGAGGTCCGCTGGCCCAACCCCGGCGGCGCTTACGAGACGCTGCGGAACATCTCCCTGGTCCGCCTCTCGCTGCTGGTCCTGCCCATCATTCTCTACCCCCGCGCCAACACCCGCCAGGGCAAGTTCCTCCGCGTGGAGTACAACCCCCTGGAGGGCCTCGACCTCGACCCGACCCAGTGGCTGGGCCTGCCCCTCCGGGTCGGCGAGTTGAACTTCCTGGTCTACTTCGACCGCGATTACCTGGGTCTGGCCACCAGTCTCGTCAACTTGTTCGAGCTATCCGGCCACACTGAGGCGCGCTGCAAGCCCGACGGCATCCTGGTCTTCGGCCTACCCCCGGAGGCCCTCCGCGGCGAGCGCACCGTCTTCTACATGGACCCGGAGGCCGACCTCGTCCTGGGCGCGGTGGCCAAGTCCGACGAGGTGGACTACTTCGGCTACTTCAAGAAGATGATCCTCACCCAGCACAACGTGATCATGATGGAGCGCGGCCGCCTGCCCCTGCACGGGGCCATGGCCCGCCTGCGCCTGCGTCAGGGACCCGCGGTCAGCATTATCATCGTCGGCGACAGCGGCGCGGGCAAGTCCGAGACCCTGGAGGCCTTCCGCACGCTGGCCGGCGACTGGATCTCCGACATGACCATCATTTTCGACGACATGGGCTCGCTGGCGCTGGGCGAGGGCGAGATCCGCGGCTATGGCACCGAGACCGGCGCCTTCGTGCGGCTCGATGATATTGACCCCAGCTACGCCTTCGGCCACCTCGACCGCAGCATCTTCATGAATCCGCACCGCTCCAACTCGCGGGTGGTCATCCCCCTGACCGAGTATAAGGACGTAGTCGCCGGCTACCCGGTGGACATGATCCTCTACGCCAACAACTTCGAGACAGTGAATGAAGAGCGGCCGGCGGTGGAGTTCTTCGAGGAGGTCCACCAGGCGCTGGACGTCTTCCGCGCCGGTTACCGTTCAGCCAAGGGCACCACCGACGAGCAGGGCCTGGTCCGCTCATACTTCGCCAACCCCTTCGGCCCCAACCAGATGAAGGACATGCACGAGTCCCTGGCGCAGAGCTACTTCCAGAGCGCCTTCGACCTGGGCATCCCGGTAGGCCAGATTCGCACGCGCCTGGGCGTCCCCGGCTGGGAGCGCGAGGGCCCCACCGCCGCCGCCGAGGCCCTCTTCCGCTACCTCATGGACCAGCACGCCAGGAAGTAGCCGATGCCGTCGGTGGCACCGGCGTCTCGCCGGTGTGCCGTTACCTTTGCCGTTTGCCGTTGCCTTTCCCCCCTCTCCCGCAGGGAGAGGGGCCGGGGGTGAGGCCCGGGCAACCGCACCGGCTCGTCGCCGAGCGCCACGGAGAGGGGCCGGAGGTGAGGCGCCGTCGCCTTTATTCCCCCCTCTTGCCGCAAATACTTGTATTTTCCGCGCCAGTCTGCTAACCTGCCTCTGTTCCCCCCGTATGTCGTCGGTGGCCCAGCCTTGCCCGCAGTCACCCCGTGGGTTTCTGGTTCGCCCCGCCTTTCGTTCCCATTTGCCGCTACCCTGTTGTCGCGTGTCAGGAGGGGGGGCCCCCTGCTGCGTCGTCAGGCGTTCACCATTCTCGAAATGCTCGTCGCCATGGCCATCATCATTATGCTGATGGCGACGCTGCTGCCGGTCTTCGAGCAGGCGACCAAGCACGCGGAGAGCGCTACCTGCCTCAGCAACCTGCGCTCCCTACCGCTGGCGGCCCAGATGTACGCCTCGGACTGGGACGATTTCCTCCCCCCGGCCCTCGTGCCCGCGCGCCCCGTCGGCTACGCCGTCTGCTGGGACGTGACGCTCACCCCCTATCTGCGCAACCAGGAGTTGCTCGTCTGCACCTCGGACCCCAACCCCACCCCCGGCCCTTCCTGGACCTACTCCTACCCCCACAGCTACGGGATCAATCTCTCGCTCACCATGGTGGGGGGGTATCAGGGGCAGGCGCGCCGGCTGGGGGACTTGGAGGAGCCGGGCCGGGTCATCCTCTACTTCGAACTCGCCCAGCCCTACAGCTACGGGTGGCAGTCCTCCTGGGCCAACTTGGCGCAGTACGTGGCCGCGCGGCACCACAATGGGGCGAATTTCGCTTTCTGCGGGGGAAATGCCCGGTGGCTGCCGCTGGAGCGGACCATGGAGGGCGCGGGGATGTGGGAGCCCTAGCGCCCGCGGCTGACGGCGTAATCCGCCAGCGCGACCAGTAGCGGCTGGGTGTGGCCCGCGGGCAGCGCCGCCTGCGCCTGCTCCACGTAGCGGAGCATGGTCGCGCGCGCGTACGCCTCGCCGCCCGCCTCCCGGGTCAGCGCCGAGATGCGCTCCGCCAGGTCGCTGTCCTCCGGCGTCTCGCGCAGTTGCGCCAACTCGCGCTGCAGTTCCGCGCCCGCGGGCCCGGCGGCGGCGTGAATCACCGGCAGCGTGTACAGCCCGGCGGTTAGGTCGCGGCGCACCGGCTTGCCGACCGCCTCCGCGGTTCCGTACAGGTCCAGCAGGTCGTCGCGGATCTGGAAGGCGGTCCCCAGCAGCTTCCCGTAGCTCCGCAGCGCCGCCGCCTCCGCGGCCGGCAGACCGGCGGCGAGCGCCCCCAGGTAGGCCGAAGCCCCAAACAAGGCGGCGGTTTTGCCGTTCACAATCTCCAGATAGTCGGCCTCCGAGGGCACCGTCCCCGCCGTGGACACCGCCAGCACCTCTGCCTGCGTCATCGCCACTAGCGCACCCGTGAAGGCCTCCGCGGCCTCCGGGAGGGAGGCGGAACTCAGGTCGCGATAGGCGGCCGCGGCCAGGAAATCGCCGGCGAGCACGGCCTTGCGGCGGCCCAGCGCCGCGTGCGCGGCCGGTCGCCCCCGGCGCTGCTCGGCGTCATCAATGATGTCGTCGTGGATTAGCGAGGCGAGGTGAATCTCCTCCACGGCGGCCGCGAGGTTCACGGCGGCCGGGGGCGGCTCCCCGACGCTGGCCGCGGCCAGCAGCACAATCAGCGGGCGAAGGCGCTTGCCCCGCGCCAGGAGCGAGTCGGCGAGTGGCTCAAAAAGCGCGGGCGCGGACTGCCCCACCTCGACCAGCCGCAGATCCACCGCGGCCAGCCCGGCAGCCACCGGCGCCTTAATCTGGGCCAGTTCCAGCGGAGCGCCGGACGCCGTCGTGGTAGTTGTATTTTCCTCAAACTGAGAATCCAAAACGCTTCTCCCCGCCGTTTGCCGTCTGCCGTTGTAGGGGTGGATCTTTCGCGAGCCGTACCCGCGAAACATCCACCCGCGTCGACCGCTAACCCTCGGCTCCGCCCCCACCGTTTCCGGGTGTGCCGTTTGCCGTTGTAGGGGGCGTTTCGCCCCGTCCGCGGGGCGACACACGCCCGCTCGCTGCCTGTCAATGAGCGAACGGGCGTGTGTTGCTCCACTTCGTTCCGCAAAACGCGCCCCTACGGGGAAACGTCCCTTCCCCTGTAGGGCGGGGGCTACGTACCCCGCCGGCCGTTTGCCGTCTGCCTTTTGTAGGGGTGGATCTTTCGCGAGCCTTACCCGCGAAACATCCACCCGCGCCGACCGCTAACCCTCGGCTCCGCCCCCACCGTTTCCGGGTGTGCCGTTTGCCGTTGTAGGGGCGTGTGTCGCCCCGTCCGCGGGGCGACACACGCCCGCTCGCTGCCTGTCAATGAGCGAACGGGCGTGTGTTGCTCCACTTCGTTCCGCAAAACGCGCCCCTACGGGAAACGGCTCTTCCCCCGCCCTACACAACGGCCTTCCCCCGCCGTTGCCTTTAGCCCCTCCCCTTTAGGGAGGGGTGCCCGAGGTCTGCCGAGGGCGGGGTGGGCCGCCCCTACCCGCTCCACAAAAACCGGGCCATATCGCCGGCTGCCGGCATGACCAGATTCGGGATGAGCCCCAGGACCAGCACCGCGATCGCCAGGAGCACGATGATGATCATCACCGAGGCGGGGCGCACGGGCAACTGCCGCTCGCGGCCGCGCCCGAAGTACATCTCGCGCACGATATTCATGTAGTAATAGACCGAAATCACGGCGTTGATGATGCCCACGATGGCCAGCCAGCCCCAAGGCGGCGTGCGCAGGGCGGCGCCGAAGATCAGCAGCTTGCCCACGAATCCGGCGGTGGGGGGGATGCCGATTAGCGACAGCAAAAACAGGGTCATCAGCGCCGCCACCAGCGGCTCCCCGCGCGCCAGCCCCGCATAGTCCGAGATCATCTGCCGCCCCGTGTTGCGTTCCACCAGGGTCGCCACCGCGAACGCGCCCAGGTTCATCACCAGATACGCCACCAGATAGTAGAGCAGCGCGGACAGGTTGAATCCGCCGCGCGTGTAGACGACCACGCCGATCAGCAGGTACCCCGCGTGGGCCACTGAGGAGTAGGCCAGCATCCGCTTGATATTGGTCTGCGGCAGGGCCATCAGGTTGCCGGCGAACATGGTCAGCACGGCGAACACCGCCAGCACCTCCGGCCACATCGGCATGAGGTACGTCCCCACCGGCCCCAGCAGCCGCAGCAGGAACGCGAACCCTGCCGCCTTGGGGGCGATGGACAAAAAGGCGGTCACCGGCGTGGGCGCGCCCTCATAGACGTCCGGCACCCAGGCCTGGAAGGGGGCCATGGCGATCTTGTAGCCGAGGCCCACGAGAATCAGGACCAGCGCGGCGACCCCGGCGGGGGAGAAGGCCAGCAGCCCCGACCCGCTCTGCAGCCCCAGCGCCAGATTCTGGCTTATCTCGGTCATATTGGTGGACTGCCCCAGGCCGTACAGCCAACTAAAGCCGTAGAGCATCACCGCGGAGGCGGCCGCGCCGAACAGGAAGTACTTGAGCCCCGCCTCATTAGAGCGCCGGTCGAAACGCAGGTATCCGGCCAGGATATAGCTGCTCAGGCTGATCATCTCGAAGGCGATATAGACCACGATCAGATCGTTGGCCGAGGCCAGCAGCGAGCAGCCCAGAATGACCACGACCAGCAGGAACAGGTACGAGCCAAAGCCGCGCGCCAGGTTGCGCAGATAATCGTAGGAGAGCACCGCCACCAGCGCCCCGCCGACCAGGAACAAAACCTTGAAAAATAGGGCGAAACCGTCCAGCAGGTAGGCGCCGGAGAACTCACTGGCCGGGTCCAGCCGCCACAGAGTCGCTACCGGGACCAGCCCCAGCAACAGGCCGGCGACGGTGATGATGACCTTTTCCTTGCGCAGGCGCGCGGGCAGGAACAGGTCAGCCAGCAGCACCACCACGGCGAGCAGCGCCAGGTAGAGGTCGACGGCGGCGGTTGTCAGGTCCTTGACCGGCATGAATTACCTCAATGTCAGCGAATCGGCGTAAGATTATCTTACTTTTGACTGAAACGTACTTTTCCTACGGTTCCTACTTTGTTAAGTGTGTGAAATTCACACCGTCCGGCCTTCGCGAGCGGAGGTAAGACGGTCTTACCTCCGCCAAAAGGTAAGATAATCTTACGTAAGACGATCTTACCTCGCTCGCGCGCGGACCTATAAAAGTTATAGCCCTCCTAGCCCAGCCCCACGGCCGAGAGCAGCGCTGCGAGACCGCCGTGCAGGTGGTGCGACTGCTCGACCAGGGGCATCATCGCCAGGTTGATCAGGTCCAGCAGCGGTTTGGGGTAGATCCCCACCGCCAGCATGATCGCGGCCAGCGGCACGACCGCGATCAACTCGCCGCGGTCCATGTCCTTGAGCGACTGCCAGCGCGGATTCAGGTCGCCCAGGAAGACGCGCTGCAGCATCCACAGCAGCAGGGCGGCGGTGAACAGCAGGCCCAGCAGGGACAGGCTGGTGATAACCTGGAAGGCCAGGCCGCCGGCGGAGAAAGAGCCCAAGAAGACCAGGAACTCGCTGACGAAGCCCGCCAGCCCGGGCAGACCCAGCGAGGCGAAGGTCGCCAGCATCATCAGGCCGCCGTAGACCGGCATCTGCTTGGCCAGTCCGCCGAAAGCGTCAATGTCGCGCAGGTGCGCCCGCTCGTAGATCACGCCTACGAGGAAGAAGAGCGCGCCGGTGATGATGCCGTGGTTGAACATCTGCAGGACCGCGCCATTTAGTGCGGTGATCTTGTACATTTGCGCCCCGGCGGGAGCCGCGGCGGCGGCCGCCGCTATGCCTAGCATTACGTAGCCCATGTGGTTGACCGAGGAGTAGGCGATCAGCTTCTTGAGGTCAGTCTGCGCCATGGCTACCAGGGCGCCGTAGACGATGCTGATCAGCGCCAGCAGGGCGATAATCAGCGCGAATTGCTGGAATTGCTGGGGCATGATGGGCAGGCTGATGCGCAGGAAACCGTAGCCGCCCATCTTCAGCAGGACGCCGGCCAGGATGACGCTGCCGGCGGTGGGCGCTTCGACGTGCGCGTCGGGGAGCCAGGTATGGAAGGGGAACATGGGCACCTTGATGGCGAAGCCCAGAAACAAGCCCCAGAAGACCATGATCGCGGTCAGCCCGCCCGCGGCCAGCGGCTGCTGGTGGGCCAGCTCAATCAGGTTGAAGGTGTGGGGGTTGCTGGTGAAGTAGAGCACCAGAATCCCCAGCAGCATGGCCAGGCTGCCGACCAGGGTGTAGAGGAAGAACTTGATCGCGGCGTACTCGCGCCGCGGACCGCCCCAGATGCCGATGATGAAGTACATCGGGACCAGACTGATCTCCCAGAACATGTAGAAGAGGATGAAGTCCAGGGCGCAGAAGACCCCGATCATCCCCGTCTCCAGGAGCAGGAAGAAGGCCATATACTCCTTGACGCGCTCGGTGATGCGCCAGGAGTAGATGATGGACAGCAGGCTGAGCAGGGTGGTGAGCAGGATCAGCGGTAGGGAGAGGCCGTCCACGCCCAGGCTGTAGTTGACGTTGAGCGAGCTGATCCACGGCGCCTGCTCCTGCATCTGCAGGGAGGCATCCATCCAGTTGAACTGCAGCAGAGCCAGCAGCGAGATCAGGAACACGACGGCAGCGGTAACCGTAGCCGTCACGCGGATCGCGCGCAGGTTCTCCTTGGGCAGCAGCAGGATGACGAGCATCCCTGCCAGCGGCAGGAAGATGAGCAGGCTCAGGAAGGGCACATTGGACATGGTTTCACCTTGTCAGTTGGCGGGCGCGGCGGGCGCCTACCTCACGAACATGCTGGCCACCAGGAGGGCCAGGGCAATCGCCGCCGCCAGGAAGGCGGCGCCCGTCACGTACTCCTGCACGCGTCCGGTCTGCAGGCGGGCCAGGACCGCGCCGGCCTGGCGCGTGCCCCAGCCGACCAGATTGACCGCGCCGTCCACCAGATAGGTGTCGGCCAGGCGGCTGCCGAACGCGATCACGTACGCCGTCCCCCAGCCCACCAGGTTGACGGCCATATCGATCACGTACACATCCACCAGCCGGGCCAACCGGGAGGCCAGCAGCGTCCCGGCCACGGCGGTGTGGGCGTAGATCTCGTCGAAGAAGAACTTATGCTGCGCCGCCCAGTAGAGCGGGTACAGCGGGTATTTGATCAGGTTGACCGGAATGACGCGCCAGCGGTAGATGCCCCCGGCGAGCAGCAGCCCGGACAGCGCCATGAGCACCGACACCCCGGCCGCGCCCCAGTTGAAGGCGGGCAGATGCTCGGCCAGGGAGGCGCCGGGCGGAGCGTAGTGGACGAACTGCTCAAAGAGGTTGCCCGCGAGCAGCGGCGTGCCGACCCAGCCTAGCAGCAGGGCGAAGACGGCCAGGACCACCAGCGGCGCGGTCATAGTCGCCGGGCTTTCGTGGGCGTGCTCGGCCTGATGCGTGCGCGGCGCGCCACTGAAGGTCAGGAAACAGGCGCGGCCGATGTAGAAAGCGGTGAGGAACGCGCTCAGCTCCAGCCCGGCGAAGACGCCCCAGTACCAGGGGGAGTCCAGCGACAGCTTCCAGGTGGCGGAGAGGATCTCGTCCTTGGAGAAGAACCCGGCGAAAACCGGCACGCCCGCCAGGGCCAGGCTGCCGATCCAGAAGGTCGCGGCGGTGATCGGCATGCGCCGGCCGAGGCCGCCCATCTTGCCCATGTCCTGCTCGCCGCTCATCCCGTGGATGACGCTGCCGGAGCCCATGAACAGGAGGGCCTTGAAGAAAGCGTGGACGATCAGGTGGAAGACGCCGGCGACAAAGCCAACCACGCCCAGGCCGAGGGCGGCCATCATGTAGCCGAGCTGGCTGATGGTCGAGTAGGCCAGCACCCGCTTGATGTCGTTTTGCACCACGCCGATGAGGGCGGCCATGATCGCGGTGATCAGGCCGATGATACAGACCACGGCGAAGGCCGGGAGGCCGAAGAGTACCGGGGTGCTCCCGGCCATGTAGAAGAGGGGGAAGAGGCGGGCGACCATGAACACGCCGGCGGCCACCATGGTCGCGGCGTGGATGAGCGCGCTGACCGGGGTGGGGCCCTCCATGGCGTCCGGGAGCCAGGTGTGGAGCGGGAACTGGGCGCTCTTGCCGATCGCGCCGCAGAAGAGCAGCAGGGCGATGATCCCCAGCAGGTGCGGCGTGAGCAGGCCGTGGTAGGCGGCGGCGAAGACGTCGGTATAGCGCAGGCTGGGCACGTGCATGAAGAGCAGGAAAATGCCCAGCGCAAAGCCCAGGTCGCCGATGCGGGTGGTGATAAAGGCCTTCATGGCGGCGCGCGCGGCGGCCGGGCGCTCAAACCAGAAGCCGATGAGCAGGTAGCTGCACAGGCCGACCAGCTCCCAGCCAACGTAGAGCACCAGCAGGGAGTCGGTGATGACGATCAGGAACATGGAGCCACAGAAGAGGCTCACGTAGCCGAAGAAGCGCGAAAAACGCGGGTCGCCGTGCATGTACCCCAGCGAGTAGACCTGGATGCAGGTGGCGACTACCGAGACCATCGCCAGCATCACGGCGGTCAAGGCGTCCGTGGCGTAGCCGATGGTGAAGGCCTGGTCGCCCAGGGGGGCCCAGGTCATGCTGCCGGAGCCAGCGCGGCCGCCGAGCAGCAACTCCACCAGGATGCCGAGGCTGAGCGGCAGGGTGGCGGCGAGGCCGGCCACGCCGATCCAGCCGACGCGCTCCCCGATGCGGCGCTGCAGGGCCGCTCCTCCCAGGAGCAGCACCGCGGCGGCGGTGAAGGGCAAAATTGGTATGAGCCAGGTCAGATGTATCATTGGTTTATCAGTCAGCTAGACGTCTCGCCAGTCCGCGCCGGAGATCCTTGATGCTCCAGGCGGCCACGGCGGCGATGATGATGAGCATGGCGCCCATGGCCAGGAAGGGCGACTGCAGGCCCCACCAGGCGGCCATGGCGCCGCCGATCATCGGCCCCGCCGACCCGCCCAGCCCGGAGACTGAGGAAGTCAGGCCAAAGGCGCGGCCGTAGTAGTTGCGCGGCATCAGCTTGCCGACCAGGGCGTTGATGGTCGGCGCGGTGCCGCCGCCGGTCAGGCCCAGAGCGGCGCGCAGGCCGAACAACTGCCCGACACTGCCCGCGACGGCCATGGGCAGGCAGACCAGACCGGATAGGAAAGTGCACGAAATCAGAATCGTCTTCTGGCCCACCCGGTCGCTCCAGCGGCCTACCGACACGGCCGCGACGGCCTCCACCAGGCCGGTAATTCCCATGATCATGCCGGTGATCGCGCCCTTGTTGGCCGGGTCATGCAGCAGCTTTTCCACGATCAGCGGGAAGACCGGGGCGACGATGGTCCCGGCCAGCGAGATCAGGAAGAAAATGCCCAGCATGGTCCCGTAGCCCGGCGCCTGGCGAATCATGCCGAGGGTGCTCAGGCGATCATTGTCGGCGGTCGGCCGCACGAAGCTCTCGCGGGTGAAGAGCGCCACCAGCAGACCCGACACGACCAGTGCGCCGCCGGCGACCAAAAAGGGCAGCCGATAGCCGAGCCGGTCGGCGACCGCGCCGCCGATCCAGGGGCCGACGGAGGCTCCGGAGAGCACGGCGGTCTGCATCAGGCCGAGGCTGAATCCCAGGCGCCGGCGCGGGGTGATGGCGGAAACCAGGGCGACGGAGGCGCCGATGGTCCCGGTCAGCAGCCCCTGCATGATGCGCAGGACCAGGAGTTGGTTGACGTTGACCACGTAGCCCATCAGGGTCAGGACCACGGCGCCGGCGAACATGGAGCGCAGGACCATGGGCCGGCGGCCATAGCGGTCGGCGAGCGCGCCCCAGAAGGGCGCGACCAGGGCGAAGGCCAGGCCGCTGGCCGAGCCGAGCAGGCCGGACCACATCGGCACCAGGCGCTCGTCGGTCACCCCCAGCTCCCGGATGTAGAAGGGCATGAAGGGGATGACGAACATGAACCCCAGGATCGCCACCAACTGGGCGAACCACATGATGTATAAGGTACGCTTCCAGCCCGGCGCGCCCTCATCCCCCCCTGACTCGGCTTCCATCTCGGCCGCCGCCAGCTCTAACCGCTCTACGTCACAACCCATATATTGCCGAGCGAGGCCTACAGTTGTGTTAGGAAACGCTGTTTGGGGTGGGTAAGGCCTTCCCTACCGCGCAAGAACCGCATATTCAGGCGAGACGCCCGACAGGCGAGACGCCTGTCCTACCGTTTTCTAACACAACCCCAGTGACTACTCGCTCCTATCCTTTCATCTGGTCCACTTCGTCCGGCGTGGCGCTGCCCACATTGCGGTACAGGGACAGAATTAGCGCCAGGCCTACCGCCGCCTCGCAGGCGGCCAGGGCGATCACCATCAGCGCGAAAACCTGCCCGCTCACCAGCGGCGCGCCGCCCAGTTGCGGCTGCTGGAAGTGGTTGAAGGCGACCAGGTTGATATTGGCCGCGTTGAGCATCAGCTCCAACCCCAGCAGCACCGCCACCGCATGCCGCCGCGTCATCACGGCGAACAGGCCCATGGCAAAGAGCAGCGCGGCCAGGATCAGGTAGTGCTCCAGGCCGACATGCAAACCGGGCAAAAACAGTTGCGGAGGCGTAAAGCTCAGGTTCATAGTGGTGGTGGCGCCTATTCTCCCGGGGCGCGTTTCCGGGCTATGACTACCGCTCCGATCAGGGCGGCCAGGATTACTAGCGAGATGGCCTCAAAGGCGAGCAGGTCGCGGCTGAGCAGGGCGCGGCCGATGAGGGCCACGTTGCCGGCGCCCAGGTCGGCGGTGGCTTCCGGCGATACGGTGAAGCTGGTGGTGAGCAGGGCGCCGAGCAGCACGAAGAACATGGCGGCGGCCGCCACCAATCCGGAGAGCAGGTTGTGGCTGCCGGCGAGCACGCCGCCACCCAGGAGGCGCTGCAGGAGCATGACACCGAAGAGCAGCAGGATGGTGATGGCGCCCGCGTAGATCAGAATCTGCACGGCAAACAGGAAGTGCGCGGCGAGCAGCGCGTAGAGCGCCGCCACGCCCAGCAGGCAGACGAGCAGGGCCAGGGCGGCGTGCAGCACCCGGCGCGCGAACAGCACGCCGAGCGCCGACAGCAGAATCACTGCCGCCACCAGGTAGAAACCAAGATCAGCGAATACTTGTGCGTCAGTCATAGTTGTCTCTTCTTACAGTCGACTAGCCGCGGGCGGCGACGGCAACGGCAACGGCCGGGCCGACCTCGCTGCGCTCGTGCGGCCCCTCCAGGGAGACGGCAGACGGCAAACGGCAACGGCCGGCGGGGGACCCCTTCGACAGGCTCAGGGCCTACGGCGTAGCCCCCGCCCTACAACGGCAACGGCAACGGCAACGGCGGGGGCCCCCCACCTACCGCTCGCGCACCTCGCGCAGAATCTCCTCGGCCAGCCGCCAGGGGCGGCTGTAGGCGCGGTACAGCGGCGTTACTCCCAGGCCGTAGCCCGCCGCCAGGGCGCCCGTCGCCAGGCGCATTTGCTGCTCGCCCAGCGGGCCGATCAGCACCAGGGCGCCGATCAGGGCCAGCAGAATCACCGTGTAGCCCCACCAGTCCCACAGGTAGAACGGAAAGTCCCGCCGCTCGCGCAGGACCGCCCGCAGCGCAATCTGTACATAGCGACCGGGGCGGGTCATCTGGCGCGACTCGTGCCAGAAGCCCCACAGGCCAATGCCGAGGCCCCAGCCGCCGAAGGTCCACAGCTCCCAGGGCGCGCCCTGCCACAGGAGCGGTTCGCCGCTCCAGCCCAGCAGCACCTGCACCAGCGCCACGATTCCCAAGGCCGTCTGCACTACGCCGAGCAGTCCCGGCAGATTGTAGAACCAGCGCCGCTCGGGCAGCAGGTCCTCCGGGCGCAGGTCGGCGATCTCCGGCAGGAGCTGCACGGCGCGCCGGAAGTCCTCCGAGACCGGCTCGGGACCGCGGACCGCGCGGATGATCCGGCGGGCCTCGCGGCGCCAGCGAGTCAGGTCCAGCATGATCACGGCCATGGCGATATCCAGCGGCACCGCCGCCAGCGCGCGCCCGGCCAGGCCCTCCTGGCCCAGGAAGATAATGGGCAGGTAAGTCAGCCCGTAGAGCAGAGCAATCGCCAGCGCGCCCAGCCAGCGGGTCGGCCGGATACCGGGCTTGCGCAGGACGAAACGCACGGCCAGCACGTCGGCGCGGCGGCTGCCCGCCAGCCACCCCGAGACCAGGGCGAGGGCCAGGAGCATCCCCCAGACGATGTCCGCCTGGATGCGGAAGACCAGGTCCGGCGTGGCCCCGTTCTCGCCGATCAGGCGCAGCCAGGCGAAGGCGGTCCAGAAATCATACGCGGCCAGCGCCACGAAGGCCAGCGCCCAGGCCGGGTGGGGCAGGGCCGGTCGCGCGCGCACCTGGTCCGGGGTGAGTTGGTCTAGCTCAAGGTTCACGGGAGCGGGCGTCACTCGGCCTCCGCCGCGCAGCCCTCCGTCTCGACTCGCAGGACCTCGGGAAGGTCGCGGCCGCGGGCCTGCAGGTGCTCCAGGTCGCGGATCAGGCGGGTGGGCTTATCGGTGGAGGTCTCGTAGTCGGGCGTCATGGTAATCGCCGCCACCGGGCAAATCTCCACGCACATCCAGCAATACTGGCACAGCCCGGCGTCAATCAGGAACTGCGCCGGGTGGCGCTCCTTGCCCGCGCCCGTGGGGACGATGTGGATGCACTTATCCGGGCAGACATTCGCGCACTGGAGGCAGGCGATGCAGCGCAGGCCGCCGGGGCGCTCTGGGTCGCCGATCAGGGCGAAATCGCCGCGATAGCCGGGCTGGGGCTGGTAGTCGGGCCGGCCGTCGCGGCGCGGGTAGCGCTCGCAAACGCCGGGGCGCACGAAGTTGAGCCCCGTGATGTAGAGGCCGACCAGCAGGCTCCAGATCCCCTCGCAGATCAGGCCCAGCAGGTGCAGCGGATTGTGGTCGGGTCGCTGGCGCATAGTTGGCCTACCGGTAGAGCATGACGATACTGACGACCACCAGACTGAGGAAGGAGGCGGGAATGAGCAGCTTCCAGGCCAGGGACATGAGCTGGTCCACGCGGAGGCGGGGGAGCGTCCAGCTCACCCACATCATGAAGATGACCACCAGCATGGCCTTGAAGAGCAGCCAGAGCACGCCGGGAATATGCAGCGGGTCGGGATAGCCAAAGGGCGAGGCCCAGCCGCCCAGGAACAGCGTAGCGAACAGCATCCCGACCATGAAGAGATTGGCGTACTCGGCCAGGAAGAAGAAGGCGAACTTCATGCCGGAATACTCGGTATGGAAACCGGCCACCAACTCGCTCTCCGCGGCGGGAATGTCAAAGGGCACTCGGTTGACCTCAGCGGTCGCGCAGACCAGGTAGATGATCAGCGGCAGCCACAGCCACGGGTGCCACAGGTTCCAGGTGAGCAGCCCCATCGCTTTCTGCTGGTCCACGATGACCCCCAGCGACAGCGACCCGGCCTGCAGCACCACGCAGATCAGGGCGAGCAGCATCGGCACCTCGTAGGAGATCATCTGCGCCGCGCCGCGCATGGCCCCGAGCAGCGACCATTTGTTATTGGAGCCCCAGCCGCCCATCAGCACGCCGATGACCGCCAGCGAACTGATCGCCAGCAGGTAGAGCAGGCCGACGTTGAGGTCCACGAACTTGGCGATGGTCACCGTCTCTTCCCAGGGGATGACCAGGTAGCCCAGCACGGAAATCATGAAGAAGGCGACCGGCGCTACGGTGTGGAGCAGGTGGTCCGCCGCGGCGGGTACGATGTCCTCTTTCTCGAGGAGCTTGAGCGCGTCCATCACCGTCTGGAGCAGGCCCCAGGGGCCCACGCGCTCGGGGCCGATGCGGCCCTGGATGTAGGCGGCGACCTTGCGCTCCAGGTAGATCAAGATGAGCGCGAGCAGGCTGACGAAAAGCAGGATGACGACGGTGGCCACGATCCAGGCGAGGATATCCACGAAGATCAGGGGGACATGCCCCGTGAACCAGGTGGTCATTGCGCCGCGCAGCCAGTTGTCGATTAGTTTGAGAATTTCCATGGTCTTAACGGCCGGGCCGACCTCCTCGCTCGCTGCGCGAGCGACTCGTGCGGCCCCTCCGGGAGAGCCACGTCGTGCGGCCCCCCCGGCTAGCGGTCTACGTCGCCCAGGGTGATGTCCACGCTGCCCAGGATGGCGATGAGGTCGGCTACGTAGGCGTTACCGCACATCGCGGGGAGCGCCTGCAGGTTGTAGAAGCTGGGGGCGCGCCAGTGGAGGCGGTAGGGATGGTCGGTCCCGTCGGCGATCACGTAGCAGCCGATCTCGCCGCGGGGGCCCTCGACGCGCGCGTAGGACTCGCCCGGCTCGGCCTTGAGGCGGCGCGGGACCTTTACGTTGATCTCGCCGGCGGGGAGCTTATCCAGGCACTGGTGGAGAATGCGGACCGACTGGCGCATTTCCTCCTGGCGGACCAGGTGGCGGGCCATGACGTCGCCCTCCGGGAGGACCGGCACGTCGAACTCCAGCTCCGGGTAGATATAGTAGGGGTCGGCGCGGCGCAGGTCGTTGTCCACGCCCGAGCCGCGGAGCATGGGGCCGGTGACGCCGTAGCCCCGGGCCACGGCGGGGTCGAGGTAGCCGACGCCCTCGGTGCGGTGGCGGAAGATTACGTTCTTGGTGAGCAGCGCCTCGTACTCCTTGATACGCGGGGGGAAGTCGTGCAGGAAAGCGCGCAGCTTCGTGCAGAAGTCCCGCGGCAGATCGTTGCGCAGTCCGCCGATCCGGAAGTAGTGATAGAGCAGCCGCTGGCCGCAGGCGTTCTCGAGCAGCTCGATAACCCGCTCGCGCTCGCGGAAGCAGTACAGGAAAGGTGTGGTCGCGCCGGTGTCCATCCCGATGGTGCCGTAGTACACCAGGTGGGAGGCGATGCGGTTCATCTCCGCCATGATTACGCGGATATACTGGCAGCGGAGCGTGGGCTCGATCCCCAGGAGACCTTCCACCGCGCGGACGTAGGCCAGCTCGTTGCCCATGCCGTTGAGGTAGTCGAAGCGGTCGGCGTAGGGCAGGAACTGGCGGTAGTCCAGGCTCTCGGCGACCTTCTCCATGGAGCTGTGCAGGAAGCCGATGTCCGGCTCCACGTGCATCACGCGCTCGCCGTCCAGGTTCAGCATGAGACGCAGCACGCCGTGGGTGGACGGGTGCTGCGGCCCCATGTTGAGGAAGATTTCGTCAGTTACGCAGTGGGGAGCGGTGGTCATGGTTCACTCTGTTTCAATGAATACTCTCAGGAGCAGCGACCGGGCCGGGAGCGGACTACACGTGATTTCATCTGAAGGCCGAGATCATCCGTGATGCTTTCCAATAGACCTGTATACGAATTCGCGATTTCAAGTGCATCATCATCGTCGCTATGGGAACTATCGGGTACATCACCGGTGGCTTGGCACAAGAACTTGAATTGGTCATACCGGTTACGTGTTTCAAATGAAAACAACGGTTCGGCCTTGCGGAACTGTTTGTCCAGGTCCTCCTCTATCGGAATCATGTATGGAGTCAACTGGTTCCAGTGACGAGGATCCGTGTAATGTTCGCGCACCTGATCCAGAAGTGGCCACATTTCCTCGTAGATTTTTATACGCCACTCAGTAGCGGTCTGAGTCCGCCATTGCTTATGCTCCACTTCTTTAATGGACCTTGAAAGGAAGAAGCCGATGACAACAACGGCGATAGGAGTAGCCGCTGAAACGATCAGTTTCCAAAGCTCTATGTTTTGATACCAGATTGTAGGTGGCAATTGCATCACTGCTACCCGCCATTCATGCGTTCCTATTCTTCACTACCTTTGGTCGCTTCTGCCTTCAGCCCCAGCGCCGTCAGCGGATCGTCGCGCAGGGGGTCGGGGGCCAGGTACGGGTCGGAGCGGTCGATTACGAAATCCTTGCGCAGCGGGTAGCCGACGAAGCCCTCCGGCAGCAGGAGGTGCTTCGGGTCGGGATGGCCGGTGAAGGTGAGGCCGAACATCTCGGCGGCCTCGCGCTCCGCCCAGTTCGCCAGCGGCCAGAGGGCGGTGACGGAGGGCAGGCGGCCGCCGGAGCGGGGGGTCTGCACCTTGACGACCAGCGACTGCGGGCCATAGCCCTGGTAGAGGCGGTAGACGACCTCCAGGTGCTCGCCGCGATCCACGCCGCAGAGGTCGTGCAGCAGGTCGTAGGGCGGGTCCAACTCGCGCAGGCGGGTGAGCAGGCCGAGCAGCAACTCGGGCGTGGTCACTAGCTCGGGATGGTCGTTGCGGGTCAGGCCCGCGACGATCAGATCGCCGACCGCCGCCTGCCATTCAGGGGACAGGGGGGGCGTGGTCGCCACCGGTTCCACCTGGGGGGTTTCTTCGCTCACGGTAGCTCCCTCAGGTGCAGGTAGGTCTCGGGCCGGCGGCCCTCCACGGCGGGGCTGTCGGCGAGGGACTCCTGGCGGATGAGATCGTGCAGCTTGCGCAGACCGTCAATGAAGGACTCGGGGCGGGGCGGGCAGCCGGGGATGAAGATGTCCACCGGGAGCACCCGGTCCACCCCGCGGACCACACTATAGGCGTGCTGGTAGAAGCGGCCGCCGCTGATCGCGCAGTTGCCCACCGCGATCACGTAGCGGGGCTCGGGCATCTGGTCGTAGAGGCGGCGGATGACGGGGGCCATCTTGGTGGTCACCGTGCCGGCCACGAGCATGGCGTCGGCCTGCCGGGGCGTGGCGCGGTGGAAAATGCCGAAGCGGTCGAGGTCGTAGCGGCTGGCGCCGACGGCCATGGACTCAATGGCGCAGCAGGCCAGGCCGAACTGCAGCCACCACAACGAGCAGGCCCGCGCGGTGTCCAGCGCTTTGTCCGCGACCTTGAGGAAGGCCAGCGACATACCGCCCTCGTGGTGGCCGCGCGCCCACTTGCGCAGCGGCTCCTCCGGCGGCTGGGGCAGGTTCTCCGGCAGATGCCGCAGCTTGTCCTCCCACTCCCTTAGGCCCATTCCAGGTCCCCCTTGCGCCAGGCCCAAATTAAGCCGAGCAGCAGGATGCCGAGGAAGATTCCCATCTCGGCGGCGGGAAGCAGGTTGGGGCCCAGGGGGCCGTGGCTGAGTTGCCGGTAGACTACGGCCCAGGGCGCGAGGAAGATCGCCTCGACGTCGAAGAGGACGAAGATCAGCGCGATCACGTAGTAGCGGACGAAGAACTTGCTCCAGGCCTCGCCCCAGGGGACCAGGCCGCACTCGTAGGTGAGGAGCTTGGCGTCATAGCGATCCACGGGGCGCAGCAGGTAGGCCAAAGCGAGCGCCACCAGCGTGAACACCACGCTAATGACCGCCATGGTCGCAATCGGTCCGTAGTAGACTGCCAGCATCGCGAGCTGCTCCTGGGGAAGGGGGCGAGGGGGGAAGGGCTCCGCGCCAACCGGCGGACGCCAGAAGAGGCTCGAGTCGGGGCGAGTAATCACCCCGGGGCGAAGTCCCGAAATCCGGGTGGCACTTCGCGGCCGTCGAGCCCCGCAGGTCAGCCACCGCCTCGTCTCCGGAGAGCAGCGCCGCCTCGCCATGTTTGGGCAAAATTATAGCCAACTGGCCCCCCAGTGTCAAACCAGGGCCGGGGCCTTCCGCGGTCGGGGGGGCGAATCACCAGACCAAAAAGAAGCAGCCGGATTCCGTTTCGGGGCGGAAGGAATCCGGCTGCAATTTGCTCCGCCCGTTCTACGGGGTTCCTACGACAGCGGGTAGGCGGGGCTGGGCCCGAATTTTGCAGATGGGGCACCAATCGTGGGGGCGATGGAGTTCTGCTAATCGAGCCGCAACTGTGAGAGCATATGGTTGATTTGTATAAGCTGCTAGGCCCAAACTTGTGCAGGGCTGAACAGGATAGTACCCCCAGGCCCCCCGCATGTCAAGACCCTTGGCCAAGATTTCTGAAGTATTTTTCTGCCGCCTCCGGAGAGAGGAAAAGACCCGGTCGGGGGCGAACTACCGAGCCAGTGAGGCGTCCTTCTAGAGTAACTCGCCGCAAGTGTAGATAGGAGCTAATCCATGACCATTTTCCGCGCCATTTCCTGGCTAACCCTGGGGGTCCTGCTCGCGCTAGTGCTGACCGGTTGCCCCCAAACGACCCCGCCTCCCAGCGCCGTGGCTCCCTCCGCCCCGCCGGTGGCGGCCACCCCGCCGACGGGCGCCGCGCCGACGGGCGAGACGCCGGCGGCTGGGGACAAGATTGCCTGGCTCACCTCCCTGCCCGATGCCGAGAAGCAGGCCCAGGCGGCCAGCAAGCCGATTGTGGTGGACATGTGGGCCACCTGGTGCGGTCCGTGTCTCAAGCTGGGCAAGGAATCCTTCCCCAGCCCGGAGGTCCAAGCGCTGGCCGACAAGTTCATCTGGGCGAAGGTGGACGTGGACAAGAACGAGGCGCTGGCGAGGCAGTACAAGATCACCGGGATGCCGACGATTCTGGTACTGTCCGGCACCGGCGCGGAGGTGGATCGCCACCTGGGCTTTCTGCCGGGGCCGGAACTCGCCAAGTACCTGGAGCAGGCCGCAGCCAAAGCCAAATAACGCAGATGAGGTGATCGCCAGGTGACCAACGGTACCGAAGCGCAGCAGCAGGTGTGGGTGACGACGGCCAATGGCTTTGAGGGGTATCGCGTTCTGCGCTACCTGGGGATAGTGCGGGGAATTACGGTGCGCTCGCGCGGGGCACTGGGCCAGATTGGCGCGGGCTTTCAGCGGCTGGTGGGCGGTAACATCACGCTCTATACCGAAATGTGCGAGCACGCGCGCGAGGAAGCTTTTGAGTTGATGTGTCAGCACGCCATTGAGAAGGGCGCCAACGGGGTGCTCGCTATGCGCTACGACGCCACCGAAGTTGACCAGGGCACCACGGAGGTGCTGGCCTACGGGACGGCCGTGGTCCTGGAAGCGGGCACGCCGGCGACCTAGTCCGACCGGTTCTACTTAGTGCTTATTGCAGCCCCGATCCGCGGTCCGGAACGGGGCTGCGGTCGTTTTACTCGCCGGGGAGGAACGCCATGAGTCCTACCGCTTTGATCTTTGCCGCGCTCGCCATGCTGCTGTGGGGAGCCTCGCCGCTGTTCGACAAGCTGGGCATGAAGGACCTGTCGCCGCTGGCCGGGCTGACCATTCGCGTGGTGGCCGCGGCGGCAATGGTGGCGATTTATAGCCTGGCGATGGGGACGTGGAAGGAGATCGCGGCGGCTCCGCGCCTGTCGGTGCTGTACCTGATCGGCAGCGCGGTGTTCGGCGCGACGCTGGGGCAGGCCGCATATTATGCGGCGATCAAGCACGCCGACGCCTCGCAGGTGGTGCCCATCGCGGCCGCCTACCCGCTGGTTACGCTGCTGCTGGCGGTGCCGATCCTGCGGGAGGGGCTGACGGTGGGCAAGGGCGTGGGGGTGCTGCTGGTGGTGGCGGGGGTCTCGCTGATTAAGGGGTGGGCGGGGGGGACGCCCTAGGCGGCGGCCGGGGGC
>DASXVN010000050.1:0-32017 GCA_036504235.1 Armatimonadota bacterium | reverse complement strand
GGCCGTTTTCCACGTTCCACCTTCCACGTTCCACAAGTCGGGCGTCCCGCCCGACCTAGTGCATGCGGCGGGCGCCGACGTAGCGGCCCGCGTAGTACGATTCATCCAGGCCGGTGATCTTGACTCCCGAACCGGGGTTGGCGGCGTGAATGAACTTGCCGCTGCCGATATACATGCCCACGTGCGAGATGCCCGCGCGGTAGGTGTTCTTGAAGAAGACCACGTCGCCCGGGGAGAGCTGGTCACGGCTCACCGGCGTGCCCTGGCGGAACATCGCCTGCGAGGTGCGCTCGGCGGAAACCCCGTGCTGCCCCAGGACGTAGCAGACCAAGCCGGAGCAGTCGAAGCCGCCCGGGCTCTCGCCGCCGCGGACGTAGTTATCGCCCAGTTGCTTCATGGCGGTATGCACCAGGGACTGGCCGAAATCTCCGCCGCCCTGGTCGGACCCCGCGCTCGGAACGCTCTCCACGGAGGGCGGGCAACTGCCGGCTGGGCCGCCTCCGCCACCGCCGGACTGAGTGGCGCGCTGGCTGCGCGTCTCGATCAGCCAGGAACCGACCCAACCGATCTCGCGGTTGTCCAGCGCTACCTTGTACCAGTCGCCCTTGCGGCCCACGATGTAGACCTGCGTGCTGAGCGCCAGGGTGCCGGTGCGCGGGTAGTTCTCGCCCGCGCCGCTGCGCAGGTTGATGGCGGGGCGGGCGACCCAGCCCATTTTGACCTCGGTCTCCTGCCCGTTTTCGGTGCGGGTGATGTCCTGGCCGGGGGGCGTGAAGTCAATGACCCAGCCCGCGACCCAGCCGGTATCGCCGTTGTCGGCCTTGATCTTGCACCAGTTGCCGTCGAGCGCGGTGACGGTGAGCCTCTCGTTCTTTTTGAGCTGGAAGCTGACGTCGGAATCCACGCTGGGGCCGGAGTGAACGTTGCAGGGTTCCTCGTCTACCCAGGCGGTGAGGGTGCGGAAGTGCCCGCCGCCGGAGGTGGAGGGGAAGTTCGGCGGAGCGACCGGAGCGCTCCCCGGCGCCTTGAGATAGTCGCGGGCCACCCAGCCGATAGCACCGCCTTCCACATGGACCAGGGCCCAGTTGGGCCGCTTTTCCATGATCCAGAGGGTCTGGCCCTGGCGCAGCCGCGCCACCAGATTGGCGGCGGTGGTGGGGCTCTCGCGCAGATTGACGACCTCGCCGTCCACGAAAGCCTTGGTCGGGCTGCTGGAAGAAGGGGCCGCGGAGGCGTGACCGGCGTGGCTGGTAGAGACAACGCTGGAGGAAATCCAGCCGGAGCCATGGGGAGTCTTGCAGAGCAGCCAGTCGCCGCGCCTCTCGAGTAGATAGAGTTTGGTGCCGGCGTCCAGGGCGCCATAGCGGCCGTAGCCGAGACCCGGTCCGGAGCGGACGTTGGCGTTGCTCACCGAGACCCAGACGGTAGGATGGCCCGAGGAAGACGAGGAGGCCGCGCCGCCGGTCAGCGCTTGGGCTTTGGCGGCGGAGAACTGCAGGAGGTCCTCGCGGATCCAGCCCCACTTGCCGCCGCTGGTCTTGACGTAGGCCCAGCCGTTGTTGAACTTGGTGGCGAAGACCTTGCCGCCCTTGGAGACCTGAGTGACGAGATCGGCGGAGGTACTGGGAGACTTGCGGAGGTTGGCCGTCTCCGGGACGACCCAGGCGGAACGGACGGACGCCCAGACCGCACCTGTCGCCAAACCCAGCCCCGCCACCAGCAGCAGCACCATCAGCCCGCGTCGGAATCTACGACCTGCCCCGAACCCCATTTGCATACGCATAACTGTAATATTGTACGCAGCGAGGTTCCCTAAGTCAACCGCGGAGGGGAGGAGGCAGGGGTCGGGGCCGTGTCGGAAGTGGGTCAACAGGCTTCGTCTCCGTTGCTCCCCCTCTCCTGCCAGGAGAGGGGGCAGGGGGTGAGGCTTCCTGCTAGCCGGCGGCAGGGCGGCGGCGCGCCAGGGCCAGCAAGACCATCAGTGGCAGCCAGACCACGGCGGTAGCGCCGGTCCAGGCCAGCGCCGGTCCCAGGTGCGAGACCGCCCCGACCGCTACGCGGTGCAGGGTGAGCCGCTCGCGCATGCTGACCTCCAGCAGCGCCCAGCGGCTGGCCTCATCCAGGGTCTTGATGCTGCGCTTTTGCGCCTGGTTGTGGCGGCGCATGTCCAGAATCTGCTCGTAGAGGCGCTGGCGCACAAAGAGGTTCTTGGTCTTGAGGTAGCGAGCGACCAGGGCATCCTCATCGGCGCCGGCCTCGCGGATGGTCGCGCCCTTCTCGCGGAAGTCCTTGGTGGCGTCCTCGGAGTCGTTGCGCACCACCTGGACCTGACCCAGAGCGCGGAGACTGGTGAGCAGGGCCTCCAGTTGGGCGGCCGGGACTCGGGCCCGGAAGCTGGCCTGGCGGCGAGCCAGGCGTTCTTCCAGGCGCAGGTCGCTCTCCTCGAGGAAGCCGCCGGCGCTGTCGATGAGCGAACTCGCCTGCTGCAGGGCCGGGTTCAACTCCTCCACATCCAGGTGCAGGACGCTGTACAGCAGTTGCCGCCGCCGCTCGGGGTTGACGTACCCCGGCGCGGGGCGGGTGCTCTCCGCCAGGGCCGCCGCCGGGGTCTTGCCTTTTCCGGCCGGGGCTGGCGCGACGGCCGGGGCGGCGGGCGCGGACTCAAAGACCGGCTCCGCGGGGCCCAGGACCGTGGCCAGACGGGGCGCCAGAGGATCGCTCAGGTCCACCGGGGCGTGGGGGCTGAGGGCGGAGAGCGCCGCCCAGGCCGCCAGGCTCAGGACCAGACCCGCGGCGGCCGCGGCCAGCACGGGACGCCAGGAGGGCGCGCGCCGAGCCGCAAAACGCTCCTCCTCGGCCAGCCGGTGCAGGGTGGCGAGGCAGCGCTCCTCCAGGTCCGCCGGGGGCGGCGTCGCCAGGGGGCAGGTGGTCAGGACTCGATCAAGGGGCGAGGCGAAGTCGTCCGGCTCGGGGGGCATCTTGTCCCAACTCCTTTCCCAACGCGGGCTGTAATAGAATCCACAAACGGCGCAACCCCTCATGGAGTCGCCAGCGGACGGTCCCGGGCTCGACGCCCTCGGCGGCGGCGATCTCCACGGCCGGGACCTCCAGAAAATAGTGCAAGGCCAGGGCGCGGCGGTAGGTTTCCGGCAAACGCGCGACCGCCCGGCAGACCAACTCGTGCTGCTGGCGCAGGAGGTAGACCTCCGCCGCGGTCGGCTCGGTGTCGGGGAGGTCCTGGATGACTTCCTCCGGCAGCGGCTCCTCGGGACGGCGGCGGCTCCACCAGTTCCGGTTTACGTTCAGCGCCACGCCGTACAGCCAGACCTCGGGCCGGGACTCGCCCCGGAACTGGGGCGCGGCCTTCCAGGCCGCCTCGAAGGTGTCCTGGGTCAGGTCGGCCGCGGTATCCGGGCCGGGGCCCAGGCGCAGGTGCAGCCGGTAGATGCGCTCGTACTGGGAGCTGACCAACTGCTCCCAGACGTGCTCCTCACGACGGCGCAGGGCCGAGGCCCGGGGATCTTTTCGCAAGACTATTCACCTGATTGCGACGCGGGAATCTCGAGCGACGTGCCACAACTGTTAGTGGCGGCCAGCGGCCCGAACGTTGGGAACAATTGCGGGCCGCCGCATGAGCGACGGCCCGTTTACGGCAGAGCCCAGGCGAGGCAGCGGTTGACGAGCGGCCGGCTAGTCGGCGGCGGGCCAGTCCGTGGAGAACTCGCAGTGGCCGGGGCCATGCGTGGCGTATCCGGTCTTGCCGGCGGGCGGGCAGGTAGCGCCGGTGACGGCGGCAAAGGGGCCAGCATTCGCGTGCGCCCACTTGGCGTGGCCGTCCAGGTAGGCGAAGTTCTTGCCCTCATTATGCGGCATCTGCTGGGTGTCGGCGGGATAGTACTTGTCCGCGCCCATCTGGTAGAAGCTCTCCATGGCCGAATCGCGCCAGTCGCCGGGGCGATAGGCGCCCTTCTCGGTAAGCAGGACGGTGGAAACCGGCGCGGGCGGGTCGGTAATAGGCACGCCGGAGACGTACCGCGGCATCGCGTAGGAGCGCTTGTCGTTAGCGGGAGTTGCCGGGGTATCCCCGGAGTACCCCCATAGAGGGTTGGAGCCGCACAGCAGGATCTGCTGGTTCTTCAGGTAGGGCCCGAGGGCCAGGTCCCAGGTGCCGCCCTGGGTGGGGTCAGTGGGTTTGGCTGTGTACACGGACCACAGGGGCAGAGTCTGGGCATAGTCGTCGGCATACATGAGCATGCCCAGGGAGAGTTGCTTAATGTTCGACAGGCAGGTGCTCTGTTGCGCCTTGGCGCGGGCGCGAGCAAAGACGGGGAAGAGAATGGCGGCCAGAATCGCGATGATCGCGATTACCACCAACAGCTCGATAAGCGTGAAACCTCGTTCGGTGCGCATAATCGTACCTCCAGGCACTCGGTAGGACGCCGGATTGGGGGCCGAGCGCAAGCGCACGGTGGCGCATGCCTCGACCGATGACTATAGGACACACGGGACGGTTGGAGGTTCCCACTATATACGATAAGTTCTGCCCCAAAAAGGTTCGGCGGGCCCGGCCCGGATCTCGCGGACCTTGGGGGGGCGCCCCCCGGACCCCAAACGGGGCCGCGCAACAACAATCGCTGGCCGTGGGGCGTTGACTCAGGGGGGGTGGTGTGCTAAAATTATCTAGAACGAGTGTCTCTGTCGGGTCGCGCGTCAGCCTTCGTGGCGACCGCGGGAGGTCGCCCGGTGGTGACGCGTGGAGCGGAGTGCGGTGAAGCGAAGATCCGCAGGCGCGGTCACCGTTGGTGTGGGCGTCATAACAGAAATGCATCGCTGCTGCCTTGCCAGGAGGATTTCACCATGCGCAAGCTTCGCCAACTGAGTTCCACGACCCTGGGGTTCATAATTCTCAGTTTTGGATTGAGCTGCGTCTTGCCCCCCGCTCTGCTGGCCGCACCGCAGGTCACCCTCACCAACCCCGTCGATCAGGCGGCCGTCTCCGGCAAGACCTGGATTGACGTCAGCTACAGCGGCGATCCCGGCTGCCCCGTTACTGCCCTCCAGCTCTTTGTGGACGGGAAACAGGTCAAGGAGTACCGCTTGACCACTCCCCAGCAGACCGGCAAGCAATCCTTCGAGTGGAATTTCAACTTCAACGCGGGCGAGACCCATGTGGTGTCGGCCGCCGCCGTGGATGCCCAGGGCGGGAAGGGCAACGCTACCGTATCCGTAGTCGTGGCCTCCGCCTCGGCGAGCGGCGCGACTGCCGCGGACAAGCTGCCCCCCGTCATCAAAATCTTCTACCCGGCGCACGGGGCCTCCGTGAATGGGATTCTGCGGGTCCAGGCGGACGCGCAGGACAACGTCGGCGTGACGCAGGTCTTCTTCTACGTAGACGGCAAGGTCCGCGCCATGATCATGAACGCGCCGCCGTACGTGTATGACATGGACACCACCAAGTTTGCCGATGGCGAGCACATTCTCCAGGCCGGTGCGTGGGACCAGGCGGATAACCAGGGCAAATCCACCGAGGTCACCATCTTCGTGGACAACAAGTCCACCACCAAGCTCGACCCGACGGTAGGCGCCGCCTCCGCTGGACATATCGCTGTTCCGACCTCGCCGGCGCCCTCCGCGGCCAGTGGGTCCGGTAGCGAGGCTCCGGTTATTGCTCCGCCCACCAGCCCCCGCATCGCCATGCCGCCGACCGCGGCGGCCGCGCCGGCTCTCCCCAGCGGGACGGCGGTTGCGGGCTCGGGCCCCCAGATCGCCCGGATCACTCCGCCGGCCGAGCATTCGCCGAGCCAGGCCGTAGTGCCGCCGGCGTATGAAGTCCGCGAGACGGCGGCGCAGGTCGCCGTGGCGGCGCTCAACGGCGCCGCCCCTCCGATTGAGGCCCCGGCCTGGACGACGCGCAGTGGCGAGCCGACGCGGATCGCGAGTGGGACGGCGACGGTGGCGAAGCCGGCCAGCCCCGGCCCGGTGCGAGTCGCGCGGACCGGAGCGCCCGGTCTGGAGTTAGCCGGGAGCCAGGTGGCCTCGATTCCAGCCCCGAGTGCTCCCGTAGTGGCGGGCGCGGGTCCGCTGGCGGGAGCGGCTTCCCTCTCCTATACTATTGATGGCTACCAGTTGGTGGCCGCGGGTCCGGCCCTGACCCCGGCAAACGCCGAGGCGCGGATCACGCACCCCGCCGGCATGCCGGCTACGGTAGTGGCGTCGGGCGCTCGGATCGCCGCGGCGCCGGCCCCGGTGGCGACGACGATTCGCGGCGAGGCGGCGTCCGCCGCCAGCCCCTCCGTGATGGAAATGGTTCTCGAGCCGCTGCGGCAGGCGGCGAGTGCGGCCGGCGCAGCGCCGCGCACGAGTGTGCCGGGCACAGAAGCGCGGACGGCCGCCCTGCCCGCTCCGCCGGCGGCCACGCCCCCGACCGTCTCGAGCGCGCCTCTCGGCCAGGCTGCGGCCGCCGAGATCGCTGGGGAGGCCCAGGGCCTGGCCCAGCCGCTCTACGGCGATCCGCAGTTGACGGTCAGCCCCGCGCGTAACGCTCGTCCCGCCGACGAAATCCGCGTAGCTCTGGCGCCCTCGGCCCCAACGATGGCCGCCAGTCGCGTAGCGCCGCAGACCGGGGCGGCCTCCGCATCGCCCGCCTGCGCGCTGCAGGCCGCCGGCACGCCCAAGTCTCTGGCGGCTCCCGGGGCGACTCGCACCACTGCTCCCCCCGCGACGCGCGTGGCGATGGCCCCCCGCAGCCACCCCGCGGCCGCTACGACCGCCCGGACGACCAGCGCCCCGGTGGCCCTGGCCGGGATCCGCAACGTGCAGATTGTCTTCAACGGTGACAAACTGAACCTGCTGACCGCCCCGACGGCCCTGCAGGGCATCTCCATGACCCCGCTGCGCGAGATCTTCGAGCATACGGATGGAGTGCTGTACTGGTACCAAGCCGAGCAACGGGTGCGCGCGGTCAATGATAATGTGGACATCACCCTGCAGGTGGGCAGTGTGCAGGCCCAGGTCAACCACAAGTCCGAGGTCCTGCCGCTGGCCCCGTACGTGAAGCAGGGCCGGACCATGGTCCCGCTGCAATTCATCGCCGATGCGCTGAACGTGACGATCACCTACAACCCGGACTCGGGCCAGATCGTCATCACCTCCAACGATTTTTAGCGGACGCGCCGGTCGGCCAGAGCGCCCCGCACAACCGTAGTTGGCCTAACGCGCAAACAGCCCCGGCGGTGCCGTGGGCTGTTTTGCGCTATGCTCTGACGGGGCCGGAGCCCACCCGGCTTCCCGCCCGAGAAATGAAGCCTCCGGCCCGCGCCGGAGGGGTCCAGACACTGGAAGGAGTGACCTCCCTGATGGGGTCCTACGAGCCACCGCTTTTCGGAACGCAGAAGGTTAACCAAGCCGGACACCTGGAGATCGGGGGGTGCGATACGGTTGCGCTGGCCGAGGAGTTCGGCACGCCGCTGTATGTGCTCGACGAGCAGCACGTGCGCGAACGCTGCCGGTCGTACCTGAGCGCCTTCCGCGCCCTGCTGCCGGAGGTGGAGGTGGCCTACGCCGGCAAGGCGTTGATGTGCAAGGCTATGTGCCGCCTGATCCAGCAGGAGGGCATGGCCCTGGACGTGGCCAGCGCCGGGGAGTTGTACACCGCGCTGCAGGCCGGTTTCCCCGCCGGGCGGATCAAGTTCCATGGCAACTTCAAGTCCGATCAGGAGCTGGCGCTGGCGGTAGGGGAGTCCGTGGGCCGCGTGGTTGTGGATAGCCTCAGCGAGATGGAGCGGCTGTCGGTGCTCGCCCAAGCCGCCGGGAAGCAGGCCGACATCCTGCTGCGGGTCGCGCCGGGGATCAAGACCCAGACCCATACCTACATCCAGACCGGCCAGCAGGACAGCAAGTTTGGCCTGGGGCTGGCGACCGGGGCGGCGCGCGAGGGTGTGCGCTTGGCCCTGGAATTGCCGGGGGTCAAGCTGCGGGGGCTGCACTCGCATATCGGCTCACAGTTGTTTGGGCTGGACTGCTTCCAGAAAGCCGCCGAGTTGATGCTGGAGTTCATGGCCAGCATCCGCGATGAGTTTGGCGCGCTGCTCGGCGAGTTGGACCTGGGCGGCGGGCTGGGGATCACCTACACGAATGACGACGCGCCGCCGAGTATTGAGCAACTCGCGCAGGTGACCTCCGCGGGCCTGCGGATCGCCTGCGAGCAGTTCGATTATCCGCTGCCCAAGCTGATTCTGGAGCCGGGCCGGTCCATTGTCGGCACCGCCGGCACGACGCTGTACCACGTCGGTCCGGTCAAGGAGATCCCCGGCGTGCGCACCTACGTGGCGGTGGACGGCGGCCTGTCGGACAATCCGCGCCCGGCGCTGTACGGGGCGGAATACATGGCGGTAGTCGCCAACAAGGCCAATCAGGCGCCGGCGGAGCACGCCGTGCGCGTGGCGGGCAAGCACTGTGAGACCGATACGCTGCTGCCGGAGGTGTGGATTCAGCCGGTGGCGGAGGGCGATGTGCTGGCGGTGTTCTCCACCGGAGCGTACAACTACGCGATGGCCTCCAACTACAACCGTTTCTGCCGCCCGGCGATGGTGCTGGTCAACGAGGGCCAGGCGGATCTGATCGTGCGGCGCGAGACGCTGGACGACGTAGTCGCGCAAGACGTGGTGCCGGAGCGGCTAGCCTAAGCGGGAGAACGTGGGCGTAACCTATGGGACTGATTGAGCATTTGCTGCAGGGCGACTGGGCGGGGGTCTGCTCCATTATCATCGCCGTGGGGATCGCCCTGACGGTGCATGAGTTTGCCCACGCGAAGATCGCCGACTGGGCCGGAGACCGGACCGCGCGCAGCCAGGGGCGCGTGACCCTGAATCCGCTGGCGCATTTCGACCCCCTGGGCACGACCTTCTTCCTGCTGTTTGGTCTGGGCTGGGGTAAGCCGGTACCGGTCAACCCTGCCTATTTCAAGCATCCGCGCCGGGATGATGTGCTGGTGTCGGTGGGAGGCGCGGGGGCCAACTTGGTCACGGCCGCGCTCTTCGGCCTGCTGGTGCGCTTCGCGATCGTCCCCGGCGCGTACCTGGATACGGTCGTCTTCATAGTGACCCTAAACGTGGCTTTGGCCGTCTTTAACCTTATCCCTCTTTACCCGCTGGACGGATCACACGTCCTGCTGGGGTTGCTGCCGCTACGCTCGGCCCACGCCGTGCGGGGTTTTTATGCTCGCTGGGGGATGCTGCCCCTGCTGGGAATGGTCGTTGCTTTCAACCTCGTGCCCGGGGTTTCGCTAATCGTGGCCCTGCCGATCTACCTGATCCGGAAGTTGCTCTTGGGGGGATAAGCAAGGAGGCACGCCCGTGTCCATAGCTCCGATCCGCAAAGCTGTGCTTTTGTGCGCCGGCGAAGGCTCGCGACTGCGGCCCCTGACGTTCTCGCGGCCCAAACATCTGCTGCCGGTCGCGGGTAAGCCGCTGCTGGGCTGGGCGCTGGAGAGCCTGGCGGCGGTGGGCGTGGAGCAAGTGGCCGTGGTGGTCGGGCATCGGCCGGAAGCCATTCACCGGTACGTGGGGGACGGTAGCGCCTGGGAGCTGTCCGTGTGCTACCGCACGCAGGACAAGCCGCTGGGCCTCGGCCACGCGGTGAAGGCGGCGGCCGACTTCATCGACGGCGAAGAGTTTCTGCTCTACCTGGGCGACAATCTCCTGGAATGCGGGCTTGCCGACCTGGTGTCGGCCTTCCGGGAGGAGCCGGCGGCGGCGACGCTGTATGTCAAGGAAGTGGAGGACCCGCGCGCCTACGGTGTGGCGGTCACGGAGGGCGACCGGGTCGTCGCCCTGGAGGAAAAGCCCGCCGAGCCGCGCAGCAACCTTGCCGTGGTGGGCGCCTATGCCTTCAGCCCGGCGATCCTGGACGCGATTGCGCACACGCCACCTTCCGCCCGCGGGGAGTATGAGATCACCGACGCCATCCAGGCCCTGGTGAACCGGGGCGACTTGGTGCGAGCCTGCGTGGTCCAGGGGTTCTGGGAGGACGCCGGGCGCCCGGCGGAGTTGCTCAAGGCCAACCGGTTGTACTTGGACCGGCTGGAGGGGCAGGTGCTGGGCACGTGCGACGAGCAGACCACTCTCGAGGGCGTAGTCAGGGTGGGCCGCGGGACCCGGCTGACCAACTGCCACCTGCACGGGCCGTGTCTGATCGCCGAGAATTGCGTGCTGGTCGACTCGGAGATCGGGCCCTATGCCTCCATCGACTCCGGCTGTGAGATCACGGACAGCCGGGTGGAGAACTGCATCATCCAGCAGGACTCGCGCCTCAGCCACATGCGCGGCGGGCTCAGCGACTCGGTGCTGGGACAGCAAGTCGAGGTGTCCGGGCCCAGCGAGGGCTCGTTCGCGCCCATGCGTCTCCTGCTGGGCGACATGAGCGCCATGCGGGCCGTCTAGCTCCCTTATATGAAAGCCACTGCCGCCGGCGAAACCACTAACTACACTGGGTACCCCGTGCAGATTTTCTGCTTCACGGGGCCCCTGGACCTGCTGCTGCACCTGGTGCGAGCGCACGAGGTGGACATCGCGGAGGTGCCGGTGGCGGAGGTTACCGGGCAGTACCTTGAGTACCTGCGCACCATGCAGGAGATCAACGTGGAACTGAGCGGGGAATTCCTGATCACCGCGGCGGCGCTTTCCTACGTCAAGTCCAAAACGCTGCTGCCGCCCGAGCCGGAGACGGAGGAAGAGCCGGAGGCCACCGAGGACCCGGCGGTGGAGTTGCAGCGGCGGCTGGCGCAATACCACATCTATAAGGAAGCCGCTACCCGCCTGGACACGGCCAAGCGGCTGCGCGAGCGGATTTTCCTGCGCCCCCTGTCCGAGGACTCCGGGGTGGAGAGCGGCTTTGTCACGCTGCAGGACGTGTCGCTGTTTGACATGGTCGGCGCGGTCAGCGACATGCTCAAGCGGGCGGTTCCCGAGCCCATGGGACGCGTGGTGCTGCCGCGGCTGACCGTGCCGGACCGGATCGAGGAAATTCGCCTGCGCCTGCGCACGGAGCGGGAGGAGTTCTCCTTCTCCCAACTGGTGGGCGAGGTGGCGTCCCGCGCGGCCATCATCGTCACTTTTCTGGCGCTGCTGGAGATGATGCGGCGGCAGGAAGTGGAGGTGCGCCAGGAGGCGCCCCGCGGCGAGATCATGGTCAGAGCCGTCCAGACGCCCCTCCCCGGCGCGACGGTCACCGCCGACGTGCCGCCGGAGGCAGAGATCGAGAGCGGCCCGGAAGCTTGACGCCTGGGGCGCTCGCGGCTATGATAGGGGTGCCCGCACAGCATCCCTTGGAAGCAATATTCACCGCAAACCCCCATGGTAGAAGCAACACTCGATCTGTGTGCCGCCGCTGAATGTCTGCTGTTCGTGAGCCGCGAGCCGATTCCGGCTGGGCGGCTGGCGGAGTGCTTGGGCGTCACCACCGACGAGATTCCCCCCGTTTTGGAGCAACTCTCTACCCGTCTGGAAGGCCACGGCCTGCACGTCGTCCTGCTGGCCGGAGGGTACTCCCTGGCCACCCGCGAAACCTACGCGGAGGTCGTCCGCGTCTTTCTCGAGCCCAAACCGGAGGAGCTGTCCCGGGCGGCGCTGGAGACGCTGGCGATCATCGCCTACCGCCAGCCCATCACTCGTCCCCAGATTGAGTTGGTCCGCGGGGTCAACTCCGCCGGGCCGGTGCGCACGCTGCTCGACAAGGGGCTAGTGAACACGGCCGGACGTGAGAAAGTGCCCGGCCGGCCCTTCCGCTTTGTCACCACCGCTGAATTTCTGAAGCTGTTTGGCCTGGCCAACCTGCAGGACCTGCCGCCCCTGAGCGACGACGCGGCGGAAACGCTCGCCAAGTCGCTGAGCCGGGGCCTGGAGGACAAGCCCGCCCCCGCCAAGGAGGAAGAGGAGCCATTCGAGTTCGAGGCCTAGTGCTGGTGGTGGCCGCCGCGCTGTGCGGCAGCGCCGTCTTCGCCCAGCCTCCCGTCCGGAAGGCCGCTCCTCTGCCGGTGCGGACTAAGGCTCCGGCCCCGGTGGAAATCCTGCGCCGGCCGCAGTCGCTCTGCCCGTCCTTGCCCCCGCCCCCCGCGATCCGGGGTCAGTCCGCGGTTCTGCTGGACGCCGCGACCGGCCAGATTCTGGCCACGCTCAACCCCGAGCAGCGGATGTTTCCCGCCAGCCTCACCAAGATGATGACCACGATCCTCGCCGCCGAGCATTGCCGGCCCGAGGAGCTGGTCACGGTAACGCCGGAGGCCGCGGCGGTGGGCGAGACCAGTCTGGGTCTGAGAGCCGGCCAGCAAGTCCCCGTGCAGGAGCTGCTGACCGGGGCGATCCTCAAGTCGGCGAATGACGCCGCCGCGGCGCTGGCCTGTCACGTGGGCGGCACCCAGGCGCAGTTTGCCGAGATGATGAACGCCAAGGCGCAGGAACTGGGCCTGCGCGGCACGCATTTCGTCAATCCTCATGGGCTGCACAGCCTGAGCCAGTATACGACCGCCGGAGACCTGGCGGTGATCGCGCGGTGCTTCTGGAGCCACCCCTTGCTGCGCGAGATCGCGGCGCTGCCGGGCGCGCAGTTGCCGACGCTGACAGCCGAGCAGAGCCGGCAGGTGGGGAACCAGAATCGTCTGCTGCGGCGTTGGGACCTGTGTACCGGGCTCAAGACCGGGTACACCAAGCAGGCCGGAAACTGCTACGCGGCCAGTGCGCGCAGCGGCGGTTGGGACCTGATTTGCGTGGTGCTCAACAGCCGCGACATCTGGACCGACGCCCGCAGCCTGCTGGAGTGGGGCTATGGCAACTATACGCGGGTCAAGCCGGCGCTGGGGGCCGGAGCGACCTGCCCCGTGTCGGTGAGAGGCGGCCAGACCGCCTCAGTGCTCGCCGGGCCGGCGGCGGACGCAGCCTTTGTGACCCCCCGGGGCGCGCCGCGGAATTGGCAGCTGCAACTGGCGCCGGCAACGCAGCGCGCGCCGGTAGCCGCGGGTCAGCCGGTCGGCTGGCTGCTGGTGCGCCGGGCCGGACAGCCGGAGGTGCGTTTGCCGCTGCTCGCGCGCCAGTCGGTGGCGGTCGCAGCCACGCCGCTCGGCCCGCTGGGGCCTAACCACGGGCTGCTGGGACTACTAGCCCTGTCAGGGGCGGTGCTACTCTATGGAACGGCTAACAAGACTTTTGGCCCGCGCCGGCGTCGCCTCGCGACGCGCCAGCGAACTGCTACTCTCGGCGGGGCGCGTGTCTGTGGATGGGGAAGTAGTGACCGATCTCGGGCGGCAGGTGGACGCCGCGCGGAGCGTCGTGCGGCTCGACGGGCGTCTGGTACGCGTACCGACTCAGTACCTGTACGTTATGTTGAACAAACCCCCCGCCCTCCTGACCACCCGGTCGGATGAGCGCGGCCGCCCCACGGTAATGGAACTGCTGCCCGAGGAGTGGCGCGGGCGGCTCTTTCCGGTGGGCCGCCTGGACAAGGACACCACCGGCCTGCTGCTGCTCACCGACGACGGCGATCTCGCCCACCGCTGCCTGCATCCCTCCCACCACGTCGCCAAGACCTACCGCGCTCGCGTGGACCATTCCCTGGACAACGAGGCCCTGCGGCAGTTGCGCGAGGGCGTGGCGCTGGACGAGGGCCTGACCGCGCCGGCGGAGGTGCGGACTCGGGGCCGCGGCTCGCATGGCGCGGAAGTCGAGATTACGATTCGCGAGGGCCGCAACCGCCAGGTGCGCCGGATGCTGCAGGCGGTGGGGCACCCGGTGGGCGAGTTGCGGCGGATGGGTTTTGGGCCGCTACTCTTGGGCGAGCTGCCGGAGGGCAAGTGGCGACCGCTGACGGCGACGGAACTGCGGGCGCTGCAGTTCGCGTGCGGGCTGAGCGGGGAGGCCGCCGGTGACTGAGCCAGGCGCGCCGCGGGCAACCCGAGAGCTGAGCGTGCGCCAGGGGTTGGCCCTGGTGGGCGGCAGCGTGGCCCTGACCGCGGCGGTGGCGGTGGCTTTCACGCAGGGGCTGCTGCCCTACGGTGCCCCCGAGTGGTCCTGGCCGCTACGCAACCCTGTGTTGGCCTGGGGCCCGGCGTCGGCGGTCGCGCTGGCGGCGGCGGCGCTGGCCGCGCTGTTGACGCTGGACAAGCTGCGCGGGGATCGGGTCCCCTCCCGCCGCGCCTGCGCCGGGATGTTGGCGCTGATGGTCGCGCTGGGCGCGGTGATGATGGCCGGCGTCGCCACCCACGAGCCGGCCTACACCGTGACTGCCGCGCTGGTGATGCTGAGCGACACCTCCCTCGGCTACTACAACGAGGCTGCGCAAGGGGCCGGGCCGGGCGACGCCCTGGCCCAGCACGTCGCGCGGGCGGAGTCGCCGACGGTCCCCGACCGCGTGCGGACTCATCCCCCCGGGCCGATTCTCCTCCTCATGGCGGTGCGCAACGCGCTCCTGGGGCAGCCGGACCTGCTAGCGGCGGTGGAGGCCCGGATGCAGCGCACTTGGGGCGTCACCGGGGCCGATCTGGCGCAGATGGCGCGCGGCGGCACGGCCCGTCCTGTGGCGGCCACCGACGCCGTGATCGCCGTTCTGGTCGGCTGGCTGCTGACCTTGGCGCCGGTGTTGATCGTGCTGCCGGTGTACTGGCTGGGGGCGACGCTGGCGGACCGCCGGGTGGGGATAGTGGCGGCGCTGCTGAGTATGACGGTGCCCTCGCTGCTGTGCTTTATCCCCAGTATTGACGGACTGGGCGCGGTGCTGGCGCTCTCGGCGCTGGCCCTCTGGGCGGCGAGCTTGCGGAACGGCGGTTGGCTGTACCTGCTGGCCGGACTGGGCGCGGCGGTGGCTCTGCTGTGGAATTACGGCTACCTGGCGCTGCTTCCGGTGGCGCTGCTCCTGGCGGTGGGCCGGCCGGAGCGCCGACCCGTGGAACTGGGCCGCGGGTTGCTCCTGGCGGCGGCCGGATTTGTGGCCTTCTATGGATTTCTAGCGGCGGCGGGTGGCTACAGCCTGCCGACCGCGATGGCGGCGTCCCTGGCCGCGCAGCGCGAGATCATGGTGCGCGAACACCGCGAGTACCTGACCTGGCTGGCGCTGAACGCCTACGGCTGGCTGCTGTTTGTGGGGCCGGCGCTGCTGCTGTGGTTCGGCGTGGGCTGGGCCGGGCCGGCGGGGTCCCGGGATTGGCTGCGGAATTTGGCGGTCGGGCTGGCCCTCACCCTGGCCGGTTTGCTGCTGCTGGGCTCCACGCGCGGCGAGGTGGAGCGCATCTGGGTCTTCCTCATGCCGCTGGCGGCGCTGCCGGCCGCCGGGGCCCTGCTCCGCCTGCCTCCCTCGCTACGCTTGGCCGGGCCGACGCTGGTGGTGCTGGCGCAGGTGGTTTTCGCGCTGGTGTTGCGCAGCCAGCTCCATCTGGTCACCCCTTTCTGAGGCGAATTTTGCCCCGCAGAACCATCGGCGGGGACCCAGCGTCGCTTAAGGAGCAAGCAACCCGGGAGGCCGTCGCTCCCGGACCTCGGAGGAGGCAGCCATGGCCCCACCCAAGTACCGCTATGTGATTGTCGGCGCTGGTCTGGCGGGCGGCTCCGCGGTGGCGGGCATCCGCGAGCTGGACCCGGACGGCGCCATTTTGCTGCTCGGCGACGAGCCGCACCGCCCCTACGAACGCCCCCCGCTCAGCAAGCAACTATGGACCGGCAAGAAGCAGGTAGCGGACCTCTTCCTGCAGCCGGAGGACTGGTACCCCGGCCACCACGTGGACCTGAAGCTGGGCGCGGAGGTAGTCGGCCTGGACCCGGCGGCGCAGACCGTGACGCTGGGCGACGGGAGTCAGTACGCCTACGAGAAGCTGCTGCTGGCCACCGGCGGGCGACCGCGTCGGCTGGAGATCCCCGGCGGCGACGCGGAGGGCGTACTCTACTATCGCTATCTGGATGACTACCTGCGGATTCGACCGGCGGCGCACGCCGGCAAGCGCGTGGCGGTCGTGGGCGGCGGGTTTATCGGCTCGGAGCTGGCGGCGGCGCTCAACCTGAACCAGGTCGAAGTGACGATGATCTTCCCCGGCAGCTACCTGGTGGGGCGCGTCTTCCCCGAGAGCCTGGGGCGGGCCCTGCAGGCGCACTACGAGCAGCGCGGTGTGCGGGTGCTGACCGGGGACGCGCCGGCGGCGATCACCCCGCAGGGCGAGGCGTGGCAGGTGGCGACGCGGGAGGGGCAGACGCTGGGGGCCGATTTCATCATCGCCGGGGTGGGTATATACCCGCTGACGGACCTGGCTCAGCAGGCCGGGCTCGAGGTGGCGGACGGGATCGTGGTCAACGACCTTCTGCAGACCTCCCATCCGAATATCTACGCCGCCGGCGACAACGCGCTGTTCAACTACATGGCGCTGGGTGAGCGCAAGCGCGTCGAGCACTGGGACAATGCGGTCATCCAGGGCCAGTGGGCAGGCCGCAATATGGCCGGAGCCGGCCAGGCATACGACTACATGCCCTACTTCTACTCGGATTTGTTCGAGTTTGGCTATGAGGCAGTCGGTGAGATTGACCCGCGGCTGGACGTTTTCGCCGACTGGCAGCAGGAGAACGAGACCGGCGTGCTGTACTTCCGGCGCGAGGGCAAGCTGCGCGGGGCGATGATGTGCAATGTCTGGGACCAGGTGCCAGCGGCCCGCGAGCTGATCCGGAGTGGGAAGACCTTCACCGTCCAGGAGTTGCGCGGGGCGATCAACTAGGGCGGAAGCGCGCAGCCACAGGAGGAATGAGCCATGAAGCTAGCCAAAGAGCCGACGGTTCCGCCGGAGGCCGGGGAGCCGCCGCTGACCGCGGAGGAGGTCCGGCGCCTGAGCCGCGCGGTTCCCGAGTGGGAAGTGGAGGACCAGGTATTGCGCCGGGAGCTGAAGTTTCCGGACTTCGTGGAGGCCATGGATTTCGTCAATGAGGTGGCCGAGGTGGCGCAGGCCGCGGACCATCACCCGGACCTCTGCATCTCCTACAACCGGGTGCGCCTGGAGCTGACCACCCACAAAATCGGCGGCCTTTCGCGCAATGATTTTATCGTGGCGGCGCGGATCGACGAGCTGGTTTAGCCGCTGCGAGGACGGAAAGGACAGTACATGGCGCCGAGCAACTTGCGAGGAAAAACAGCGCTGATCACCGGCGGGGCCCAGCGCGTCGGGGCGGCGATCGCGCTGGCCCTGGCCGAGCAGGGCGTCCATATCGTGATCCACTACCGTCACTCCGCCGCGGAGGCCGAGATGCTGGCGCGCGAGGTGCGGGCGGCCGGGGTGACCGCCAGGACGCTGGCCGGGGACCTGGCCGACCCGGCGGTGGCGGAAGAGCTGGTCGGGCACGCGCTGGCGCTGGCCGGGACGCTGGATCTGCTGGTCAACAACGCGTCCGAGTTCCCGCCCGATACGTTGGAGACGATGAGCCTGCCCAGCCTGGAGCACAATCTGGCGGTCAACGCTTGGGCGCCGCTGGCGCTGAGCCGAGCCTTCCGGCGCGAGGTGGGCCACGGGCAGATCATCAACTTGCTGGATTCGCGTATGGACGACTACGATCCGGGGCATGCCTCCTACCTGCTGAGCAAGCAACTGCTGGCGGCGATCACCCGGACCACGGCGGTGGAGTTCGCGCCTCAGTTAGCGGTGAACGCGGTGGCGCCGGGGCTGATCCTGCCGCCCGCGGGCCGCGATGCCGCGTACCTGGAGGCCCTGGGCGTCACGGTGCCTCTGCAGCACGCCGGGGACCCCGGCGACGTGGCGGCAGCGGTGGTCTTCCTGGCGCAGAGCACCTTTATCACCGGCCACACCGTGTATGTGGATGGCGGCCGGCATCTCAAGGAGTATCCTGCCAATGGGCCGCATTCTGATCAATGACCTGCTGGCACGCTGTGTGCTGGGCGTGAGCGACGAGGAGCGCCGGGAGCGGCAGGATGTGGTGATCAATATTGAGATTACCACCGATTTCGGCCCAGCGGCGGCTAGCGACCAGTTTGAGGAGGCGCTGGACTACCGCGCCCTGAAGAAGCAGGTCTTCAGCTTTGTGGAGGCCTCCCACCTCTATCTGCTGGAGGCGCTGGCCGACCAGATTGCCGAGATTTGCTGGGAGGACCCGCGGGTGGAAGAGGTGCTGGTGCGGGTGGAGAAGCCTTCCGCGCTACGTTTTGCCCGCAGTGTGGCCGTGGAAGTGCGGAAGGGCCCGCGCTGATGGCGCGGGTGTTCGTCGCCGTGGGGTCCAACCTGGAGCCGGAGCGCCACGTGCCCGAGGGGCTGCGGCGACTGTCTGCGCGGGTGCCGCTAGTGGCGATTTCCACCTTCTACCGCACGGAGCCGGAGGGCCGCCCCGAGCAGCCCGCCTTCTACAATGGGGTGGTGGAGGTAGCCACCGACCTGTCGCCGCGGGAGCTGAAATTCGACGTGCTGCGAGAGATCGAGCGCCAGACGGGCCGGGTGCGCGCCGCCGACCGGTACGCGGCGCGGACGCTGGACCTGGACCTGCTGCTCTACGGAGACCAGCAGGTGCAGGAGCCCGACCTGGTGCTGCCGGACCCGGACCTGGCGCGGCGGGCCTTTCTGGCGGCGCCCCTGGCGGAGCTGGCGCCGGAGTTGGTGGTGCCGGGGGACGGACGCACGACGGCGCAGATCGCCGCGGCGGCTCCGGGGCGACTGGAATCGCTGCCGGAGTTCACTGCGCGGCTCCGAAAGGAAATCATTCATGAATCATGAACGGGTAGAGGCGTTGGTGCGAGAGTTGCTCGCCGAGATCGGGGAGGACCCGGACCGGGAAGGATTGCTGCGGACCCCCCAGCGGGTGGCGACCGCCTGGGAGTTTCTGACCCGGGGCTACCAGCAGGACCCCCAGTCGGTGCTTAATGGGGCCGTGTTCGAGCAGCCCTCCCACAATATGGTGGTGCTGCGCGACATCGAGATGTACAGCATGTGCGAGCACCACATGCTGCCCTTCTTCGGGCGCTGCCATATCGGCTATATCGCTCGGGGAGTGGTGTTGGGGGTGAGCAAGCTGGCGCGGATCGTGGACGTCTACGCGCGGCGGCTGCAGATTCAGGAGCGGATGACTGAGCAGATCGCACAGGCGCTGATGGACCTGGGCGCGGAGGGCGCCGGCGTGGTGATCGAGGCGCAGCACCTGTGCATGATGATGCGCGGGGTGGAGAAGCAGAACTCGCTGATGACCACCTCGGCGGTGCTGGGCAGCTTCCGCAGTTCGCCGCCGACGCGGCAGGAGTTCATGCACCTAATTGACCGCCAGCGCCCCTGACCAGGGAGCGGAAGGCGGGCGGCAACCCGCTTGCAATCGCGGCGCTTCTAGGGTATGATTGTCCCTCCAAGTTATGACGACCTGTGCCGGCTGCAGCCTTGCTGCCGCCGGCTTCGTATACCCGGCAGCCAGCGCGGTGCCGACCCACAAGGAGCGTGGCCCCATGCCCAAGATTGAGATCATTGACGTAACCAATCGCGATGGCGAACAGACGGCGCGGATCTCCCTGGCCAAGATCCAGAAGACCGTCATTAATTGGCTACTCGATGACCTGGGCGTCTACCAGTCGGAGATGGGCTTTCCGCTGAGCCCGCACGAGAAGAACTACGTCAACGCCAACTACGAACTCACCGAGGGCACCGAGGCCCAGCCGGCGCTGATCAAGCACATGGCCCTGGGCGGCTGGTCGCGGGCGCTGGCCTCCGACGTGGAGAAGGCCCTCCAGCAGACCAAGATTCGCCACTTCAACCTCTCCATCTCGACCTCCGAGCAGATGCTGCGCTGGAAGTTCCAGGGCAAGTTCAACCGCCAGGAGATCATTCAGATGATGGTGGACGCCACGGTGGCGGCCAAGCAGGGCGGGGCGATCACGGCGGGGATTAACGCCGAGGATGCCTCCCGCACCGAGCTGGACTTTCTGATTGAGTTCGCCCAGGCCGGCCGGGAAGCGGGCGCGGACCGGTTCCGCTACTGTGACACCCTGGGGCACGACGACCCCAAGACTATTGCGGCCCGCGTGGGTGCCATCGCCCGCGAGGCGCAGATTCCGGTGGAGGTGCACTGCCACAATGACCTGGGCCTGGCGGTCGCCAACTCCTGCGCCGGCGCCGTCGCCATCTGCGAGGCCGGGCAGGACGCCTACATCAACACGACCGTAAACGGCGTGGGCGAGCGGGCCGGCAACGCCGACCTGGTCTCCTGTGTGCTGGCCCTGCGCTATTCCGCCGGCTGGCGGGACCTGGGTCTGCTGAGCGAAACCATTGACCTCTCCCGGGCGTTCCGCCTGTCGCGCTACGTGGGGCACGCCTTCGGCCTGGAGATTCCGATCAACCAGCCGGGCGTGGGGGACAACGCTTTCGCCCACGAGTCCGGCATCCACGCCGACGGCGCGCTTAAGGACCGGCAGAACTACGAACTGTACGACTACGAGGTGCTGGGCCGGGGCGAGAAGACGGAGCTAAGCACCGGCCGGGTCATCACCACCGGTATCCACGGCGGCAAGTCCGGTCTGGAATACGTGTACGCGCAGATGGACCTGGGCTTCCGCGACGCCGAGCACGTGGCGCAGGTGCTCAAGCTGGTGCAGTTCGCCAACCTCAGCACCCAGGCCCCGCTGACCGAAGAAGAGCTGTGGCTCATCTACCACTATCCCGAGCAGGTGCGGTCGCTGCTGACCCTGACGCCCTAGGCGAGCTCGCCGCGTCGAACGCAAGTCCTTCCCAGAAACCACAGGGGGCCGGGCGGAATCAGCTTCCGTGCGGCCCTTCTTTATTGTCGAGCCAAAGGAGTCGTCCCTCATGCGCAAAGAATCACTGGCCTTCCTGGACAGCATCGTCAGTACCCCGTCGCCCTCCGGCTTTGAGCAGCCGGTGCAGCGGGTGATCCGCGACTGGGTCAGCGAGTACGCCGACGAGGTCAGCGTGGACGTGAACGGCAACCTGACCGCCGCCCTCAACCCGGGTGGTTATCCGCGGGTGATGCTGGCCGGGCACTGCGACCAGATCGGCTTCATGGTCCAGCACATCAGCGAGGATGGCTGCATCTACTTCTCGGCCATCGGCGGCATTGACACCGCCATCGTGCCGGGCGAGCGTGTGGTCGTGCATACGAAGAACGGGCCCCTACCGGGGATCATCGGCCGCAAGCCGATCCATCTGCAGAAGCCCGAGGAGCGCGCCAAGGGCGGCAAGAGCGAGATCAACGAGATGTGGATCGACCTGGGCGCCAAGGACAAAGCCGAGGCCGAGGAGTGCTTGGCCATCGGCGACCCCATCACCTTCGAGCTGGGCCTGACGCGCCTACTCGGCGACCGGGTGGCTGGCCCCGGCCTGGACGACAAAGTCGGCGCCTTTGCGGTGATGGAAGCAGTGCGGATTCTGGCCAAGCGCAGGCTCAAGTGCGCCGTGTTCGCGGTCTCCACCGTGCAGGAGGAGTTGGGGCTGCGGGGAGCGCGGACCTGCGCCTATGCCATTGACCCGCAGGCGGCGATTGCGGTCGACGTGACCTTCGCCACCGACCATCCGCACGTGGAAAAGACCATCGTCGGCGACCTGCGGCTGGACCGCGGTCCGGTCATCGCCCGGGGGCCGAACATCAACCCGGTGCTGCACGAGAAGCTGGTCGCGGCGGCCACTAAGAAGAAGATTTCCTGGCAGCCGGAGGCCATCTCGCGGGCGACCGGGACGGATGCCAATGTCATCCAGGTCTCGCGCGGCGGTGTGGCGGCGGCCCTGGTCAGCGTGCCCAACCGCTACATGCACACGGCGGTGGAGATGATTTCCCTGGACGATCTCGAGCACACCGCGGAGCTGCTGGCCGAGACCCTGGCCTCACTCAAGCCGGATACGGACTTCACCCCGCGCTAGGGGTGGCGGCCTCGCCCGTGGCATGAAAAGAAGGATACGGACACCTCGGGGGGCAACTTACCGACAGCTATGAAGCCCCCTGCGAGGTGACCGATCTTGTCTCCGACATCCGAGCTTACCCCCGAACAATTGCGGCGCGTATGCGACCCCGCCGGCCTGGAGGCCGCCTCCACCGGCGCGGTGACGCCCCTCGATAGACCCCTGGGCCAGGCGCGGGCCATGGCCGCGCTGGAGTTTGGCACCGACATCGCCGGACCGGGCTACAACACCTTCGTGCTCGGGGCCGCCGGAACCGGACGGTCGCTGATGACGCGAATGATCCTCGACGAGGCGGCTGCGCGCCGCGAGCCGCCGGCGGAATGGTGCTACGTCCACAACTTCGAAGACTCCCGCCGCCCCCGGGCGCTGCGGCTTCCGGCCGGCCAGGGAGCGGAGTTCCGACGTGACGCCGAGGAGCTAATTGCCGGGCTGGACCAGGGGATTGCCGCGGTCTTTGAGAGCGACGACTACCAGAGCCGGCGTGATGAGGCGCTCAAGCAGTTTCGCGAAGAGCGGCAGCGGGAGTTCGGCGCCTTTGAGGCAGAGGCGGAAGCGGCGGGCTTCACCATCGGCCGCGGTCCGGCGGGGCTGATCGTGGCCCCGGCCAAGGACGGCGAGGTCATGGCGCCGCAGGAGTACGCGGCGCTGCCCGACGAAGAGCGCAACACGCTAGAAAAGCGGCGCGAGGAGTTCCAGGAGAAGTTGGCGGACCTGCTGCGTCGGGGGCATCGCCAGGAGCATGAAGCCCGCGAGCAGGTGCGGCAACTGGACCGGGAGATGGTGCAGTTCGCCAGCGCACACTTGATCGAGGCGCTGGCCGAGAAGTACCGGGACCTGCCGGAGGTGGTGGAGCACCTCCAGGCCCTGACGGCCGACCTGGTCAGCAATGTCGCGCAGTTTCGCAACGGCGAGGAGCAGACGCCGCCGCTGCCCCTGCCGCCGGGCATGACGGTGACCGACCACAGCCCCTATGACCGCTACCGGGTCAATCTGCTCACCGAGACCGCCAAGGACCACCGCGCCCCCGTCGTCTACGAGGCTAACCCCACCCTGCACATCCTGGTCGGCGAGGTCGAGTACCAGACCCAGATGGGCGCGCTGGTGACCGATTTCAGCATGATCCGGGCGGGCGCGCTCCACCGGGCCAACGGCGGCTACCTGATGCTCGACGCGCTGGCGCTACTCACCCGCCCCTACGCCTGGGACGCGCTCAAGCGCGCGCTGCGCAGCCAGGAACTGCGCATCGAGTCCATCGGCGACCAGTTCCGCTTTGTCTCCACGGTGACCCTGGAGCCCCAGCCCATCCCCCTGGACGTCAAAGTCGTGCTCATCGGCACGCCGCAGATCTACTACCTCCTCTACCAGCTCGACGAGGATTTCGCCAAGCTCTTCAAGGTCAAAGCCGACCTGGGCTCGGACATGGAGCGCACGCCGGAGACGGAGAAGCTCTACCTGCGCTACCTGGCGCGGGTCTGCCAGGAGCGTGGGCTGCCGGAGTTCACCGCCGCCGCCGTGGCCGAGGTGGTGGAGCAGGCCTCGCGGCGCGCGGAGAACCAGGAGAAGCTGACCACTCGGTTCATGGAGATTGCGGACCTGGCGCAGGAGGCCACGTACTGGGCGGGCCGGCGGGAGGTCGGCGCGGCGGTGCGGGCCGAGGACGTGCGCCAGGCGTTCGCGCAGCAGGTGTGGCGCTCCAACCGGATTGAGGAGCGGGTGCTGGACGCGATCGAGGACGGGGAGTTGCTGGTGGACACCCGAGGGGCGGCGGTCGGGCAGGTCAACGGCTTGTCGCTGCTGCCGCTCGGCGACTACACGGTGGGGAAGCCGTCGCGGATCACTGCGCGCAGCGCCCTGGGGCGCGCCGGGGTCATCAACATCGAGCGCGAGGTCAAGCTCAGCGGCCCCATTCACGACAAGGGCGTGCTGATTATCAGCGGCTACCTGGGGCAGAAATACGCGGCGCGGGCCCCGCTCAGTTGCTCGGTGAGCATCGTTTTCGAGCAGAGCTACGAGGGCGTCGAGGGTGACTCGGCCTCCGCGGCGGAGCTGTTCGCGGTGCTCTCCAGCCTGGGCGATCTGCCGCTGCGCCAGGACCTGGCGGTGACCGGCTCGGTCAACCAGCACGGCCTGATCCAGCCGATCGGCGGGGCCAACCGCAAGATTGAGGGCTATTTCGAGGCCTGCCAGCGCCAGGGACTCACCGGGACCCAGGGGGTGCTGCTGCCGGCCAGCAACCAGCGGCACCTGATGCTGCGCGCCGAGGTCGTCGAAGCGGTGCGCGCCGGGCAGTTCCACATCTATACGATGCGGACGCTCGATGAGGGTCTGGAGCTGCTCACCGGCCTGCCGGCGGGCGAGCCGGACGAGTCCGGGCAGTACCCCGACGGCACGGTCCACGGGGCGGTGCAGCAGCGGCTGACGGTCTTTGCCGAGGCGCTCAAGCAGTTCGGCGCCGGCGAGGAAGAGGCGGGTAAGTCGGACGCCTACGAGGCGTGAAAGTGGGGATTTGGGCATGGCTGACAAAGTGATGGCAGTGGATCTGGTGGCGGGGGAGGGCGTCGAGACGACCTTCGCGGTCGGGGAATTCAAGTTGCTTCCCTTCAAGAACAAGCCTGGGCACTTCCTGGACCTGCGGCTCTTGGATCGCAGCGGTGAGGTCACCGGGCGGGTTTGGGACGACGCCGAGGAGCTGGCGGCGGGCCTCGCGGTTGGCCAGATCGTCTGGGTGCGCGGCCGCGTGGAGGAGTACAAGGGCGCCCGGCAGCTTGTCGTCAACGACCTGCAACCCGCGGCGCCGGAGGAGTACGACTTTGCGGATTTCGTCCGCTGTGCCTCCCGCCCCGTGGAGGAGATGCTGGCCGAGTTGGACGAGTTGATCGCCTCGGTGGAGACTCCGCCGCTGCGGGAGTTGCTGGAACTGGTCTTTGCGGATGAGGAGTTCCGGGCGCAATTCTCCGTCGCTCCCGGGGCGGCGCGGCTCCACCACGCCTGCCGCGGAGGCCTGCTCGAGCACTCGCTCTCGGTGGCGGCCCTGTGCGAACAGGCCGCGCGCCGACATCCGGAGCTGCATCGCGACCTGCTGCTGACCGGGGCGCTTTTGCACGATATTGGCAAGGTGCAGGAATTACAGGGGGAGCTGGCGTATGAGTATAGTGAGGCTGGCCGGTTCTGTGGGCACATTGTGCTGGGCGACCGCTTGGTTATGGAAAAGGTTGCACAATGCGAGGGGTTTCCGCTACAATTGCGCCAACTCCTAACGCATCTGCTGCTCAGCCACCACGGCGAGCTGCAGTACGGAGCGCCGGTGCGGCCCAAGATCGCCGAGGCCCTGGCCCTGCACTATGCAGACAACCTCGACGCCAAGCTGCAGATCTTTGAGGATTATCGACACAGCGCCGAGTCGGGAACGGGGGATTGGTCGCCGTACCACCATTCCCTGGAGGCGCAAGTGTATATGGGAAAGGTAGCGCCGGAGGGCGCAGCGGCAGAAAAAGGCGAGCCGGAGTAGTCCTAGCGGGGGTTCGTAGTGAACTTTTAGGGACCGGGCGCGTCAATGAAAACTGGCCTACGCAGCGACAGCGAAACTGATCTGCTAGTGGCTCAGGCCCGCGTGGGCGAGGCGTTCGCGTTTGAGCGACTGGTGGAGAAGTACCATGGCCGGGTGTACAACTACATCACCCGCATGGTACATGATTCCACGGACGCGCAAGATGTGGCGCAGGAGACTTTTGTGCGGGCGTATCAGGGCCTGCCGCGCTTCCGGGGCGCTTCCAGCTTCCAGACGTGGCTATACCGAATCGCCTCGAACCTGGCGATTGATGCGGCGCGGGGCCGCAGCCGGCGCGCGCTGCTCACGGTCTCGATGGACGACCCCATCGAGCAGGACGACAACGAACTGGAACGAGACCTGCCTGACGAGGGAGAGAACAATCCCCCCGAGGCCCTGGAGCGCGAGGAATTGCGCAGCCAGGTGTGGGAAGCGCTCGGGGAACTGTCGCTCAAGCTGCGCCCGGTGATCGTATTATCTGACCTGGAGGGGCTCAGCTATCAGGAAATCGCCCAGGTTCTGGGTTGCCCGGTAGGAACGGTCAAAAGTCGGCTCTTCAACGCGCGGAGCCAGATGCGGGACAAGCTAAACGCCAGACTGCACTCGGATTGGGGAAGCAGCGGCTGGGTGGAAACCCCACCAGCCGGCGTGGCAATTGTCGACACAGGGGATGACTAGCATGAACTGCACCAAGGTTCGCAGCCTTGTCGTGCTGGACGATGAGCACGACAGCAAGCAGCGTGAGGCGTTGGAACAGCACTTGGACCGCTGTCCACAATGCCGCCGATTCGCGCAGGACATGGGCCACCTGGCAGGCCTACTGCAGAGCGTCGGTGCCCAGCAGCCCCCGGCAGATTTCTCCCGCTCGGTCATGGCCCGGATTCGGAAGGCGGAGCAAGCCCGCCCGGCTTCTGCGCCAGGAGTAGCCCGCGTCGGCGCGCACTCTGTGCGTATTGTCCCCGTCTTGGCCGCCGCCGTGCTAGTGACGGGGGTCGGGCTGGGCGCAGCCATGCTCGTCCTGGTGGCCCACTGATCTCGGTCCGGATCGCCAGGATCCTGTCCTCCACCCGGCCCGGAGCCGCGTCGCCCCGGCCGGCCGGCTAGCTCTCTGCCTGGCGACGTTGCGCCTCGGCCTGAAGCGCCGCGAGCATCGAGTCGATATTCGCCTGCATCTTCTTCCGCAGTATGTTCTGGATCAGCGCCCCGATCAGGGGCACCTCGTAGGTATACTCCACCGCCAGCCGCACCTGCGTGCCTTCCGGCGTGCGCTTGAACTCCCAGGAGCCGCTGTAGGTGGTGAAATCTCCCTCGATCTGGCGGAAATCGCAGCGCGCCTCCGCGTCGTTCCAGAAATCATCCTCCGTCCAGGTCAAGGTGCGCTTGAGTTCGCGAATGACGCCTACCCAGCGACTGACCTGCCGCTCGGGCGTCTGCTCCAGGATCTTGACTTCCTCGACGTCGGCCATGAACTCCGGGAAGCGTTCGATGTCCCGGGCCAGGGCATAGACCTGGTCCAAGGGCGCGGCGATGGCGACAGTGCTCTCAACGATCGGCATGATTATCCCTTTCTGTGCGTCAGCGGTAGGTCGAGAGACCGGGCCCCTGCGGTTGCAGCACCCGGTAGAGGCTGATATCCCCGGAGGTGAAGACCCGTCGCAGGTACGGCTGCTGGTCCGGAGAGGTGCGACAGTACGAACGAATCGTGTCATCCACCCACAGGTAGTCGAGGCGATACCGCGGGAGCAGGTCTGAAACCGGGGTCTGGGCCACCTGCGCGCCGACCTGGTCCACCTGGGCCCGCACGGCCGGCGGCAGGGTCAGCCTCAGGAACTGGGTATGGAAGAGCCAGTTGACCATCCACCAGCGGTGCGGATACCAGAAGCCCTCCGGGGTCCACTCCTCCGGGGCGAGGAAGCGCTCGATCGCCTCGGGACCCAGGTCGAGCAGGCGGGCGGTGGTCCAGAAGCGCCACATCAGCTCCTGATCCGGCGCGGGGGTGACCAGGCAGAACGGGAGATAGACGTTGCAGTGGCTGTAGACGGGAACCAGCGCGAGCACGTTGCAGTCGGCGGCCGCCACCACGGAATCGGGGGCCGTGTTCTGGCGCAGCCACGCGTAGGCCTGCTGCTGGGCCGGCGTGAAGCTGTACCAGTCGGCCATCGTTTGACTGAAGCGCACGTGGTCGTTGAAGCCGTAGGCCAGCGTAAGGACCGAGATCGCGACCATGAACGGCGTGAGGGCGTGGCGGGCCAGCCAGGGCCGCCACCGCGCCCAGAGGGACCGACGGCAGGGCTCCGTGAGCCGCAGATAGAGGGCGACCGGCAGGGCCAGGGACATCCAGGGCAGCCAGCAGCGCGCCAGCCAATGCCAGTCCTGGACCGCCAGCCCCAGGAACTGCACCCCGCGAATGCACAGCAGGGGCGCAATCGCAAAGCTGGCCAGGAAGGAGGCGCGGCGGTCGCGCCAGGGCAAGAGCAACAGGAAGATCGCCAGGAGGACCAGCTCGGGCCAGCGATTATGCCAGAGCACCTCTTTACCCCCCCACTGCTGGCGCGCCTCCAGGACCGCCTTGCCCACGTAGCCGTGGCTGGCCACGAGTTGCACGACCACGGGCAGGCCGAGCAGCACCCCGCCGGCCACCACCAGGAGCAGGACCCGGGCCGCCGCGCGGCGGCGCTCCAGGAGGAGCAGCACCAGCCACAGGGCCGCCGCTGCCAGCAGGTAGGTCCAGAAAAAGACGTAGGTATAGAAGAGCGCTCCCAGGGCCAGAGACGTCGCGACGCCGGTGAGCAGGCGGGGGCGCTGCAGCGTCTCCACGAGTCCGACCAGGGTCAGCAGCAGGAACAGGTAAGCGAACTCGGGCACGAAAAAGCGGCTGAACTCCAGGGGGCGATAGGCGGCGAGCAGATGCAGTCGGTCCACCAGCAGAGGCCAACTCGGCCGAGTGAGCAAGAGCAGCGGCGTGACGATCTGGTCCTGGGCGATGAGCAGGACGAGGCTCCCGGCTAGACCCACCCAGAACGGTACCTGGAGGCGACGAGTCAGCGCCAAGAGGGCCAGCAAGAGCAGGGGAGGCAGCAGGAAGCTGGAGGCGATCAGGATCGCATTCGCGTCACCGTGCAGCAGAAACGCCAGGGGAGACAGAAGCAGGGCGGGCAGCACCCCCACCCCCATGAAGGCGGGAAACTGCTTGTACTCCCAGCCGCACGGGTCCACCGTGAAGGGGTGACCGTAAAAGACCTCCTGGATCCGGGGGGCATAGTAGGTGGTCTCGTCCCAGGTGAGGGCGGTGACGTGGTCCACCTGCAGGGGGAGATAGGGACGCCCCTCGGCGTGGAGATGCTGCCACATGAGCAGGTGGGGCAGGCCGAAGAGCAGCGAGAGCACCAGCGCCGCGGCCAGCGTCCAGCCGCGCGGGTAGCGGAGAGGGGGAGGAGAGACGGTTTCTGGCGCCGACTCCGCCAGGGAGTCCGGAGCGCCGGCGCTAGCGCAGTTCAAGAGGGTGGGCACATCTCGCGTATTCGCCCTCCGGGGCGGTTTGACCTCTCAGGGAGCCCCGCGCGGCCCTTCTCAGCCGACCCGCCGCAGGAACTCGGCGATGCCCTGCGCCACCCCGGTGGCTTGGTCGCTGGGGATGAAGACCGCCGCGTCGCGCAGGGGCGGGTCGGCCTCGGGCATGGCGACCGGGAAGCCGGCGTGCTCCAGCAGCGGCAGGTCGTTGAGCCGGTCCCCGGCGGCCATCACGCGCTCGCGGGGCACTTCGAAATGCGCCGCCAGCCAGTCCAGCGCCACGCCCTTGGAGGCGTCCAGGGGCAGAAACTCGACGTACTCGGCCATGGAGCGGGTGATGTACAGGCGTCCGGCGAAGCGCTGTTCCAACTCGGGGAGCAGGCGGTCAATGACCTCCGGGGCGTCCACGACCAGCAGCTTGATGGGCGCGCGGCCGTCAAACTGGTGCAGATCGTCCACGGGGAGGCACTCCAGACCGGTGCGTTCGCAGTAGAGCCGACTCCAGTGGTCGTCGGCGGAGACGTACATCTCGTCGCCCAGGTAGTAGTTTAGGTGCAGATGGCGCGCGGCGCACAGCGTCACGACCTCCTCCGCCAACTCCGCGGGAACCAGTTGCTCGTAGAGCGTCTCGCCGGTATCCGGGCGCCGGATAACCGCGCCGTTGAAGCAGACCAGCGGCGTCTCCAGCAGGCCGAGGTGCGCGGCAATGCGGTAGGCGGAGGGGAAGGAGCGGCCGGTGACAATCGCGACCACCGCCCCCTGCGCCTCGGCCTGGCGAATCGCGGCCAAGTTCTCGGGCGAGACGGAGAGGTCCGGGGACAGCAGCGTGCCGTCCAGGTCCACGGCGATGAGTTTGTCGGGCGTCAGAGTTTGTTCCATGTGGTGATCCTTGGAGTTGAGTAGGCGGCCGTTAGCCGATTTCGCCCAAAATGCGTTCGATATTCCCCAGGCAAATCCGGCTGGCTTCCTCGCCGCCCTCGCTGAAGGCTGCGCCGCCGGGGCGGTTGAGCAGGTCGGTGTCCAGCTCCTTCTGGGGCCGCCAGTGCGTCTCCAGGGAGCAGGCGCCGGTGTAGCCCATCTCCTCCAGGGCGCGGAACTGGCCGGGGAAGTCAATCAGGCCGCCCTCGCCAATCGGTACGCAGCGCGCGCCATCGGGGAGCGCGGGGTCCTTGACCGCGTCCTTGAGATGCACATGGATAACCCAGGGCTTGACCCGGTCCCAGGCCTCGGGGAAGGGGCGCTCGCCGTCGGCGGCGTAGACCTCGTTGGCCGGGTCCCAGATGGCGCGTAGCCGCGGGTGGTTGACGTCCGTGTACAAGCGCGCCGCCTCGGCGGCGGTAGCGATGTGCGTCGAGGCCTCGTTCTCGATTCCCAGGTAGAGGTCTTCCTGCTCGCAGATCCGCAGCGGCTCCGCAAAGGCCTCCAGCAACTGCGGCCAGACCGCCGCGGCGGGGCCGGTCTTCCAGAAGGTGAAGCCGCGCACGATCTTACAGTCCCAGGCGTGGGCGATGGCGGCAAAGCGTCGCAGGTATTCCAGGTGCTGGGCATAGTGCTCGGCGTTGCCCAGATCGCACTTGAAAAACGGCGAGGCCAGCGCGACGATCTTGAGCCCAGCGGCATCGGCCCGGCGCTTGATCTCGGCGACGTCCGCGTCGGTCAACGCGGTGAGCGGCTTGTCCCAGATCGAGCGGGGCTCGACGCCTTTCAAGCGCGGGAAATCCTGAGCCACGGCCACGATACGGTCGAAATCTTGTGAAACCTCATCGGAGATAACGCTGAGGGTGAACATGCGGTCGGACCTCCCGAGAGGGATTGGGCGAACGTAAGCCATTTCGGCAGCGTCGGCAAGGATACCTGCCCGAAAGCGACGGCCATCCGCCGTCGCTGGCCCCAGCCAAAAGAAATCCAACTATTTCTCCGGCGAAAGCGAACCCGGGGGAGGAAAACCGCGTCTCATAAGCAAGAAAGTAATCAATTGATTACTTAAGGAGCAACAGGACGATGGGACGCCCCCCCGCCGCCGAGGCCAAACGAGCAGACATCATGGACGCCGCGCTACGCCTGTTCCGGGCGCGAGGGATTCGCGCCACGACCATCCGCGACCTGGCGGCCGCGGCGGGCGTCACCTCCGGCGCGCTCTACCGGCACTACCCGGGGAAGACGGAGCTGGCCCAGGCGGTCTTCGCGACCTGCGCGGAGCGGCTAGGCGAGGCGCTGCGCCCTGCCGCGGACGGGGAGGACCCGCGGGCGGCGCTGCGGGCGCTAATCCGCGCGCTGCTGGAGTTCTCGCGGCAAGAGCCGCTGGCCTACGGCTTCCTGATGGAGCGCCACGAGGAGGAAGTCCAGCGAGCCGAGCCCGGGCGGGAGTTGCCCAAGGACTTCTTCGAGCGGACAATCCGCGCCGGAGTCCAGCAGGGCGTCTTCCCCGCGCAGGACGTGAACCTGGCGGCGGCGCTGGTCATCGGCATGGCGCAGCGGGCCATCTTCTTCTATGACCGCGGGATGGTGGAGTCGTCCTGGGAAGAAACGGCCGCACGGGTGGCGGACGCGGCAGTAACTGTGATTGGTGAAGTGGGGAAAGGAGTGCAGTAACCATGGCCAAAGTAACGCGACAGATCGTGCATATCGATGAGGACCTCTGCAATGGTTGCGGCGTTTGTGTCGCACCGTGCGCGGAGGGGGCCATCCAACTGGTGGACGGCAAGGCCAAGGTCGTGCGCGAGGAACTGTGCGACGGCGCCGGGTTCTGCCTGGGGGTCTGCCCCACCGGGGCGATGCAGATTGAGACCCGCGAGGCGGAGAGCTTCGACGAGCACGCAGTCGAGGAGCACTTGGAGGAGCGCGGGTCGCTGGACCTGACCCAGAACTGCTTCCGCTGTGGGGCCAGCGAGCACGTAGCGCCGCTGTTGCCCTGCCGTAGTGAGGGCCGGAGTCTGTGGGTCTGCACCCGCTGCCTGCCCAGCCTGATTCACGGCTAGGCGGTTGTAGGGCGGGGGCTACGTCCCCCGCCGGCCGTTTGCCGTTGCCGTTTGCCTTGCTCCCCTCTCCCG
>DASXVN010000049.1:0-35930 GCA_036504235.1 Armatimonadota bacterium | reverse complement strand
GCGGGGGGGGAGAATGCTCCGCCCCTACGGGAGGGTCAGCGCCCTTCCTCCTACACGTCCCAAACCAGCCCCTCCAGCGGGAGGTACTGGTACAGGTACTCGGAGGACAGCTTCAGCTCCTCGAGCAGCGTATCCTCGGACTTGGTGGAGCCGGGGATGGCCTCCAGGACCAGCCGCTGCTCGGTCACCGGAGGCAGGCACTCGGCGAGGATGCTGTCGGCAGCCGACTCGTGGGCCTCGCGCAGGGCGGCCATGAACTTGTCCATGTCAATGTGGCCCTTGGCGTTGTACTCCTCGGTGAAGGGCCAGTGGTGCGAGCCCTCCGGGGAGGTCTGCTGCAGGTGAATGACCTCGCAGAAGGCCCCAAAGCGGCGCACCCAGGCCAGATAATCGAGGTCGTCCCCCGCCATACCATACGCCTGGCCCGCCTGGTGGCCGACGTCCACGGTCAGGTACACCGGCACGCCCTCGCGCTCCGAGTTGATGGCCAGCAGCGCCACCTCGCTCTGGTCGAGGGTCCAGGGAATCTCCGAGGGGATATACATCTGCTCGACGTACAGGGCCTTCATGCCCAGGTCTCCGCCCAGTTCGGCCAGGCGGCGCCAGGCGGCATACGCGTGCGCGCAGGCCCGGTTGTAGGCGGAGGGGTCCGCCATGACCTCGACCGAAATCGCGTCCATGTGCCCGCCCAGGCGCGGCCCGCCCAGCAGCACGGACAGCTCCATGGCGCGCAGCATCCACTCCATCATCCGCCGCCGGGGCGCGGCGTCGGTGTGCGAGAAGCCGTGGAAGCGGTGCGTGGCGACGCCGGTATACAGGTCCCAGATTTCCACGCCATGCTTGACGCCGGCCGCGCGGCACTCGACGGCCATTTCCTGCACAAACTGGGCGTCGCCCATGAAGAAGGGGTCAATAATGTCGGCGCAAAACTCCAGCGAGGGAAAGCCGACCTCGCGGACGAGCCCCACGATATTGTCCGGCTTCTCCCAGCGGCGGGTAGCAAAGGCCCCATTGAGGCCGAGTTTCATCGAGACTTGACGAGCCATGATATTCCTCCAGAAATCGGGCCGGCCGAGGAGCGCCCCGGCAAGCATGTAGGTAGCGCAGGGGGCATTTCCGTGCGCGAGGGGTCGGGACCTGCGCGGGGGGAGGAGCCAGGTTAACCGGTGGCACCGGCGTCTCGCCGGTGTGCCGTTAGCCTTTGCCGTTACTCCCCCTCTCCCAAGGTCCGCGGGCACTTGTACACAAGTGCATGGAGAGGGGGCTGGGGGGTGAGGTAAGACGGGCGGCCGGCCACGCCCTTCCGCCCCGGCGCGGGCGGCGGGGGACCCTTCGACAGGCTCAGGACATTCTGCGTAGCCCCCGCCCTCCAAGCCTCTACTCCCACTTAAACGCGACCGAGAAGTGCTGGTCGGGCTGGTCGCGCAGGGCGCGGTAGGCGGCGGGCGCCTCGGTGAAGGGCACGATTTCGCCGGCGAACTCCTCGGCGGAAATCCGCCCTTGCCGGACGAACTCAATCACGTCCAGCCGGTCCTGCGGCTCCCGGTCGCCGGGGTAGAAGAGCGAGATCGAGCCGCTGGGCAGGTTGTGCGCCAGGTCAAGATTCAGCGGGTCCAGGTAGTTGGCCTGGAAGACGACGCGGGGCAGCGGGCCGGGGCCGGCCACGTTGCGGTTGCGGACGAACTGCAGCGCGTTGAGCGCCGGGGCCGGCTGGCCGGAGGCCTCCACCAGCACGTCCGCGCCCTCCGGCAGCAGCGCCCGGAGTTGCTCGTTGGCGTCGGCGGCGCGCATGTCCACCGCCGCGGCGACGCCCCAGCCGAGCGCGCGGTTCAGGCGCAGCGGATGGACGTCCGCCACCACCGTACGCACGTCGTGCATGACCAGGAATTTCCCGGCGAGCGCGCCGATAAGGCCCTGCCCCATGACCAGCGCGGATTCTCCGGGGTTAGTGGTCGCGAACTTCACGCCGCGCCAAGGGATGGCCCCGATCTCGCAGATCAGGTACGGGAAAGCCTCCGCAGCGGTCGTCGGCAGCTTCAGGGCCGCGTCATAGCCGCCAAGTTGGTAGCGGTGGTGGGAGGCCTGCGCCCCCCAGTACTGGTTGATCCCCGGCACCGGCAGAGGATTGCGCCCGCTGACCACGTCGCCCACGGCGACCGACGTCACCTCGGCGCCCACCTCCAGCACCTCGCCGATCACCGAGTAGCCGGGGATGAAAGGAAACTTGCTCTCCGACCCATAGTGCCCGGCCCACACGCGCAATTCCGTCCCCGTGGAGACCATGCTATACAGCGTCTTGACGACGATCTCGTCGGCCCCGCAGGGCGGCAGCTCAAAGGAGCGGATCTCCACTTCCCCGGCCGCGGGGAAGACGATGGCTTTCATATCGTAGGACATAGTAGCGGACCCTCCCGTCGTTTGGTTGTCTCCCCTTGATTTCGTGCTCGACCTGCCGGCACCTCCGTAAAGGGGGAGCAAGTGGAATGTGGCACGTGGAAAACGACCGGGCAGGGCTGAGGGCCTGTCGCCAGTCCGTGTCATAGCCCCTCCCGTTTCGGGAGGGGTGCCCGAGGTCCCCCGAGGGCGGGGTGGGCCCCGCCGTTGCCGTCTTCCACGCTCCACGTTCCGCTCCCCCCCCGCGCAGGGGTAAACCCTTCGCCTAGCGAATATGTCTGTACCAGCAGCACAGGCCGCCGCAAGAACGAGGTGGGAAGCTTGTATAACCAGCTTTACGAAAACGCTTTGGGACTTATCGCCAACACGCCCCTGGTCGAGGTGCACAGCCTGCGCCCGGCCGGCGGGGCGCGGATTCTGGCCAAACACGAGGGCTACAACCCCGGCGGCTCCGTCAAGGACCGCATCTGCCTGGCCATGATTGAGGTCGCCGAGCAGCAGGGCCGGCTGCAGCCGGGCGCGATCATCGTGGAGCCGACCTCGGGCAACACGGGGATCGGCCTGGCCCTGGTCGCCGCGCTCCGGGGCTATCACTGCATGATCACCATGCCCGAGACCTTCAGCGTGGAGCGCCGCCGGCTGCTGGCCACCTATGGGGCCGAGCTGGTGCTCACGCCGGGGTCCGGAGGCATGACCGCGGCGATTGCCGAGGCCGAGCGGATCGTCGCGGACACGCCCGGGGCCTTCATGCCCGGCCAGTTCAGTAATCCCGCCAACCCCGACATGCACTACCGCACCACCGGGCCGGAGATTTGGGACCAGACCGGCGGGAAGGTGGATGCGTTCGTCGCCGGGGTCGGCACGGGCGGCACCCTGACCGGCGTCGGCCACTACCTGCACGAGAAGAACCCGCAGGTGCAGATCGTTGCGCTGGAGCCGGCCGATTCGCCGATCCTCTCCGGCGGCACGCCGGGGCCGCACAAGATTCAGGGTATCGGCGCGGGCTTTGTGCCCGAGGTGCTGGACACGAAGGTCTACAACCAGGTGATGACGGTCACCACGGAACTCGCGATCAGCACGCTGCACCAACTCGCCGAGGAAGAGGGCCTGCTGGTGGGCATCTCCGCCGCCGCGAACGTTTGGGCGGCCGCGCAGTTGGCGGCCCAACTCCGTCCCGACCAGACTGTGGTCACCATCATCTGCGACAGTGGCGACAAGTATCTGAGCGTAATCTAGGCAGCGTCGGGGGGCCGCGCTCTGGTTTTTCTCCAGGCGCTACGGGGTATAAGGTTGGCTGTGAGAGCAAGTCGGGGGGACATGGGGCGGTTGATCCTGCTCGGGATTTGCCTGGCGCCGGCGCTGCTGTGCGCCGGCGCGGCTAGCCGCGCGGACGCTCCCGCGCCCGCCGGCCCCCCCACGTACACTGACCTCGAGAAGTCCGCTGACCTCCTGGAGGCCTGGGCCGCGACCCGGATTCTGCCCGCCCCGGCGCGTTCCGTGCAAGCCGCGCCCGCCTTTCCCCGCGAGGCCCTCTGGGACACGATGGGCCGCAGCTGGAATGAGGCTCCCCAGGCCCTCCGCGCCGCCTATGCCCGGCTCGCCTACGTCCGCGCCCTCAAGAGCGACCAGTGGGGCCAGCTTACCGGCGAACCGGGCACCCCCGGCGTGGACAAGTACTTCACCGATCTCGGCGGGCCGCAGAGCCGAGCGCTGCTCGCGATTGACGATTTCCGCCGGTTCCTCGACTACGCGGCGGGCCGGAACCTCCCCCCTGACCAGCCGGCGTACACCGAAGCGGACCAGGCGGCGCTGGATCAGGCCACCGCGGCCCTCCGCCGGCTCGTTGCCGCGGACGCGACCGGCGGACTGGATGCTTTCCTCAAACCGATCGGCCCCCTCCTGCGCGTCCCGCAGGTGCAGATCGCGCACGTCGGCGCGGACGTGGTGATCGCCTGCCAGTTCCCCGCGGTGCGCTCCGGGGCCGACCTGGCCCTGCTCGCCGCCGCGCTCCCCCTGCTCGCCGCTCCGCCGACGCTGGGCGCCCGGCAGATCACCTGTCTCTTCCACGAGCGCGGTCTGCCCCTGCTGGAGATCACCGCCCCGGCGAGCGCCTATGCCGCGCTCGCCAACGGGACCGGCGACCTGCGCAGCCTCTGGCGGGCCACGCAGCTTACCGATTACACGACCGGCGCTAGTCTGGCCGTGGCGGAACTGCTGCTCGCCCCCGCGGAAGCCCCGCCCTCCTGGCAGGTTGCTCCCGCGGCGCAGGTCACGCCGACGGCCGCCCTCTCCGTAGCCGGAGTCGGCGCGCGGGCTCCCGTTGGAGCGGTCCGCGACGCGGCCCGCCAGACGGTGACCACGCCGGAGGGCGACCTGCAGCTTGCCGCGGTGCTCTGCCGCGACGCGGCGGCCGCGCAAGCCCTGGCCCAGGCGGCCACCCCCGCTACCGGCCCCGAGGTCCAGACGGTATGCCGGGGCGCGGTCCTGTACCTGCTGGCCGGGCCCTGGGCCGAGATGACCGCCGCTACCAAGTTGCTGGCGCGGGTCTACGTGTCGCCGGGGCAGCCGACCGTGGAGGTGCCGCCGGCCGTGCAGGCCTCGCTGCAGATCTCGGTGCCCGCGGTCCTCGTGACCACCACGGGACCCGCGGCGGAGGGATCGGCCGGGGAGATCGGTGCGCAACCGGAGACGACGCCTCCCGCCGCGGAGCCGCTGCCGCCGGCTCCACTCGGCGGCTGCCTGGCGCGCGCGGTGCTTTGTCGCAGCGTGGACGCGCACAATCAGCCGCAGGGACCGGCCACGCAGTTCGCTGGGGGCTTGTCGCGGTTGGGATTGTACTTCGAGGTCAAGGGCGCGCCGGAGAACACAGAGCTGTCGGTGGAGTGGTTCCGCGCGGGCAATCGCCTGGCGCGCGAGCTGGTGATAGTCGGCGGCGACGAGAAGGCGGTCATCTACATCTCCGCCAACCGCGACCAGACGCTCCGCCCCGGCCCCTGGCAGGTCTGCTTCTACCAGGACGGCCAGCCGGTAGGCCGCCTGGACTTCACCATCGACCCCTAGGCCGTCCCCTGTAGGGCGGGGGCTCGCCGAAGGCCCTGAGCCTGTCGAAGGGTACCCCGCCGGCCGTTCGCCGTTTGCCGTTGTAGGGGCGGGTTTTGCGGTGTCTGCACCGCAACACACGCCCGTTCGCTGCCGGTCAGTTAGCGCGCGGGCGTGTGTTGTCCGCCCGTTCCGGTCGGCCAAAACGCGCCCCTACGGGAAACGACACACCGGCGAGACGCCGGTGCCACCGAGCCACCCCTCTACAGCACCGTCCGCCGCTTGATCTCCAGGTACTTGTTGACCGTGTCCACGGTAAGCTGCCCCGCGGCGGTGTCTACTAACTGCGCGCCGCCGCGGCGGAGCGTGGCCAGGGCCAGACGGCGCTGGGCCAGGAGGCTGGTGGCCACCGCGCGCTCGTAGGCCTCCGCGGCCTCCGCGGGCCGGGCCGCCGCCAGGGCGTCCAGGCGCTGGTCGCGCAGGGTGACGACCAGGGGCAGATGGCGCGGCGCGAGGCCCAGCACGTTGCTCAGCAGTTGCGCCGAGCTGTCCCGGTCAATCAGGTCGGTGAAGGCCACCACCAGCGCCCGCCGCTGCGTGCGGCGGCGCAGCAGGGCAAAGGCCTGGCCGTAGTCCGGCTCGCGCAGCACCGGCTCCACCGCGTAGAGCTGGTCCGCGATCAGCCCCACCTGCCGCCGCCCCTTGGCGGGCGGGACCCAGGTGCGCACCTCGTCGTCGAACACGATCAGCCCCACCGCGTCGTCCCGCTCCACCGCCACGTACGCCAGCATCAGGGCGGCGTTCACCGCGTAGTCGAGCTTGGACATGCCGCCGATTTCGGCCGTCATCATGCGCCCCGCGTCGATCATCAGGATCAGGTTCTGGCTGCGCTCCAGGTCATATTGGCGCGTGACGGGATAGCCCCGCCGGGCCGTGGCTTTCCAGTCGATCCTGCGGAAATCGTCGTCCGGGGAGTACTCGCGCAAGCTCTCGAAGGTGGCGCCCTCGCCGAGGTAGGGCAGCGGGCGGAAGCCGGCCTGCTGGAGCTGGCGCGAGCGGGCCAGCGCGGCGTAGTGGTTGATCTCCAGCAGGTCCGGGTAGACCCGCACCCACTCGGCGAGCGGCAGGCGCCGCTGCCACTGGCTGAGGCCCAGCAGCGACAGGCAGCGCACGTGCAGGTTGCCGAAGTCGTAGTCGCCGCGCCGGCGGGGGGTGACGGTGTAGGTCAGCTCCCCGCGCTCGAACGGCGCCAGGCGGAGGTTGTGCTCGCGGAGCGAGGCCTCAAACTCCCACGGCGCGTCGTCCTGCACCGTCAGGCGCAGCGTCCAGCGGGAGCGGTTGACCAGCTCCAGCCGCACCGGGTTGGCCTCCGCCAGCGAGAGCCGGTCGGCCACGGAGCGGCTGCCCTCCAGGCGCACCAGGCGGCGCGAGAGCAGGTTGTCCAGCACGATCAGCACGACCACGCCCGCGAAAGCCCAGGCGCCGACGCGCAGAGCGCCGGGCCGGTTCACGCCGCTGAGCGCCACCGCGGTGGAGAGCAGGAGCAGCAAGAAGGCGGGCAGGGTCGGAATCATCGCGGCACCGGCACGCGGGCCAGCACCTCCTGAATGATCTGCTCGGCGCGGATTCCCTCAATATCCGCCTCGGGCCGCAGCAGCAGGCGGTGCCGCAGGACCGGCTGCGCGATGTCCTTGATGTCATCGGGCGTCACGAAAGCGCGGTCCCGCAAGGCGGCGATCACCTTGGCCGCCTGCAGCAACATCACCCCGGCGCGGGGCGAGCAGCCCAGCAGCAACTGGTCGTGGTGGCGCGTGGTCCGCACCAGCGTGGCGATATAGGCCAGCACCGGGTCCTCCACCCGCCGCGCCGCGATCTCCTGCCGGCAGGCGTCCAGCTCCGCCGGCCCCCAGGTCGGCCGCAGCCCGGCCTCCTCCAGGTGGGTGTCCCGGAAGCCGTGATGCACCCGCCGCAGCAGCTCCTGTTCCTGCGCCTCCTCCGGGTAATCCACGCGCACCTTGAGCGCGAACCGGTCTACCTCCGCCTCCGGCAGCGGGTAGGTCCCCTCATATTCGATGGGGTTCTGCGTGGCGAAGACCGTGAAATTCGGGTCCAGCGGGTAGGTCTCGCCGTCAATGGTGACCTGCCGCTCCTGCATCGCCTCCAGCAGCGCCGCCTGGGTCTTGGCCGGAGCGCGGTTGATCTCGTCAGCCAGCAGCAGGGAGGTGAACACCGGCCCCTTGCGCAGGCGGAAGAGCCGCTGCTCCGGCTCGAACACGTTGGTGCCGATGATGTCCGAGGGCATCAGGTCCGGGGTCATCTGCACGCGCTTGAACTCCAGCCCCAGGCAGTGCGCCAGCGCCCGCGCCAGGAGGGTCTTGCCCACGCCGGGCACGCCCTCCAACAGCACGTGGCCGCCGGCCAGTATCGTGACCAGCATCTGCTCGACCACCTGCTCCTGACCGACCACCGCCAGGCCCATCATCTTCTCCAGCTCCGTCGCCAATTGCCGGCACCGCGGGGCCGTGCTTTCGCTGCTAGCCATTTTTCCTGAGAGCCTCCTCCAAATCAGAAACTTCGCGAGTGAAACGGAGCACCGCCGGCTCGGGCAGGCGGGCTTCCGGGTCGGTCGCCGCCAATTGCGCCAGCAGCGCCTGCAGGCGGTCGGCGGGCAGACCGCGCTCGTGCGCCGCCTGGACCAGCTCCAGGTCGGTCGCCCGCGTCGCCAGCCGCAGCCGCCCCGCCAACCGGCGGCGGAAATCGTCGCCGATCAGGCGGATCATCAGCCCCCCCGCGCGCGCCTCCCGGTACAGCGCGGCGAAAGCCTCCACGTACTCCAGCGCCGAGCGCCGCGGCGGCTCCGCGGGCGGACGCGGCCGGCCAAAGCGCCAGGCAAATCCCACCGTGTACAGCGCCAGCGCCGCCAGCGCCAGCCACAACGCCGCCCAGAAGGCGCCGGCGTTGATCGCGCTGGGGAGCGCGGTGGGCGTGATGATCCCATGATGGTATTCGTCAAAGAGCACGCGGCGCGGGGTCCCGTTCGCCGTGAGCAGGCGCAGGGCCAGCACCGCGTTGTCCGCCTGCCCCAGATGCTCGTTGCTCAGCATCTCCGCCTCCGCCAGCACGAAAACATGCCCGCGCCCGTAGGTGACCCGGGCCAGCACCGGGCCCCCGGCGTCCGCCACCAGCACCTCCGGCGCGGTAGTCGTGAGGCGGCTCGGCAGGGCCTGCTTGCCCAGCACCGTCTCGAGCCGCCGGCGCAACTCGGCCGCCTGCGGCTCGTAGTACAGCCGGTAGCTGGAGGGCACGAACACCGCCGCGACCTCGGCCAGGGCGCCCCGCCGCTGCGCGGGGGACACCGGCACGCGCCCCGGCGTTCCGGCCGGGCGCAGGCGCAGCCCCAGGTAGGCCAGGGTCAGCGCGGTGGTCGCCCGCGGGTTCCAGATCTCGCCTTCCTTGGTCCCCAGCAGCGTCCTCGGCAGCGCCCGCGGCTCGCCACTTGCCGCCAGCACAACGGTAGCGCCCTTGGCCACGCACTGCCACAGCGCCTGGTACTCTTCTTTCGTCAGTGCCATCTGCGGGTCCAGCAGCGCCAGCGTCTCGTCGGGAGCCAGGAACCCGCGCGTGTAGGATCGTGCCAGTCGCTCGGTGGGCAGCCCCAGCCGCGAGGCGACCTCCCAGAGCGCCAGCGTCCCCCAGCGGTTCGGGTTGAGGCTGGTATGGTCCGGCTCGGTGGAGGGGGCCACGCTCATCGCGCCCGCCACCAGGTACAGGAGCAGGAAGCCCGCGGCCAGTCCCGCCACCAGCCCCAGCGTGCGCAGGCGGCTCATGCGCCGTCTCCCTCGAGCAGCGCCCGCGCCTGCTCCAGGCCCTGCTGGTACTGCCCCTCACTGAGCACCGCCCCGCCGAACATGTGCAACTCCACCAGGCCGGTCAGCGCGGAGAAGCGGGCGCGGGGCTCGGGATGGGGGAGGAGCTGGCGCAGGTACTCGCCGTTGGTGGCGCTCCGACGCACGGCCACCAGGCCGCGGCGGTCCAGCGCCTGCAGGCAAGCCTGCTGCCACCAGCGCAGCGCCGGGCCATACTGCCCCGCGGCAGCCAGCGCCTCGGCGCGAGCGCGCAGGGACGCGGGACTCTCCGGGCGCAGCGGAGGGGCGGCGGTAATCTTCTTGGTGGCCGGGGCCTCGGCGCGGCGGAGCCAGGCCACCACTACCGCCCGCGCCAGCAACCCTAGCAGGGCCAGCGCCACCAGCGCCACAAAGCCCCAGAAGAAGGCCTCCAGCTTAGCGGCCAGCGAGGCGGAGCCCAGCAGGGTGTCTCCCCAGCGTTCCAGCCAGTCAATTATGGCTTTCTGGATCCGCTGCAGCCACAGGTCCCGCGGGCTGGGTCCCGTGCGGAACCGCGCCTCGCGCAAGGTGTCGGCCGTAGCCGTGCGGATGCGCTCCGCGGTCAGGACCGACACGGCAGCCGGGGAGGCAGCCGGCCGAGCAGACGGCGCGGGATCAGCCGCCACCAGGCTCGCGGCGAGCAGAAGACCAAGCAGGCCAAGACGAAATGCAGACATCAGCGGGGCCTTCCGCGCGGAGACTAGGCGGACCTGCTTGGGGGAACGCGGAAAACGGCGGGGCCCGTGTCGGCCGTTTCCCCGTAGGGGCGGCGGTTACACCCGCCGCCCGCGCCAGAGCGGAAGGGGGAGGCCAACCGCCGGTTTTACCTCACCCCCCGGCCCCCTCTCCCGCGCCTCCGGCTTGGGAGAGGGGGAGTAACGGCAACGGCGAACGACCTGGACATCGGCGGCGAGATTCCCCCTCCCTTTAGGGAGGGGGCCAGGGGGTAGGGCCGTTAGCCGTCTTCCCCGTTCCCCTAGTACTGCCCCGGCAGCGGCTGGAAGGCCTGCCCGCTCCGGTTGATGCCGATCACCTGGTCGGGCGAGGGGAAGGCCTTGATGCTGATGCCCACCATGATCTGGTTGAGCGCCTTGCTGTAGGTCAGCGTGCCGACCATGCAGTGCAGGTCGCGCTGGAGCTGGAAGTCGAGCTGATCCAGCGAGCGGCTAAACCCGCTGTAGCTACTGAGCAGCGCCAGTTGCCACTGGCGGCTCGCCCGCCAGTCCAGCTCGTTGGTGATGCGGGTGAGTCCGGCGCCGGCGGGGTCGTACTCCGTGGCCATGGTCAGGAAGAGATTGGGCTGGCGCGCCTCGGTCCATTGCAGGGTCAGGGGGCGGGGGCGGGAGTCCTGGATGCCATACCCGGTCTGGAGGGTCAGCTTGGTGTGCCGGGAGGGCATGACCTCCGCCCGCAGCCACAGGTCCTGCCAGAAGTGCCCCACCGCGTCATAGCCGGTGGTGACCTCCAACCGGGACCGGTCCGGGCGCGCCTGCACCACTTGCAGGTTGAAGCTGTCGGTCTTGCCGCCGTAGTCCAGGCTGACGGGGGCGAATCCCGACTGGTTCTGGTGGTCGTAGCGCAACCGCGTCTGCCAGTCGTGCCCCAGGTCGTGCTGCAGGTCCATATCACCCGAGAGCGTGTATTGCGCCGAGCTGTCTGTGTAGAAGGACTGCTGTACGCGGCCGCTGAGCGTCACCGAGGTGCGTCGGCCCCAGGACTGGCGGTCGCCGCCCAGCCGCAGGTCCAACGCGCCCCGGCCCACCTGGATATTGTCCGGCTGCTGCTGGAACTCGCCCAGCGCCACCTGCGCCTGGAAGGGCACCCGGCCCAGCAGCTTGTAGTTCCCCAGCCGGTCGCTGCTGGTCGAGACGGTCAGCGCGGGGAGCTGGTTGAGCGCGTAGCGTTTCTGCTGGCCCTCCGGCAGGTCCATATCGAAGAACTTGCTGGCGGTGAGGTCCCAGTCCAGCGCCCGGCCGCGCTGGGTGTACTCAAAATGCGTGTCGAGGTTGCGCTGGCCGGGGATCCCGGTGCCGAATTGGTACTCCTGCATGGTGCCCTGCAGCGACAGGCTGCCGGTGCTCCCCATCTGCTGGCGCTGGCTGAAAGTGGTGGTCATCTGGCTGCTGTCGCCGGAACTGCCCGCCGACTGCGAGCGCTGAAGGCCCACCTGCGTCTGGCTCGCCGCGGCCCGGTGGTCGAGCAGCAGGCTGCTGGCCAGCGTGCTGGAGTTCCCGAAGTAGTTGCTGTTGGTCTGGTAGCTCCCGGTCAGGTCGGAACTCCAGCCCGCGCCGATCTCCAGGTGGTGTTGCAGGCTGCTGGTCAGCGCCCCCTGGGAGGGCTCATACATAATCGAGCCCGTCCCCTGCTGTCGGCGGGACTTGAGATTCTGGTCGATCCCCAGCCCCACGCCGCGCTTGCTGGTCAGGTTCAGATGCACCAGCCCGTCCGCCGTCTGCCCGATTATGTACGCGAAAGCGAACTTGGCGAAGTAGCCCTCGATGTCGTTCATCCCGACCACGGGGAGATACTGGTTCTTCTTCTGATCCAGGGGCATGACCAGCCGGAAGGGCAGCTCCAGCACCCGATGGCCCCACAGGTAGAAGGAGGGCCGGTCGGCGATGACCCGCTTGCCGGGGACGATCTCGATGGTCTTGGCCGCGAAGTCATAGTGCGGCGTCGGCAGGCTGCAGGAGGTCACCTGCGCCCGCTCCAGGGTGATGGGCCCGTTCTCTTTGGGCGAGAAGGCCCCCCGCGCCCCCAGGTAGAGCTTGTCGGTCACCTGCCCGCCCTCGAAGAAGCTCGGCTCGACGATCCCGGTCCCGCCCTCCAGCAGATGCCACTCGCCGGTCTTGAGGTTGGCCCGCAGGGACGCGCTCCGGGTCTCCACGGTCTTGCCCTGCATCACGATATGGCCGTGCAGGGTCGCCCACTCGCGCGCCTGGTCCAGCTCCGCCTCGTCCGCGTGCAGCGTGTACTGCACCGAGCGCAGGGTCACCTTCCCGCGGGCGTGGATGATGCCGTTTTCCATGGTGACACTGTCCGCATTCACCAGCACCCGGCCCTCCGCGGGCTCGCCGGGGAAAGCGGGAGTCAGGGTGCCGCTGGTCGGCTCACCGGCGGGAGTGGTGGTGGGTGACGCAGTAGGTGCGGACGGCGGGGTCTCGGCGGCCGGCGCGAGGGGAGGCGCCTGGGCCACTCTCTCCGCCCCGAGAGCGGAAATCGGCAGCCGCTCCAGCCCCGCCGCCGAACCGGCCCAGAGGGGCGCGGCTCCCAGCGCCAGGACCAGAATCAGCAGGGGCAGGGAAACGCTCCGGGTCCGGGAGCTACGCGGGACGCGGAGGCTTGGCGACGGGGCCGATTGGCGGATCGGTTGCTGGGCAGGCATAAGTGCATCCGGGTCAGGTGTGGGGCGAGGCGGCAGGGCTACTAATGCCGGCGCCAGAGCAGCACGCCGGCGGCCACGACCAGGACACCGTTCTCCGCCCAGGCCGCGAGCGCCACCGGTAGGGCTCCGGACTCGGCCAGCATCCGCAGCCACAGCATTATAACATAGTAAACGAAAACCACGACCAGGGTCGCCAGCACCCCCACCAGGCTCTGGCCGCGCGAGAAACTTAAGGTAACCGGCAGCGCCAGCAGGGCAAAGACCAGACAGGCCAGGGCCAGCGCCACCCGCTCGTGCGCCTCCACCGCGAACCGCCGCCCCATCCCCGGGCCCTTGGCCTCCTCGGTGCGCCACTGGCGGGCCAGTTCGGTCAGGCTCATGTCCGGCGCGCTCTTGGCGGCCATGCCCGGCAGGAACTGCAAGTTGCCCAGATTGACCGCCACCGACTCCATGCTGCCCCAGTCCAGTTGTCCCCCGGAACTCAGGTTGTAGAAGATCGCCGGGCCGGTGATGAGGCTCTCGGCGGAAAAATGGGCCTGCGGAGCCACGAACAGCAGCGGCGTATCGCCGCCGGCGTCGCGGTCAAAGACGAACAGGTTCCCCAGCCGGTTCGTGGCCTGGTCCACCCGCTCGGCGAAAAAGTCCAGGCCGGTCTGCGTGTTGGTGAATTTGCCGGGGCGGAAGGCCAGCGTCGGCTGCTTGGTGATCATCTGCGCCAGCATGGTCTCGGCGTGGTGGTTGGCCCAGGGGACGACGCTATTGGCCAGCAGCAGCGCCAGCAGTGAGGCGGCCCCGCCCAGCACCAGCAGGGGGCGCAAGATGCGGACAAAACCCGCGCCGCCGGCCCGCAGGGCGGTCAACTCATTCTCCGAGGCCAGGCGGTTGAGCGCGAGGGAACTGGCCAGCAGGGAAGCGGCGGGCAGCGACAGCAGCGTGGCGTAGGGGACCTGCAGCAGCATGAACTTGAGCACCGACTGCATGCCCACGCCATGCTCGACGATCTTGTCCACCACCGTGAATAGCATATGGCCGGTGATCATCACCACAAAGGTGCCCAGGCCCACCAGCAGGGGCACGAGCATCTCTCTCAGCAGGTAGCGATCAATCCGCAGCATATCCAGCCGGCCTCCCGAAACGGTAGGACCCTCGTCTAGCCGGGAAAGTTCCTGCCGGGGGCCGTCGGGACCTGCCCACTACCGCCAGCGGAGGCGCACCACGCGCGGGCCGGGGGGCACGTCCACCTGGATCCGCCCGGGCAGCACGCGGGTCGGTAGCGAGGCGGCGGGCGCGTCGGGGTAGCTGGCCCGCGCGGCGGTGATCGCCTCGCCGGGCAGGGGTATAACCACGGTCAGCGGCACCGTGAAGATCGCCGGGTCCCGCGGACTGGTCAGCCGGAAACTCAATTCGTGCGCCGAGCGCGCCACGACTTCCAGCGAGGCGCTCTCGCGCTCCTGGCGATATCGGCACAGGTCGGCAAAAGTCGCCACCCACACCCGGCCGTCGAGCGAGGCCAGGTACTCCAGATGCTGGCGTAACACCTCGCGGCTCAGCGGCATATAGCCTTCCTCGATGCCGTGAATCATGGCGATCAACTCGCCGCCCTCAGCAAGGGTGCGCTCCACTTGCGCGTTGGCCTGCGCCGCGGTGAACTCCGGGTTCCCGTACCCCCAGCAGCGCACCCGGTCGCCCACATGGTGAACCGCCACCAGCTTGCGCACCGCGTCGTTGTACCCGTTGCCGGGATAGCAGAAGGTCAGCGGCGCCTGGCCGATCTCGTGGGTAATCAGCGCCGCCGAGTCGTTGATCTCCCGGTCCAGCACCGCCGGGTCGGTGGTCCGGGGCAGGTTTGCATGGGTCAGCGAGTGGTTGGCGATCTCGTGCCCCTGCGCCGCCACCGCCCGCCACTCGTCCCAGCTTGCGCCGCCGTTGCCCGAGCGCGAGGAATTGGGCAGCCGGGGATCGCTCGCCTGCTCCCGGATGACGCCGGTCACCAGAAAGAAGGTCCCCTTCACGCCGAATTCGTTGAGCAACGGCACCGCGATGTCCACCTGGTTCTGGCTGCCGTCGTCAAAGGTCAGGGCCAGCGCCCCCTGGGCCTCCCCGTGATAGGTGGCCACAAAGGGGGGCTCCTGGGCGACCGCCGGCAGGCAGGCGATCAGCAGGGCCGCGCCGGGGAGCAGTAGCGACAGGCGGCTGAGGGTGTCAATCATGGTCCGTGATGATGACCCGGGAGGTCTTCCTCGGGGGTGTCCAGGTGGTGGAAGGGCGCCACCATCAGCTCCACCGGGCAGACCTCGTCACACTCCGTTTCGATAGTAGTCTGCGTAAAGCCGAAGCGATGGAGTAGCACTTCCTCCACCTCGTGGCGCAGGCGCATCCGCTGCCCCTCATTCTGATAGTCGGCCACCACGTGCACGCTGACCGCGCGGATGTTCGAGCAGATGCTCCAGGCGTGCAGGTGATGCACCGAGTTCACCTCCGGCACGGAGATGATTGCCGCGGCGATCTCCTCCAGGGTCATGCCCCGGGGCACGCCCTCCATCAGGATATGCAGGGACTCGTAGCCGATCTGCAAGGCGCCGAAAAAGATCACCAGCGCCAGCACCCCGCTGAGTACCGGGTCGGCCATAAAGCGCCACTCGTAGGGGGCCAGCAGCATGAACGCGGCGGCGGCGATCACGCCTACGGAGGTCAGCACGTCGCCGAAGATGTGCAGGTAGGCGCTCCGGATGTTGAGGTCGCCGTGGGCGTGGGGGCGCAGGGCGAACATCACGAGGAAGTTGACCACCAGCCCCAGGACGGCGATCCCCAGCATCGGCCCGCTGTCCACGGTCGGGGGATTCTGAAAGCGGCCCCACGCTTCCCACAGGATGTACGCGGACAGGCCGAGCAGTACTACGGTGTTCAGCAGGGCGGCGAGAATCTCGCTGCGGTGCAGGCCGTAGGTGTGCCGATCGGTGGGCGGCCGTAGGGCCAGGCGCAGGGCGACAAAGGACAGCAGCATCGAGCCCACATCGCTGAAGTTGTGCCCGGCGTCGCTGAGCAGGGCCAGACTGTGCGTCCACAGCCCGCCGCCGATCTCCACCGCCATCAGCAGCAGAGTGAGCCCGGCGCCCCACAGCAGCCGCCGCTGCTTGGCCGTGTCGTGCGCCTCCAGCGGGACGGATTCGTCCAGGTGTTCGTGTTGGTGTTCGTGATCGAGAGCCATCCAGGTTCCTTGCCGGTTACGCGGTCTCATGCTCCGCCCGGGGGGGCGAGAGGAAGGCGAGAAGAATCGTGCCGATCAGCGCGAGCAGCGCCGCAAAGCCAAAGGCCGCCGGCGCCCCCAGCGCCGCCCACAGCAGGCCCACGCCCACCGAGGAGATGAAGTCGCCAATCCCGTTAACGGTAGCCAGCACGCCAAAGCCCATCGTGCGCTGCGCGGCGCTCAGCAGGTCCGCGCCGGTGGCCTTCTCCAGCGCTTCCTCGGTGCCCACCAGCACGCCCGACAGGAAGAAGACGGTAATCATCGCGGGCAGGTTCGGCGGGCTGAGCGCCAGAATCGCCGCGGCCCCCACGCCCGCCGCGTAGCCGCCCACCAGCAGCCACTTGCGCCCCAGATGATCGCTCAGCGCACCGGTCAGGTAGGCAAAGCCCGCGCCGACCACATTGTACCCCGCATACAGCAGCAGCGGCAACACCGAAAAACCGTCAGGGCTCAACAGCGTAGACTTGCCGATCGCCCAGAGAATCAGCAGCGTCTTGGAGAAATCGCCCGCGCCGAAGACGCCGACCGCGATCAGCCAGCGGCGAAAGACCAGCGGCAGGTCCTGCCAGGCGTCCCAGGGCGCCAGCCGGCGCGCGTGGTTGATGAGATAGTGCTCCCGCGCGCCGAGGGCCAGGAACAACCCGGCGATAGTCGCGGGGATCAAGCTGAACCAAAACACGTGGCGGACCGCCTGCAAAGAGAGCAGGTGATCCGGGACGTGGCCGCGCAGCAGGCGAGTGGCCAGCATCACGATCCCGACCGCCAGGAAGGGCCCCAGCACCGCGCCGATCGTATCGCCGGCCCGCTCGAAACCGTACGCCTTGCCGTAGTCGCGCTTGTCGGTGTCGTCCGCCAGCAGAGCGTCTTTGAGCGGCGAGCGCCAGCCCTTGCCCAGCCAGCCCACGCTTTTGGCCACTACCAGCCAGAGCGGGCTGGAGATGAAGCCGAACGCGGTGGTAGCGAGCCCGGTGAGCAGATACATGGCCCCGCCCCAGTACTTGCGCGGCCGCAGCCGGTCCCCCAGCATCCCGGAGACCAATTTGGCGCCGCTGGAGAACAAGTCCGCCGCGCCCTCAATAATCCCCAGCAGCGCCGGCCCCGCGCCCAAGAAAGAAACGAGTACCGGCAGCACCGCATTGGCCATTTCGTAACTGATATCGCCAAACAAGCTAGCCAGCCCGATAGAGAGCACGGTCCGGTTGAGCCAGTTACGTTTCTCCGGCGGAGCGGTGGAGGTATTGTCACTCATAGTTGATAGCCAATGGTTTGGAGCTGTCCAATAGTGGACGCAGGTTACTACCTGCCCGGTTCATCGTCAACCGCGGGGAGGAGGGGGTCGTTGCCGTTGCCGTTTGTCGGGCGGGGACTCGTGCCCCGCCGGCCGTTCGCCTTGGCCGTTGCCGCTAACGGGGCAGGTTCCTCCGCTCCCCCTCGCGAACAACTCCCTCGGAGGGGAACCAACCGTGCCTGATCGTCCCGTTCCGGGAGCACCGGACCATTACTATACCGCCTCGCCCACCGCGCCCAGCGAGCCTCAGCAGATCCGCTGGGAGCTGCCCGGCTTGACCGTGATTCTGGACACCGACCGCGGCGTCTTCTCGCGCGGCAAGGTGGACCGGGGCACGGACCTGCTGGCCCGCACCATGCAACTGCCCGCCACCGGGGAGATTCTCGACCTGGGCGCCGGCTATGGCCCGCTGGGGGTGCTGGCGGCGCTCCGTTCGCCGGAGGCGCACGTCACCCTGGTGGAGGTCAACGAGCGCGCCGCGCACCTGGCCGAGGAGAATCTCCGCCGCCTGAATCTTACCAACGCCGAGGTTCTGGTCGGCGACGCGCCGGCGGTCCTGGGCGCGCGCCACTTCGACGTGGTGGTGACCAACCCGCCGGTCCGCGCCGGCAAGGTGGAGATGTTCCGCCTGTTCCGCGACGCCCACCAGCGCCTGCGCCCCGGCGGCGTTCTGTGGTTCGTCATGCAGACCAAGCAAGGCGCCAAAACCATGGCCCGCGACCTGGGGGAGCAGTTCGCCTCGGTCGAGGAAATGTCGGTTAAGGGCGGATTCCGCGTCTATCGAGCCGTGAAAGCGTAGCCGTACCGAGGAGGAGAAGGAAGATGACCGTAGCCGAAGCAATCCAGGCTAGATACAGCGTGCGCGCCTACCAGGATCGCCCGGTGGAGGACGACAAGCTCCAGCGGGTGCTGGAGGCCGCGCGGCTGGCGCCCTCGGCCGGCAACCGGCAGGAGTGGCGCTTCGTAGTGGTCCGCGACGCCGCCACCCGCCAGCGACTGATGACCGCCGCCAACGGCCAGGCCTTCGTCGGCCAGGCCCCCGTAGTCCTCGCCGCCTGCGCCGTCGGCGAGCAGCACGTGATGACCTGCGGCCAACTCTCCTACCCGATTGACGTCGCCATCGCCCTGGAGCACCTCGCCCTCCAGGCCACCGCGGAGGGCCTGGGCACCTGCTGGATAGGCGCCTTCAGCGAGGACGAGGTCAAGCGTGTCCTGGGCATCCCGGCCGAGGACGCCCGCGTGGTGCAGCTCATGCCCCTAGGCTACCCGGCCACCGACCCCGCCCCCAAGCGCCGCCTGGAGCTGACCGAGATCGTCAAGTGGGACAAGTGGAGCTAGAGCCGTTTCCGGTAGCACAGGCTTCCTAGCCTGTGTGCCGTTGCCGTTCGTAGGGGCGGAAGTTCGGCGTCCGCGCCGAATCTCCGCCCGCGTCAGGGCGGCAGTCAGTGGCATACGCGGGCGGAGATTGACCGGCAGACCGGTCAACTTCCGCCCCTACATTCACACCGCATCAACACCCGAGAGGAACCACCCATGACCAACAAAGAACGTGTCTATGCCGCCCTCAACCACCAACAGCCGGACAAGTGCCCCTGGCATATTGAGTTCACCGAGGGAGCCCACGAGTCTATGGTGGCGCTCACCGGCGACCCCGATTTCGACAGCAAGATCGGCAACCATCTGCACTACATCCGCCCGGTGCCGCCCGATTCCTGGGTGGAGATTGCGCCGGATTTCTGGCGCGACCAGTTCGGCGTGATCTGGAACCGCACCATTGACGCCGACATCGGCAACCCGGACAGCCATATCTTCCCGGAGCCGACCCTGGGCGACTACGTCTGGCCGGACCCCGCCGATCCTCGCCGCTGGGCGCACGTCCCCGGCCAGATCGCGGCGCACCCGGACCAGTTCGTGGTGCTCGCCATTGACTTCTCCCTCTTCGAGCGCGCCTGGACCATGCGCGGTATGGAGAACCTGCTGATGGACATGATCGAGCATCCGGCCTTCGTGGAGGACCTGCTCGACGCCATCACCGCGTTCAACCTCGGCATCGTTGCCGAGGCCGCGCGCTACCCCGCCGACGCCATCTACTTCGGCGACGACTGGGGCCAGCAGCAGGCCATGCTCATGGGCCCCGCCCTCTGGCGCCAGTTCCTCAAGCCGCGCCTGGCCCAGGCCTACGCGGCGGTCCACGCCACCGGCAAAAGGGTCTTCATCCACTCCTGCGGCAAGGTGGACATGATCTTCCCGGACCTGATCGAGATCGGCCTGGACTGCTTCAACCCCTTCCAGCCGGAGGTCATTGACGTCTTCGCGGCCAAGCGCGAGTTCGGCGACCGCCTCAGCTTCTACGGCGGCGTCAGTACCCAGCACCTCCTCCCCCACGGCACCCCGGCGGAGGTCAAGGCCCAAGCCCGGCGCCTGATGGCGGAGGTAGGCAAGGACGGCGGCTACATAATAGCCCCAGCCCACGCCACCCCCAAAGACGCCCCGGCCGCCAACATGATGGCCCTAATCGAAGCGGTCAACGAGCAGTAGACCGGTAGGTCGGGCGTCTCGCCCGACCAGCCGTTGTCGTTCGTAGGGGGGTGCCGTTTGCCGTCACTGTAGGGCGGGGGCTACGTCCCCCGCCGGCCGTTCGCCTTTTGCGCGTAGGGAGGTGGAATTGGTGTACCCATACGGGATTGATTGGGGAGCGACTATGGAGATCTTCGCGGCGTTAGTCACCGCAGTGGCGACGGTAGTATTGGCGTGGGTCACATACAAGAACATCGGCCTGGCGAAGGCGTCCCTGGCTGAGATGGTGGCAGCGCGCGAAGCCGAGTTCGCGCCGGTCATGGCTTGGGTGGGCGAGGGAGGCCCGGAGGATGCCAGGATGGGCGGCCTGCGACAGAACATATTCGCCAACGCCGGCAAGTTCATGGCAGTGGACGGGCATCTGTATCTGGGGTTCCAGACACCCGCCGACTCGGACCCCTGGTTTGATGAAGTCCCCGTAGCCACGTTCTCGGGCATAGAGCCACGGGGCGAAATCAGAGATGAACCAAATGACTGGCAGTTGGCGCGTCTAAGGCATAGGGACCACTTAGTCGGCCAAAGAGGCGAGCGTTGCTTTGCAGCCCTCAGGTATGGCGACATCCTCGGCAACACATATTGCAGTGTTTGCGAACTCTACAATCCAAAGATCGACGAGAAGCCCCAGGCCAACCTGCGTTGGGGCAAGGTCGGCACGCCCGGCTGCCCTCCCGTTCCCTTGGTCAAAGCTCTCGACGGGTGGGACGCCGACGAGCATTGGACATAACCGCAGCCCCGCGCAAGCGGTAGCGGACACGATACGCGTGGAGGAATCGCCATGACGAAGAGTCAGTTCCGCATCCTGATCGTGCTGACGGTGGTTTCAGGTTTCCTGGGCGGCGCGGTGTCGAACTTGCTGCTACGGGGCGCTCCGGTCGCGGCTCAGATGGCCGAGGCCAAGGCGCCGGACGCGGTTCGGGCAAAGACCTTTGAGGTGGTCGACGATCAAGGTAATGTGTGCGCTAGACTGGGCGTCGATGAGGAAGGCGGCTCCAGCCTGGACCTGTACGGCGTCGTTGGGAAGACCGGGGCTGTGTTAAGCGACACTGGCATAAGCCTGCACGATGCCGCGGGGAGGCCGCGAGCGCTGCTCGGTACGGGGAACGACGGCAGCCCCCTCTTAGGCCTGTACGACGCCACTGGCGACGTTCGGGCTGGTCTCAGCCTCCAGACCGACGGCAGTCCTATTCTGGGAATGATGGACGCCGCTGGCGAGATGAGGGTCAGCTTGCATACTCTCGCCGACGAACGCATTGGCCTGAGCCTATACGATAGTGCTGGCGAAGGCCGGGCGTCATTAGGCCTCGCCGCCGACGGCAGCCCTGGCCTGAGCCTGGCGGACGCCGCCGGCAAGCCCCGGGCCGTCATGGGGTGCGCCGCCACTCGTGACAAGCTGACTGACGCAGAGACAAAGTACACGGAGTCCACCCTCATCCTGTCCAAGGCCAATGGTGAAGTTCTCTGGCAGGCACCGTGATGGTAGGCCCTCAGTAGGAGCACAACCATGACCAAACGCCAACGCGTCACCGCCGCCCTCCGGCACAAGCAGCCGGACCTCTGCCCCTGGTCGCTTAGTTTTACGCGGGGGGCGCAGGAGAAGATGGTTGCTTATACCGGCGACCCCGATTTCGTCGCTAAGATCGGCAACCATGTGGGCGGTTTCTCGCCGCGGCTGCCGCATGTGGAAGTCGAGCCGGGGATCTGGGCGGACGAGTGGGGGGCGCGCTGGGACCGCACCGTGGATGCGGACATCGGCACGCTGGTCGGCCATGTTTTCCCCGAGCCGCGGCTGGGCGACTGGACCCCGCCCGACCCTCACGACCCCCGCCGCTGGGCCACAGTGGCCGCGGACCTGGCCGCCCAGGGCGATCAGTTTCTGGTCATGAGCGTCGGTTTCTCCCTGTTCGAGCGCGCCTGGACGCTGCGCGGCATGGAGAACCTGTTCATGGACATGGTGGAGAATCCCGGTTTCGTGGATGACCTGTTCGACGCCCTCTGCGAGCGCAATATCGCGATGGTGCAGGAGGCCCGGCGCTTCGACCTGGACGGGGTGCAGTTCGGCGACGACTGGGGGCAGCAGCAGGGGATGCTCATGGGCCCGCGCCTGTGGCGGCGCTTTATCCGGCCGCGCCTGGAGCGCATGTACGCCGCCGTGCACGACGCCGGCCGGTTCGTGCTCATTCACTCCTGCGGCAACATCACCGAGGTCCTGCCCGACCTGATCGAGATCGGCCTGGACTGCTTCAACCCCTTCCAGCCCGAGGTCATGGACGTCTACGCGGTCAAGCGCGGGTTCGGCGACCGCCTCAGCTTCTTCGGCGGCGTCAGCACCCAGCGCCTGCTGCCCTATGGCACCCCCGCGCAGGTCAAGGCGGAAGCCCATCGTCTGATGACCGAGATCGGCCGCGGCGGCGGCTATATCCTGGCCCCCGCGCACGCCATCCCCCGCGACGCCCCGCCCGAGAACCTGGTCGCCCTGATTGAGGCGGTCAACGAGCAGTAGGGGTGCGTTTGGCGGCCCCTCCGGAGGCGACCCCGGGCGAGACGTACCGGCCTACCGTCTGCGGCGCTACTTCTGGAACTTCACCACCACCGGGTCCGAGGTCTGGCCGCCGCGGGTGCTGACCACGGTCACCTGGTAGCCGACCCCGCCGGCGAGGGTGCTCACGTCCAGGGCGATCGGGTCGCTCTGGAAGTGCCCCTGCTCGTCGGCGGTCATCCTAGCCTGGCCCACCTGGCCGTTCACGTCGAACCCCAGGAACTTCCCGGCCCAGGTGACGGTCGCGGTGACCTCGGCCTGCGGCTGGGTGAAGCCCTCGATGACCACCGTCGCGCCCACCTTGGTGTCCGCCACCGGCCGCACGATCTGCGGCGCCAGCGCCCGGTTTAGCCCAAACAGCACCACCGGCGTGGCGGTGGCCCGGAGAATGGTCCCGTCCGCGTTGCGCAGGCGGACCGTCACCGTCTCCTGGCGCGCCGCGGCCACGTCGGGCACGGTAATCTGCCCCTGGTAGGTCCCCGGCAGGTCGTAGAACTCCGTCATCGGCACGTTCGTGCGCCACTGGCCCACGTTGAAGGTCGCGGTGCCGCCCTCCGGCCCCGTCGCGGTGACCGTCAAGGTGTCGCCGGTGGTCAGGATCTTGCCGCCGGCGTCGTGGCTCACGGTCAGCCCCGGGGCGGCGGCCGGCGCCACTTGCGCCACGGCAAACGCCCAGTCCACATGCTTCACGTTGCCGGCCAGGTCGCGGGCGTCGATCGCCACCAAGACCGGCCCAGCGGGCAGTGGATCAAAACTCAGGGTGACCAGCCCGCCCTGGCGGCGAGCGGTGAAAGGCCAGTTCTGGTTGTTGTTGACCCTCATGGTGATCGCCGTCTGCTCCCAATCCACGCCGGAGCCGTTCTCGTCGGCGATCAGCACCGCGAGGTTCGGCTGGTGGTTGGCGGTCTGCTCCGCCTGCTGCGGTCCATAGAGCGTGACCTGCGGGGCAAGAGAGTCCACGGTCACCGGGTCTGGCGCCTCACTGGCGGGAGCTTGCTGCCCCGCGACCTCCAGATGGCCGACCAGCGGCACCGCCAGGGCGTTGAGGCCCGCGGGCACCACCCAGTCCAGCTCATAGCGGCCGGCGCGGGCCCGGGATTCCTGCAGCCGGATCCCCCGGCGGACCGTGCCCAGGTCGAAACTGGCCCGGCCGCCCGGGGTGCCTTCCAGGGTCACATGCAGCACCTGCCCGGCCCGCAGCGGCCCGGGGGCGTCAGAGTAGAACCGGTCAATCCCCGGGGCCGCCGGCGTGACCGGGGGGGTGACGGGCGGGGTGACCGGGGGCGTCACCGGCGTGACCGGGGTCTTGAGGGTGATCTCCCAGATCTGGTTTGTCCCCGGTGTTACCCGCAGCGCTACCTGATCCCCGTTGTGCAGGTCGGCGTACTGCGGCGCGACGGTGCTCCCCTCGCGGGCCAGCGTGGCCTGGGCCTGCACCATCAGAATATCGGGGCGGCTGTCCAGCAGCAGTTGGTTGGGTACCTTGGCGACGATTTTGCCCTCGACCAGGTCGAAGGTGTCCTTCACGAGGGTGGCGTTGCGCTGCGCGTCATACTGCACCTCGGCGAGATCGCCGGGGCGCAACGCCGTGGCCGCCGCCTGCGCGCCCTGGCGCAGAATAACGGTATTGGCCGTCAGCGGGAAGACCTGCAGCCCGTCATTCACGGTGAGCGTCAGGCGCGTCGCCTCGGCCGCCGAGACCACGCCGGTGACCGTACCCGGCTGCGGCTGGACCACGGGAGGCGTGACCGGCGGGGTCACGGGAGGCGTGACGGGAGGCGTGACCGGCGTCACGGGGGGCACCGGCGTTACCGGCGTTACCGGCGTCACGGGCTCCACCGGAGTGGTGGTCAACGGCGCGAGGTTCACGATTACCGTCTGGCTGGTTTCCCGCCACAGTACCTCGGCCCCGAAGGCCTCCGCCGGAAAGCGGACCGGGACGTAGGTCCGTCCGTTGATGAGCTGCGCCGGGACGTCGAGTTGCGTCGTGCGGCCGTTGATGCGCGCCTCGCGGCTGTTGATGGTCAGGTCCACCGAGACCTCGCCCCGCGTACCGGTGGCGGTCAGGGTGGAGTCATTCCAGGTGACGGTCGCCCCCAGCGCCTCAAAAACGGTGCGCATGGGGAGCATGGTGCGCCCGGCTACCTGCAGGGCGGGCGGGTCGGAGGGCAGTTCCTGGCCGTTGACGATTACGTTGAGGGCGTTGGCCGGCAGCGACAGACACGCCAGCAGTACGGGTAGAACCAGCAGCAGGTAGTGGCGGAGCTTCATGGGCGGGTCCCTCCTGGGTTAGGGGCAAACAGGCCCTGGTGAGTAGCAGTTGAACCAAAACACCAGTTAACCTATTCGCTGGACGCCTGCTGGTTCCTTCTTGTTTGGTCGCCGGCCTCGGAAGGCGGAAATCCATGGCACCACCCACCCACGAAACCCGTCTAAAAGAGTGATAAGAACCTAAGCTGGACAGGATAGGCGCACCAAGTGCACCAGTAGACGCATACGGCATGAGATGCGACTGAGTGTGGCATGTATTGCGCAGTGTGGCCTATGCATTGTCAACTTAGGGAATTTGAGCGGTACAATTATAGACGCAATCCCTGCCAATTCTCCTAGGAGGCCGATTAACATGCGCAAAGGTTTCACCCTCATCGAACTGCTGGTCGTGATTGCCATTATCGCGATCCTGGCCGCGATTCTGTTCCCGGTCTTTGCCCGAGCCCGAGCCAAGGCGCAGCAGGCCAACTGCTTGTCCAACGTCAAGCAGCTCGCGCTCGGCATCTTGATGTACGCTTCCGACAATGACAACTGCCTGCCTCCCGGCCACAGCCAGTTCATCATGGCGGGGTGGGATACGGCCCTTAACTGGCACGCTTGGGACGAGTGCATCTACCCCTACGTGAAGAACGCGCAGATCTATCTGTGCCCCAGCGACCCCACGGCGGCCGGTGCTTGGTCGGGGACGGCGTGGACCGCGGGCGGAAGCTGCAATTACAACGGCTTCCCCTCCAGCTACGCCTACAACTGCAACATCCAGGGGCGGAACGCCTCTGGCGCCAGCCAATTTGGTGAGGGCCGCATGCCCCAGGACTACTACGCGTACCCGGCCGAGCGCATGCTCATCTCCGACGCCGCGGTCGGCTCCGGAGTCATCTACTGGGCGGGTTCGGAGACCTACATCAACAACACTCACAACGGCGGCGCCAACATGGGGTACGTTGACGGCCACGCCAAGTGGATGGCCAAGACAGCCGTGCCGGTCTTCGCCTGGCCGATGACGGACAACGTGAGTTGTCACTTCTGGGCCGGACTGGACCTACCCGGACAGTAGCCGGCCCGTATCCGCAAACGAGCAGTACCCGCGCCCTCCTCGCAGCCGAGGAGGGCGCTTGCTTTTTCCGTTAAGGCGTCCTCGGCAAGATTTGTCGATTAACTATTGACAGGTAAGGGACCTCGCATATACACTGCCTCGGTCCCATAACCATTCTGTCGGCTGGAGGTGTCCGTTTTTTGAAGACCAAGGGTTTTACCTTAATCGAATTGCTGGTGGTGATTGCTATTATTGCGATCCTGGCCGCAATCCTCTTCCCCGTTTTTGCTCGCGCCCGCGCCAAGGCCCAGCAGTCTAACTGCCTCAGCAACGTCAAACAGTTGGCTCTCGGGGTCCTGATGTATGCCTCCGACTATGACTCACGTCTCCCTGGTCCCTACGATGCCGGCCCTCCGACCGTCGGCTGGCACGAACTGATCGTACCCTACGTCAAGAACTCCCAGATCTACATGTGCCCCAGTGATCCGGTGGCTACGGGCAGCGCTCGCTACATCAGCGTCCAGGCCAGCTACGGGTTGAACCTGAACATCCAGGGCATGCGCAAGACCGGTATTGCCCAGTTTGGTGAGGGCCGCATGTCGACCGAGTATTACGCCTACCCGGCCGAGCGCATGATGATCAGCGACATCGCCGCCCCCGGCAGCCCCAGTTTCTACTGGATCGGCGGTAGCGAGGGGCGGGTTGCCGACTGGCACAACGGGGGCTCCAACATGGCCTACGTAGACGGCCACAGCAAGTGGATGTCCAAGAGTGCCGTCCCGGTCTTTGCCTGGCCGATGGTCGACAGCGCCAGTTGTCACTTCTGGGCTGGTCTCGACCTGCCCGGCACCTAACCGTCACTATTCAAGCCAGCCTGGCGGCATACCAGCGCCCTCCTCGACTCCGAGGAGGGCGCTTTTCGTTATGTACCCGGAAACTTATCGTTTAACCCTTGACAGATTGGGTAATCCGCATATAGAATCACGGCAAGCCATAACCATTCTGCCAGTTGGAGGTGTTCCGACGTGAGAAAGCAAGGCTTTACCCTGATCGAGTTGTTGGTGGTAATCGCGATTATCGCGATCCTGGCCGCAATTCTGTTCCCCGTTTTCGCCCGCGCTCGAGCCAAGGCGCAGCAGGCGAACTGCTTGTCCAATGTCAAACAGCTTACCCTCGGGTTCCTGATGTACGCCTCTGACTTCGACCAGAAATTTCCGCCCGCCGGCAACAAGTACGTCTTCACCGGGGACGTTGCTCCGAACTGGCATACCTGGGACGAGATGGTCTATCCCTATGTAAAGAACGCGCAGATCTACCTCTGTCCCACCGACCCCACCGTCACCGGCCCCTGGAACGGCGGCTGGACCGGCGGGGGCACCGGCAACTACAACGGCTTCCCCTCCAGCTACGCCTACAACTGCAACGTTCAGGGCTGGAACCCGATGACCAACCTCGCGCAGTTCGGCAATGGCGGCATGCCCACCGAGTATTACGCCTTCCCGGCTGAGCGCATGCTGATCAGCGACTCGACCGCCAACTGGACCATGTACTGGGTTGGCAGCTCCGAGAGCCTCGTATCCAACCGCCACAACGAGGGATCGAATATGGGCTTCAACGACGGGCACGCCAAGTGGATGGCGAAGTCGGCCGTGCCGGTCTTTGCGTGGCCCGGCGTGAACGCCGCTAGCTGCCACTTCTGGGCCGGTCTGGACATCCCCGGCGCCTAGTCGTCCGACTCCGCAATGTCGCAAACGCCAGCGCCCTCCTCGACTTCGAGGAGGGCGCTTTTCTGTGCCCGCGTTCGCCAGCGGACCGTGGCTAGTCGACCGGTATTTCCTGCGTGCCGGGATACTCGGGGAAGGGCTGGAGCTTCTCGTAGCTGGCCGACCAGTCGCCCCGCTGCCCGGGGGCGGCATTGGGCCCCTCCGAGACCGGGACGGCGTTGGCGACCGGCTTGATACTCCGCAGGTAGGCGACGATGGCCCCCAGGTCGTCGTCGCTGAGATTGCGGTAGCCGGGCCAGGGCATCGGCGGAGCCAGGTACTTGCCGTCCGGGGCCTTGCCCAGCCGCAGCGAGTCAAAGACCTGCTGGGCCGTCCAGGTGCCCAGGCCCGTCGGGTCGGGCGTGAGGTTGGAGGCGTAGACCTTGAAGGCCCCGACCTGGAAGACCCGGCTGCTGCCGGCCAGCCACTGGAGATCGTTGGGATCGGCCCCCTGGTGGCAGTGCTGGCAGCCCGCCGCCGCGGTGACCAGATAGCGCCCCCGCAGCACCATTTCGCGCGTCGGCTGACCAGTGGGCGCGGTGCCGGCGCCGGTGCTAAGCGCGGCCAACCCCAAGACGCCGACCAGCACCACCGCGAGCACGATGACGAGACTCCGCGATACGGTTCCGGACATGGGTGTTCCTCCTGCGCTAGGTAATCAAGCTTGCTCAGGAGGGAGGACGCGGCAGAGGGCGGAGGCGTTCAGCCGATCCGGGGGCGCAGCCAGTCCAGGGCCTCGCCGATGGTGGCGGCGGCGTAGGTGGCCGCGGCGGCCAGCTCCGGGTTCGCGCCGACGCAGACCGAGACGCCCGCCACCGGGAACATGGGCAGATCGTTCCCCCCGTCGCCGACCGCGGCGGTTTCGCTCAGCGGGACATCCAACTCGGCCGCGAGGCGGCGCAGGGCCGCGCCCTTATCCACGCCCCGCGGCGCGCAGTCCAGGCTGTCCGCGTGCTCGTACAGGGTGATTTCCTCGAGGCCCAACCCGACGGCGCACTGGTACAGCTCCCGGGGCGTGAGGCCGGAGTCGGGGTAGGGGAAAGCGGTAACGCAGACCTGGTTGGGCTGAAAGGACAGCGCCGCGCCGAACTCCCGCTCCAGGGTCTCCCGGAGCTCCGCCAACTCGCCCCGCTGCGTCTCGGAAAGTGGGCAGAAAATGACGGGAGTGGGGAAGGAGGGGTCGAAAGTAAGCACCGCGCCGTTCTCGCCGATCAGACTGGCATCGAGCCCCAGCGCCCGGGCGAACCCCGACAGGTACGCCACCGGCTTACCGGAGGCCAAGGCCAGCCGCACCCCCCGCGCCGCGAATTCCCGCAGCGCGGCGACGGTGGCCGGCAGCGGCGGCCGGTTGATCGGCGCCAGGGTGCCGTCTACGTCACAGACGAGGAGAGAGATGGTCATGGGCGAAAGTCTTCCCCCCTCTCCTGCCAGGAGGGGGGCAGGGGGTGAGGCAGTGCCTCAAAGCCGGCTCACGCGGACTTGCGCCGCATCTGCTCCAGGGAACGCCGGATCAGGCCGCGAGTCAGCGTCTGGTAAGGGACGTGGTTCTCAGCAGCCACCTGCTTGAGTTCCGCGATTAGGCTCGGCTCCAGTCGCAGGCTGATCTGCTTCTTCGGCTCCGGGCGGAAGTGCATTGTGCCCATCTCCAGCGGCTCATAGAGATACTCCTCGTCATCGTGGGTATCCCAGAAGTTCATCTCTTCTTCTTCTGTCTTGAACTGGGGGAGTTTCTTCATCTTCGGACCTCGTAAGCGGTTATCAGGCGCATCGTATCATCAGACTCGCGCGCCACGTACACCTTCAGTCGCCTCCCGGCGGCCGACTGCCCTATCAGTCTGTAGCGTCTTTCTCCATCTACATCGGCGATTCGCCAGAAGGTCGGATCGCCGGCCAGGACTTCCTCCACCTCGTACAAGTTGACGCCATGCTTATCTATAATGTGCTTCCGGGCCTTGGCCGTAGCATAGAAATGCTTGATAAACATGGAGCAGTCCTCTCCCTCGAGTATACGCCGCGTATATACAAGTTGTCAATACGGCCCACCCCCTACAGCTCGTCCGGCCCGCCGATTTTGCCGAGGATGGCGCTGGCGGCGGTGATGGCCGGGCTGGCCAGGTAGACCTCGCTCTGCGGGTGGCCCATGCGGCCCACGAAGTTGCGGTTGGTGGTGGCGATGGCCCGCTCGCCCTCGGCCAGGCAGCCGCTGTGGCCGCCCAGGCAGGGGCCGCAGGTGGGCGTGCTGACCAGGCAACCGGCCGCCAGCAGCGTCTCGACCAGGCCCTCGCGGGTGGCTTGCAGGTGAATCTCGGCGCTACCGGGGAAGACGATGCAGCGCACGCCCGGCGCGACCCGGCGGCCGCTCAGGATGCTCGCCGCGATGCGCAGGTCCTCCAGCCGCCCATTGGTGCAGGCGCCGATGACGGCCTGGTCAATCTTGACCTCGCCGACCTCCGACAGCCCCCGCGTGTTCTCTGGCAGATGCGGGAAGGCGATCTGCGGCTCGATGTCCGCCGCGTCCCACTCGTAGACCTCCCGGTATTCCGCGTCCGCGTCGCTGGCGAATACGGTGAACTCGCGCGTGGCGCGGGGGCGCACGAAAGCGAGCGTGGTTTCATCGGGAGCGATGATCCCCGACTTGCCGCCCGCCTCAATCGCCATGTTGCACATGGTGAAGCGCCCGGCCATATCCAGGTTCTCAATGACCGGCCCGGCGAACTCCATGGCCTGGTAGCGCGCGCCGTCCACGCCGATCTTGCCGATGGTGTACAGAATCAGGTCCTTGCCGCTCACCCAGGGGCGCAGGGTCCCGCTGAAGACAAACTTGAGGCTCTCCGGCACGCGGAACCAGGTCTCGCCCAGGGCCATCCCGGCCCCGGCGTCGGTCGAGCCCACGCCGGTGGCGAAAGCCCCCAGCGCGCCGTAGGTGCAGGTGTGCGAGTCCGCGCCGATGACCACATCGCCGGGCAGTACCAGACCCTTATCGGGGAGGATGATATGCTCGATTCCCGCGTCGGTGGCCTCATAGAAGTGCGGCATCCCCTGCTCGCGCGCGAAGTCGCGCAGCAGCTTGGTGTTCTGCGCGGAGGGGATGTCCTTATTCGGTGTGTTGTGGTCAGCGACCAGCACCACGCGCTCCGGGTCAAAGACCCGGGTGGCCCCCATGCCGCGGAATTCGCGGATGGCGATCGGCGCGGTGATGTCGTTAGCCAGCACCACGCTGAGCTTGCAGGTGATGAAATCGCCCGGCCGGACAGCGTCCAGTCCGGCGGCATGGGCCAGGATTTTCTCGGTGATGGTCATGAGTTACACTTCCTTGTGATGGGGCGAGGACAGGCCCCAGCGGCGGCCGGCCTACCCCCCGCGGCTGCGGACAGCCGCGTACCCCTCCCTAAAGGGGAGGGGCTTTCCGGATTCGATACTCAGCCTTCGCGGACGTTTCCCCTAGCCCCTCCCGCACCGGGAGGGGTGCCCGAGGTCTGCCGAGGGCGGGGTGGGCACGCGCCCTACATCTGCGCCATCCAGTATACCACAACGTTGTTGGTGCCCGCAGTCGGGGCCTGCTCGAACTCTACCGTTATATGGTCCGCCGTTACCTCCGCCAGGCGCGCCCGGGCGAACTGGTTGGTGGAAATGGTCACGAAGGGCTCGCCGCCGAAGGCTTTGGCGAACTTGATCGTGACCTTGGTGGCCACGCCGTCCCCCGAGTAGACACCCTTGCCTCGGGTCTGGTCGGAGCCGGTCAGGGTGCTCTTCACGGTGACCGGCCCGCCCAGGGTCAGCGGGCTGGTCACGGCGATGTCGTGCCAGTTGAACTGCATCAGCGGCGTCTTGTCCGGTCCCTGCACGGAGAGCGTGTTCTGCATCAAGTCCGCGGCCGGACGCGTGAAGGTCAGGCGCGGGCAGAGGTTGTATTCATCGACCAGCGCCGGCAGATTCACCGGCGCGACAAAGGCGCCTCGGTACATCCCAGCGTTCCCGGCGGCATCGCCGCGCTCGTTCCAGCTGTTGGCGACCGAGACCACGAAACCGTCCCCCCGCCCGTCGCGGGCCACGTACACTTCCACGCCCTTGCGGAAGTTGGCTGCGCCGGGGTTGCCGATGAGAATTCCGGCGGTGTTGGTCGGGCGGCTGCCGAGGTTGGACAGGTTGATCCCGGTGATGTAGTCCTGGGGCGAGTAGTCCCCCCAGAGGCGGAAGTAGGCCATCGCCGCCCAGATCTGCGGCCCCGGCGCGACCTGGACCTGGTCACCCGCCTTCCAGGCTTGCCCCAGCGGCTCGACGTTAAGCGTCTGGCCGACGCGCCACGGCGCGCCCAGCAGCGTTCCGGGGCAAATCTGATACGCGCCACTCTTGGCTCCCGCCTCGTTCTCCTTAGGCAGCACGTACTGTGCGTCCTCGCCCGCGTTGGCGGGCTGCGGCCCGGGCTGGGTCGCGGGGTCCCAGATGAACCGCGAGTAGCCCAGATTGGCCTTCTCGCTCCACCCGGTCCGCGCGAGTATGGTCAGCTCCGTGGGGCTCTGCACGCCGGTGATCTGGTACCACATGCGGTGGCCGTTGACTGTGTCCACGTCGAAGCTGATCCACGACCCCATCATCGCCGCCGTCCAGGCCGTTCCCATGCCGTGGACATCCACGCCCCCGACGCGCGCGATCCGGCCCTCTTTGTAGACCTGCGAGAGGTTGACCAGCAGCCGCCCGGTGCCCGCGGTGTAGTTGGCCTTCTGTACCGCCAGCGCCACCGCGCCCCGCGGCGCATCGGCGGTCAGCGTGTCGTCAAACTCGTCCAGCACGCGCCGGACTTGCCCCCAGTACGACCCGGTGCCCTCATCGCCGCCGTCCTTGTTGGAGCCGTGCATCGTGGTCCAGGAGACGAGGTTCGAGGTGTCGCCGGTGCCGAAGTTCTCCTGTACGAAGCTGGCGGCCGCGAGTTGCGTCGCGGTCTGCGAGGACTGGCGCACCGTCAGCGCCTCGATCTCGCTCTTCCAGCCGCCCTGGGCGTTGTAATCGCTGTGCCCGCCAGAGATGAAGTTCTGGTCAATCTCGAATTCACTCAGTTGTGCGATGAAGGAGGGGCGGCTGAGGTTCGGGAGGTTAGTCGTCCCGCTGACGCCCGCGCCTTTGAACGTGCGCGTGCTGGGCTGGCCCTCCGCGTACTGGGTCATCGCCACGCGTTCGGTCTCATTGACATTGACCGCCTCGAAGAAAGTCAGCGCCTGTCCGGTGTCTTTGACCTCTTCGCCGGCGCTAGTCGCCACCAGGAACTCGCCATCGCCCAGCGGCGGCTTGGTCGGGTCCGTGGCGGGAAAGCCGACCACCCCGAAGCCGAGCGCCCCGGGGTCAGTCGCGGTGGGCGCCGGGGCGCCCCCGCCATAGTTGCCCCTCAGGTTCGTCGCCATCCCCAGTTGGTGCCCGACCACGCAGTGAAATCGCCCCGCCGGCGGCGTAGCGCTATCGGTGCGGAAGACACTGTACCAGCTCGCCCCGTTGACCAGCGTCCAGGTCAGCACGTTGCCCTGAGGGTCGCCGCACTTGGCCTCATACGGTCCCGACAGCGGCCCATAGCGGAAGCCATTCATCGGCACGATCCAGTAGTAGGAGGTCTTATCGCCGGGGGTCGCGACCTTGATCGTCACCGGGTCCGGCTTCGCCACGATCATGGTCTTGAGCACGTAGTACTTGGCCGCCCCTTCCACCGGGGCGATCTGGACGCGCGCGTAGTTGGCGGCGTCCAATTTGCTGGGGAGGTTCGTCACGGTCACGCCGGGCGAGCAGGTCGTGAACATCCCCGCCTTATCCTGCGCCGCCACCCAATAGGTGGCCTGGGCCGTACCCGCCGCCCCCACCACCGTAACCTGCGGCGCGGCCGGAATCGGAATAGCCCCCGCCGCCACCGCTCCGCTCAGCAAAATAGCGACCGCGAGTACGCACGAGACAGAAGTCTTCATCGCGAACACCCCCAGGCAGAGTTGTGAGCAGCTAGATTGTCGAGAAGGAGAAGGCGCTGACTTTCCCGCCGGCCCTGAGCCTGTCGAAGGGGTCCCGCGTCGGCCGTTGCCGTCAGTGGCACCTGCGTCTCGCCGGTGTGCCGTTTCCCTCTGCCGGTCCCCCCAAGCCCCTCCCGTACCGGGAGGGGTGCCCGAGGTCTGCCGAGGGCGGGGTGGGCCCGACCTCTACTGTATGAAGTGAATCGGCGTCCCCAGCCCGGCCATGGCCGCCTCGCCTACCGCTTCGTTCAGCGTCGGATGGCCGTGGATGGTGTCTGCGATGTCCTTCATGGTGAGTTGGTTCTGCACCGCCAGAGTGACCTCGGCGATCAGCTCGGTCGCCTTGGGCCCCACGATGGTGCCCCCCAGGACGCGACCGGTGGCGGCGTCGGCGACGATCTTGACGAAGCCCTCACGCTCGTTGAGCACGGTGGCCTTGCCCAGCGCGCTGAAGGGGAACTTGCCGATGGTCACGTCCGCGCCGCGCTCGTGGGCGTCGTGCTCGCGCAGGCCCACCGAAGCGACCTCGGGCACCGTGTAGATGCCGGAGGGCACGCAGTCTAGGCAGACATGGGTGGCGTGGCCGAGGGCGCTATCTACGGCGGCAATCGCCTCGTGGGAGGCCAAATGCGCCAGGCCGATGCCGCGCAGGCAGTCGCCGGCGGCGTAGATGCTGGGCACGGCGGTCTGCAGGGAGTCGTTGACCTGCACGCGGCCGCGGTCCAGCGTGACCCCGACTTCCTCCAGGCCCATGGCGGCGGTAGCGGCGCGGCGGCCCACGGCCAGCAGCACCATCTCCGCGTCCACGGTCAGCTCGGCGCCGTCGGTCTCATAGACGATGCGCTTGCCGTCGGCGGTGTCGCCGATCTCCTGCACCCGCGAGCCGACCGCGAGCTTCACGCCGCGCCGGGTCAGGGACTTGGCGAGCACCTCAGAGGCCTCGGGGTCCTCGGTGGGCAGCACCCGGGGCAGCATCTCGATGACGGTAACCTTGGTGCCGAAGCCGGAGTAGATGTAGGCGAACTCCAGGCCGATGGCGCCACCGCCGATGACCGCCAGGCTGGCCGGCGGCCCCGGCAGGTTGACCGCGGTGTCGCTGGTCATCAGCCGCGGGTCGTCCAGGTTGCACATCGGCAGGCAGACCGGCTCGGAGCCGCTGCACACGACGATCTTGCTGGCCTCCAGAACGACCGTGCCTTCCTCGTTCTGCACCGTGACCTCATGGGCCGCGGTGACGACGCCCAGGCCGCGGAAGACTGCGACCTCGCGCCCCTTGAGCAGGCCCTCAACGCCGGAGACCAGTTGCTTGACTACGCGGTCCTTGTAGCCGCGCACCTTGTCCATGTCCACCTGCGGATCGCCGAAGCTGATCCCGAAGCGCTTGCCTTCCTTGGCCATGTCGAGCATCTCGACGCAGTGAATGAGCGCCTTGGAGGGGATGCAGCCGACGTTGAGGCAGGTGCCGCCGAGGTACTTCTTCTCGACGAGAGCGGTTTTAACGCCGCGCTGGGCGGCCCACAGGGCGGCGACGTACCCGGCGGGCCCGCCGCCGATGATGACGATATCGAAGTGCTGATCAGACATGAGCGAACATCCCTTTCGCGTTAGATAGCCGAACGCGCCGCCCTCCCGAGGTTCGGCGCATACGAAAAAGCGGCGCAAGCAAAGCCGTGGCTTGCCGAGCGCCGCCTGAGTGAGTTATATATGGTGGAGCCGGGGAGGGTCGAACTCCCGACCTTCTGAATGCCATTCAGACGCGCTCCCAACTGCGCTACGGCCCCACCTGGAGAGGCAAGTATAACAATTACGCGGCGAGACGTCAACACCATTCGTCGCCGGGAGGTTGGCCGTGTCCCTGGAGGGGCCGCACGAGCGCAACGAGGCCGGCCCGGCCGTTTGCCGTTGCCCAATGCCGGTGGCACCGGCGTCTCGCCGGTGTGCCGTTGCCGTTCCCTCACCCTAGACCACCGACCACTCCGCACCGACCGCCTCTACATCGGCTGATCCATCTGAATAATCCCAAAGGAATTCCCCTCGGTGTCCAAACACATGGCCATCCGGCCGACGCCGGGGATGGGCATGAGGGGCTCGGGGACCTGGCCGCCCGCGTCGAGAACCTTCCGCACGTAGGCTTCCAGATCGCTCACGGACATGGTCAGCATCCCATAGCTGCCCGGAGCAGGCGCCGTCGGCCCCCTGCGCTTGGACATGCCGCCGTTGATCCCCGGTTCGGAGTCCGGGCCGGTGGTGATTAGCCAGTACTCCATATCCGGCGGCGCATTTTCCATCTCGAATTTGTGGAATTCCCAGCCCAGTACGTCGGTGTAGAACTTCATGCACCGCGCCGTATCGTCCGCCGGCAGGTCAAAGTGAATGGGTCGGGGCATGTCTCCAACCTCCTCCGTCAAGATGTTGGTGCAGACGCGAAGCCGGGGCGCGGGTTCAGTTCGCGGGGCCGTTGTCGTTAGCCGTTTGTAGGGCGGGGGCTCGTACCCCGCCGACGCTAACGTTTGCTTACCGACGGCGGGG
>DASXVN010000048.1:0-19693 GCA_036504235.1 Armatimonadota bacterium | reverse complement strand
GCCGTGGCCGTGGCCGTGGCCGTGGCCGTGGCCGTGGCCGTGGCCGTGGCCGTGGCCGTGGCCGTGGCCGTGGCCGTGGCCGTGGCCGTGGCCGTGGCCGTGGCCGTGGCCGTGGCCGTTTCCCCGGAGGGGCCGCACGAGCGCAGCGAGGCCGGCCCGGCCGTTTGCCGTGGCCGTTTGCCGTTAGCCGTTATCTCTCTCCCGCGCCAGCGGGGGAGAGTACCGACTGCGCAGCAGGCGGGGAGAGGGGGTCCCGCCGTTAGCGCCAACGGCCTCCCCCTCTCGTCACCGCGCAAAAGGCGCGCGGCGCCACTCTCCCCCGCTAGCGCGGGAGAGAGATAGGGCAACGTCCCCTCCCGCCTCTGCCGTTACCCCCCCCTCTCCCAAGCCGGAGGCGCGGGAGAGGGGGGCTGGGGGGGTGAGGTAAGACTGGCGTCCGGCCTCCGCCTTCCGCTTCGCCGCGGGCGGAGCAAGCGCCGCCCCTACGGGGAAACGGCCTGCCGTCGCCGTTCCCCCCTCTCCCCAGTCCGCGCAGGGAGAGGGGCCGGGGGTGAGGCGCCGTTGCCTCTGCCGTCACTCCCCCTCTCCTGCCAGGAGAGGGGGCCGGGGGGTGAGGCCGGGCTGCCGCCAGCCTCCAATTGACACCTCGCCCTCCCGCGGGCATAATGCCCCTGTCGTGATCCCTTCATCCCCGGGGAGGATGCGCTATGTGCACACGCCAGGCATACCTGAGGCTTCTGCTCGTCGCTATGGCTCTCGCGGTCGCGACTCTGACCGGCTGCGGGGGTGGGCATCTGATTAGTCAGAGCCAGGAAATCGACATGGGCAAGAAGGCCGGCGACCAGTTCGAGCGCGAGAACGGCGGACGCGACGCCGACCCCGCGATCAACGCGCTGGTGCAGACCGTCGCCACCCGCATCACCGCCGCCGCCAAGCCGCCCGACTACCCCTACGACGTCCGGGTCCTGGCCAGCAAACAGATCAACGCCGTGGCCTTCCCCGGCGGCCGCATCTACCTCTTCCGCGGACTGATCGACAACTTCGACCGCAACCCCGACCAGCTAGCCTGGGTTCTGGCGCACGAGACCACGCACGTCGCCCACCGCCACGCCGTCAAGCAGACCGAACAGCAACTGGGCTATGAGGCGATTATCGCCCTGATCTTCAACAAGGGCGACGCTCCGCAGATCGCCGGCGCGGTGGCCAATCTGGCGCTGCTCGGGTACGGCCGCGACGAGGAGCTGGAGGCGGACCAGTACGGCTTGGTCTTCGCGCACGCGGCGGGCTACGACCCCACTGCCTCTATTGGCGTGCTGCAGGGCTTCCAGAAGATCCAGGGGAAGCAGCCCAACAACTTTGAGATCATGCTCTCGACCCACCCGGGCGACAACACCCGCATTGACCACGTCAAGAGCTACCTGCAGACGCAAGGCTGGCGGGGGCAGTACTTCACCCCCACCGGCGGCGGATAGCGCTAACCATGGCCAGCCTCTCCCCCGCCCCGGGTCGCCCCGTGCTGCACGTCACGGATTTCGCCGACCCGCAGCTCAACGAGCAGATCCTGGCGCTGCTGGGGGGGCTGGCCTCCGCCGGGGTGGAGGTCACCCTCGCCGCGCCGCTGACTCGGCGCTGGCAGAACCGTCTCCAGTCGCTGGGGGTTCGCTGGACCGTCCTGCCCCTGGCCCCGGAGTTGGAGCCGGCCGGTCGCCGCACCGTCACGGAGCAGTTGCAGCGGCTGCTCACCTCCCGCCCCTGGCAGATCGTCCACACCCATGAGCTGCCTGCGCTGCGCGTCGCCACCGGGGCCCTGCGCCGTCTCGCCCGCGCCTCGCGTCCGCCGCTGGTGGCCTCGCTGTACGCCCTCCCCCGCCGGCTCTCCTGGGAGGAGCGCTGGTCGTGGCGTTGGCAGACCCGCGGCCTGTTCCGCGCCGGCGCGGCCGTCATCGTCCCCTCCGAGGTGGACCGGCAGACGCTGCGCCGCCAGGGCGGACCCGCCGCCCCCCGCGTCCACGTCCTCTACCCCACCCTCATGCAGACCGGCCGCCCTTCCGGCGTGGAGAGCGGCGTGCTGCGCGGCCTGCTGAAACTCAGCGGCCACGCCGCCGTCGTCGGCCTGGCCACCACCCTGGAGGAGGACGACACCCCGGTCTTCCTCCAGGCTGCGGAGTTGGTGCAGCAAGACCTGCCCAATCTGGAGTTCGCCGTGCTCGGGGAGGGCCCGCGCCTGGAGGCCGCCCGCCAATATGCCCACGATCGCGGCCTCAGCGGCGCCACCGTCTTCCTGGGGCGCTCCCGCAGCGTCAGCGAGGTCATCAGCGTGCTCAACGTGCTGGTCGTGCTCAGCGACGCGGGCGGCGCGCACCTGCAGGCGCTGCAGGCGGTAGCCTACGGCATTCCCGTGGTGGCGGCGCGGGTGGGGGTGCTCGCCGAGATGCTCAACCGCTTGCCGGGCGTGCGCCTGGTCTCGCCCGACGATCCCCGCGAGCTGGCCACGGCTATCCATGACGCCCTGCAGGCCCTGCCCGAGTGGCAAGACCCTCTGACCGCGCGGGAGTCCGCTCCCGGCCTCGCCGCCGGTCATCCCTGGCTGGTCTCCCGCGACTACTGGGACCTGGAGGCCCCCTGGGACCGCGGCGCCCTGCGCCTGCCCTCCGCCTCCGGACACCGGCCCGAGCTGGCCGCCTTCACCCCCGAGCACGCCGTGGCGCGGGTCGTCGCCCTCTATGAGGACCTCGCCGGAGCCGATCCCCCCCCCTCCTCCCACTGAACCTCCCGCCGCCGCGCCCCGTCCCAAGGTACACGAACAGGAGGCTTGGCCTCCGCCTTACTTAGTGTCTGACCGGGGAGGAATACCTATGTCAATGATTCGTTGGCAGCGCCCCCACAGCATGACCGGGGTGATTGACGAGATGGACCGGGCTTTCCGCGATTTGGCCGCGGCGCCCTGGGCGGCCGCCCTCCATGCGGGGGGATTCGAGTGGGGCCCGGCGGTGGATGTCTACGAGACTGAAGACCAGATCGTGGTCAAGTCCAGTCTGCCCGGGGTCCAGAAAGAGGACCTCGAGGTCAACGCCACCGAGGATGGCCTCACCATTCACGGGGAGTCCAAGCAAGAGGAAGAGGTCAAGGACGACAACTACTACCGCAAGGAGCTGCGCCGCGGCACCTTCCACCGGCAGATCCCCTGGCCGGCGAGCGTGGACCCCGACACCGTATCCGCCAAGCTGGAGGACGGCGTCCTGGTAGTCCGCGCCACCAAGATCGAGAAAGCCGCCGGCGGCAAGCAGATCACGGTCGAATAGCCGGCCGTCGTCCGCGACTCAGCTTCGGGGCGTCCCTTCCTCCGGGAGGGGGCGCCTCTTTGCGAGGCGGACAAGGAGAAGCCCTAGCCCCTCGGGAACCTGACTCCCGTATGCGGTTCGGGGAGGTTTCTCGATGGTGCTCAGGTTTCTGGGATCAAAATATGTCTGGCTAGTCTTCGCGGTCGTCTGCCTGGCCCTCTACACGTGGCGGCCCAACCCGGAGCCGGATACCACGCACTACCTCGACATTGCTCGGACCCTCGCCACCCAGGGACAGGCGGCCACCTATCACCTGCAAGTCACCTCGCAGCGGATCCCCGACCCGGATCTGCTCTGGCCTCCCGGGTATCCGGTCCTGCTCTCCCTCTGCCTGCGCCTGGGCTGCACCAGCGTGCAGGCCACCTCCCTGGTCTCGCTCCTGAGCCACACCGCGGTCGTGGTACTGCTGCTGGTCCTGCTGCGGCGACCGGAATGGGCCCTGCTGGGCCTGATCGTGTGGCTGCAACTCATTTGGGGTTGCGGCGTGGCGAGAATGGCCATGTCGGAAGCTCCCTGCTTTCCCCTGGCCGTCGGGGCGCTGATCGCGTGTGGTTTCGCGCCCGGCGGGAGCCGCTCGCGGCTACTGGGGATGAGCGCCCTCGCCGGCGTGCTGGGCGGCAGCGCCGCCTTGACTCGCTGGGTCGGGATATCGGTCGTGCCTGCGTTCCTGCTCGGGGGCGTCCTGCTCGCCGTCCTCTATCGCCGCGACCGGGGGCTCCGCACCCAGGCGCTCGTCGCCGGCGGGGGGGCGGCGCTGGTCTCAGCGCTGATCGTTCTGCTCTGGCTCGCGCGGAACCACCTATTGAACGGTTCGCTGCTGGGGCCGGTCCGTCCGCCGAGCGAACTGACGCTGGCCCCGGTCCTGCGGGAGCTGCTCTCGAATCTGTCCGCCGGCGCCTTTCTGCCGATGGCGTTGCCCCTGCTGCTCGGCCTGGCCTTGGCCCCCTCGAATCGTGACCTCGTCCCGCCGGGGGAGGAGCAATCCCGCCGCCGGGTCCACCTGGAGTCGAGCGTCATCTTGCTGAGCGTCTGGGCCTTCGTCTATCTGGCCCTGGTGCTCTGGCAACAGACCACGACCAAAATGGACCCGCTCGGCCCCCGCTTCCTGTTCGCCGGGTACGGCGCCGTGCTGCTGGTCGCGCTGTTGACCCTCGAGGCCAAGTGCCAGGTGGCTCCGCGGCACGTGCGGCGGCTGCAACTGGCGGCCTGTCTCCTCGCCCCCGTACTGCTGCTGCCCGGCGTCGGCCGGGCCCTGGCGTACCGCCCGGATCCCCCCAACCCGACCTTCGAGTGGGTCGCGCGTCACACTCCCCCCGACGCGCTGCTGATCGGCCACAAGATCTGGGACTTTCGGCCGGCCACCGGCCGCACCGTCCTGGAAAGTGGAGAGTTCTACGAGGGGGCTCCGGCGCTGGAGGGCCCGCCCGTAGCGGCCTTCCTCCGGAAACACGGCGACGCCTTTCCGAACGCCTACCTGATCGTGCGGGAGCCGGACTACGCCGCCGCCCGCGAGTCCTTTGCCGCAGCCGGAATCACGCTGCGGATAGTCCACGAAGACTACACGGCGATCAGCACCCAGCCGCCGACCCCGGTCGAAATTCTGCAACTCACGCACTGGCCGGGGCGGGCGCAGCCTCCAGAAGCGGTTTCGAAACTGCCCCAGTAACCGAGGAGTGGCGCCCCCAGCCGTCGTAGGGGCGGAGGCTCCGGCCTCCGCCCGCGCCTGCTGTAGGGCGGGGGCTACGCAGAATGTCCTGAGCCTGTCGAAGGGTCCCCCGCCGGCCGTCGCCGTTCCCCCCTCTCCTGCCAGGAGAGGGGCCGGGGGTGAGGCCGGCTGGCCGCGGGGCGCCTCTCTTCGCGGTTCGCCGTTGCCCTTGTAGGGGCGGAGGCTCTGGCCTCCGCCCGCGCGCGCCACTAGGTTGGCGGCTGGCAGGTGGGGCAGTAGAAGGTGCTCCGCCCGGACTGTACGATCCGCGCGATCTTGCCTTTGCAGCCCCGCCGCAGGCAGCCTTCCCCGGCGCGCCCGTAGACCCGCAGGAACTTCTGGAATCCTCCGGTCTCGTTCTCGCCGGTGCGATAGTCCGAGATGGTCGTGCCCTGCGCAGCGACCGCCTCCGCCAGCACCAGCCGCGTCTGTTTCAGGATCGCCCGCGCCTGCGCCGGGGTCAGCGCGTTGGCCGGCGTCTCCGGATTCACCCGCGCCCGGTGCAGAATCTCCGCCGCGTAGATGTTGCCGATCCCGGTCAGATGCCTCTGGTCTAGCAGGAAGTTCTTGATCGGGATGCGGTGGTCAGCCAGCAGGGCCAAAAACTCCCGGTCGCTGAGCTGCGCCTCCAGAGCGTCGTGCCCCAGCCGGCACTCCTCGCGCAGCACCCCCGCCAGACTCTCCGTCGCCACCAGCCGGGTCTCCCCAAAACGCCGCGCGTCCCGGTAGACCAGCCGCCGGCCGTCCGCCAGCTCCCAGACCATCCGCGTATGCGGCGGCAGCGCGCCGCGGGAGGGCTCCGGGTACATCTGCCCGGTCATTCCAAATCGCTGCAGCACACTATGGCCGCCCGATACGTTGATGATCAGCACCTTGCCGCAGCGCTCCAGAGACACGATAGTCTGGTCCTTGAGCGCCTGGCGCAGGCGGCGCGACTCCGCGGGAGCCATAATCAGGGGATCGTTGGCCATGACCTTGGTGATTTTGGCATGCGTAATGCTGCCTTCCAGGTCACGGCGTACGGTCTCGATTTCGGGTAGTTCCGGCATCAGTGGTACCTCAAGTATCGCCCTTTCGACGGAAGACGCTGGCCCTGATCAATTGCGGTCAAATTTCGTTGACTTTTGAGTGCGCAATACATTAGAATTATACAGACGTTAGTGCTACCCTTGGGACTTACCAGAGGTGACCAGACATGGGGTGCACCGCCAAGCCCGTGACCCACACCGGGCAGTACCAGTGCGCTAACTGCGGCGAGTTGGTTTTCGCCGCCGAGGGGGCGGTCTTCCCCCCCTGCCCCGGCTGCCGCATGGCCGTCCGCTGGGAACTGATCGCCCCCCTCGAGGCTGATCGTCTCCCCGAGACGCGCTCCGACTAGTCTTCCCCGCGCTTGCTTTTCCCGCCGGCCTGGGGACGCCCCTTGGCCTTCAGCTTGGTCTGCGCCTCGCGCAGTTGCGCGCGAATCTTCCCCGCGATGTGCTCCGGCAGCCGCCGAATCTCCACGGGCCTCGCCGGCACGTGCGAGGCGGCCTGCAGGGGAATCATCTCTTCCGCCGTCGGGGCGGGCAGCTTGTCCCCGGGCGGCGGCACGTACGGCTCCAGCTCCAGCAGGTCGTGCAGCAGGCACAGGGCCGCTTCCCGGTCCGGCAGCGGCCGGCTCGGCCCCGGCTCCTCGATGGTCCCCGGCGGCTCCGGCGAGCCCACGCAACTGGGGCAGCCGGTCCCGCAGGGGCACTCCTCCACCAGTCGCAGCGCCTCCCGCAGCACGTCCTCCGTCAGGTCGTAGTACTTGCGCGCAAAGCCCATCCCGCCGCTGTACTTATCGTAGACGAACAGCGTCGGCACGCCGAAGTTGCTCGAATCCACCGCCGTCCCCACGTCCGCCGGCTCGCACAGCACGTGCAGCGGCAGCACCCCCCGAACCGCGTTGGAGACGCCCAGCAGGCCCTCGTAGGGGTCCCGCCCATACTGGCGCACGCGGGCCAGCGCCGTCGGCGGCGGCGTCACCCAGCAGGCCACGGTATCCAGCAGCACCGGCGGCAGATCCAGCCCGCCCCAGCCCAGGCTGTCCAGGGACTGGAACTTGGTCTTGCGGAACATGTGGACCAGCGAGGTAACCTCCACCGGCCCGAAACCGACCTCCGAGACCCGCCAGGTCTTGTCAATTGCGGGGTCATCCGGCAGGTCCAGCACCCGCACCATCGTATCCGACTCGGCCATGGTGTAGTAGTCAAACTCGCCCGGCCGGACATAGGCGACCTTCTCCTGCAGGTCCAGCTTCTCGGAGAAGAAGGTCTCCCCCTCGTGCATGTAGATGGCCTCGGTGTGGAGCATCGTATAGGCGCCCCACACGTCAATCTCCCCGATCACCGCGCCGGTATCGGCGTTCTGGATGACGTAGTTGTTCTCGTCGGAGTTGCGCAGGGACACCTCCCGCGCCGGCGCAGCCGGCCCCGACCAGTACCAGCGATCGCGAATCTGCCGCGTCTGCCCCTCCTCGCCCAGTACCTCCAGCACCCCGCCCATGAAGGGCCCAAACAGCTCCTCGTCCGCGGCGGTCACCGGCAGCTCCTGCAGCGCGCAGCGCAGGTGCCGGTAGAGCACAAAGGGGTTCTCCGGGTCAATCACCGCGCGCTCGGGATTCTGGCCGAAGAAGTACTCCGGGTGCCGCATCAGGTACTGATCCAGCGGCGTCTCCCGGGCGATGAGAATGGCCAGCGACTCCTCAAACCCCCGCCCGGCGCGCCCCGCCTCCTGCCAGGTGCTGGCGATGGAGCCCGGGTACCCGACAATCAGCGCCGCGTCCAGCGAGCCGACGTCAATGCCCAGTTCCAGTGCATTGGTGGAGGTCACGCCCATGAGCTGCTGCGAGAACAACAGTTGCTCGATCTCCCGCCGCTCCGAGGCCAGATACCCCCCGCGGTACGGCCGGATGGACTCGCTCAGGCGCACGGAAATCTGCGCCAGCGCCTCCCGCGTATAGCGAAACAGCAGCTCCGCCCCCAGCCGGCTGCGCACAAAGGCGATGGTCTGCGCGTTGGCGTCGGCGATAAGAGAAGTCATCAGCGACCGCGCCTCAACGTTGTAGCTGCGCCGGGTCCGCGGCGGGTCGTCAATGAAGGGCGGGTTCCACAGAATGAAAGTGCGCGGCCCCCGCGGCGCGCCGTTGTTGTCCACCACGGTCACCGGCAAACCCAGCAGCTTCTCGGCATGTTCGCCGGGATTGCCGATGGTCGCCGAGCACAGGATGAACTGCGGGTCCGCGCCATAATGTCGGCAAATCCGCTGCAAGCGCCGCAGCACATTGGCGACATTACTGCCGAAAATGCCCCGGTAAGTGTGGATCTCGTCGAGCACCACATACCGCAAGTTGGCAAAAAAGTGCGACCACCGCGAGTGATGCGGCATGATCCCCGAGTGCAGCATATCCGGGTTGCTCAGGATGATCCGCCCCGAGTCGCGCAGCGCCGTCCGCCGCGCCTGCGCGGTGTCCCCATCGTACGTCCCGGTGTCCAGGTCCAGCCCCTCCACCTGCCCGATAATCCGCTCTAGCACGCGCAATTGGTCCTGCGCCAGAGCCTTGGTGGGAAACAGGTACAGGGCCCGCGCCCGGGGGTCCTCCAGCATGGTAGCCAGCACCGGGAGGTTGTAGGTCAGGGTCTTACCGGAGGCGGTGGAGGTAACGACCGCGACGTGCTTACCTTCCGCAGTAGCATCCAGCGCCGCGGCCTGGTGAGTGTAGAGTTGCTCGATCCCGTCATTAGCCAGCGCCCGAGCCAAAGCCTCCGGCAAGGCCCGCGCCGGGGTGGCAAAAGAGGCCTCCGAGGCCTCCAAATGCTCCCGCCAAGCGATCTGCCCGCGATAGTCGCGGGAACTGGTGATATGGTTGAGGAAGAGGTCTACTTTCATCGTATCAAAACTAGAAGACCATTTCTCTCCCCCGCCTGCGGGGGAGAGTGGCGGCGTCTGCGCCGACGAGAGGGGGGGGCCGTTCGCCTTTGCCGTCGCCGTCAGTGGCACCGGCGTCTCGCCGGTGGGCCGTTGCCGTTGTAGGGGTGGATTTTGTGCGTGCCGTTTGCGCGCAACATCCACCCGCGCCTACCGCGTAGGTTAGTCTCAGCCGCGGGCGGAGCAAGCTCCGCCCCTACGCGGAAACGCCCTACCGCTTCCCCCGCTTATCCAACGCCGGCGGGCTCATCCCCCGCTGACAGTCCATAATCTCGCGGCTATAGCGCAACGCCTCGCGCATCCGGGCCACGCGCCGCCAGGTGATCCAGGTCAGCGCGACCAGGCAATAGGCGTAGACGAACAGCTTGTAGGGCAGCGGGAACCAGCCCAGCAGCGCCGGCCACCAGACCAGGATAGCCGCAATCAGGCCCAGCCACTCCCAGAGTTCCTCGCGGTCCACGGGCTAGACGCCCCCCTCGCCGGTCGGCTCGAGCTGGCGGATGGCCACCAAAATCTCGTACAGGGAAATCCCCAGCGCGTCCGCCCACAGAATCTGCGTAACATCGCCCTCCACCTGGGTCAGCGAGGCCGGGGCGTTGAGGTGCGTGTAGGACGCGTCGCGCTCGCTCTCGCCCAGGAAAGCAGACGAGCCGTAGCGCTGGCGTATAGAGCGGACCCGCTGCAGCAGCGTCTCGGCGGACGGGGCCAGCTTCTCGATGGCGGGGATGTTGGGGTCCAGCCGCCGGCGGCGCAGGGTCTCGATCCAGGTGTTGCCGGTGATCTCAATCAGGTAGCCCAGCGCGACCAGCGAGTCGGCCACGTAGTTGCGCAGGTCGCCGTAGACGCCCTCGCGCTGCCAGAAGGTCGTCTCCGCCCGCACCACCTGGAGCATCCGCTCGAGGACCAGGTCCAGCGGGAACCAGGGCGCCTCGCCGGGGCGACTGGTCGCCTCGTCCCGCGAGCCCTCCGGGTCGGCCTCGGCAGCCTTGCTGCGCTTCTCGAGCGTGTCGAAGGCCACGCCCAGGCAGTCACTCAGCGGCGAGGGCAACAGCGGCGCGGTCCGCCGAATCTGCATCTCCCAGTTCTTGTGCGGGAAGGGCGGCATCAGGGTGGGCACGCGCTCAGTGATCAGAAACTCCACCTGCCCGCGCTCCACCAATTCCGCCAGCAGCACATAGAGCATCTTGGCGGCCCAGTCGCGGGGGTCCAGCTCTTCATCAGTGAGCGGCGCGCGCGCCTGGAAGCGCGGATTCACCGCCCGCCCGGCCTTCGGCGGCCGCACGAAGCTGCCCGCGAACAGATAGACCAGCGCGTCGGCCTGCACCGGCACGAGGGTATCCCCCACCGGGCGCGGCTCGGCCGCCGCCGGCGCGGCCGCCGTCCCGACACTCCGAATCACCTGGCGCCAGGCCCGGGAGCCGACCCAGAGCAGGACGGCTGCCAGCACGGCCAGAAATAGTCCGATGGCTAGGCCCATTTATTCAACTCCGCTTTCCGCGTAGGCATAAGCAATGTGATTGTGGATGGACTCGTAGCTGTCGCACTGGGCGGAGAACCACGTGGCTCCCTCCAAATGCGCCAGGGCCAGATAGGTGTCTCGCACGACATCCTCGACAAACTTCGGATTATCGTACGACGCCTCGGTGATGACCTTCTCATCGGGGCGCTTGAGTACCGGAAAAATCTCCGCGCTGCCCTGCGCCTCCAGCAGCGGAATCAACTCCTCCAGCCAGATCATCAGGCCGGGACGACTGCGCAGCCGCGCCCGGAGCATGGCCCGCTGGCTATGCGCGCCGCGCTCGGAGATCTCCCGCGAGCAGGGGCACAAGGTCAGCACCGGCACGTCCGCCCCCAGGGTAAAGACGTACCCCGCGTCGCTCAGTTCTCCCTCGAAGGAGCAGTCATAATCGAGCTGCGAAACCAGTCCGGAGGCAGGTGCCGCCTTGGCCAGGAAGTACTTGAAGGTCAGCAGCATCCGCGCCCGCGGCGCGTGGAAGACCTCCCGCAACTCGGTGAGGATGTCCTCCATCTCGGCCCCGGAGACCGCGTGGCGGCTCCAGCGGTTGAGAATTTCCACGAACCGGCTCATGTGGGTGCCGCGCTCATAGTGCGGCAGCGCCACGGAAGCGTCAATCTGCCCCAAAACCCGCGCCATCCCGCCATCCTGCTCGCGGATCATGACCGGCAGATGCAGGTCCTTGATCCCCACATGAGCCAGATTAACGCCCCGCGTATCGTTTTCGGAAGCCACGTCTCGCATGTACCGTTTCCTATCCAGAAAAGCAAAAGAAGGGGGCAACCGCCCCCCCCTCTATAGTACCTGTCAGCCGCCGATTTCGCAAGGTTGAGGTCGCGGCGACCGCGCCGTCTCCCGTAGGGGCGGAGCTTGCTCCGCCCGGCCGTTAGCCGTTGCCGTCCTGTAGGGCGGGGACTACGCCTGCCCTGAGCCTGTCGAAGGGTCCCCCGCCGGCCGTTCGCCGTCGCGTCCGCCGTCTCCCGGAGGGGCCGCACGAGCGCAGCGAGGTCGGCCCTGCCGTTCGCCGTTTGGCTTTCCCCCCCGCGCCCCCAGCTTGCAGGTGATCAAGGCACCCCGAAAAGAATCTTCTCCCTGAGCAAAAAACCACCGTGGGGGACACCATATATACAAAAGGCAACCCCCAGCGCCCGCCGCGGAGGAGATTCATGCCCGAGGATAGGTCCCAGCCGTGCGACATTGCAGGCGACGACGACGCCTTCGTGGCTCTGGCCCGTCGCCATCAAGCGCAGGTCTTGCGCTTGGTCGGGCGAGTTCTGCCTGGACGAGAAGACGCCGAGGACGTGGTCCAGGAGGCGATTATGGCGGCTTACCGACAGAGGCGCGCCTTCCGCCACGAGGCCTCCTTCGGCACCTGGCTGACCCGCATCGCTCTGCGCATGGCGGTGCGGAAGAGCCGCCGGAACCGTCGGCAGGCGCCCCTCGATTGTGAGGTCACCAGCCTGCCCGCAGCCGAGCAGGACCTTTCGCTGCCGCTGCTGCTAGGCGAAGCGCTGCGCAAGCTGCCCGAGGAATTCCGCATACCTCTGGTGCTGCGGTTCTATGAGGACCTGAGCGGGGCGGAGATCGCGGCGCTCCTGGGGTGGAAACAGAGCACGGTGTGGACCCGGCTGTACCGGGGCCTGGAGATGCTCAGGCGAGACCTGGAGGAAGGTGAGGGCTCATGAACTGCCCCCAAGCGAGAAAGGTGATGGGCATGGCACTAGCCGGAGACGCCTCGCGCGAGGCTACGGAGAGCCTGAACGGACACGTGGCGCAGTGCGCCGATTGCGAGCGGCAATGGCGTTCCCTCCGCGGTCTGGCAGAGTCGTTGGCGGGCCGCGATGCCGGAATGGTCGTGACCCACGACTTGACCGCTAGTGCCCTGGACCGAGCCCAGGTTTCGCGCCCTGCTGGATTCACCGTCCCCCGCCGCCGAGCCAAGTTGGTCGCGGTCGGAGTCGCCGTGGTGCTGCTAACGGCGGTGACGCTGGGCCTCTATCCCTTCCGGCTGGATTCCGCCAAGCTGCTGGCCCTTGCCGAGGCCGCCAGTGAGGCACGCGTGACGCACGGGATCATCAGCATCTATGACCGCGAGGGCAAGCTTGTGCAGCGCCAGGAGTACTGGGTCTCTGCGAACGGGCGTGTCTATTCGGAGACCCAAGCTGGTGGGAACACCGTCGAAGGCCATCTTTCACCCAGCGAACACGACAACGTGCTGTGGGTATGGCACAAGACCGAAGACGAGTATGAACTGGTCTGGAACGCGGTAGACTTGCCCTTTAGGATGCGAGATAAGATGCGCGAGAGGTTTGCCCAGGGCCTCGCTCAGGTCAAGCTTCCCGCGGGGACTCCGGAATCCCTGCGCGAGTGGATCGGCGCGTATCAGATGAACGGGTGGTCTTTGACAGCCAAAGAAACGCGCGGCGAACTGGAGGGCAAGCCCACGCGGGTCATCCTCATAACAGCGACCAAGCCCCCCTCGGCTCGCGAACCCTCGGCGTCGTCCGAGACCAATCGGTGCTATCTCACTGACGATGGGTCAAGGCTGCTGCGTATGGTCACCACCTACTTCAACGACGGCGTATCCGTCGCTACTCAAGACCGCTGGCCTATCGAGTACGACACCCACCCGCCGGACTCCCTCTTCACCATGAAGATGCCCGCAGACGCTAAGGTCGTCTTTCGCGGCGAGCGCATAGACCCCGTCTGGGAGACCATGACCGAAAGGGAAAAGGGCGAGATTCGCGGCGTCATTGACGGCCTGGCGAAGGCCTGGAAGGCCGGAGACTACCCAGCGTTCTCGCAATACTTCGACCCCGGACCGTCGGTCCAGTACGGCAAGTCGAGGTGGACAGCCGCCGAACTGCGCGAGATATGGGCAAAGGAGGTTGCAGGCCATCCGGGGCGCTGGCAGGACGACCAGATCATCTTCGATTATGCCTTCGGAACCGCGAACCCACCCAAGTGGGCGCTTCACTACTGGTCCATCTACGAACTCCGCACGAAGTCCCCAGACGGCAGCACCCAGGTGGCCTACCGAAGCGGGCCGCCGGGAATCACCGTCCTGGCGCGCGAGCGGGTGACGGACAAGCAGGGGAAGGTCCAGGAGTTGGGTACCTTCTTCTTCCTCCGGAAGCTCGGGGGCCAGTACAAGGTCATAGCGTGGGCGCCGCCCTTCGGCTGAGGACCTGTTCGGCAGCGATCGCGGCAGGGGCCGCCGACACGGAGCGCGGGCGAGGGGAGGACTGTCCCTCCCCTATTCCACCACCACCGCGCAGTGTACCCCCACCTCCGCCACTCTCGCCCAAAGCCGGCCCTCGGCCCAGCCCCAGTCTAGCGCCGATTTGTCGCCGGCCAGCCGCACCTTCAGCGGCGGCTCAGCCAGGCGCATCTCGATTTCCACCGGCCCCACCGGCGGGATCGCCGCGACGCCTTTGGCCGGCGGCTCCAGCGGCAGGCCGCTCGCGCGGTTGATCAGGTGCACCAGCCGCCGCCGCCCCTTGCGGCGCAGGATTACGTCCACCGCCGGCGGCGCGGTCACGCTCAGCCCCAGGTCCGGTTGCAGCGCTGCGACCAGCTCCCCGAACCACTCCCGCACCGCCGGGTAGCGCGTCTCCCGGTAGAAGCGGCAGGCGTCCCACGGCACGTACGCCACCTGCCCCTGCCCCACTTGGTTGAGCACCGCGCCCGGGTACGGCGTCAGTTCAGCGTCCAGCAGCGGCGTCTTCCCCAGCCAGCCCAAAATCCGGGCGGACTTGGGCTTCAGCAGCCGCCATTGCTTGCTCCAGGCCGCGAAGGTCGCCTCGCCCGAGGGCACGTAGTAGTTGCGGTCCTCCTCCATCTTCGGCGCGGTCGCGCCCCAGAAGGCCGGTTTCGCGCGGTCGTACATCGCCGCGCCGGTCACCAGCAGCTTGCCGCCCTGCTCCACATACCCGACCAGCGCCGCGAGCATCTCCGCGGACATCTTGTCCTGCTCAGGGACGACCACCAGGGGGAATTCCGTCAGTCGCGGGAGTAGCGCCCACTCGTCGAGGATCTCCACGCTGAGCTGGTTCTCCAGCAGCGCAAACGCCGCGCCCTCCACGGCGGCGGTGTCCACGTGGAAGTACAAATCCGGCGCGGGCTGCGCGTGGAAATGGTGCTCGGAGTGCAGCACCGCGACCTGCGGCGCCGCCTCCGTGTCCCGGCACCAGGAGCGGCGCTCCTTGACCCACTTGCCGACCGCGCCCAGGCGCTTCATCCGCCAGTCCACCAGCCGCCCGTCGCGCAAGCCGCCGGCGTTCTCGTAGACCTGGAAGTTCCCGCCCAGCGCCAGCACCGTAGCCGCCTCCTGCTGCACCATCTCCGGTTCCTTGGTCGTGGCGGGCCGGGTCCGGTCCGCGAGTTCCGTGGTGCGGAAGAAGTTCCAACTCATCACGTCCCAGGGTCGCCCGCGGGTGGAGAGAAACCGCGCCTCGCAGCGCACCGGGTCCAGGCCATAGACGTTGTCGCCGCTAATCCAGTCGGTCGGCACCACCGGCTCCCCGGGGTCGCGGAAGCTGTGCAGCCAGTTAGAGCAGACCCGCGCCTCCGGCCGCTGCTCGTGCAGGGCGGTGACGTAGCGGGTCACGTAGTCGTAGAACGATTGCCGCTGGAAGTTGATCCAGGCCACCCAGTCGGGGTCCTCGACGCTGGTCGGCGGTCGCTTGATCCCGGTCTGCTCGCGGAAGGCGGCGCGGCAGGCGGCACAATAGCACGGCTCCACCGCCCAGATCTCCCCGTCCACCCAGAACCCGTCCACGCCGTACCGATCCACCAACTCCAGCATCTGCGGGAGCAGCAGGCCCTCCAGGTACCCGCCCCGCGGGCACATCCGGGTCGCGGCGATCTGGAGCGACTCGGTGGTCTTAGCGGTCTTCGGGTTGGGCACGACGGCCCATTCCGGGTGCTTTTCGGCGGCGGCGCGGTCCCAGATGCCCGAGTAGTGGCAGTGCAGCGGCACCCCCAGCCGCCGGGTCGCTTCCCGCCAGCACTTGAGCGCATCCTTCTTCACGCCCGGGCTGACGGTCGCGTTGGGCACCCGACTGAACCAACTGGTCATCCCCGCGTGCCCCTTGCAGTCCGTCTGCACCCACTCCGGCCCCATCAGCTTCAGCGAGGCCACCAACTCGTCCACCCGACACCGCGCGCCCAGCACGGTGTCCTTCGCGTTGGCGTGCAGGTCATAGTGCAGGCCGAAATAGGGTCTTTGGGGATACCAGCGTCCGGAGTGTGCCATGAGAAACCTCCCAATGTAGGGCGGGGGCTACGCAGGATGTCCTGAGCCTGTCGAAGGGTCCCCCGCCGGCCGTTGCCGTTGCCGTCAGTGGCACCGGCGTCTCGCCGGTGTGCCGTTAGCCGTTGGAGGGCCCGCACGAGCGCAGCGAGGCCGGCCCGGCCGTTGCCGTCCTGTAGGGCGGGGGCTCGTACCCCGCCGCCGCTAGCGGTCGCCTCCCGCTGGGCGGGAACCCTCCACCGCCCGCGGTCCGCCGCTTCCTGATCCGTTGCCTTTGCCGTCTGCCGTTCGCCGTCCTCTCCGAAGGCGCTCGTCTGCGAGCGCCACGGAGAGGGGCAGGGGTGAGGCTCTCGCCGTTGCCGTTGTAGGGGCGGAAGTTCGGCGTCTGCGCCGAATCTCCGCCCGCGCCTAGCGCCGGCGCTGCAACCAACCATCCAAGTGCGTCAGTGGAACGCGCGGGCGGAGATTGTCCCGCGGACGGCCCAATTTCCGCCCCTACAACGGCAACGGCCGCGCAGCTCTGCCGGCCGCCGTCCCGCAGGCCCCCGCCTTCTGCTCCCCTACCCCACAGCTACCAGAGCCGCTCCTTCCATTCCCGCAGCTCAAGGGGCAGACCATCAGGATCGGTGATTTCGGCGCGGAGGCAGGAGCCAAGATCCATCGGCCCCCAGGTCACGGCGACACCCCGCTCGGCCAGGAAGGCCGTTGCCTCCTCCATGGAGGCCACTTCCAGGGCCATGGCCCGGTAGCCGACGGTGAACCCGGCCGGGGGCGGCGCCGCCTCCTCCACATGGAGGAGCTCAATGACCGTGTCGCCCAGTTGCAGGTAGGCGATCTCTTTCAGCGGCCCGGCCTCCACCGGCGTCCGGGACACGAGCCGGAATTCCAGGACCTCTTGGTAGAAGGCCAGCGATTTCTCGAAATCACTCGGCAGAATCTCTACATGATCAATGCGCGTGAACACTGTTGCCCCTCCCTGTCCGTCTGTTTGCCGTTGCCGTCTGCCGCAGCCCTCCCGCACCGGGAGGGGTGGGCCACCGTTGCCGTTGCCGTCTCCCGGAGGGGCCGAATACGAGCACGATCCGCTTCCGAGCGGAACGCGCGCAAGTATCCGGCCCAGGGCTATCGCTAGGCGTGGGCCGGATACTTGCGGCGCTCGCCGCGCTCACGTCCTCGTATTCGGCCCCTCCGCGGAAGCGACCCGCCCGTTGCCTCTGCCGCAGCCCTCCCGCACCGGGAGGGGTGGGCCACCGTTGTCGTTGCCGTCTCCCGGAGGGGCCGAATACGAGCGCGATCCGCTTCCGAGCGGAACGCGCGCAAGTATCCGGCCCAGGGCTAGCGCTAGGCGTGGGCCGGATACTTGCGGCGCTCGCCGCGCTCACGTCCTCGTATTCGGCCCCTCCGCGGAAGCGACCCGCCCGTTGCCTCTGCCGTAGCCCCTCCCGCACCGGGAGGGGTGCCCGCGGTCCCCCGCGGGCGGGGTGGGCCGCCGTTAGCTACCCGTACCAAACCTTCCCGATCACCCGCTGCGTGGCGACCGCGCCCATGGTCTCCTGGGCCGCGTTCAGCGCCGCCTCGTCAATGTCGTCCAGCTTGCCCCACAGCGCGCGCAGGTTGTCCACGGCCAGTTGCGCCGCCTCGCCGCCGTCCTCGCGGTAGGGGAACATGTCCAGGCCGTACCAGCCGCTGTAGCCGGTCTTGCGGCAGTAGTACAGGAACTCCAGGGTCAGGCTGGGGTTCACGCTGCCGGCGATCATGTCGTCGTCCCACAGGCCCCAGGCGTCGTTGAAATGCACGTTGAACAGCTTGCCGTAGCGCTGCAGCAGGCACACCGACGCCGCCGGGTTCTCCTGGCTCATCAGCGCGTGGCCGTAGTCCACCGTGCCGCCCACGTTGTCCCGGCCGATCTCCTGCAGGAGCGCCACGCACACCCCGGCGTTGGCCACGGTCATGTGCGTGCGCGGCTCCTTCTGCTTGTACTCCACGCCCACTTTCAGCTCCGGCGCGGCTTCCTCGGCCACCTCGCGGATGCCCTCCACCAGCAGGTCCAGGTGCCGGGAGTAGTCGAGCTGCCAGGGGTAGTCAAAGCCGTCCGCCCCCAGCCACAGCGCAACGCTAGGCGCGCCCATCTGCCGCGCCAGGGCGCAGGAGCGCTTGCCCTCGTTAATCGCCGCGCGCCGGATGACCGGGTCCAAGTGCGTGAACGCTCCCAGCGCATACTTGGCGACGCCCCAGACGTTGGTGTTGACGTTGGTGGTCGTCAGACCGGCCGCGCCCACCAGGTCCACGTACCGGTCCACGCTGAAATCGTCAAAATCCGAGCCGTGGCACTCGACACCCGTAATCCCCTCCAGCCCGGCGGCAATACGAATCTGCTCGTCCAGCGGCACCGAGGGGCCATACCCGCCCAGGCAAAAACGGTCCCCACACTTACCCAGGACCCACAGACCCACGGAGAATTTCGGTTCGACAGCCATGACTATCACCTCTCGCAAAGTAACCCCCGCGCCGCGGCGAGGAGTCATTATTGGTCCAACTTAGTGCCGCAGCCGGATCATCAGCGAGCTAATCAGCACCCAGACGCACACGTGCATGAACCAGGTAAGCGCCGCCTTGCCCCAGGTGGTGCCGAAGGCCACGCGGATCATGCCCAAGCCGAAAGCCACCGCGGCGACCACCAGCAGCAGCCCCAGACCCGCGTTGCCGGTGCTGGTCATGACGCTCAGCGCCGCCGCCAGCGGCAGGCCAAAGCCGGTGGCCGCGATCACGCTACTGCGCAGCGACACCCGCTCCACGCCGGCGAGAGCCGCGCACAGCCACATCAGCAGCGTAGCGACGCACACGCCCACGAGAGCCACCAAGACAAATCCGGCCGCATTACTCAGCACGCCGCCCTGTTCCCTGCGGAGGGGGGAAGGTCCTCCCTATCCCTGCCGTTTCCCCCTGTAGGGCGGGGGCTCGCCGTAGGCCCTGAGCCTGTCGAAGGGTACCCCGCCGTCGCTAACCCTCGTCTGCCCGCGGCGGGGTACAAGCCCCCGCCCTACAGTAACGGCGAAACGCCCCCTTCCACTGAGGAACCCACCTCCCCCTTTCGTCTCCCCTTCATGCGCGAGATCCGCGTAGGCACTTCCGGCTGGTCGTACCCGCACTGGAGGGGGCGCTTCTACCCCGAGGGGCTCGCCGCCGACCAGGAGTTGGAGTACTACGCCGGCGTCTTTGACACGGTCGAGCTGAACACCACTTTCTACCACACCGTCCGCGAGAGCACTGCGCAGAAGTGGCATGACCGGACCCCGCCCGGCTTCCGGTTCGCGGTGAAGGGCAACCGCTACCTCACCCACAACCGCAAGCTCCACGACTGCGCCGAGCCCCTCCAGCTCCAGCGCCGGAGCCTGGCCCCCTTGGCCGAGAAGCTGGGCCCCCTCCTCTGGCAGCTCCCCCCCAACTTCGGCGCCGACCTCCCGCGCCTGGCGGATTTCCTGGCCCTCAAGCCGCCCCGCGAGCGCTGGGCCTGGGAGTTCCGGCACGAGAGCTGGTTCTGCGCGGAGGTCTACGCCGTGCTGCGCGAGCACCACTGCGCGCTAGTCTGGGCGGACGGCCCGGCCCAGCCGCCCGACCCGCCGGCCCCGACAGACTTCCTCTACGTGCGCTTCCACGGCCTCGCGGCGTCAGACGCCGGGAACTACTCGGAACAGGACCTGCGCACCTGGGCCCAGCGCCTCCAAGCCGCCGGCGAGGACCGGGACCTGTACGCCTACTTCAACAACGACTATCAAGCCTACGCGCCCGCCAACGCCGCCAGGCTGCGGGAGTTGCTGAGCGAGGGAAGGTGAGATCCCCGCTGACGCTCCCGTAGGGGCGGAGCTTGCTCCGCCCGGCCGTTGTCGTTGCCCTCGCCGTTAGCCTTTGCCTTTGCCGTTCTCCCCCTC
>DASXVN010000047.1:0-29470 GCA_036504235.1 Armatimonadota bacterium | reverse complement strand
GTTAGTCGGCGGGGAACATAGCCCCCGCCCTACAAACGGCAACGGCACACCGGCGAGACGCCGGTGCCACCGACGGGAACGGCAACGGCACACAGGCTTGGAAGCCTGTGCTACCCGGAAACGACTCGCGCCCACAGCCTCTCCCCGTTCGCTTCGCAGACCTCGTCAACGGAGACCGCTCCTCGCACCGAGTTGCCGATCACTACCTCCTGCGCCGTCGCCAGGTCCGCACGGCTGAGGGGTCGCTCCACCGCCTCAACTTCGCGCCGGAAGGCCTCGCGCCAGATGCCCGGTAGCAGCCCCTCCAGCACCGGCGGCGTCACCCACCCGGTCGCCGTCCGCACGAAGAGGTTGGTGACCGCCCCCTCCGTCAGGCTCTCGCGTTGGTTGCGGAAGATCACCTCATAGAAGCCGGCCGCCAGCGCCGCGGCGCGCTGCTCGTCGTAGCGGCGGCGCTGCGTGGTCTTGTGGTAGAGCAGGCGGTCATTGGAGTCGGTCGCCTCCGGCGAGAGCAGCACCCGCACCGGGCCGGTCGGCGGCTCCGGCAGCGGTCGCGGGATCACGGTCACCTGCCCGCTGCGGTCCAGCTCCAGGCGCACCACCAGCGGCAGGCCGGCGGCCTCCGCGGCAACGGTCGCCAGGGCCGACGCCACGCGCTCCGGGTCCAGGGGGAAATCCCAGTACGCCGCCGACCCGGCCAGCCGCGCCCAATGCTCGGCGAGGTAACGGTACTCCCGCGCCTCGGTCAGCAACAGCGTCTCGAACAGGCGCAATTCCGGCTGCAGGCGGAGGGCGAAGGAGGCCTTGAGCAGCGCTTCCTCATACTCGCTGTCCGCCGCCGAGTCCCAGACGATGCCCCCGCCGATGCCCAGTTCGTAGGCGCCGGCGCGGTGGACCAGGGTGCGGATGGGCAGGTTGGCGACGAAATCCCCGCCGGGCCGGAACAGCCCCAGCGCGCCGGTGTACACGCCCCGCGCCTCCGGCTCCAGGTCCCGGATGATCTCCATAGTGCGGCGCTGGGGCGCGCCGGTGATGGAGGCGCCGGGGAAGGTTGCGGCTATGATCTCGGGTAGGCCTACGCCCGCCGGCAGGCAGCCGGTGACGGTGCCGGTCATCTGCCAGACGGTGTCGTATTTCTCGGCGCTGAACAGCCGCGGGGCCGCCACGCTGCCGGCGCGGCAGAGCCGCCCCAGGTCGTTGCGCACCATGTCCACGATCATCAGGTTCTCCGCGCGGTCCTTCTCGCTGCCGACCAGCTCGGCGCGGAGGGCCTCGTCCTCCTCGGCGGTCCGCCCGCGGCGGCGGGTGCCCTTCATGGGCCGGCTGGCCAGGACCTCGCCGCGCCGCTCCAGGAACAGCTCCGGCGACAGGCTCAGCACCTGCGTCTCGCCGAGGTTCAGGTAGGCCGCGTAGGGGACGGGATGGGAGCGGGTCAGCGCCAGGAAGTAGGCCAGCGGGTCGAGGTCCAGCGTAAAGCGGGCGCGGCAGGTGTAGTTCACCTGGTAGGTGTCGCCGGAGGCGAGCAGCTCCTTGATGCGCTCAATTGCCGCCCGGTACTGCGCCTCGGTGACGTTCAGCGCGACCTCCACCGGCGGCAGCGTGTCGGGAACCGGCAGGGCGCGGAGCAGTTCCGCCGGGACCTCCTGCACGTGCTCGGCGGGGTAGCAGGCCAGCCAGGCCAGGGGCAGCGTCGCGCTCGCGGGAGGCGTGGGCAGCTCGTACGCCGCGCCCGCCTCGTAGGCCAGGTAGCCGGCGACCCAGGCGCCGCCCGCGATCCGGCGTTGCGCTTCGGCCAGCAGCGGCGGGACCTCCGCCGGGTCGGTGGCGAGGAGCACCCGCTCCGGCTCGTGCAAAAGCAGCGCGCGCGACCCCGGCAGCCAGGTCTCCGGGCCACAGAATAGGGCGCTACCGGGTAGGTTGAGCAGTGCGGTCAGGTCGCTCATGTTCATCAGAGTGGGATTTCCCCGCCGGACCCCCTCTGGCCTCCGAGGGAGGTCTGCGGCCGGCGCGCCGCGAACGAGGCCCCAGCGATTTTGCGCCATCATACCGTTTCCGGAGGACTAACCCATGACTTCTCGCGAGCGCGTTCGCCGCGCCTTTGAGCACCGCAGCACGGACCGCGTCCCCTGTTTCTACTCGGCCGAAACCGAGCCCACCCAGGCCCTCTATCAGCATTTCGGCATCTCCGACCACAACGAACTGCTCCGTATTCTGGGCTGCGATACGCGCACCATCGGCGTGAAATACGTCGGCCCCGCGCCGCAGACCTACCCGGACGGCAGCAAGGAGGGCCGCCCCGGGGGACCCCGCAGCAAAGTCGTCCAGTCCAAGTACGGCGACATCGCCACCCCGGTCTACTGGCCCTGGGCCACGGTCAAGACGGCGGAGGACCTCGCGACTCGCGACAACTGGGCCGGTGACCCTGAGTGGTGGGACTACTCGGAAATCCCGGCGCAGATGGCCGCCCTGGACGCCGAGCATGAGTACTGGCTGGCGGCCTCCGTCGCGGACCCGGCCAGCCCGCAGCATATGATGATGTGGCGCGGCGAGGAGCAGTTCATGCTGGATTTGGCCCTCAACCCGGACCTCGCCAAGTCCATGATCAAGAAGCAGAATGAGGGGATGATAGAGAAGGCGATCCTGGCGCTGGAGGCGGGCGGGGGGCGCTATGACGAGCTGCAGTGGGGCGGCGACCTGGGCACTCAGGAGTCGCTGTTCATCTCGGTCAAGATGTGGCGCGAGTTCTTCCGCGAGTATTACCTGGAGTTCTACGCGGAGATCGTGCGCCACTTCGGGACCAAGCTGGCCATCTTCTACCACTCCTGCGGCGCGGTCTGGGACATGATTCCCGACCTGATCGACGTGGGCGTGCGCATCCTCAACCCCATCCAGGTGCGCGCGAAGAACATGGACCCGCGCCGGCTCAAGGACGAGTTCGGCGGGGTGCTGACCTTCCACGGGGCGATTGACATCCAGCACGTCCTACCCCACTGCACCGCCGACGAGGTGCGCCGGCACACCGAGGAGACCATCGAGATTCTCGGCGCGGGCGGCGGCTACGTCTGCGGCCCCAACCACGCCATCCAGGCCGATACCTCGGTGGAGAATATCCTGGCGGTGTATGAGACGGTGCAGGGGAGGAAGATTGGGTAATGGCCGAGCGTCGCTACCTCGCCTTTGACCTCGGCGCCGAGAGCGGCCGGGCGGTGGCCGGGACGCTGGCCGACGGCCGGCTGGTGCTGGAGGAGTTGCACCGCTTCCCCAACGAGCCGGTGCTGGTCGGTGACACGCTGCACTGGGATATTCTGTCGCTCTACCGGAACGTGCTCCAGGGCATGCGCGCTTACGTCGAGCGCTATGGGGCGTCGGTGGAGAGCGTGGGGATTGACTCGTGGAGCGTGGACTTCGGGCTGCTGGCCGGGGACGAGCTGGTCGGCAATCCCGTGCACTACCGCGACCGGCGCACCGAGGGGATGGTGGAGGTCGCGGCCAAGCGGATGCCCCTGCCCAAGCTGTACGAGCTGACCGGCATGGCGCCCAACCAGATTCATACCGCCTTCCAGCTCCTGGCGATGCGCCGGGAGGGGTCGGCGCTGCTGGGGATTGCGGATCGCTTCCTGATGATCCCCGACCTGCTGGCGAACTTCCTGTGCGGGTCGGAGGTCGGCGAGCGCACCAACGCCATCCACTCGCAGCTCTACAACCCCCGGCACGGCGAGTGGGAGCGGCAGGTCTTCAAGCGCCTGGATCTGCCCTGGGACATAATGCCGCCGCTGGTGGACCCCGGCACGACGATCGGCGCCCTGCGCGAGAGCGTGCAGCAGGCGACCGGTTTCGGCCCGGTTCCAGTGGTGGCCCCCTGCACGCACGACACCGGCTCAGCGGTCGCGGCGGTGCCCTTTGGCGACGCCAGCGGGGCCTTCCTGAGCAGCGGGACCTGGTCGGTGCTGGGCGCGATGACCGCGGAGCCGGTCACGACCGCGGAGGCCCTGGCCGCGCGGGTGAGCAACGAACTAAGCCTGGAGCCCTTTATTTGCCGCAATATCATGGGCCTGTGGCTGCTGCAGGAGTGCCGCCGCGCGGGGGAGCGGGCCGGGGAGAGTTACGGCTACGAGGAGCTGGCGCGGTTGGCGGAGAGCGCCCCCGCCGGTGGGCCGCTGCTGGTCCCGGACGCGCCGGATTTCCTGGCCCCGCCGGATATGCCCGAGGCGATCCGCGCCTATTGTCGCCGCACTGGCCAGGAGCCGCCGGCGGACGTCGCCGCGCTGGTCCGCTGCGTCCTGGAGAGCCTGGCCCTGTCGTACCGGCACGGGCTGGAGCAGTTCGGGCGGATTTTGGGGCGGCGCTTTGAGGTGCTGCACATTGTGGGCGGCGGCTGCCAGAACGCGCTGCTCTGCCAGTTGGCGGCGGACGCTTTGCAACTACCCGTCACCGCCGGGCCGGTGGAGGCCACGGTGGCCGGCAACCTGCTGGTCCAGGCGCTGGGCCGGGGGCAGCTGGCCTCGGTCGCGGAGCTGCGCGAGGTGGTGCGGCGGTCCTTCGCGCCGCTCTGGTACGAGCCCCGCGGCAACCTGGACGCGCAGTATGAGCGGTATTTGGGGCTCCTTCGGTAGGAGCGCGCCGAGGGGAGCGCGGGTGACGGTGACGGTGCGGTAGCCGGCCTCACCCCTGCCCCTCTCCGTGCACTTGAGTACAAGTGCCACAGGAGAGGGGGGAACGGCAGAGGCAACGGCCTTTTCCCCGGAGGGGCCGAATACGAGGACGTGAGCGCAGCGAGCGCCGCAAGTATCCGGCCCACGGCTAACGCTAAGCCCTGGGCCGGATGCCTCCGTGCGCCCGGCGCAGACGCCGGTCGTACTCGCATTCGGCCCCTCCGGAAAACCGCGCAACTCCAGCGGCGACAGGCGAGACGCCTGTCCTACCGAGGCCCTCTACCCCTCCCGCACCGCCTCTTCGCGCTCGCGGAAGTAGCGCACCGACTGGTTCACCAGCGCGTCCAGCCGCGCGGGGTCGGGGCGGCCGTACATGGCCGGGTAGGGATCGCCGCCGGGGCCGAGCGGCTCAAAGCTCAGGAACCGCCCGTCGGTATTGTAGCCCAGGACATACAGGGCGCGGATGATGGTGTCGTAGTCCATCGAACCCTCGCCCAGGGCGCAGCGGTTGCTGTCCGCGAGGTGCAGGTTGGTCAGCCGCCCGCCCGCCTCCAGCAGCGCCTCGCCGAGGTGCGACTCCTCGCTCTGCATGTGGTAGACGTCCCCATTGATGTGCGCCACGCCGGGATGCCCGACCTCGTGGATATAGTCCTTGGCCTCGGCGATGGTGTGCACGAAGCTGACCTCGGCCGAGCGAATCGGCTCGACCGCCGCCCGTACGTGGTGCGCCACGAACTCCTCGGCCACCATCCGCAGCGTCTCCACGGAGCGGTGGAACTCCATGTCGTCGTAGGGCGTGGCGCGCCCCACGGCGCCCGGCACCACCAGCAGGTACGTGCCGCCCACCGCCTGGGTGAAAGCGATCTCGCGCCGGAGATAGTCCAGGGCGTTCTGCCGCTGCACCGGCCGGTTGCTGGAGAGGTCATTGTCCGCCGAGAACATGCCGCAGACGCCGCTCACCCGCAGGCCGTGGTCCCCGAGTATTCGCAGCGTCGCCTCCGGCTCATAGCCGAGGTGCGGGCCGTAGTGATTGCCGTGCAGCTCGATGAACTCCAGCCCGGCCTTCTGCAGGCGCGCCGCCGAGACGGCCAGCGGCTCCACGCCGAAGCCCCAGTTGCTCCAGGAGAGATTGAGCCGGGCGTCGCCGAGGCCCTCGCCGGCGCGTCTAATCTCAAACTGCGCCTGGATCTCGTCGTTCTTGATCTCGAAGTTCTGTTTGGTCATGAGAGACATCCCCCTACTCTTGTTGTGATGCTGTCCATCGAAGCTCTCCGCCCGCTGTCCGCAATGCCCGCGCAGTATCGGGGTAGCCATATCTTCTCGCAATATCCAAGGGCGTTGCGCCCGACGAAACCGTCGCATTCACCGCTGCGCCCCGGTCCAATAGAATCGCGACAGCATCAGTGTGCCCATTCGCCGCTGCGACATGCAGCGGAGTAGCGCTATCCATGTAGGTCTGGGGTTCTATTTCAGCCCCACTGTCAAGCAGCGCCGTGGCACACTTTACGCTATTTGCGTGCGCAGCAACATGCAGAGGAGTCCATCCATGTATGTTACGGGGATTCATATCAGCGCCGCGATGCAAGAGACGACGCAAAGCCTTCAGGTCATCGCGAGCTGCCGCCCTGTGCAATGCAGTGTCCAGTTGATCGTCTCGCTCATCTAGTGACGCTTTGGCTTTGGCGGCCATGCTTGGTGCCGTCGCAATCACCTGGACCAGAGCTGCAGATAGCCCCATTAGGACCAGCATGGGCAGGGCGAACAACGCGCCCCCTTCGATCACGTGAAGAATCGCAAGGAATATATACGATACCGGCGCCAATATGAGAGCTATCTCAGAACCGGTAATGGAGCTCTCTCGATCGCCGACGGCCTCACCGCGACCCATATAGGCCAAAGGTCCCAGAGTCACGCCGTAGCCCCACAATAGTGCAGGGATCAACGTGACGTGTGATGCTCGGTCAAAGAAGAAAGATAGTACCTCTAGGCTCCATAGCAGCACAAGCCCCGCTTGCCACAGATTCCCAATAAAGGCGGGAACAACCCATAGGCGAGTTCCAAGCCGCAGCAGGGCAATAGCCATCAAGCCGGTCGCGAGACTAGGCAAAGAAGCGACGATCCAGGCCAACGGCATCACGCCACCAATAACCAACCCCCAGCCAATGCTACCCCAGTCTCCATCTACCGCGAGCCATATAGCCGCCGGTATACCAGACAGAATACCGAGAATGACCGCTACAGTCGCTATCCCGCACCCTAGCGACTGCCAAATGCTGTTCGCTCTCGACATCACTATGCCTCCCGTAGCTGGCACTCAAATAGACCATGGGCCTTCCGTAGCATTCAAGGAGCCAAATCATCCGCCGGGACCATCCCCAGCAGCGTCTGCGGCGTTACGTAGAGGATTTCTCGCGCGATTTCCAGGGCCTCGGTCTGCGTGTACTGGCCCTGGCTCACTCGGCGGGCCAGCACCGGGGCCAGCTCCTTGCGGACCATCTGCGCCTTGGCGTAGGCCAGCTCCAGGCTGTAGGCGTCGCTGAAGAAGCCGACCTGCTTGTTCACCGGGAGCATGTCCAACCGCTCGTCCATGATCTGCTGCACGATGCTGGGGAAGAAATTGTGCCACCAGTAGCCGGCCACCGAGAAGTTGGGCAACTCGCGGACCATGGTGCAGAGGCTCTGGTTGGCGTGGCGGCTGGAGAGGAAGCACTGGAACTGCACCCGCGGATGGCGGGCGATGATCTCCGCCGCCTGGGCGATGGTGCGCTGCGAAATCCGGCTGGCCGTCTCGAAGGGCAGCGGCTCGGCGCCCAGCGAGAACTGGAAGACCAGATCGCTGTCCCGGCTCTCCAGCTCCTGCAGGAAGGCCTCCAGCAGGTAGCTGGCGTATACGTCGCGGTCCGCCTCGGTGGCCTGCGGGCGGCGCTGCAGGGCGGCGCTCATCTCCTCGTCGCTGATAAGGCGGTAGTCAAGGTCGGTGGAGAGGTGCTGGGCGGTGGACAGGACCTGGTCGAAGGGAATCAGGTCGCAGTAGTGGCCGAGGGCCTCGCGCACGTCGGCGGTGGTCTTGATCTCGCGCGCCACGGGCGGCCGCGAGCCCAGCGTCACCGGCAGCGGCTGCGCGGGGGCGGTCTGGCCCCAGGTGGCCTCCAGCTCGTAGAGGGGGATGTCGTTGACTCCCCACTGCGCGCGCGCGAAGAAGGCCCACTCCAGCGCGTATTGCAGCAGGTCGTCGGCGTGGCCGTCGCCGCGGCGCACGATCTCGGTGCAGGCGCGGTGGATCCCGGCGCGCCGCATGATCTCCCGCGGCCAGGCCGGGTCCGCCGACCGCCGACGGATGACCGCGTCCAGCTCCCGCCAGTTCTCCGCGGTGATCGGCTCGTGCCAGCCGTACAGGTCGCCCAGGATCACGCGCAAGGTCCAGGAGCAGGAGGTGTTGCGAATCAGTGGCGCGTAGGGCAGGGCTTCCTCGAGGCGCCGGGTGGCCTCCTCCTCGGTCGGCTCGTCGCTGAGCCGGGCGCCGGAGGGGCAGCCCGCCGCGTACAGATCGCTGATGACCATGTGATGCAGGAACAGATCGTGCAGCCCGCGGGCGGACAGGTGCCCGCCGACCAGGTGGGTATGCGCGTCCAGCAGGGGGACCTCGTTCAGGCCCTCTTCCAGAGCAGCTACCAGCGAATCATAAGTCACTTAACGACGCCTCCCTTGACTACTGGTTGCGAACTGATGGTCAGCTAAAGGCCTCCGGCAACCGCTGCCGCAGCTTCCGCATCGCAGCCCAGGGGTCCTGCTCCTGCGCGGCCAGCCGGTCGGGCACGGTCGCCACGTTGAGCTGCTCCGGATGCAGGCCGGAGCCCAGCTCCTCCCAGAACAGCGGCGTGGAGACCGGCGCGCCGGACCGGGCGCGCGTGGAGTAGGCCGCGACCGCCGTCGCGCCGCGCGCGTTGCGCAGGTAGTCCACGAAGATGCGGCCCGCCCGCTTGGTTTTGGACATATTAGCCAGGTACCGCGCCGGCTCCTCTTTTTCGAGGCGCAGGGCCACCGCGTGGGCGAAATCCTTGACCTGATCCCAACTGGGGCCGGGCGCCAGGGGAACGACCACGTGCAGGCCCTTGCCGCCGGTGGTCTTCACGAAGCTGGTCAGGCCCACCTCGACCAGCAACTCGCGCAGCCGCAGGGCGCAGCGCTCCACCTCGCCCCAGGCGACGCCCGGCGCGGGGTCCGCGTCGAAGATCATTCGGTCGGGATGCTCCACGTCCGCCGAGTGCGCGCCCCACGGGTGTATCTCCAGCGTGCCCATCTGCACCAGCCAGAGCAGCCCGGTCCGGTCGTGGACCTCCAGGTAGTCAGCGACCGCTGCGTCCTCCTGAATCGGCACGCGCCCGATATACTCCGGCATGTCCCGGGTGGTGTGCTTCTGGTAGAAGCACTCGCCCCCGCGCCCCTCGGGGCAGCGCACAACGCTCAGCGGTCGGCCCACGACCTCCGGCAGGAGGTGGTCGGCGAGGCGAGCGTAGTACTTGACCAGTTCGCGCTTGGTCAGCCCCAATTCTGGATAGAGGACCCGATCCGGATGGGTCAGGCGCACGCCGTATAGAGTTGTCTCGCTGGTGTCGCGCATGTCAGTCCTGCCTTTCAGCGCCCGCGGGGGAAGGTCCTTCCGCGCGGAATCGGTTTCCCGGCCCGCGAAGTGGGTATAATATACTTGATATACTGACACGGCTCTGTGAGACGAGTTGATGGAAAAATGAAGTGGGCCTGGATTCCGTTCTTTATCCTAACCTTAGTGAGTTTCTTCCTGCTCTTTGGGTTCAGTGGCATGCACTAGGGCAGGGCCAAGGCGGGCAGTGGCGGTGAGTTGGTGGAGCCGGCTTTGGCATGCTCTGCCTAGTAACAGCAAAGGCGAAGGGGCTGCCGTACTGTAGGGCGGGGGCTCGTACCCCGCCGTCGGTAAGCAATCGTTAGTCCGGCGGGGTACAAGCCCCCGCCCTACAAAAGGCAACGACAGATCCCCTTCCCACAACCCCTTGACAGCCCCCGCCGATTATTGTATACCTGTTGCGTAAACGTTTTCCCAGTGAATATGGCCAAGCACACCGTCGGTTTAGTGGAAGTTGCTAACGCCGCGGGGGTCTCTACGACCACCGTGCATCGCGCCCTGCGAGGTACGGGCCGCATTAGCGAGGCCACCCGGAACCGCATCCTGGAGGTCGCCCAGAGCCTCGGCTACCGGCCCAATCACGCCGCCCGCAGTCTGCGCACGCGGCATACTGCCACCCTCGGCGTGGTCTTCGGCTCTCTGGGCGTTTCCTTCTTTGCCGAGCTGCTGGCGGCGGTCGAGAGCACGGCGCGGGAGTCCGGCTATTCCACGCTGATCGCCGTTTCCGACGCCTCCCCGGACAAGGAACGCGAGCGGGTAGACCTGCTCCTGGAGAAGGGCGCGGAGGGGCTGCTGGTCTCCCCTACCGACCCGGAGATCAACCGCGACTATTACCGAGACTTGCTCGCGCAGCAGGTGCCGCTGGTGTTTGTGGACTGCTTCATCCCGGGCTTGGCGGTCGGCTCTGTCTCGACCGACAACGAGCGGGGCGGCTACCTCGCCGGCCGGCATCTGCTGGCCGCGGGGCGGCAGCGGTTGGCGCTGCTCGACTACCCGCCGCGGTCGCGCGTGCTGACCTCTGTTCAGGGCCGTTGGGACGGTTTCGGGCGCGCCCTCGCGGAAGCCGGGCTACCGGCGCCGGCCCTGATCGGCAGCGACCTGCCGGGCACGGTCCCCAGCGAGGAGTACGGGTATGCCTCCATGTGCGATTTCCTGGACCAGGGCGGCGAACTCGACGGCTGCTTCGTCGTCCACGACGCCCTGGCCTATGGAGCCATGGCCGCCCTGCGCGAGCACGGGGTGCGCCTGCCCGAGGACGTGGCCTTAGTGGGCTTTGACGACCTGGCCCCCAGCGGCTACACCTTCCCCCCGCTCACCTCCGTGCGCCAGCCGGTGGAGCGCCTGGGCCGCGAGGCTATCGGCTTGCTCACCCGGATTCTCACCGCCCCCTTTGGCGGACCGCCCCCGCAGATTTTGCTAGAGCCCACCCTGACCATCCGCCGCTCTTGCGGGGAACCACCGAGTTGAGCCGCGGCCCGGTTGCCCGCCCCATTCCGAGGAGGAGTGATGTTCGCTTGAGCCGCTATCTGCTCGCCCTAGTTCTCGCCGCGACGCTAGCCGGCCTGACCGCTGCCGGCGCCGGCCCCCTGCAGGTGACTTCCACGCCGCCCACGATTGCGGTCACCAACGACTTCTACGCCCTGAGCTTTGACGTGCCTCACGGCGGCGCCATCCGCAGCTTCAAGTACCGGGAGCAGAAGGAGGGCGCCGACCGCGACTGGATCTACCCCACCGGCGGCGGCCTGCTAGAGGACATGGTCTGGCAGCAGTACCATCCCGGCGAACTGCAGAACGAGCCGTACGAGTACAAGATTCTGCAGAATACGCCCGAGGTCTTCCAGATCGAGCTGTGGCGGGCGCTGAAAGACCAGAGCGCCGACCTTAAGGGCGTAGTCATGCGCAAGATCGTCACGCTGCGGGCTGACACCCCGGCGATTCACGTGCGCATGAGCCTGGAGAACACCTCCGACGCCCCCCGCTTCCCCGGCTCGTGGATCCAGAACCGCTTCTACTGCGGCGGCAACAAGGGCCTCCAGGTCGCCTATCGCCCCTCCAACCTCGGCATCCGCATGGTCTACGTGGAGAACGACCGCTGCTACGGCGACGAATTTGTCCGCCGGCCCTCCGCCGGCTGGGCCATGACTTTCGACCGCGACAGCGGCGTGGGGCTGCTGGCGCTGGTGGACTACAACTACCTCAAGATGCACTACTCCTGCATCACCATGTACACCACCGAGTGGTTCTACGACCGGGTGCTGATCGCGCCGGGCAAGTCTTGGAGCACCGAGTACACGCTGGTGCCCGTGCAGAACGTGCATAACTGCTACTACGCCGACGCGACGGCGATGGTGACCGCCGACCGCCAGGAGGACACGCTCAAGTGGCAGTTCCGCGCCACCGAGCAGCCCGTCGCCTCCCTGCCCGTCTCGATCAAGCTGGAGAAGGGCGACCGCTCGGCCGTGGTAGCCGAAAAGACCGTCACCCTGACCAACCTCACCCGCGGGAACCTGCAGTCGGTGGACTTCACCGTGCCCGGACTGGGCCGCCAAGCGCTGATCGTAACCATCACCCTGGGCGAAGGCGCGCAGAAGAAGACCGCGGAGTTCCTCTACTCGGGCGATGAGGGCGTCTACTACGCGCCGGAGACCGCCTCGCCGTACCGCGCCCCGCTGCCCCAGAAGATCAAGCCCGAACTGATGGGCCAGCGCGGCCTCAAGCTCCAGCCGCATGAGGGCGTTCGGGTCCTGCATGCTCTGGGCCTGTGGTCCGAGTACAACCGCGTTGAGCCGATCCTGCGCAATATCGCCCCGGGCGTCAGCTTCCGCGAAAGCTACTACACCTCCGGCGTGCTCGGGCCCGAGTTGACTTACCAGCCGCTGCTGGCGGAAGAGTTGCTCGGCTACGATCTGATCGTCCTGGACAACGTCGGCGCCAACGCGCTGGGCGACGCCGGGCAGATCGCCGTCCAGCAGTACGTGCAAGCCGGGGGCAAGCTGCTGCTCACCGGCGGAATCAGCAGCCTGGGCAAGAGCCGCTTCCAGGAGAGCCCACTGAAAGAGGCGCTCCCGCTGGAACCGGACGGCTTCTTCGACCTGGTCCGCCTGCCGCAGTTCGTGCCGGTCGCCGGGGCGAGCTACGAGTTGGGTCAGGTGCAGTGGCTGCAGCAGCCCAAGCTGGTCCGTCCCGGCGCTCAGACCCTGCTGACCGCCGCCGGGTACCCGCTGCTGGTCAGCGGCGCGTACGGCCAGGGCCAAGTCGTGGTCTGGCTGGGCGCGCCGATGGGCGATCCGCCCGCGGGCGTCACGCCGTATTGGGAAAGCCGCGGCTGGTTCCGCGAGATGCGCGGCGTGCTCAAGACACTGCTCAATAACTCCACCGGAGGTGCCCCTCGTGGCTAAATTCGTTGCTGTGTTGCTCGCCCTGCTGGTGTTGGCCTCCGTCGCCTCCGCGGACCTGGCCGTCCAGGTCTGGCCGGACAAGCTGCAGGTCCGCCCGGGCGAGCCGGTGCAACTGCAGGTAACCGTTACCGGCCTGACCGCCGGGCAGACCGCCGCCGTGCAGTGCCGCGTGGCGCGCCTGCTCGACCAGGAAGCCGCCAAGTATGACGGCACCACCGACGCCGCCGGCAAGGTGAGCTTCACCTTCAAGCCCACCGCCGAGTTCGGCTACGAGGTGACCGCCACCGCGACCGCCGGAGGCCAGGAGGCCCGCGGCCGTGAGGTTTTCGCCTGCGCCCAGAACCCCTGGTCGGCCTGCGTGGCTTACGGCGGCGATTCGCTGCGCTCCTGGAACATGCCGAAACCGGGGGAGCAGTATGACCCGTACATAACCAAGCGTATCGCCGACTGGGTGGCCGACTGGCGCACCAACTACGAGTCGGTCGGGGAGATTCTGGGCATCGCCTACGACCCCTTCAGCAGCGTGGCTCCGCCGCCGGGGATTGACAACTACTTCTCCGGCCAGGGCGACACCGCCTATCGTTCCACCGTCTCCGGCCTCAAGAAGCTGACCTCCGACCTGCACGCGAACGGCATTTACTCGACAGTGTACGTCAACTCGTCGGTCTCCGGCGTGGGCGGCACCGAGTTCGCCCGCAAACACCCCGAGTACCTGATCTTCACCCGCGACGGCTCGGTTTTCGGCGGGCTGAACACCCAGACGCTGCCGCTCTTGCAGCGCTTCTACCAGCAATACCCCGCCAGCCTGACCGACAAGGAGTTCCAGCCGATCATCGACAGCATCAGCCCGGGCGGCCTGCACATCGCCCCGCTCAACTTCGAGCACCCGGAGCTGGCGCACCTGGGGGCGGAGTCCATCATTCGGGGCCGCGAGGTCCTGGGTTACGACGGCGTGCGCTACGACGGGCACTACAGCGTCCCGGCCATCGGCGATCCGCTGGCTCCCTCCAGTATGTACCTGGACTACGCAGGCAAGCCGCAGCCCTCCGTCCGCGACGGCGACGCCCTGACTGCGCGCAACATGAAGCTCACCATGACCGAGTCCCGGGCCAAGTACTCGGACTTCCTCTTCGGCTTCAACTGGGCGGGCTTCCGCCCCGACAATGGGGACTGGGTCATGTCCTCGAAAGAGGCGGCCACTATCGCGCCGGGGAGCTATATCCTCGATGAGGTGGCCAAGGGGGCCGGCGAGGCGGCCGCCCCCGACAACCGCTGGGTGGATTTCGCCCGCAACATGACCGAGGAGGCCGAGCGCGCCCGCAAGTTCGGGGCTTTCCTCTTCGCCGGCTGGGGCGGCGGTCCGGGCTACAACGAGGTGGATACGCGCTGGATCAAGGCTTTCTCGTGGGCCGGCGGCTTCCGCTGGATTCCCGGCGACAACCGGAATAACAAGGCCGCCTGGCGCCTGTACAACCAGTTCGCCTTCCGTTACAGCGAGTTCTTGCTCAGCAATACGCTGCACCGGCTGCCCCTGGAGGAGGCCACCAAGCTGGTGCAGGTGACCGCCAGCCGCCCGATCGTCTACGAGCGGTTCGTGGAGCAGTTGCAGAACGCCGACGGTCGGTTCCTGGTGATCAACCTCATCAACTCGCCGGTGGAGGAGCGCATCACCCAGCAGGCCGCGGTCCCGCCGGTCGCCGAGAATGTCCAAGTGACGCTGGCGCCGGAACTGTTCGCCGGCGGCGCGCCGCGTCTCGCCGAGGCGAGGGTGCTCAACCCCGACGCCACCGAGCAGAGCCAGACGCTGCCGCTGCAGGCGGCCGGCGGCAAATTCACCGCCACCGTGCCCAGCTTCAGCTACTGGTCCGTGCTGGTCATCCCGTACTAGGACAAGGAGCCGCGACCATGCGCATTCGTTACGTTTCCGCGGTGACTCTGCTCCTGACGCTAGCGGCCCTGGGCGGCCCCGTCTCCGCCGCGCCAGTGCCCGCGCCTGCGCCTGCGCCGCTGGCGGGCGAGAACCTGATGCCCAACGGCAGCGCCGAGGAAGTGAACGCTCAGGGTCAGCCGACCGGCTGGGAGCTGGCCAACCCGGCGGCCGCCACCTTGACGACTGCCCTCGGCGGCTGCGCCGGCGAGCGCTGCCTCCAGGTGGAGCGCAAGGCCGACGCCCCGGCGGACGCCAATGCCAGCCTCACCTCCCCGGTGGCCCCCACCGAGGCCGGCTGGTACCTGCTCTCCTTCTGGTTCAAGTACGACTTTCCGCCCGAGAGCAAACCACTGCCCCTGGTCTACGTGCAGCGCCGCGCGGGCGCGGACCGCACCGGCTGGAGCGGCTCCCCGATGTACTTCTACTTCGCCAACAACCCGCCCAGCGGCGAGTGGCATTACGCTTTCCTGGTCCTGCGCCAACGCGCCGATCAGACCGGCCTGCAGATGCGGATGGACTCCCAGCACATGGGCCGGCAGCTATCCCTGGATTCCGTGCAGGTGCGCCGCCTCAATCTCCCGGCCACCTTCACGCTGCTGTCCACTAACGTGATCAGGACCTCGTACTGGGGTGGGGAGTGGGTCCCCGATTCGGACGCAATGGGCGGCATCGCCTGGCGCGTCACGGAGGGACTCTTTCCTCCCGGCTCCAAGATGTCGGGCCCGGTCCGCACCAGCGAACTGCCGGGGCTGTACCGGGCCACCTACCGCCTCAAGCGGCAAGTTCCCGGCGGCCAGCCCGTGGGCCTGAACCTGTCGGGCGGGGGCGGGCAGACGATGGAGACCATCCTGCCCGAAGACTTCGCCGAGAACGGCAAGTACCAGGAGTTCACGGCCTATTTCCTGTACCCCTTTGGCGGCGGCACCGGCTGCAATTGGGACTGGGGCGGCAAGGGGACCTATGATTTCGACATGCTCAAACTGGAGCTAATCCGGCGCGTGAGCGATCACGAGGCCTGGAACCTGCTCTATCAGGGCGTAGACGCCGACCGCGTCCTGCCCGCGCCCCCCGCGGCTCCCGTGGTCGCCGGCGCCCCGCCGCGCGCCTGGCTCGGCTTCGGGCTGTACACGGAGGAGTCCGGCCTGCCCAAGGCGCTGACCGCGGCGGGCTTCCAGACCAACACCTCGGCGATATCCGGCGACGGCAAGCTGGTTCCCACCTTCCCGGGAACCGTCGGCCTACGCCTGATGGTGCTCGCCGACGTACCGGCCCGCATGCTCAGCCCGGTCGAGAAGTTCCAGATCATGCGCTGGGTCAGTAATGGCGGCGGCCTGGTGGTCAGCGGCGGCCCCTACGGCTTCGGCTACGGCGGGACGCCGGGGAGCTTTGTCGGCGACCTACTGCCGGTGACGGAGGACTGGGCCTTCGACCTGTACCGCCTACCCCAACCGGCGCCGGTACTGCGCCCCAATGGCGAGAAGCTAGGGATGGCGCTCTGGCTGCACCGCGCGAAGCCGCGCGACAAAGCCAAGGTGCTGCTCACCGCCGGGGGCCAGCCCTTCGCGGTCGGCTGGCAGTACGGCCAGGGCAAGGTCCTGGCGCTGCTCGGCCCGCCCCTCGGCGAGCCGCCCTCCCCGTACTGGGAGAATCCGGCCTGGACGAACCAACTCGCGAACCTGCTGAAGTGGACCGCGGGGCTGTAAGGCGGGATAGCCTCACCCCCGGCCCCTCTCCTGGCAGGAGAGGGGGGAACGGCAAAGGCAAACAGCCTGTACGCCTACGGGGTAATTCCCCCTCCCTTGAGGGAGGGGGTTAGGGGGTAGGGCCGTTCGCCAGCCGACCGTCAACCTTAGGAGGAAGACAACATGACCAACCCGCGAACCTGGTGGCGTCTGAGTCTGGTGCTGCTGGCCCTGCTCACGGTGGGCTTGACCGGCGTCTCCGCCGCTCTGGAGGTGCAGGTGTGGCCGGCCAAGCTATGCGTCAAGCCGGGCGAGGCCTTGCCGATTCAGGTGACGGTCAAGGGGCTGCCTGCCGGACAGACTGCGGCCGTGGACTGCCAGGTGCGCCGCGGCCTAGGCGTCTCCGCCGGGCACTTCACCGGGACCACGGACGCGCAGGGGCTGGTCGGCTTCACCTTCACCCCGCAGGAGGAGTTCGGTTACGAGGTCGAGGCGGTGGCCTCCGCGGGGGGCGAGCAGGCGCGGGCCTCCGAGTTTTTCGCCTGCGGCCGCAATCCGTACCACGTATCGGTGGACTACGGTGGCGCTAGCGTACAGGGCCAGGTGGACGTTGACAAGGACGGCAACCCCTATCCGCCCGGCCCGCCCCAGAGCCCCTGGATCCAGACCCTCATCGCCGAGCAGGTCAAGAAGGCCCGGGACACTTACTGCAACGTGGTGGAAAGCAACCCGGCCTACTGCTCCTTCGCCCCGATGGTGCCGCCCGCCCCTAACTACTACATCGGCGGACCGTACTTCTTCTCCGCCAACGGCTGGCGCGAGCTTTACCGCGACCTCCACGCCAACGGCATCGTCAGCGTGGTCTACACCTCCATCTTCCTCACCGGGATGGGCGGCTCGGACTTCGCCCGGCAGCACCCCGAGTACGTCACTTTCAACCGCGACGGCTCCCCCGCCGGGGAGATCGACACCCGCAGTACCGCCGCCTTCCGCGACTACTACGCGCGCTACCCGGAGAGCCTCAAGGGCGTCATGGAGCGCTACAAGTGGTGGGAGCCGGGTCTGCTCGGGCCCTACGCCGACATGACCTGCGTGCGGGTCAACTGCCAGGACCTCGCCGCGGTCAAGCTGGGCGTGGAGTCCGTGCTAGCGGGCCAGAAGTACTTCGGCTTCGATGGGGTGCGCTTTGACGGGCACTATGCGGTGCCCTCGCTGGGCGACCCGCTCTCCCCCGTCGCTATGGTCATGGACTACCAGGGCCAGGCCCAAATGACCGGCGCGAAGGCCGACGAGCTGACCGGCCGCAACATGCGCTATGCCCTGGGCTCCTTCCGCCAGCAGGACCCCAATTTCATGTGCGGCTTTAACTGGGCAAGTCTGCGGCCGGACATGGCCGACGAGAGCATCCTGAAGACCGCGGAGGCCCAGGCGATCTTGCCGGGCAGTTGGGTGCTCGACGAGGTGGCCAAGGGCTCGCTGGAGTCGGCCAGCCCCACCAATCGCTGGGATAAGTTCATCCCGCTGATGACCGTGCAGTCCGACCGGGCCCGGCAGGCCGGGGCCTTCCTCTGCGCCGGGTGGGGCGGCGGACCGGGCCAGCAGGACGTGGACATGCGCTACATCAAGGCGATCTCCTGGGCCTGCGGTCTGCGCTGGCGCGCCGGGATCGACAGGAACTTCGCGCCCTCCTACCGCACCTACAACCAGTTCGCCTACCGATACTCCGAGTTCCTCCTGAGCAACGAGCGCACCCGGCTGAGCGCCGAGCAGGCGCAGGCGGGCCTCAGCGTCGCCGCCAGCCGCCCGCTGCTCTGGCAGGATTTCGCCTACCGCCTGGACACCCCCCGGGGCCGGTTCCTGATCTTGCACTTGGTCAACACGCCCCTGGAGCCGATCATCACCACCACGGCGGTGGCGCCGCCGCCGGCCGACCAGATACGTGTGACCTGCCAGGCCTCGCTGTTCCCCGGCGGCCAGCCGCGCTGGGCCGAGGCGCGCCTGCTCTCGCCCGACGCAACGCCCTGGGAGCAGCCGGTAAAGGCCGCCACCACCGGCGGCCAGACCGTCCTGAGCCTGCCCGCGCTGCCCTTCTGGGGCGTGCTGGTGATTCCGTACTAGGGATTGCCCGGGGGGACTCCAGTCGCTGAGTCTCCCGTAGGGGCGGAGACGTCTGCTGAGCAGAAGACGCAACGACGAAAGGGAACCCTCATGCGCAACCTGTCCTGGATCGTGTTGAGCCTGCTGCTCGCGGGGAGTGCCGTCCCCGCGCGGGCCGCGGAGACCGTGCCCTGGGGGCCCAATCTCTTCCCCAACGGGAGCATGGAGCAGGTGGACGCCGCCGGGGTGCCGACCGGCTGGAAGCTGGAGCCGGACCCGGCGCGCGCCTATACGCTGACGACCTCCCCGGAGGCCTGCGCCGGGGCTCGGTGCTTGTTCATGAGCCTCAATCCCGGCGCGAACCCGGACACGCACGTCCAGGTCGAGTCCCCCGTGGTGGCGACGCCCGAGCCCGGTTGGTACCTGCTCAACTTCTGGTTCCGCTTCGATTTCACCGACGCCCGCAAGCCGTATCCGCTCTTTGCCTGCGACCGCTACGCACAGCCCGACGGCACCCAGCGCTTGCCGGGCTTCAGCCCCAACCTCTTCCGGGCCAGCGATATGCGTAGCGGGCAGTGGTACTACACGTACCTGATCTTCCGCCAGCGGCCGGGCCAGGGGGCGGTGGGGGTGCGCTTCGACGGGGCCCACAACGGCCAGTCCCTGCGCCTGGACGCCTTCCAACTCCGCCGGCTCACGGTGCCGGAGCAGCTTCCCGCTACCGACTACAACCGCATCACCGACGGCGTCTGGGGGGCGACCACGGTGCCGGACGCCGCCTCCCCGGGCGGGCGGGCCTCCGAGTACCAGGAGGGCCGCAACACCGAGTCGGGCATCATGACCGGCGTGCGCCAGAGCGAGGTGCCGGGGCTGTACGTCGGGGTGTATGACTTCGAGCAGGTGGCCCGCGGCGGAGAGGGCGACTGGGGCCTGCAGATGGACCTGGCCAGCGGCAGCGGGGATGGCACCGGGCAGACGCTGGACCCCATCGCCCCCAGCGATTTCCGCGCCGCCGGCGACTGGGAGCAGTTTTCCGCGCCGTTCCTCTATGCCTTCTCAGGGGGCAGCTACTACAGCTTCAGCTGGAGCAAGCTGGGCACCTACCGCTTCCGGGGGCTGAGCCTCAAGTACATGATGCCGGTCACCTACCGGCAGTCCTGGTCGCTGTTTTACGACGGTGTGGATGCGGATCGCGTGGTGCCGCGCGGCGCGCCGCTCGCGACGCCGGTGTGGCTCGCGGCCGGCCTGCACAGCGACCTCTATGGCCTGGACCAGGCGCTGGCGGCGCTGAGCCTGCCGGCGACCCGCTCCGACTATGTCTCCGGCAAGGGCCTGCTGCCGACCATGCCGGACCTCAGCGCGGCCCGGCTGGTGGTCCTGGCCGGCGCCCCCGCGCGGGCGCTGAGCCCCGTACAGCAATACCTGCTCGAGCGCTTCGTCGAGCAGGGCGGGGGTCTGGTGATCCTGGGCGGTCTCACCGGCTATGGCTACGGGGGGATGAAGGGTTCATTCCTCGAGGAGATGGCGCCGGTGGCGCTGACCAGCGGCTTCGACCTGGCCCGCGTGCCGGAGCCGGGCACCGTGACCCTGGCGAACGGCCAGACGCTGGGCCAGTGCGCCTGGGCGCATCAGGTGACGGTGAAAGCGGGAGGGACAGTGGCCGCGCGCTCGGGTAAGGTGCCGCTGATCGTCACCGGCACGTACGGGAAGGGCCGGGTAGTGGCTGTCGTCGCCACCGCTCTGGGGACGCCGACCGACCCCTTCTGGGCGAAGCCGGCGTGGGTGATGCAACTGGCCAATCAGATGCGCTGGGCCGCGAAGAAGTAGACCGCGCTCAACCGCCGCGCCGCTGCCGCCCGCCGGGTCCCTGGCCGACGCGCCGGCCGATCGAGTGAATCCGCCCGCTCAGGCAGAGCTGACAGGCCTCGGCGGTCTCATTGATGCAGGCCTTGTCCGGGTAGATCTCGTACAGCGCCCGGTACTTGACGGGCGTGAGGTTGGGCATGACCACGTTGGCCCCGCGCGACAACCCCAGCTCCCGCCCGCTCTCCTTATTGAGCGTCGCCAGCGCGGTGGTGCTGGGCAAATTGGCCTCCGGACAAACCAGCCGCGTCAACGCCACCACTTTATAGGTCATGTCCTCGGTGTTGGGAACCTGATCCGGTGGCACCGGCGTCTCGCCGGTGTTCCCCTCCGTCGGCCGTTCGCCGTTTTCCACGTTCCACGTTCCACGTTCCACGCCCAGCGGCGTAGCCGGATGCGGCAGCCACGGGCCGACGCCGATCATGTCCAAATCCAGGTTCTCGAAGGTGGCGATGTCGCGCGCCAGACTGGCGTAACTCTGCCCGGGGATGCCGATCATCACGCCGCTGCCGACCTCATAGCCCAGCTCGCGCAGCCGCGCCAGAATCTCAAAGCGGTCCCGCCAGACCTCCCCCGGCAGCGGCGGATGAATCCGCGCGTACAGCTCGGGGTCGGAGGTCTCAAAGCGCAGCAGGTAGCGGTTAGCCCCCGCCTCGCGCCAGGCCACCAGGTCGGCCTCCGGCCGCTCGCCCAGGCTCAGCGTCACCGCCAGGGGCGTCTCGGCCTTGATCCGCCGCACCACCTCGGCCAGCCACTCGCGGGTAATCCCATAATCCTCGCCCGCCTGCAGCACCACGGTGCCATAGCCGTAGGCCACCGCCTGCCTCGCGCACTCCAGAATCTCCGCGGCCTCCATCCGGTAGCGCGGCAGGTCAACATGATCCGCGCGCAGCCCGCAGTAGCCGCACAGCCGCGCGCAGTAGTTGCTGATCTCCACCAACCCGCGCAGGTGCACCTCGTCGCCGACGTGCTCCCGCCGCACGCGGTCAGCCTCCGCCCAGAGCGTCTCCAGGCGGGAGGAGTCAGTTTCGCGGAGCCAGGTTTCTAGTTCGGTTAGGGTCATAGCAGATCAACGACGCAGTGGGCAGCGCCGACCCTGGCAGCATACGCTGGGAGCACTTCCCTGACGCATTTCTTCTGCCCTTGGTCTTTGGTAATGAAGAAGAATGCCACTTGGTTGTCGGGCGAATAGCAGGCGCACCCGAGTGGGTCCACCCTCTCGTGCAATCGTTGCGCGATCAGGCTGAAGAAGCGGATTCGCTCGATGCGTGGGATGTGCTGATACACCATCAGCAGAGAGTCGTCGCCCATTCGCTCGTACAAGCTCCTTACCTCATCATAGCGTACGAACTTGTGTAGATTGCCCCGGCGCGTGCTCTTCACTTCGAGTCCATTGTCCGGATCAAGAAAAACTAGGGCCGACTGCAGCTTGTCGCAGCCTATCGACGCGAAGTATTCCGGGCGGACCGCAGCCGAGACGTCCCCGAGAAAAGTAGTGTGCGAAATCTGCTGGAGGTCAAGGAATCCCGTAAGCTCCTCAACTCGGCGCCTGCCGTTCTGCACGCAGTCTTGGAGAAACTGATGAAGCTTCGCTGACCGGGCGCCACAGTCATAGGAGGTCAGGCTCCCGTCGCCACGGCCATCATCCGGCGTCAGCATCACTAGGAAGGTGAATGTGCGCAGGCCGCACGCCTCCGTCATGTTGAGCGCGAGATCGTACTTATAGAAGTCGTTCTTGTCACCGAAATACTGGTTCTTCATTGACCACTGCGGCGCAGCCGGCCTACCCCCCACGACCGCTGCGCGGTCGCGTACCCCTCCCTAAAGGGGAGGGGCTTTCGGATCATTGAGCTAGGTTGTCCGCTAACCCTCCCCCTAGCCCCTCCCGTACCGGGAGGGGTGCCCGAGGTCCGCCGAGGGCGGGGTGGGCCGGTCAGCCGCGCACGAACGACAACGGCCGGCGGGGTACGAGCCCCCGCCCTACAAACGGCAACGACACCCGCCGTTACCTCTGCGCCTCTCGCCAGACTTCCCGCGCCGCCGGGAAGGGCTCCAGGGCGCGGTCCATGATGCCCAGCGAGTAGGCGATGACCACGCCGTAGTTGGTGATCGGCACGCCCGCTTGCTTGCAGCGCAGGATGCGGCTGAGCATCTCGCGGCGGTTGTACATGCACGAGCCGCAGTGGATGACCAGCTTGTACGGGCTCAGGTCCTCGGGGAAATCGTGGCCCTGCACCTGGTCGAACTCCAGCTTGCCGCCGACGTATTGCTGCAGCCAGCGGGGGATCTTTACGCGGCCAATGTCCTCGGCGATGGGATGGTGCGAGCAGGCCTCGGCGACCAGGACGCGGTCGCCCGGCCTCAGCGTCTCGATGGCCAGCGCCCCGCGCACCTGCTCGGGCAGGTCCCCCCGGAAGCGCGCGAAGACGATGGAGAAGGAGGTCAGCGGAATCTCCAGCGGCGTGTCGGCGGCTGCCTTGAGGAAGGCCTGCGAGTCCGTGACCACCAGTTTCGGCGGCACGGTCAGCCGGCCCAGGGCCTCGCGCAGTTCGCGCTCTTTGACCATCATCACCAGCGAATCATTGTCCAGCAGGTCGCGGATGGCCTGCACCTGCGGCAGAATCAGCCGCCCCTTGGGCGCCTCCTTGTCGATCGGCACCACCAGCACCGCCATCTCCCCCGCGCCCACCAGGTCCGCCAGGATCGTCGGGTTGGCGATGAAGTCCTCCGGCGCCACGTCCAGCAGCGCCTGGCGGAAATCCAGAATGCCCTCGCCCTTCGCCGCCGCCGTCTGCACCATCCGCAGGCCCTCGGTAGCAAAACGATCCACCAGGTCCGCGCGCGGCGCGGCCAGGTCGACCTTGTTGAAGACGATGATCACGGGGATTTCCCGGCTGCGCAGCGCCTCCAGAATGTGCTCCTCGAACTCGCCCCACTCGGTCGGCTCAGTGAGGATCACGCCGATGTCGGTGCGGTCAAAGACCAGTTTGGTCTTGGCCACGCGCAGCTCGCCCAGCGCGCCTACGTCGTCAATCCCCGCGGTGTCAATAAACAGCACCGGCCCCAGGGGCAGCAGTTCCATGGGCTTTTCCACCGGGTCGGTGGTCGTCCCGGCGAACTCCGAGACGATCGAGACCTGCTGCCGGGTCATGGCGTTGAGCAGGCTGGATTTGCCCACGTTGCGCCGGCCGAACAGACCGATATGTAAGCGGAAACCTTTGGGTGTCTTTTGCGCCATCGTCAAATCCTTGCGCGCTTGCGCGACTGCTAGTCTAGCCCCAACTCGGTCAGGCGGCGGGTCGTCAGCTCGGCCACCGTGTCCTGCATGCGCGCGGAGGCCTCGTCATCGGCGGTGTTGATGATCATGGACAGGCCGCGCGGGTCGAGTGCGGCCAGGAAGGCCGGCACCTCCCAGGCTTCCACGCAACTGATGAACAGACACTTGCCGGCCGCCTGAATCTGCTGCATCTGCGGGATCAGTTCGGTGAAGGGCGGGCTGTTCGGGTCGTGTCCGAACTGGATCAGGTCGATCTCGTCCAGGCTCAGCACGCTGTCCAGATGCTGGCGGCAGCCGTCGTGCCAATGTAGAACCGTGCGTTCCCCCAGGCCCGCCATCAGTTGCAGCGCCGGCAGGAAGACGTCCCGGTACAGCGCCGGGGAGAAATTGATCGCCATGTCATCCCCCACCGACACCAGCCGCCCCTCCCACCAGCAGGGCATCCAGTTGGCCAGGCCGTCGTTGGCCGCGGTGAGCAGCGGGTAGAGTAGATCGTAGGCGCGGTTGCCTTCCGCGGCCAGCCGCAGAGCAAAATCCCGCATCTCGTCGGGCCGCTCCAGGCTCTCGATCAGGAAGTTCTCGGTCCCCATCACCGCGGAGATCCAGTCGGCGGGACCGCCCAGGTCAGTGCCGCCCAGTTGCATCTGCCCGGCACAGCGCTCCGAGAAATAGGCGACGGTTTCCAGGTGCGTCTTCCAGTAGGGGTTGTCCTCGTCGAAGTGGACGCGGTCGGCCTCGTCCAGACTGGAGATGAGCGGCTCGTGCCAGACGGTGTCCGCGCCGAAGACCGGCTGCACCCCGCAGAAGCCCAGGAATACATTGGGCCCGTACGAGGGGGTGCAATATTGAAACAGGTCCGCGTGCCAGCGCCAGGCGCTGTGCCGCCACAGGCCGAGGTCAAAGAGCTTCTCGGGGTTGAGGTACTTTTCCGCCGAGGCTTCCAGCATCCACGGCTCGGGCGCGGGGCGCTCGGCCGCGGGGTTTTGGATATGCGCCAGGATCGCGCCGTCCTCCACGCGGTGCTCCCAGTTCGCCAGGTAGCGCCCGCGCAGGTGCGACCAATTCGGAATCTGCTGATAGGTGTATTCTTGCACTATTCCTCTCCTCGAGGTGAAATTCCCGGCGTCCCCAGGCGGGTGACCGCTTCCGGCGAGACCAGTTGGCTGAACTGTTCCTGAGTGAGCAGCCCCTCGGCGACCGCCGTCTCGCGAAGGGTCAGGCCGAGTTCCTGCGCCCGTTGCACCAGCCGGCCCGCGCCCTCATAGCCCAGCGCGGGCAGCAGCGCCGTGGCCAGCGCGGTGGAGGACTCCACATGCGCCCGGCAGCGCGCCTCGTCGGCCTCCAGGCCCTCGACGCAGTGGCGCCGCAAGGTCTCGTCCGCCCGCGCCAGCAGCTCCAGGCTGTCCAGCAGGCAGGCGGCCACCAGCGGGAGGAAGGCGTTCAGCTCCAGATTCCCGGCCGCGCACGCCGCCGCGATCACCTGATTGTAGCCCATCACCAACATCCCCACCTGGCTGACCGCCTCGGGGATGACGGGGTTGACCTTGCCCGGCATGATGGAGGACCCGGCCTGGCGCGCGGGCAGCCGCAACTCGCCCAGCCCCGCCTCGGGGCCGGAGGACATCAGCCGCAGGTCGCTGCAGGTCTTGAGCAGCGTCACCACGTGGGCCTGCAGAATCCCGGAGACCTCGACGAACACATCGGCGTTCTGAGTGGCCTCCACCAGGTTCTCCGCGCGGGCGAAACCGATTCCGGTGAGCGCCCGCAGCTTGTCCACCACCTGGAAGATGAACTGGCGCGGCGCGGCCAACCCCGTGCCGATCGCGGTGCCGCCCAGGTTCACCACCCGCAGCCGCTCCTCGCACTTGTACAGCCGCCAGCGGTCGCGGCTGAGCGCCTCGGCGTACGCCGACATGGTCCGCCCCAGCGTGGTTAGCACCGCGTCTTGCAGCTCAGTGCGCCCCACTTTGACGATGTGCGCGAACTCCCGCTCCTTGCCCTGGAAGGCCTCCTGCAGCGCCACCACCTGCGCCTCCAGCTCATGCAGCCGCCGGATCGCGGCCAGCTTCAGCGCCGTTGGGTAGGTGTCGTTGGTGGATTGGTGCAGATTGAGGTCGTCGTGCGGGGAGACCAGATCGTAGCGCCCGTGCTCCGCGCCGAGCAACTCCAGCGCCCGGTTGGCCAGGACCTCGTTGACGTTCATGTTGGTGGAGGTCCCCGCTCCGCCCTGCAGCAGGTCCACCACCACGTGCTCGGTCAGCAGCCCCTCCGACATCTCCCGGCAGGCGCGCTCCATCGCCTCGACTTTCGCCGCGTCGGGCCACATACCCAACTCCGCGTTGGTCTGCACACAGGCCAGCTTGACCCAGCCGTAAGCCTCCACCAGTGCGGCCGGCACCGGCCGGCCACTCAGGGGGAAGTTCTCCGCCGCGCGGGCCGTGTGGATGCCGTAAAAGGCCGTTGCGGGAACGGCGAGAGAGCCTAGGAGGTCGTGTTCGTTGCGATAGTCCATATTAGCCCACCCCTGGCGCGGCAGACCGCGCCTGTCCCCTCCCGCAACGGGAGGGGACGGGGGAACCGGAGCGGAAGGTTCACGGTTCCCGGATCCGCGGCGCATACTAGCCCGCATCCGGAGGCCAACTGATCGCCCCGGCCGCCGCGATTTCTGCAACTACTGACTCGATCCGACGGAAAACTTGGTCGTTGGTGAATCTCAACACCGTGATCCCTCGCCCGCCCAGCACCGCATCGCGCTGGCGGTCATATTCCTGCCGTTTGTCATGAACCGTCCCATCCACCTCAATCGCCAAGCACACTCGATGGCAGTAGAAATCAACGATGAAGCCCTCTACCACCTGCTGCCGACGGAAGTTGAGGCCAGCCACCTGGTGTCCCTTGAGGCGCTGCCACAAGGTCTGCTCGGCCTCGGTCATGTTGAGCCGCATCTCGTGGGCGCGGGCGCGCTTCGCCGGATCGTGCGGGCCAAAGACGATGAACTTCGTCGACATAACAGACTCCCGGTCGCCCTGCTGCCAGTGCTTCTGCGTGGAATCCACTAACCTACCGTCCGGTCCTCCCCCGTCTCCTCCCGCCGCGGGAGGGGACAGGCGCGGTCTGCCGCGCCAGGGGTGGGCGTCCCGCCGTTCAGCAGTACACGTCCCGGTTCCCAGCCTTGACTTGCTCTATCATCTTGCTCGCTACGCCGCGCTCCTTCTCGTCCAGTTCCGCCAGCATTACGCCGATGCGTTGATCGCCGACCTGGCGGGTCTCCGGGGAGGCGTAGTCCAGCAGGTACTCCTCGAAGGTGGCCAGGGCGTTGGGCGTGCAGCGCCACTTGATGTCGCCGGGCTTGGCCAGCTCCATGAAGTGCTCGCCGGTCCGCCCCAGGCGGTAGCAGGCGGTGCAGAAGGAGGGGATGAAGCCCATCTGCGTGATGTCGCGGATGACCTCGTCCAGGGTGCGGTGATCGCCCATGCAGAACTGCTGCGCCTCCGCGTCGGGATCGCCCTCGGCGTAGCCGCCGGGATTGACGCGGCTGCCGCCGGAGATCTGCGAGACGCCCAGCGTGAAGGTCTGCCGGCGCAGCTCAGGGGTCTCCCGCGTGGACATGATGATGCCGGTGTAGGGCACCGCCAGGCGCAGGATCGCCACCGCCTTGAGGAAGTCCTGATCGGAGAGCTGGTGCGGCGGATGGGAGGCCATCTCCGAGCCCAGCGCCGGCTCGATGCGAGGCACGCTGATCGTGTGCGGCCCCACGCCGAACGCCGACTCCAGGTGGGCGACGTGCTGCAGCATGCCCAGCACCTCGTACTTCCACGGGGCCAGCCCCAGCAGCACGCCGAGGCCGACGTCGTCAATGCCCGCGTCCATAGCCCGATCCATGGCGGTCACGCGCCACTCGAAGTCCACTTTCTTGCCGCCCCGGTGGACCTGGCTGTAGATCTCGTGGTGGTAGGTCTCCTGGAAGAGCTGGTAGGTGCCGATGTTGTGCGCCTTCAGCTCGCGGAATTCCTCCGGGGTCAGCGGCGCCACGTTGACGTTCACGCGGCGGATCTCACCGGGCCCGCTCTTGACGCTGTAGACGGTGTCGATGGTGTCGAGCACATACTCAAAGCCCCGGCCGGGATAGGACTCCCCGCACAGGATCAGAACCCGCTTATGCCCCTGCTCCACCAGCGCCTTGGTCTCCTGCGCGATCTGCTCCTGGGTCAGCACCCGGCGCTCCAACTCCCGGTTGCTGTGGCGGAAGGCGCAGTAGAGACACTCGTTGTTGCACAGGTTGGAGAAGTAGAGCGGCGCGAACAGCACCAACCGGTTGCCGTAAATGCCCTCCTTGACCTCCCGCGCCGTGTGGAAGACCTCCTCCAGCAGCTCCGGCGTCTCCACATTCATCAGCGTGGCGACTTCGTCCGACGACAGCCCGTGCAGCTCACGCGCACGGGCCAGAATATCCGCAACTTGCGACCGTTCGGGCGTCGCCGGAGCGCCGGCCAGCGTGGCCTCCACCTCGGCGTCCTTGATGATGCTTTCCTGTGCGGCGGTACTCATGCGATTTTGCCTCGATCCTTCATGATGGTGTTCAAAACAGGGGACCAGCGGCGCAGCAGCCCGACTCCCGGACCCTGCCCCCTCTGGCTTCCTCTGAATCAGATAAACAGTATTCCTAGTATATGACTCTTCGCGCCCCGTTTCCGTTCGCTGCGCGGCGCCTAGTAGCTTAGTATAGCACTGCCCACCGCGGCTTGCACTAGCTGACCCGCCCCGCTTCTGGGGAGGGGCCGAATGCGAGGACGGCCTGTGCAGCAGGCCGCCGCAAGCATCCGGCCCAGGGCTTAGCGCTAGCCGTGGGCCGGATACTTGCGGCGTTCGCTGCGCTCACGTCCTCGTGTTCGGCCCCTCCGGGAGTCCCACACAGGAGCCCGCCCCCCCAGTGTCGAAACACCCCCTCGCGAGCTACTCACGCCCCTCCGGGAGGAACTACCATGAAGATCGGCTTCACTCAGCAGTATACGGACCGCTACGTGACCTTCGCCGCCGAGGCGGGCTTCGACTGCCTCGAACTCCTGGTCGCGCCGGGGGCCGCGCTGGACGCCAACCAGCCCGCGACGCTCACCGCCGCCGCCGAGCGCTGCGCCGCGCTGGGCGTGGAGATCACTTCCTTCATTGTCATGGCCAACCACCTGGCCCCGGACCTGGGCGAGCGGGCGCTGAACAACGAATTCATGGCCAAAACCATGCGCCAGGCCGCCGCTCTGGGGGTCCGCATCGTCTCCACCAACACCTGGGGCGACCCCCATCTCGACCTGGAGGGCAACCTGCCCGCCTACACCGAGGTCTTCTCCCGCTACGCGGAGGTCGCCGAGGAAGTGGACGTAGTCGTGGCCCAGGAGAACTGCCCGCACCTGCGCCGCTACCCCCTGGAGATCGGCAATATCGGCTACACCCCGGAGGCCTGGGAGGCGATGTTCGCCGCCGTGCCCTCCTGGCGAATCGGCCTGGAGTTTGACCCCTCGCACCTGATGTGGCTGGGCGTGGACTACGTCCGCGCGGTTTTCGACTTCGGTGAGCGCATCCACCTCGTCCATGCCAAGGACACCGAAGTCCTGGAGGTCGAACTGGGCCGCGTGGGCATCTTCGGCGAGGGCTGGTGGCGCTACCGCATGCCCGGCTGGGGCGAGATCAACTGGAAGAGCTTCCTGTCCGCGCTCTACGAGATAGGCTACGACGGCGCCCTGATCATCGAGCACGAGGACCCGGTGTTCGAGGGCGAGCGCTACGAGGAGGGCCTGCGCATGGGCCTGCGGTATCTCCGGCAGATGACGCCGTAGCTGACGTGGGTAGGGCGGGGTCGGGCCGTAGTCGTACTGTAGGGCGGGGGCTCGTACCCCGCCGTCGCTAGGCGAACGTTAGT
>DASXVN010000046.1:0-205932 GCA_036504235.1 Armatimonadota bacterium | reverse complement strand
CTAACGTTCGCTTAGCGACGGCGGGGGACGTAGCCCCCGCCCTACACTAGAGACACCAGCCGGGGCCGAGCCAGAGCCGAGTCCTCACCGACCCGTCTCGCGCTGGGCCCCAGTTTTCCATTCCGGTCCCATGAAGAGGACACCGATGACCCCTGAACAGCAGTTGCAGGTCCTGACGCACGGCGCGGTAGACGTGGTTAACGAGGAGGAGTTGCTGGCCAAGCTCCGGCTGGGCCGACCGCTGCGCATCAAGTACGGGGCCGATCCCAGCGCGCCGGACCTGCACCTCGGCCACAGCGTGCCCCTGCGCCGGCTGCGGAAGTTCCAGGAACTGGGTCACCAGATCGTCTTCATCATCGGCGACTTCACCGGGCGCATCGGCGACCCCTCCGGCCGCTCCAAGACCCGGCCGATGCTTACCGAGGAGCAGATCCAGGCCAACGCCGCGACCTACGCCGCCCAGGTGGGGCGGATTTTGGACGTCAGCCGCTGCGAGATTCACTACAACAGCGACTGGTTCTCGAAGAAATCCGCCGCCGATCTGCTGGCGCTGGCCTCGCATTACACCATCGCCCGGATGCTGGAGCGCGACGATTTTGACCTGCGCTTCAAGTCGGGCGTGGCGATTTCGCTGCTGGAGATGATGTACCCGCTGGTGCAGGCGTACGATTCGGCGGAGGTGCGGGCGGACGTGGAAATCGGCGGCACCGACCAGCTTTTCAACTTCCTGGTGGGCCGCGACATCATGCGCGCCTTCCAACAGGAGCCGCAGATCGTGCTGACCTGGCCGCTGCTGGTGGGCCTGGACGGCGTGGAGAAGATGAGCAAATCGCTGGGCAATTACGTGGGGATTTCCGAGCCGCCGGGGGAGATTTTCGGCAAGCTCATGTCCATCCCGGACGCGGCCATGCCCTCGTACTACCGGCTGCTGCTGGACTACGACGAGGCGCAGGTGGCGGAACTGCAGACCGATCTGGCCTCCGGAGCCCTGCACCCCCGCGAGGCCAAGGCGCATCTAGCCGAGGCGATCACGGCGGAGTACTGCGGAGCGGAGGCCGGGGTGCAGGCGCGGGCGGAGTTTGATCAAGTCTTCTCCAGACGAGAAACGCCAACGACCCCTGCAATGATGGATGTCTGGTCGATCCCCAAATCCAAGGCCGAAGGCATCTCGGTGGTCGAGTTGATACGCTTGGTCGGCTTCGCTCCAAGCAACTCGGAGGCTAGGCGCCTAGTCCGCCAGAAAGCGGTCCGCCTCAACGGAGTTGTCATAGATGACGAAAACGCCATCCTGACTCTGAAGACGCAGGACGTCCTCCATGTCGGCAAACGCAGGTTTGCGGGAATTATGGTGGTTGAAGACTAGGCATTTGCCTCAGTCAGCGCGGGGCGCGGGCGGAGCAAGCTCCGCCCCTACGGGAGGGTCGGTGGCTCTAGCTAGCCTTTCGCCCGACCGCAGCCGCGGCAGAAGGCGTCGTCCGCGTCTAGCTCCTGGCCACAGTCGGCGCAGACCGGCGGCCCCGCGGGTTCGGCCGACTGCACCTCATTGACCTGGGCCCGGAGGCGCTCCATTTCACGCTCCAGATCGCTGATCCGGGTCATGAACAGCTCGAAGTCGGAGTCGGTGAGCTGACCGTGGGCCCGCCACAACTCGCGAGCGCGCCGGCCGGCCTCCCGGTACTGCCGATCCAGGTTCGTCTCGACCTCCCCCATCTTCGCCTGCAGTTGCAGCACTTGCGCCGAGGACGAGGCGCTCTGCGCCAGATCCCCCAGGGCCTTGCGCGCCCGATCGAAAATATCCATACCGGCCTCCTGTTTTGCTTTGCGCTATCTTTCCACCCCGCCCCGGAAACACCTGCCGCCGTCGGTTTCCCGACGGCGGCAAGCTTCTCTGCTTCAGTTGTCACGGTGCGCCGAGTCGGCTAGCGCCCGCGGTAGCCACGGCGGTCGTCGCGGCGGTCGTCGCGCCGGTCGTTGTCGCGATAGTCACGATGATCATCGCGGCCGTAGCCGTAGCCCCACCCGTTGTCGCTCGGGCGGCTCTGGTAGCGGTACTCATAGCGCGGCGCCGGAGGCGGGCAGCTATAGCCGTAGTCGTAGTCGTAGCGCGGCGCCGGGCGGTAGCTGCGATAGTAGTAGTGGTCGTTGCAGTCCCGGTCGCTGCCGTCCAGCGCCTTGAAGACCAGATAGCCTACCGCCGCGCCGGCCAGAATGGCGCCGAAGTCGTCGGCCTTCGCCGGAGCGGGAGCCGCAATACCCGTGCCCACCGCTACCACTGCTATCACCAGGGCCGTCACTATCACCGGAATGAGATGCTTACTGAACATTTTCGTCACTCCTCTCAATGATTACCTACTACCGTTAGTAGTTTATGCACCCACTAAGATTCACTTAGGCCACAGAACCGGCGCTCGTTCAGCGCTGGTCGTAGGGCCAGCCGAGGTCGTGGTTGCGCATCGCGTAGACCCCGGGCTCGTCATACCAGTACTGCCCCGGCAGCGGGTCCGCTGAGTACAGGACCAGCGGCTGGCCCGGGCGCACTTGCAGCTGCCGCCCCCGACCGCGCTGATCATTGCCCTCGTCGCCGCGACGGTCGTAGATCGGCCGCGTGCCGTACTGGTAGTAAAAGGTCGGCTGGATCGTGTCCGGATCCACCTGGTACCTCATGCCCTCCGGCGGCAGCGGCGTGGCGTCGGCCGAAAAGTAACCCCGATAGTACAGGGTGTCATCCGCCCGCGCGGCTCCGCCGATCCCGACGGCCAAGGCTACCACTGCTACTCCCGCAAATATCACCAGTGTCTTTCGCATATCGCCGCCCCCTCCCGATGTACTACTTGCCGTAGTATACCCAGTTTGGGCTACTACAGTCAATAGTAACGAAAACAGATGAAAATAGTTCCGTGGTGGTCGCCGCTTATCTCTCCGCCGCGGGTGAGGGCGGGTGACATAAGAATGATGTGCGGTCCCCCCTTCCGCCTTGACCCGGGCGGAGCAAGCTCCGCCCCTACGTACCGCCACGGCACACCGGCGAGACGCCGGCGCCACCGACGGCAGGAGGCCAACGCCCCCTCACACTTTCGCTCCTGGCCCCGGCTATGCTATAATCGCCCCACTATGAGAACACGCCCGCTTGCTTCCGTTGCTGCTGCCCGTACCGCGCTTCCCACGCTGGCCGGCGCCCGCCTGAGCGCGGGACCGTTGGCCCTGCGGCTGGCGGGAGCGGGGGTCTTCGCCGGGCTGCTCGCGCTGTCTGCGCAGGTGCGTCTGCCGCTGCCCTTCACGCCGGTGCCGGTGACCTTGCAGACGATGGTGGTCCTGCTGGCCGGCGCGACGCTCGGGCCCGCGGGGGGAGCCGGCGCGGTGGCGCTGTACCTGGCGGCCGGCCTGCTGGGGCTACCGCTGTTCACCACCGGGGCGATGTTCGGCCCGACTTGCGGCTACCTGCTGGCCTTCCTGCCCGCGGCCTTGCTGGTCGGGTGGGCGCGCCGCCGCGGCGGGTTCCGCGGTATGGTGGCCGGCATGGTCGCCGCGGACGCGCTTATCTTGCTGGTCGGCGCGCTGGGGCTGCACGTGTGGACGGGGGTCGGCTTCGCTGCCGCTTTCGCCGCCGGTAGCCTGCCCTTCGTCGCCGGCGATGCACTCAAACTGACCGCCGCCGCCGCCACGTCCGGCCTGACCGTACCGGCCTGGCGCCGACTGGGTGGCCGCTAGCCCGGTGACTCCCGCCGGTGCGGCGCCCCGGAGCGAAATCCCTTGGACTTGACGATACCCTTTGAGGAAGTAGGCCTGCGCGAGCAGTTGGGGGTCATCCTCCCCGCCTGGTTCGCGGCCGAGGTGCCGGCAGCCCAGATCGAGACGCTGCTGCGCGAGACGCTCGCCGGCAGCCAGCGGCTCTGCCTCCCGCACCACCTCGTGCTCGTGACCGACGGCTGCCCGCTCGCCGCCGAGGTCGCCACGCGCCTGCAGGACGAGTGGGAGGCCGAGAGCGGCGCGCCTTTCGTGCTGCTGGCGCTGGAGGCCAATGCGGGCAAGGGCGGAGCGATCGCCGCCGGTCTGCGCCATCTGCTTACCCCCGCCGGGCCGCCGTATCTGCTCACTCGCGACTCCGACGGGGACCACCAGGTCTCCGACATGGCCCGCCTGTTCCGGCTCGCTACGCAAATGGCCGCCGAGCAGCAGACCGACCTGGTCGCGGTCATCGGCGGGCGACAGAGCCTGCACCGGCCCATGGGCTGGCTGCGCGGGGAGCTGGAAGGGTGGCTGGATGAGGTCGCCACCGCCGCCTGGCAGTTCGCGCTGGCCCGGCAGGGACTGGTGCTGGATACCGCTTACTGGGCGGCGTATGGGCCGCTGGCCGATATTGAGAGTGGCTGCAAACTGTTCTCCGCCGCCGCCGGGCGCCGGGCGCGGGAGGGGCTGGAGCGCGAACACGCCGCCCATCCCGATCTGGACCTGCTGCGCTGGGGCTGCGAGCTGATCCCGTTGACCGAGGTCGTGCTGGCCGGCGGCGTGGTCGGGGAGATGCGCCGGATGACCTACGAGGGCCAGCCGGTCAGCGGCTATGAGGGCGCCGACGGCGTGCGGCTCTACGCCAACCAGTTCGCCTGGCTGGCCCGCCGCCTGGAGCTGACGCAGGTCCAGGCCGCCACGCTGCTCGACAACGCGCTGCTGCGCCGGCCCCTGTGGTCCGAGCCGCGCGGCCGCGAGTTGGCGCTGCAGATACGGGCCCAGGTGCTGGAGACGCTCCCCGGACCGCCCGCGCCGGAGCAGATACACGCCTCCCTATTCATCTGATTCGGCCCCGATTAGCTGGCAAGCTTCCCTAGGAGGACCTTCTGATGCTGCGTCTCAACCGCGACGAATTCCGCGACAAAATGTACGGATGCTGGATGGGCAAGAGCGTCGGCGGAACCCTGGGCGCTCCCTTCGAGGGGCGCCAGGAACTGCTGAACGTCACCGGCTACACCAGCCCTGCCGGGGAGCCCCTGCCAAACGACGACCTCGATCTGCAACTCATCTGGCTGAAGGCCGTCCAGGAGCGGGGGCCACGCGCCATTACCAACCAACTGCTGGGCGAGTACTGGCTCAACTACATCCCGCCCTCCTGGAATGAGTACGGGGTCTGCAAGTCGAATATGCGGGCCGGGCTGCTCCCGCCGCTCTCCGGCGAGTACGAGAACGCCCTGTGGAAGCACTCCAATGGGGCGTGGATTCGCTCGGAGATCTGGGCCTGTCTCGCGCCCGGCTGCCCGGATCTGGCGATCCGTTACGCCTACGCGGATGCCTCGGTGGACCACGGCGGCGGCGAGGGCACCTACGCGGCGCTCTTCACGGCCGCCCTGCAGAGCGCGGCCTTCGTGGTCGGCGACCGGGAGGAACTCCTGCGGATTGCGTTGGCCAAGATTCCGGCCGACTGCCGCGTCGCGCGTAGCCTCGCGCTCGTGCGGGAAGCCCACGCGCAAGGAAAGAGCTGGCAGGACGCGCGCAATCTGGTGGTGGAAGACAGCGTGGACCTGGGCTGGTTCCAGGCCCCGGCCAACGTCGCCTTCGTTGTCCTCGGCTGGCTCTATGGCGAGGGGGATTTCGGCCGGTCGCTGCTGACCGCGGTCAACTGCGGAGACGATACGGACTGCACCGGGGCTACCCTGGGGGCGCTGCTGGGCATTCTCGGCGGGCGCCAGGGCATACCCGCCGAGTGGAGTGAGCCGATCGGCGAGCGCATCGTGACCATCGCGATTGACCGGGGCTCCTGGTGGGGCGTGCCGAAGACGCTTACCGAACTGACCGACCAGGTGCTGGCCCAGACCCCGGCCTCGCTGGCGAGCTACGACCCCGACGTCTCGCTCTCGGAAGGGCCGACGGAACTAGGCGAAGAGCACCGCACCGGCCTCACGGGCACTGACGCCGCCCGTGCCCTGTGGGAGAAATCTCCCTACGCGGTCGAGTTCGATTTCGTCCACACCCGCGTCCTGCTGGACTATCAGCGCGAGCCGAAGGTGCAGCCGGGCGTGCCCTTCACCGTGACGGTGACGCTGGTGAACCAGGTACCGAGCTGCCAGCATGCCGAGATCGCCTGGCACTTGCCCGAGGGGTGGCAGATCCTCCCCTCGCCCCAGCGGCATGTCTCGCTCCGCCAGCATCCGCCAACCGATACCGTGACCGTTACTCTCCTTCCCGACTGCCTCCCCACCGCCACCGTCCGAGGCATCCTGGAGGTCACCGTACCGGGGCGTCCGACCGTGGGCTATGTCCCGCTGGTCTTCTTTTCCGCGGAATGAGTGAACTTGCCCCGCCTATGACCCAGTCTCCCCCACCTCGCGAAATCAAGTTGACGTGCTACACCGACAGCCCGGAGCAGACCCGGGAGCTGGCCCGGCGGCTGGCCGCGTACCTGCGGCCCGGCGATTTCCTGGCCCTGTGCGGAGAACTCGGCGGGGGCAAGACCTGCTTTGTGCAGGGCCTCGCGGAGGGCCTGGGCGCGCTGGGGCGCGTGAGCAGCCCCACCTTTGTTTTGCTGCACTATCACCCCGGCCCGCTGCCCCTGTGCCATCTGGACGCCTATCGCGTGGCCTCCGCCGAGGAGTTCCGCGACCTGGGCGTGGACGACTACGCGCGCACCGGCGTGGTGGCTCTGGAGTGGGCGGACCGGCTGCCGGAGCTGTGGCCGGCGGAGTTGCTGATCGTGAATTTCAGCTACACCGCCGACGGTCGCTGCCTGGAACTGAGCGGCCGCGGCGAGCGCTGGTCGCCGGTCCTGGAGGAGTTGAGCTGCCCATGATTCTGGGCCTGGAGACCTCCGGCCGGCTGGGGAGCGTCGCCCTCGCGGACGGCGAGGCGACCGTCGGCGTCCGGCAGTTCAGCACCCAGCAGGAGGCGTGCCGCCTGCTGCCTCCGGCGCTCGCGGCGCTGCTCGCGGAGGCCGGGATCGCGGCCGGCGCTCTGGAGGGCGTGGCCGTCTCGGCGGGACCGGGGTCCTTCAATGGACTGCGCATCGGCCTCGCCCTGGCCAAGGCCATGGCCCACGCACTCGGCTGCCCGCTGGTGGGCGTGCCCACGCCCCAGGTCTGGGCAGCGGAGAGTTCCGCGCGCTTCCCGGGACGAACCGTCGCGGTGCTGCAGCCGGCGCGGCGCGACCACGTATACCTGACCGTCCTCTCCCCCGCGCCGGGACTAGCGGTTCTGCTGGCCCCCGAAGTTGTGGAGATCGAGGCGCTGGGGATGGCCCTGGCCGCGCTGACCGCCCCGGTGCTGACCGGCGACTGGGAGGGCCTGGCCGACTGGGCCGCGCCGGTCGCCGTGACCGCGGACCCCGAGCGTGCCGAAACGCCGTCGGCGGTGACCGTCGCCCGGCTGGGGCAGCCGCTGCTGGCCACCGCCCCCGGCGACGCCTGCTTCACCTTGCGCCCGCATTACGTGGGGCTCTCGCAGGCCGAGCGCACCCGGGGAGTTGACCTGGGGCAATGAGTGAAACGCCGCGCCCGGTCGTGATCGTGCGCCCCGCCGAGGAGCGCGACCTGGAGGCCATCGTCGCCATCGAGGAGGCCTGCTTCGCCCTGCCCTGGCCCGCCTCCGTGCTGCGCGAGGACATCCTGGAGAACCGGATTGCGCTGTACCTGGTCGCGGAGCTGGAGGGCCAGGTCGCCGCGTATCTGGGCGGGTGGTTCTACGATATCGAGTTCCATGTGGGCAGCGTGGCGACCGCGCCGCAGTTTCGCCGCCGGGGGCTGGGCGAGCTGCTGATGCTGCTGGTCCTGCAGCGAGTCCCCCTCTGTGGCACGGAACTGGCGCTCCTGGAGTACCGGATCAGCAACACCGCCGCCGGCGGGCTCTACAACAAGCTGGGCTTCGAGAAGGTGCGGATTCGCCGGCGCTACTATACGGACAACGATGAGGACGCGGTGGAGGCAATGATCGCCGACTTGCCCTCCGCGCCGGTCCAGAGACGACTGGGCAACTTCCTGGCCCGGTGGCGACAGAAATATGATTACGAGCTGCAGATCACTGAATTTGGACGCTGACGCCCTGGTCCTGGGCCTGGAGAGTTCCTGCGATGAGACCTCCGCGGCGGTGCTGCGCGGCGGTCATGAGGTGCTGGCCGTGGCCACCGGGACGCAGGACCACCTGCACCGTCTGTTCGGCGGCGTGGTGCCCGAGGTCGCCTCGCGCCGCCACGTGGAGGTGCTCACCAGTCTCGTCCAGGAGGCGCTGGAGCAGGCGGGCGTGGGTTGGGGCGACCTGTCGCTGCTGGCCGTGACCCACGGGCCCGGCCTGGTCGGCTCGCTGCTGGTCGGGGTGAGTTCCGCCAAGGGCTACGCGCTGGCGACGGGGCTGCCGCTGGCCGCCGTCAACCACCTGGAGGGCCATCTGGTCGCGGCATTTGTGCACTTCCCGGGCGCGGAACCGGCGGCCCAGGAGATTTACCCGACGCTCGGGCTGATCGCCTCCGGCGGACACAGCGACCTGGTGCTGATGCGCGGGCCCGGCGAGTACGAGACCGTGGGGCAGACCCGGGACGACGCCGCCGGCGAGGCGCTGGACAAGGCCGCGCGGGTGCTAGGCCTGGGCTTCCCCGGCGGGCCGGCGCTGGAGCAAGCCGCCTGCGGCGGGGACCCGGCGGCGATTGCCTTCCCGCGGCCGTCGGTCGGGGAGTTCGACTACAGCTTTAGCGGGCTCAAGACGGCGCTGGTTCGCTACCTGCAGGTCCACGGGGAGCCGACCGGTAAGCGCGAGCTGGCGAACCTGACCGCCTCCTACCAGGCGGCGATTGTGGAGACGCTGACGCGCGGGGTGCGGAAGGCGGCGCGGCACTATGGGGCGCGGCAGTTGATCCTGGGCGGGGGGGTGTCGGCCAATCAGTCGCTGCGGGCGGCGTTCGCCGCAGTGGCGGAGAAGCTGGGGATTCCGGCGGCGCTGCCGCCCCTGGCGCTGTGCACCGACAACGCGGCGATGATCGCGGCCGCCGGCTACCGCCAGGCCCAGCGCCGGGGGCCGGACGGGCTCGATTTCGACGTCTTTTCCGTCTTGCCTCTGGCCTGACGAGCTGGACTAGGCAGGTTTTGCTATATTAACCGTATGTTAACATTAACCAGAGCATTGCCTGGGCCAATTGTGGATAACTCCGTGGAAAAAGGCCCGTACAAGCGTTCTATCCGTGGAGAACTACCCCGTTTCGGCCCGGCGAGGCCAGTAAGTTAAGGTCCGGTTAAGGGCTTGCAGAGCGGCTTTCACAGTATATTGACAAATTTGCGGGTGGCCGAGGACTCGTACACGGCCGTGATCAGCTCCACTGATCGCCGCGCTTCTGCCCCGTTCAAGACCGGGTCGCGGTTCTGGTCAATCGCCGCCAAGAGGTCCCCGAGCAGCTCCGCGTGAGCCTGCACCGCCAGCCCGACCATCCCCTGCGCGGGCTCCGCGGCCCCGCCGACGTGCTGCCCCGCCTGCGGGTCCACGAACAGTTCCTCCCCCTCCACCTGCCACAGATGCAGGTCCTCGCCCAGGAAAATCACATTCCCCTGGCTGCCGTGGATCTCCAGCCGCGCCGACTGGCCCTCATGGGTCAGCGTGGTCCCCAGGATCGTGCCGTGCGCCCCGGAGACGAACTTGAGCGCCGCGGTGCCGATGTCCTCCACCTCAATGTTGTGCGCCAGATTGTCGGCGAAACCCGCCACCTCGGAGACCTTGCCCATCATCCACAGGAGCAGGTCGAGGTAGTGGATGGACTGGTTCATCAGCGCGCCGCCGCCGTCGAGGGCCTTGGTGCCCTGCCAACCGCGACCGTAGTAGGCGTGGCTGCGGAACCAGGGAATGGTGGCCGAGCCCCACAGGAGCCGGCCTAGCCGGCCCTCGCGGATGGCCTGATAGGCGCGTTTGAACACCGGGTAGGCGCGGTACTGATGGGTCGCGCCGAGGCGGACGCCGTTCTCGCGGCAGGCGGCAATCAGCGCATCAATCCGCTCCAGGGTTATGTCAATCGGTTTAGTACAGGTGACGTGTTTGCCCGCGCGGGCGGCTTTGATGCCCAACTCCGCGTGGAGGCCGCTGGGCACGACGATGTCCACTACGTCGATATCCTCGCGCGCCAGCAGGGCTTCATAGTCGGTGTAGGCCTCGGCCCCGAACTGGGCGGCCTTCGCCTGCGCGCGCTCGGGCACCGCGTCACACACGGCCACCAGGCGCGCCTGGGGCAGGAGCTTGATCGCTTCGAGATGCGTATCGCTGATTACGCCGCAGCCGATGACGGCAAAGCCATGGGTGCGGCCGGAAGTTGCGGTCATGAGATCACCTGTCGAGGACGAGGCTCGGCCCGGGCCGGCAGGGGTGATTTTCGACGCACGCCGCGCCCAGACCTCCCCCCTCCGGGATTTCATGAAAAGCCGGGAACCTCAACCTCGGAAATCGCGTCTTATCAACATAGAGGAACAAAACGGAGGCGTCACCCGCGGCGGCGGGACAGCCAGGTCATGAGAAGGTTCCACCCTCCCTCCTTCACACGTACCGGACGCCTCCGTTCCTCTTGTTAGTCTTTGATCTTTCTGCAAAACGGCCCGGTCCCCCCGACCGGGCCGTTTTGCCGTCCGGACCCGTCGCGGCGCCTCGCACGCAGGAATCCACCGGCGCCGGAGAGAACTGAGAGACAGCCCATGAAGCAGCGGCTGCGACGTTCCTCAGCGTATTGGCTCCTCCTGGCCAGCATGGCCGGCCTGCTGGTCGTCTTGGCCGGGCTGCTGCCCGGTCTCGCCTGCGCTGACTTCCTCCCCATGGGTACCGGCCAGTTGAGTTGGTACACCTCCCAAGTGGACAACACCGAGCACGCCTACGGCATATACGTGCCGGCTGCTCCGCCGCCGGAGGGCGGCCACGGCTACCCGGCGGTCTTCCACGGGCACGGCTACGGCTGGGGAGTCAGCGCCGATTTCTCCGAGTGGCAAAAGCAGTGGGCGGAGGGTCACGGCTGGGTGCTGATCAATATCAACGCCCGCGGCCCGAACTTCTACGGGGGCATCGGCGACGTGGCGGTGCAGGAGGTCGTCAAGGACGCCTCGCTGCGCTTTGACCTCGACCCCGACCGGCTCTACTTCACCGGCGTCTCCATGGGCGGCACCGGAGCCTATCGCCAGGCAGTGCTGCACCCGGACGTCTTCGCCGCCGCCGCGCCGGTGGACGGCTGGACCGACTACCGGCTCTGGCACAAGAAATGGTACTCGCGCGTGGACGCCCCGGACGCGATTGAGGAGTTCCGCCGCCCCTTGCTCGAATCCATGTCCCCGCTCTTCTGGTTCGATCGGCTGCAGTGGGGCGCGCTGCTGTGCATGATCAGCGGCCGCGACACCGTGGTCTGGCCCGAGGAGGGCCTGCGCATGGTGCGGGCGCTCCAGGACGCGGGCGACTTCGACGTGCAGATGGTGCTGAACGACAACGCCGGGCACGGGGGCTCCAACGACCTGCAGCGTATCTACCAGTTCTTCGACAGCCGCCGCCGCCTGCCCAACCCCACCATTTTCACCATCAGCACCACCAGCCTCAACTACGGTAAGCTGTACTGGGGCGAGGTGAATCGCCTGCACCTGTTGGGCGTCGGCGGACGGCTGCGGGTGATGGCTCGCTCGCGCTCGGTGGAGGCGCTGACTAGCAACTTGGACGAGTTCCGGCTGGCCCTGAGCACCTCCCCGGTGGCGGAGGCCCCGACGGTGGAGGTCTGGGCGGACGGTTTCCCCGCCTACACGGGCCCGCCGCGAGCGCTGAGTTTCACCGCCCTGCGCAGTCCGCGCGGGGAGCTGATCGGCTGGACCTCGGCCCCGGTGGAGACCGCGCCCGCCCCGGTCAGCCTGCGCAAACGCGCCGGGCTGGAGGGGCCGCTCGGGGAAGCGCTAGAGCAGCCCTTCCTGGTCGCCTATGGCACGACCGGCGACGCGGAGGCCGTCGAGCGGCACCGCCGGGAGGCCGAGGCCTTCTGCCGGCAATGGAATGATTTCAATGTGCACGCCCAGAGCGTGCAGGCACGCCCGGAATCGGAGGTCACGCCGGCGGAGCTGGAGCAGCGCTCCCTGGTGGTTTTCGGCACCGTGGAGTCCAGCCGCCTGCTGCGCTCGGCCTACGAGCAGACCCCGGTGCCGGTGGAGGTGCGCGAGGGCGAGATCGTGGTGCGCGATACGGTGCGCGGCGACCGGCACTACCGGGGCGCGCAGTTCGGCGCCTTCCTGGCCTACCCCAACCCGCTAAGCGATTTTTGCACTTATCTGGTGGTGTGCACCGGCGAGTGGGCGACCCATGCCGACGGCACCGCGCGGCTGGGGCTGGGCTACGACCTGGAGAAGCTGCCCTGGGCGTACCCGGATTACGTGATCTTCAACACCGATCAGGCCCAGTTGCCGTGGGTGAAGAATGTGAACGACAAGCCACCCGTGACCTGCTACGAGGCCGCATATTTCGTGGAGGCCGGGTACTTTGACCAGCAGTGGCGCACGGACGCGCTGCAGGAGCCGGCGCGGTACGACTACCAGCGACCGCAGGGCGTGAAGCGCCTGCACGTGGGCGAAACCAAGCAGGACGGCGCGGGCGCGCGGGCCAAAGTGGTGGACGAGCTGGGCCAGCCGGTCGCGGCAGCGCGGGTCACGGTGGATCTGGGCGACGCGGCGCGCTCGGCGGTCACCGACGAGCAGGGCTGGGCGGTCTTCCGGCCCGCCGGCCCCGGGGATTTCACCGTACTCAACGTCATGGCCACCGGCGCGCTGTACGACTGGCGCCTGGATGTGCTCTCCCACAGCGGCTGGGCGCAGCAGGGCCTGGCGGTCCGGCCCAGCCAGTTTGTCACCGCGCTCCAGGGCGGGGAGGCCGGCGAGGTGCAGGTGCAAGTCGCCAACCTGGGAGCCGCGGCGCGCACGGTAGCGGTGGAGCTGCTCCCCCCCTCCGGGCGGTTGCAGCCCGCCGTTCAGCAACTGCGGCTGGCCCCCGGGGAGACGCAGACCGCGGCCTTCTGGTGGCATCCGCACGACCTGCCGCCGGGGCGCTACCCATTGGTTGCGCAGGTCAGCGACGCGGCGGCGACTCTCAGCCGGACACTGCTCGCGGAGATCGGCCCGCCCGCTCCGCGTCTAGTGGTCATGGGGGTGCAGGTGGAGCACCCGCTGGGCCTGAATCAACTGGTGGTCAAAGCGCAACTGGCTAATGCCGGAGCGCAGACCGCCACCGAGGCCCTGGCCGGCTACGTGATGGGTCTGGGCCTCGCCCTGCCCCCCCGCCAGGTGCAAGCGGCGCCGGGCACGCCGGTAAGTCTCGAGTGGCGCGTGGCCCTGCCCGCCGGCAGCGAAGGCCACTATGAAGCCCGCGTCTACGTGCAATCCCCGGGAGGGAGTACCAAAACATGCGCTTTCACGTTGCCCTAGCCGCCAGTCTAGTCCTGCTCACGCTGCTCCCCTCCGCCGAAGCGGCCGCGCCGCTTTTGGTGGTGGGCCGGGAGGGTCAGCCGCGCACCGCGGTCTGCACACCGGGCGGGATCACCAAGATCATCGAGATATTCAGCGTGCATCTGCCTGCCGGAGAGACGGAGCTGGTCGGCTGGGGTCCTGATCTGCCCGCAAAAGTCGACACGCTCACCCTGACCCCCGCCGGGGCGCGGGTGGTGCGCTGGCGCGAGGAACCAACGCTGGGGGGCCGCGCCTGGACCGTGGCAGCCGACGCGGCCGGCGACTACCAAATGGCGATCTTCTATGACCTGCCCCAACTCACCACCAAGTTGTCCTATCGCCTCGACTGGGAGGACGGCCACGGGTCCCTGCGCGTCTTCCTGCGCCTGACCAATGGTCTGCCCCAGCCGCTGGCATTGGCGGGCGCGGAGTACGCGATGGCCGGGGCGGCGGGAGCCCTGGGACCGGCGGCGTTCCGAACCCACGGCGCGCTGGTGCTGCCGCCGGGAGTGGAGCGCGTGGAGGAAGTGGCGGTCCTGGCGGACCTGGCCGGGGAGCGCGTGTATGAGTATGACGGCGGGGCGGTGCATGAGAGGCTGGAACTGGCGCTGACCCCGGCGCAACTGGCCACCTGGGGCGCGCTCGCTCCGGGCGACCTGAGCGTGGCCGACCCGGTGACGGCCGAGCGGCTGCCGCTGGCGGTCGGGCCCCTGCCCGGGCCAGCGCAGGGCAAAGTAGCCATTGCGCTGCGCGACACCGCCGACGTGGTGGTGCGCCGGACGCTGGTGCGGGAGGCGAAGACGGTGGTGGATTTCGACACGCTGCGCCAGGTCACCGGCTCCGACCTGACCGAGGAGTACCGCCTGGAGGTCCGCAACTACACGCCCGAGGCAATCACGGTGCGGCTGTGGGAGATGACGACCGCCGCCTGGGAGCTGACCAGCCCCACGCCGGTGGCCCGTACGGAGGGCAACCGGCTGGCCTACGAGGTACGCCCGCAAGCCGGCGACACGAGCCTGATGGAGCTGACCGTGGTGAAGCACTCGGGGACCCGCGCGCAGGCGGTGGCGGTCCGGCCCTAGGACTGGTGGGACTGCCCCTCGCGCTCCAACTGGCGCTCGCGCGCCTGCTCGGCGATCCGGCGGGCCGCTTCCTCGTCAAACGCCTCCCAGTAGGGGCACGCTTGGGCGGTGCAGCCGTCCACCTCCAGCAGGCGCTCCACGGTCACCTCGCAGCTCACGTAGTGCATTTCCACCACCTGCCGCCCCCCGTACACGCTGATCTGCACCCCCAGGCTGAAGCGCCCGCAGGCATGCTCGCGGATCAGCTCGGGAATCGGGCAGGCTGCGCAGGTGGGCGGGATGACCTCGCTCTGCGCATAGCGTGATTCCTCCACGGCCAGCGAACAGAAGGTGCGGCCCTTGAGTAGGTAGCGATAGGGGCAGACAAGCGGGGTGGTCACAGCGATACCTCCGGGGCCGGGATTCAGCGGTGAGAGCCAGCGAGGGCGAGCCGCCGCGCTAGAAGACGGCGCTGTACTCCAGCCGCCCCGTCATGGACTCCTGAAGCTGCGTGCTGCTGGTGGGCGGGGTGTTGCGCTGCAGGGTGACGATAAAGCGGCCATTGTCAGCCCAGCGCCGGCTGTACGACAGGTCCAGGACGGTCGAGGACACGGCGGTGTTCGGGTCGGGCTGGGGCACAAAATCGCCCATGCTGTAGCCCAGAGCGAGCTTGCCGCCCTGGTTCTCGGCACCGCCGGCCAGCTGCAGCCGGTAGAACTGCTGCCCGCTGTTTACGGCCGTGGCCTCGCGGAAGTCGTAGACGCGATAGTCCAGCTTCAGGTCCAGCCCAGCCACGGAGCGCTGTAGGCTGGCATCGTAGCGGTCCGCCAGCAGGATGGTCTTGTTGAACCGATCCATGGGATTCTGCGCGTAGGCCAACTGGACACTACCGCCTAACGCGGGCATGCCCAAGGCGCAACTGCGCTGCGGAGCGATCTGACCGGCTTGGTCACCGTAGGCGACCTTCACGTTCAGGCCGGAGGGCTGGCCGTGGCTGACTGAGATCTTGACCAGCGGGTCCACGTAGGGCGTAAGGTTGGTGGCGTCGTAGCCCGTGACCTGCGCGGCTACCGAGAGACCCTTCGCAGGATCGCCCACGGTCACCTGCACATCCTCGCCGTCGCTGGCCGTCGTCGCGCCGGGCTGGTCCCAGTTGGCGTAGCCGACCAATAGCCCCAGTCCGGTGGCGCCGGCCTTCTCCGACTTGAACTGCACCGACCGCAGCGTGGTCTGGGAGACCTGATCACTCTGGTCGCGCGACTCCATGCGCCCTTGCAGAGAAGCGCGGGGCCCGAGGGCCACGGAGGTGACCACTTGCTGCGTGGTCAGATCGGTGCCGGGGTCCGCCGTGTTTTGCTGCATTCGCGCGGCGATGGTCACGCTCTTGGCGGGCTGAGCGCTGACGTCCACGGTGGTGGTCGTGGTGTCGGGATTGGCCGTATCCGAGATCTGGGTCCGGCCCACCGCAAAGGTGGCCCGGGGAGTAAAGAGCTGGAAGCGCGGCGTCTGCAAGGCCAACATGTCCCGCACCTGCGACACTCCACCGTTATTGGAGTTGATCAGGTCGCGCTGTAGGGTGAAGCGCTCATGGTTGACGACCGCACTCAGATCGCTAACCAGCCGCTCCTGCGTACCGGTGGCAAACTGGGTCGTGATGTACTGCTGCTTGAAGTCGCCCGAGGTGCCAAATCCCCGCCAGGGAGTGCCAAAGACACTGGTCAGCACCGTGCTGTCCACGCCAGCGGTGGAAAGGCTCTCGTAGGACTGGTTGAAGAAGACGCCCTTGCGCCAGGAAGTCAGCACCAAGCCCAGCGACAAGAGAGTGTCTCGCGTTACGACCCCGGCATTGCTCGAAGTGCTGGTGCGGTAGTCGAGGCGGCTGGTGTCGCCGAACATCTTGACCGGCACGAAGGCAGCCAGCGCGTTCTCCCAGAGGCGAGCAGCGCCGGCGGCCTGGTTGTCCTTCATAGTGTACGCCAGGGTCGCCTGGTTGCCGGCTAGGGGCAGCGGCGTGGCGAACTGCCCGGAGGTGGTGCGCACCGTCTGGCCGTTCGTGACCTCGTCCTTGGCGTGGTACTCCAGGATTCCCTTGTGGTCCACGAACCCCAGCGGGAGGACCAGATTGTCAACGGAAAGCGCCTTGACCAGCCCGGTTTGGTTCTGGTTGAGGCGTTGAGTATCGAAGTGGCCCTTCTTACCGAAGAAGGAGGGGAAGTCCAGGGCCCAGCCCTGATCGTGCAGCATCTGCCCACCGGGGACCGAGGAGGCCACCTCGTGCAGGTTGCCGCTGAAAGCGAGGCCGCCGGGTAGGGGCAACGCCAGAGTGGTGAGGTCGTCCGCCACCTGGCTGGCGTCGGCGTACGAGACCTTGCGCGTAGTCGCGAAGTTTGCTTTGCCGCCGAACATCGCGAAGGGCGCAGCGAGCTTGATCAGGTCGCTGCCGCTCCGGTGCAGGCCGGCGGTGGTATCGGTGCTGGCGAAAGACAGCGCGCCCTGGCCGCCGCTGAGGGCCATCCCCAAGCCGGCCTCGAAGGCGTTGCTGCTGTTGCCGAACTGCTGCCCGTCCCACTGTTGGTTGAATTTGCTGGTCAAGCTGAGCCCATGACCCAGGCCGGTCGTGAGGCCCATGCTCTGGATATTGGTTTTGACCAGGGAGTTGCCGCTGAGGGCGGTGGCCCAGCCCCGCTCGAAGCTGAAGGAGCCGGCCGTGGCGCCCGAGCCGAAGCCCTGCGTGAGCCCCATCTTGCGCGTCTCGCTGCCGGCCACCATATCGGACAGAAGATTCTGGGTAGTGTCTAGCTGACGGGAAAAGCTGAACTGCGTACGCGCGCCGAGGGCCAGACTCAGGGTATCGGTGAGGTTCTGGACCAGGCCCGTGTTCAGGGGGGCGCCCTGCAGCGTGGTCATGGAGTTGCGCACGGCGCGAGACATGCTCAGGCCGCCGCCGAAGGCGAGGCTAAGGTTGCTGTTGCCGAGGTCGCCGGTGTTGGCGCCCTGCGCCCACTTGCCATCCGCCGACATGACCGACTCCAGGGCGCTGCGGGTGGGGACTAGCGAGGGCGAGGCGGCGATTCCCTGAGCAGCGGAAAACGACTCCGGCGCCGACTGACTCACCAAGGACTCGGCGAGTAGACCGGAACTGCCGCAGATCAGCAGTAGTAGTGCGCAGATTGTGGCGGTAGTCAACCTGGGCATCGGGAAAACGAGCACTCCACCCTTATAGTCTTCCTGTGCGGTCTTTGACACTCTGGTCCTCCCGGAAGTTGCATCGGGAGAGAGCTTTTTTCTGACGAGGCCGCGACCCAACTCGCGGCGCGATGATTATACCCTCTTTTACGGACGATGCCAAGCAATAGTTCAGTCCCGGGGCGTGTCGGGCAGGAATTTCTCGCGGGCTCGCTCGCGGCAGAACTGGGCCAGCGGATCGTCCGGAGCTTGCAGCAGGAATCGCGCCAGATCAGCGGGAAGATCGAGGTCCAAAGCCAGGGCGGGCGACTCCACCACCGCAACGGACAGGTCCAGGCCCTCCGCGGTGTTGAAGTGAGCCTCGAAACTACCCCCCAGCAGCGCGCCGCCGAAGGCGTAGGGGAAGGCCTCAGGGCGGTCCACCAGCATGACATTGGTGCCCCGGCGGCGGTGGTCAGGGACCAGGACGACCTCCCGCCCGGCCCGCCATTCCGCCAACACGCGCTCCAGATCGGGGAGGTTAACCAGCGGCATGTCGCCGGAGACGATGAGCAGGGCGTGGTCGCCGCTCGCCGCGACGCGGGCAGCCTCGGTGATGTCGCGGCGCATCCCGGCGCGGCCCCCGGGCAGCAGTGTCGCCCCCACGCTCGCGACCAGCTCGGCCAACTCCGAGGGTCCGCTGACTAGCAGACCGCCGGAAGCGGGGAGCTGGGCGCAGACTTCCAGGGTGCGGCGCAGCAGGGCCAGGGTGAGGTAGTGGCGGTCCGCAGCGCTCAGGACGGCCCGCAGGCGCGTCTTGGCGCCGGCGAGGTCCTTCTGGGGGATCAGAACGCGATATTGCGTGCGCTGCGCCATCCACCCTCCCGGGAGCGAGCCGAGTGACAGTAGGCCGGTTGTGTGCTATATTGAGCGGCGCTGTGAGCCAGACCTTCTCGGCGACCCATCCGGCCGCACCCCCTGCGCTGGTCGCGCTGCACGCCTGCCCCGACTATGACCCCGCACGCGTGCGTTCCGCCGTGACCTCGGCCCTGGCGGCCCTGCCCGCGTGGGGCGAAGTGGCGCGCGACGGACGACGCGTCATGCTCAAGCCCAACCTGGTGAACCCGCGCGGGCCGGAGTTTGCCATCTGCACGCACCCGCAAGTCCTGCGCGTGGTGGCCGAGATACTCCATGAGGCGGGCTGCTCCCTGCTGGTCTGCGACCAGCCGGCCTACGTGCATAAGGAGCAGGCGGACGAGGTCTTTACCTCCTCCGGCTACCGCGAAGCCCTGGCGCACTTGCCGGTGGAGTGGGCGCTGGCCGCCAGCCGGGGCTATGCGGCCTACCCCGTCCCCCACCCCTACCAGATTCGGGAGGCGCAACTCTCCGCGTGGCTGGCGGAGGTGGACGCGGTGGTCAACCTCGCCAAGCTCAAAACTCACACCCAGACGGTGTTGACCGGCGCGGTGAAGAACATGTTCGGCCTGGTCGCCCCCCGGCAGCGGATTGACCTGCACGCGCTGGTGGCGGGGCGGGAGCTGAGCGAGGGGATCGTGGACACCTTTGCCGCCCGCCCGCCGGAGGTCTCGCTCGTGGACGCGGTGGTGGCGATGGAGGGCTCCGGGCCCACCCACGGCGCGGCCAAGCCGCTCGGTTGGCTGGCCGCCGGGGCCGATGCGGTCGCGGTGGACGCCGTGGCCGCGTCGCTGGCCGGCTTTGCGCCCGGCTCGATTGCGACTACGGTGGCGGCGGCCACCGCCGGGTACGGCTGCGGCGACTTGGAGCGTATTGAAATAGTAGGGGCTGACCCGGCGAGCCTGCGCGGCCACTTGCGACCCGCCCCGCGTCCACCGGAGCACTTCCCGCGCTGGCTGGGGCAGGCCGCCGGGAAGCTGATCTACGTGCGCCCGCGCGTGGCCGGCAAGCTCTGCACCCGGTGCGGCCGGTGCGCGGCGATCTGCCCGGCGCATTGTATCAGCCTGCGCGCCCAGGCGGTCATTGATCGCGCCCGCTGCCTGGAGTGCTTCTGCTGCATGGAGGCCTGTCCCCAGGACGCGATCGGCGTGCAGCGCAGCCTGCTCAGCCGCCTGGTCTGAGCCTGAACCTCCGGCGTTCCGGCTCCGTCTCGGTTCCTGGCCGGGAACGCCACGCCCCGCAGGTGCGTCAGAAGGCTTTCGCAGGCCCCGCGCGGAATTATGCGCACATGCCCCGTGGCCCCTCGGACACAGCGGGCAGACTACGGTCGGAAAGGACCACGGGTCATGAAGAGGGTACGCAACGGAAGCTGGCTGGCCGCACTACTTCTGATTCTGACCGGCAGCCTCTGCCAGGCTGGCTCTCCCCTATCCCCCCTGTTCAACGCCAAGACCATGATGCCGGTGGACGAGGTGCAGCGGGGCATGCAGGCCACGGGGCGGTCGGTCTTCCAGGGCACCACCATCAGCGACTTCCGCCTGGAAATCATGGGCGTAGTGCAGAACTTCAACCTGGGCGAGGACATCATCCTGGCCCGGGTGCTGGACGGACCCGTAGTGGAGCGCAAGAGCGGCGTGATCGCCGGGATGAGCGGGAGCCCCATCTACGTGCAGGGGCGGCTGATCGGCGCCCTGGCCTTCTCCTGGCCCTTCACCGTGGAGCCGATCTGCGGCATCACCACCATCAACTCCATGCTGCGCGCCTGGGATAAGCAGGCCGGCGCGGCTCCGGTCAAGACCGCCCAACTGCCCCACGCCGGGGTGCTCCTGGATGGACACCTCGTCACCGGGGCGCAGATCGCGACCGCGCCGACAGCGGCCTTTGTCGACGACCACACCATTAGCCTCCGGCCCACCGCTCCGCTGCTGTTCTGCAGCGGCTTTTCGCCGGACATGCTCAAGCTAATGGGCAAATTCATGGCTCCCTGGGGGATCACCCCGATGGCCGGGCCGGGCACGATGCGCGATCCGGTGGAGACCAAGCTGGAGCCGGGGTCCTCGCTGGGCGTGCAACTGATCTCCGGCGACGTAGACATGACCGGGATCGGCACCGTTACCTATGTGGATCAGGGCCGGCTGCTGGCTTTCGGCCACCCTATGCTGAAGCTGGGCGCCGTGGACTTCCCCATCACCACCGCCTGGATTCACGACATCATCCCCAGCCTGGAGCACTCCATCAAGATGGGGTCCGCGATGAAGACGGCCGGCGCCCTCAACCAGGACACCCCGTGGTCGCTGGGCGCGACTATCGGCGGGGAACCGGCGCCGCTGGTGCCGGTGACGGTGCGCGTCACCGACGAGACCTGCCACATGACCCACGAATACCACTTTTCCTGCATCCAGCAGGAGGCGCTCACGCCCCTGCTGGTGATGATGGGCGCTTCCTCGGCGATTGAGGCGGGCTTCAGCGCCGGCGCGCTGGGCATGGTGACCAGCACTTTCACCCTGGAGGGCACTGCGGGAGCCAAGGTCAGCCGCTCCAATACCTCTTACTTTGAGGGCTCCCCGCTCCAGGACTTGTCCCGCGAAATTCTGGAGGGCGTGGCCATGTTCCGCTACAACCTCTACCAGCCGCAGGGAGTCAAGTCGGTGCAGATTGACGCCTCCTTCCGCAGCACCGACGAGACTGCGATGATTGAGCGCGTCTATGCCGAGCAGGCGATCGCCAAGGCCGGCGAGCCCCTGGCGGTCCACGTGGTGGTCCGCCCCTGGGGCGGCCAGCCGCTGGACAAGCGCATCCTGCTGGATCTGCCGGTGGACCTCCCCGCCACCAACCTGGAGATCGGCGTGTGCGGCGGCTCCTTGGCCCCGGCCCTGCGCGGCCACCTGGGCGTGCTGACCCCCGACTACGATACCCTGGAGGGGATGCTCCACCAGTGGGAGAAGACCGAGGACAACACCCAACTACTGGTGATGGCGGCCGGCGCCGTGGCCGGCATGTCGGTGGGCGGCGTCCGCCTGCCCAACCTGCCGCAGTCGGTCCAGGCGCTGCTTACGGCCACCGTGCCGCTCAATCTCAGTGAGGGTTTCCAGGAGATCAGCGTCAAGGAGAAGCTGCCCTGGGCGCTGTATGGCGGGGCGCTGCTGACCGTCCCGGTGGAGAATCGCCGCGGCGAGCGACCGGCAGCCGCCGCCACTACGCCCGGAAAGAAGCCGGAAGGCGCGGCTGCCCCGGCGAAGGCCGAGTCGCCCGCCACCCCTCCCAGCGAGAAGCCCAGCATGGTCTGGACCGCCAAACCGACCGCGCAGTCGGAGTTGGAGCTGCCCGCCTATCCCCCGCCGAGCCTGCGCTGGGCGGCTGCGGGGCTGCGGCCGGATATCGCGGCCCGCCTGCGCGGTGCCTCGCCCCAGCAGGCCGACGGCCCGGAGGATCAAGCCGGCGCGGGGGGCAAGGACACCACTGTGACGCCCGCGACCCCGGCCCCCGACGCCACTCAGACCGAGGAGAAGCCCAAGAAGCCCGACGAGACTGCCAAGCCGGAGACCAGCAAGCCGGACGAGGAGAAACGCACCGCGGAGGAGGGCGTGGGCAAGGTTCTACGCCAGCCGACAGAGTGGTCGCAGAGCACTCAGGACGACTTCAAGGAGGGCGAGACGCACGGCACCGGCATCGGCAGTGAGGGCGGCGTACTGCTCGTCCCGACCTTCCAGCGCCAGGCCGGCCTGCCCGACAAAACCCTCCTGGCCGCCACCTGCGCCCCCGACGGCACGCTCTACGTCAGCACCGACGGCGGCCGGCTGTACCGCGTGAAGGGCGACCGGCCCGAACAGGTCTGCGCCACCGGCGAATTCGCCCTGACCGCACTCGCGGCCCGACCCGACGGCACCATCCTGGCCGGCACCACCGCGCCGGGCCGGATTCTCCAGATCACCCCGCAGGGCCAGAGCAAGCTGCTCTGCGAGCTGCCGGTAACCTACATCTGGTCGCTCCTGCTGGCCCCGGACGGCACGCTCTACGCGGGCACCGGGCCGGAGGGCGTCCTGTACAAGATCAGCCCGGAGGGCAAGTGTACCCCCCTGGCCAAGCTGCCGGTCAACCACATCATGGCTCTGGCCTGGCGAGGGACCGACCTGGTGGCCGGCACCGCCCAGGAGGGCGGCGTGTACCTGGTCCGCGCCGACGGGCAGGTGCAAGCGCTCCAGGGCACCGGGGACAATGACGTGACCTCCGTGGTGGTAGACGCCGCCGGGGACCTCTACGCCGGCACCGCCCCGGAGGGCAAGGTGCTGCGCATCTCCCCCAGCGGCCACGCGACCACGGTCTGGGAGGACACCTCCACCCCGGTCTACGCGCTGCTGCCGACCGCCGAGGGGGTGCTCATCGGCACCGCCAGCGACGGGCAAGTGCTGCTCGCCCGCTCCGCCGAGAAGACAGCCACCGTGCTCACCGACAGCCCGGTGGACTTCATCAGCAAGCTGGTAACCGCCCCCAACGGGCAGGCCTACCTCCTAGGCAACAGCCCCGGAATGATTCTCGGCGGCACACTGACCGGCGCGCGCGAGGGTACCTATACCTCGACGGTGCTCGACGCCGAGCGCCTGGCGCAGTGGGGCAAGGTCACCTGGGACGCCACCCTGCCCGACAAGACGACGCTGGAGGTCCAGTGCCGCTCCGGCAACACCGCCGACCCGGTGGACGGCACCTGGAGCGCCTGGTCCCGCCCCTGCGCCAACGGCGGCCCGGCCGAGGTGCCGGCCTCCCGCTACCTGCAATACCGCCTGCATTTCTCGGCGCCCAGCGCCCCGGCCGCGGCCGAGGTCAAGCGCCTGACGATAACCTACCTCCCCGACAACCAACGCCCGAAGCTCACCGCGAAGGCGCCCGACCCGGGCAGCGCCGTACATGGCAAGGTCAAGCTGACTTGGGGAACCTCCGATGACGATGAGGACGCCCTGAGCACGTACGTCTACGCGCGTTCCGGTGCGGCGGAGTGGAAGAAGCTCGCGGGACCGCTGACCGCCACCGACTATGAGTGGGACACCTCGGAGCTCGCCGGAGGCCGCTATCAAGTGCGCCTGGTCACCGACGACCGGCGCAGCAACCCGGTGGGCTGGCTCGCGCAGGAGGCGCTGATCAGCGACCTCCTGGTGGACAACGCGAGCCCCACCATGCTGCTCAAGATCGCGGGGGCGGACCTCAAGACCGGCGACCTGTCCGGCACGGCGCTCGACGAGGGCAGTGGCGTAGTTTCGGTGGCCTGGAAGCAGGCGGAGGATGACAACGGCGAGGAGGCGGTCTGGACCGCGGCGGCCCCCGGCGGCCTGCTCTTCGGCGCGCCCCTGGTGTCCTTCACCATCGCCCGCGCCCAGCTCCCCGCGGACGCCAAGGCCATAATCGTGCGCGCGATTGACGCCGCCGGCAACTACTGCGACCTGCAGATAGACCTGGCGACCGGGGAAGTAACCACGCCGCCGGAGAAACCCGCGAAGGATGAGACCAAGGCGGCGGGGTAAGGCCCTGATGGCCTCACCCCCGGCTCCTCTCCGTGGCGCTCGCCGACGAGCGCCCGCAGGAGAGGGGGGAACGGACAACGGCCGGGCCCACCCCGCCCTCGGCAGACCTCGGCACCCCTCCCCACAGGGGAGGGGCTTAGGGATAGTCTGTCCCGCGGCCCTGCCGCCAATGCCTCAAAAAGCCCCTCCCGTGCCGGGAGGGGTGCCGAGGTCTGCCGAGGGCGGGGTGGGCCGCGTCCTCCCTACCCGTCAAACTCCGGCGGGCGTAGGACCTCGGCTATGGACTGCTCGTAGGGCGGGCGCAGGACGCCCTTTTCCGTGATGATCGCGGTGACCAGGGCGGCCGGGGTTACGTCGAAAGCCGGGTTGTAGCAGGGCACCCCGGCGGGCGTGATCGGCTCGGTGAGGCGACCCGCCACCAGGCTGACCTCCGTCTCCGGGCGCTGCTCGATGGGAATCTCGGCGCCGGTGGCGGTGTGCGCGTCCAGGGTCGAGAGCGGCGCGGCCACGTAGAAGGGCACCCCGTGCGCCTGCGCCAGCACGGCCACGCCGTAGGTGCCGATCTTGTTGGCCGTGTCCCCGTTGGCGGCGATGCGGTCCGCCCCCACGATCACGCAATCCACCTGCCCCTGCGCCATCAGCACGGCCGCCGCGTTGTCGCACAGCACCGTGCAGGGGATGCCCTCCGCGTGCATTTCCCAGGCGGTCAGGCGCGCGCCTTGCAGCAGCGGCCGCGTCTCGTCGGCCCAGACGTGCAGCTTCTTCCCCGCCTCGACGCCCGCGCGAATTACGCCCAGCGCCGTCCCGTAGCCGCCGGTCGCCAGAGCGCCCGCATTGCAGTGGGTCAGCACCCGGCCCTCGGCGGGCAGCAGCGGCGCTCCCGCCAGGCCGATCCGCCGGCAGCGGTCCACGTCCTCCGCCACGATCTCGCGCGCCTCATGCAAAATCCGGTCCCGCATCCGCGCCGCATCAATCAGCGACGAGAACCGCGCAATATCCATGACCCGGTCCAGCGCCCAGAAGAGATTCACGGCGGTGGGCCGAGTGGCGGCCAGCAGCGCCCGCGCCGACTCCAGATCGGCCAGCAGCGCCTCCACCGTCTCGGCGGGGGAAAGATGAGCGGCCAAAGACAGCCCCAACGCCGCCGCACACCCAATAGCCGGCGCCCCGCGCACCCGCAGCGAGACAATCGCCTCGCAAAGCTGCTCAATCGTGCGGCAATCCAGCATAACCAACTCGCCCGGCAAGCGAGTCTGGTCAATCATCCGGACGGCCGGGCCGTCGGGTGCGGCGAGCCAGGTTACGGTGGGGGGTATGGTGGTCATGGTTTGTTGGTGGTCTTCGAACGGAGGGGCCGCATACGAGGACGTTCGCAAAGCGAACGCCGCAAGTATCCGGCCCGACTCCCTATCGGAACCCGTACCGCATGTTAATCTCGGTAATCTCTCCCCCGGTCAGCGGCTTCAGATACTCCGAGTTGTCCTCTACCCAGGTCGTGGGCGGCGCTGTTCCCGCGTTCCGCGGCGGCACCGGCTCGTCTGGGGGCAGCGGTTCCTTCATGAACTTGACAGCCCCGCCCCACATCTCGTTCCCGCGCACACTGGACACCCGCGCCCCGTGAATGGCGCCCGCCTCTCCCGGCGCGAACTTCACCAGCTTGCCGTCAACCATTGCTTGCCCCGGCGGCAATAAGCTGACCACCCCGAGCGGGTACAACTCATCCTGAATCGCCCGTTCCGGGTCCGGAGTACAGCTCAGGTCAGTCATCTGCACCACCTCGCTCGACTCCCAGGGGGACGTGCGACCGGGCTCATAGGCGTACCGGTCCTCTCGGTAAGTCTTAGGTAGCGCCGGGCCTCCCTCACAGGCCTGAAAACCCATCCACGTCCTGACCGTGCGCACGCCCTTGAGCGGGTTATCCGTGCTGAGGAAGATAGCTTCGTGCCGCAAGATCGCATATCCCAGGCTGGGCGCGACCCAGCACCGATTCTCGGCGATGCTCTTGTCCCTTCTAATAGCCTGTGCCATGCAGAAGCAGAGGATGCCGTCCAGGACCTCCGGCGTCACGGGGAGTTCCGCGTAACGATTGTCGTTCGTCCGGTCCGCCCACCCCCAGGCCCCCGAGGGGAGACAAATCCAGGTCGCGAAGGGTTCCTTCCGGGGACCGCCCCAGGTTCCCCCCAGTTGGGACAGGTGCTGGCTGGGCCACCTGTACTCCCCCGACGGCATCAATACGCCCTCCGGGTCCCGAACCTCTCCCCGCATCACTGCCGGCTGCTCGGAGCGCACGAGCCAATACAGAAGTCCGTCTCGACATATCGTCCGGGCGTAGCAGTCCCACGTGTCCAGCGGCGCGCGTTTGAAGTCCTGGCGAAAGCCCCAGTCACATTCCCCCGGCCACACCAGCGCCTGGGTCTCCCACCGCCCGTCCCTTTCGCCCAGCCGAAACCGGAGGGCGAACTCGCCCCGGTCGTACTTGTCTACCACCCATCCTTCCACGGAAGCATTGACGGACAGTAATGAATCACGCATTGATTCGTACCAATGCTGCGACCGATACAGCTTCTGAATGGCCTCCCCCGCCACGTACTTCGCGGCCTCCTGGCGTTTCTGCAGCCCTTGGGTTAGCTCCGCCAGAGTGGGGACCGGCTCCGCTCGTGATACCGTTGCCGTCGCCGCCAACGTCGCCGTCAGGAACAAGAGGGTGAGAATGCGTCGCATCTAGCACCGCCTCCTGAACGATTGAATGGGGCGCACCAGTTAATAGGTCAGGGTTAGGGGTGGCCGGCCAACGGCGCCCCCTCTCGTCCGCTGCTGGCGCAGCGGCCACTCTCCCCCGCAAGCGGGAGAGAGAAACGGCCACGGCGCGGACACAGGCTTGGAAGCCAGTGCTACCCGGAAAGGGCCACGGCTTTAGTCCTCCGCCGCCGCGTGCTGTAGCCAGATCGCCTCGTGGTACTCCTGGAGCGGGGCGGCTTCCAGGTCGCCTTTTTGGAGGGCCTCTATGCCCAGGACGGCTACCATGGCGCCCGCCATGGTCGTGATCTGCGGGATGTCGTAAATGACCGCCTCGGCGCGGATGCGGCGGTGGTCGGCGCGGGTGTCCTCGCCGCGCGGGGTGTTGATGATTAGCCCGATGCGGCGCTCGCGGATCAGGTCAATTACGTTGCGGCCGCGCGGGTCGGAGACGCGGTAGACGACCTCCGCCTCCACCTCCGCCCGGCGCAGGACGTTGGCCGTGCCCTCGGTGGCGACCAGGTGGAAGCCCAGCTCGGCCAGGCGCTTGCCGATGAAGATGATGTCGCGCTTGTCGCGGTTGCGCACGCTGATGAAGACCGTGCCGCGCTCGGGGAGGCGCTGGCCGGCGGCGAGATAGGCCTTGGCGAAAGCCGCGCCGAAGTGGTTGTCTATGCCCATGACCTCGCCGGTGGATTTCATCTCCGGCCCCAGCAGCGTGTCCACGCCGCTGAACTTGTTGAAGGGGAAGACCGGCACCTTGACCGCCGTGTGCGAAACGGTGACCTCCTGGGTAAAGCCCAGTTCCTTCAGGGATTTGCCGCCCATGACCCGCGCGGCGAGCTTGGCCAGGGGCACGCCGATGGCCTTGCTGACGTAGGGGATGGTGCGGGAGGCGCGGGGGTTGACCTCCAGGATGTATAGCTCCTCGTTGCGGATAGCGTACTGGATGTTCATCAGGCCGATGACCTGTAGCTCGTGGGCCAGCGCCTTGGTCTGCTGCTCGATCTTGACCAGCTCATCCTCGGCCAGGCTGAAGGCGGGCAGGACGCAGGCCGAATCGCCGGAGTGGATCCCGGCCTCCTCGATATGCTCCATGATACCGCCGATCACGCAGCGCTCGCCGTCGGCGATGGCGTCCACGTCAATCTCAATCGCGCCCTCCAGGAACTCGTCGAGTAGGATGGGGTGATTGGGCGCGGCCTCCACGGCCATTTGCATGTATTTCGCCAGTTGCTCGTCGTTGTAGACCACCCGCATCGCCCGTCCGCCCAGGACGTACGAGGGGCGGACGACCAGCGGATAGCCGATCGTCGCGGCGGCCTCGAGGGCCTCTTCGATGGTGACGGCGGTGGCGTTGACGGGCTGGCGCAGGCCCAGCTTCTGGGCCAGTTCCTGGAAGCTCTTGCGGTCCTCGGCGCGGCGGATGTTGGCCGGGGAGGTGCCGATGATCGGCACGCCGTTGGCCTCCAGGCCCTCCGCCAGATTCAGCGGCGTCTGGCCGCCGAACTGGACGATGACGCCCCAGGGCTGCTCCTTGTCGCAGATGTTGAGCACGTCCTCCAGGGTCAGGGGCTCAAAATAGAGCTTGTCGGAGGTGTCGTAGTCGGTGCTCACCGTCTCGGGGTTGGAGTTGACCATGATGGTCTCATAGCCGTCATCGCGCAGGGCCAGGGCGGCGTGAACGCAGCAATAGTCGAACTCAATCCCCTGGCCGATGCGGTTGGGGCCGCCACCGAGGATGAGGATGTTCTTGCGCTCGGAGGCGCGGAACTCGTCCTCCTGCTCGTAGGTGAGGTAGTAATACGGCGTGTGCGCCTCGAACTCGGCCGCGCACGTATCCACCAGCTTGACCACCGGCGTGACACCCAGTTCCTTGCGCCGGGCGCGGACCGCGGCGTCCTCGCTGTCGGTCAGCACCGCGATCTGCCGGTCGGAGAAGCCGGTCTGTTTGAGGGTGAGGAAGTCATCGGCGGTCAGCTCCTCCAGGGGGTGCTCGCGGCTGACGGAGCGCAACTGGTCCTGCATCTCGACAATCCGCCAAATATGCTCGAGGAACCAGGGGTCTATCCCCGTTATCTCGTGGAGTTCGGCTACGGTCATGCCCACGCGCAGGGCGCTGCGGAGCTGGAAGAGGCGGTCGGGATGCGGGATGGTGAGCAGCTCCTCCAACGCGGGGCGCTGGAGCTTGTCGTAGTGCGCGCCCTTGCCGTCCGCACCCAGGCCGAAGCGGGCAATCTCCAGCGAGCGGATCGCCTTCTGCAGCGACTCGGGGAAGGTGCGGCCAATGGCCATGACCTCGCCGACAGACTTCATCTGCGTCATCAGCCGCGGGTCCGCGCCGGGGAACTTCTCGAAGGCCCAGCGGGGAATCTTGGTGACCACGTAGTCAATGCTGGGCTCAAAGCAGGCGGGGGTCTCCAGCGTGATGTCGTTGACCAGCTCGTCCAGGGTGTAGCCGACGGCCAGCTTGGCCGCGATCTTGGCGATGGGAAAGCCGGTGGCCTTGGAGGCCAGCGCCGAGGAGCGGCTGACGCGCGGGTTCATCTCGATGACCACCATGCGCCCGTCCTCGGGGTTGACGGCGAACTGGATATTGCTGCCGCCGGTGTCCACGCCGATCTCGCGCATGACCCGGATAGACTGGTCGCGCATCTTCTGGTACTCGCGGTCGGTCAGCGTCTGCGCCGGGGCCACGGTGATGGAGTCGCCGGTGTGGATGCCCATGGGATCGAGGTTCTCGATCGAGCAGACAATGACGACGTTGTCCCGCGAGTCGCGCATGACCTCCAGCTCGTACTCTTTCCAGCCGACCACGGATTCCTCGATCAGCACCTCGTTCATGGGGCTGGCGTCCAGGCCGCGGCCGCAGACTTCCTCCAACTCCTCGAGGTTGTTGGCGGTGCCGCCACCGGTGCCGCCCAGGGTAGCGGAGGGGCGAATAATCAGCGGGTAGCCGATCTCCTCGGCGATGCGGCGGGCATCGTGCAGACTCATGGCGAAATCGCTGCGGGGCAGGTCCAAACCGGCGGCGAGCATGGCGTCCTTGAACAGCTCGCGGTCCTCGGCCTTCTTGATAGCCTTGCGCTTGGCGCCGATCAGCTCGACGTTATTGCGCGAGAGCACGCCGCTTTCGGCCAGTTCCAGAGCCAGGTTGAGACCGGTCTGGCCGCCCAGAGTGGGCAGGAGGGCGTCGGGCTTTTCGTCGGCGATAATCCGCGCGACCGAGTCGGGGGTCAGGGGCTCGATGTAGGTCCGGTCGGCCATCTCGGGATCGGTCATGATGGTCGCCGGGTTGGAGTTGATCAAAACAACGGTATAGCCTTCCTCCCGCAGAGCCTTGCAGGCCTGGGCGCCGGAGTAGTCAAACTCACAGGCCTGGCCGATAACGATCGGCCCCGAGCCGATAATCATGATCTTCTGCAGGTCGGTCCGCTTGGGCATGGAGGCTCCTTAGGACAGGCGCGCACGGAGGAAGTAAGGGGCAGAAACGAGGCGCCTTCCGGGAGAGTATTGTACCGGGTAAACCAGGCGCGGGCAAGGGGGGGCGGGGGCATAAGCGGGAGGTGTGACGTAAATCCTGAAGGAATTGCGTCACACCTCGCTGAGGGGAGTGCCTGCCGGGTACTTTAGGACTGCGGCGCTTCGCGCAGGGAAGCGGCCCACTGATTGGCGGTCAGGGCCTCGTTATCCACCGAGTAGAAGCAGTCCGGGGTGAAAGGCAGCGCGAGGGTCAACTCGGCGTTGTCCCGCCCAGGAGCCGCGACCTGCCACGCCCCCGGCGCCTCCTCCACGCGGATCGAAGCCGCCGCCATGCGCCGGGCGACGGCCGCGGGATCGGAGTCCGGCGTGCGCGACTGCACGTCCAGCAGGAACGCGCCGAAGGTAGCGGTTTCGCGGGCGCTGGCGGCTCGCCCTTCCCGGCTCCCCCGCACCGTCAGCACGATTTCGCCGTCCTCTTCCTCGCCCAGCGACAACGTCGGCGCGGAGTCTCCCGCGCACAGGAAGCGCAGGCCCACGACCACGCTCTCCGTCTCCAGGGCCAGGGCCGCACCCGCAAGCGAAGCCGTGAAGTCGGTGATCTCCTGGCCGTCTGCGCCAAACACACGCACCTGCCCGCGGAGTCCAAGTTCCAGCACATAGCCGGGACGGACCGTCGGGTCCTCGAGCAGATCATCCGGGCGACCGGTATTCAGGCCGCTCATGACCCCGCGCCAATCGTCGGGCTTGCGCGTGGGCGGGCGACCGGTCGCGTCGAGCAGCCAGACGCTGCCGCCCAGCAGCAACCCGTCCTGCAGGCTGGCGTAGCTCGCGTGGGGCCAGGGCCTCGTGGCGATCGGGACCGTGCACCGAGGCGATTCGGCCCGGTAGGCCAGGAAGAAGGGCGCCTCGTGCCCGATCCAGCCCGCCCGCCCGGAGGCGGCTCCCAGGGCGAAATCCGGCGCCAGGTAGTTGGTGCGCGAGAAGCCGTGCGTCGCGGCCCGAGTGGTACGCGGCAGGGAGAGGTTCCGACCGGGCGGCAGTATGTCCTCCGGCCCGATCGGCGCCCCCAGCCAGACCGAGTTCTGCGCCAGCGGCGTGCCCAGCACGTAGTGCAGCACCGCGTCCATGTGCGAGCGGCCCCGGTAGCGGCGGTCGTTGAGATACGCGCGCGACTGCGGGCCGGTGATCCGGCCAATGACCGGGTGATAGTCCACGACGACGGAGGTAATCAACTGGCGCATGACCATCCGCACCTCGCGCAGCAGCACCTCATCGGCCGGGCAGGACAGCATCATCGCGAGCGCATGGACCTGCACCCAGGTGTAGGTCAGGGAGTTGTACTCGGTGATCGCGGTGAGCCGCCCGGTGTGGTTGCGCCATTCCTCCCAGTCCCAGCAGGCCAGCTTGTAGGCGCGCGGATCGTCCAGCACGTCGCTGATCATCATCTTCGAGGCCATGCTCAAGAGGGCGATGTTGGTGTACCCCCAGGTGATGCGCTGCGCATTGAGACCGTTGACGGCCAGCGCCAGGGCCTCCCCCAAACGGGCCTGCAAGGCCGACGGCATCTCGGAGCATTTGTGCTTCAAGACGTAACACAGGTGCGGCACCAGGAAGGAAATGGCGTTGGGGTCCAGCACGCGGTCCCAGCCGCTGTACCAGAAGAAGTTCCCGTAGGTCAGGCTGCGCGGGTCCAGGTCCTGGTAGTCGAGCACGGCACTCAGCGACCGCCAGGCCTCCTCCAGGTGACCGGACATCGCCAAGGGGCAGATCGCCTCGCCACTGCTGCGGATGTCATACCCCCGCGACAGGCTGTGCGGTCCGGCGGAATGCGCCATGGGGGGGGCCGGAATCAAGCCCGCTTCAACGTCCATCTTCGCCAGGGCCGCCTGCGCCTCCGTCACGAAGGCCTGTTGTCTGAGTTCCTCAAAAGTCGACATCAATGATTCACCTTTCTAACGGAGGCGCGCGAAGCTTTGCGTAGCGCCTCCCCGGTCCTGTTTCCACGACTCTCATCGGCTACTTGCTCTGCTTCTCTTCCCCGAACACCAGCCACCGCACGACCTTGCCCAGCGTCGGGACCCACTCGGGGTCCTCCCAGAAGGCCAGCCGGCCAGGCTGGGACTTGCCGCAGACGTTCCCGAGCGCGGCCGCGACGCGCCCCTGGCCGTACGTTCCGCAGACCAGGAAGGGCTTCTCCCCGGCCATGAGTTCCACCCACGCCCCAGGCTTCGCCTTGCCCTCCTGCCACCAGAAGCAGGTCGGAGCGGCGGACAACCGCCTCCCGGCGAGCGCCCGCGCCGTCCCGCTCACCCGCAGCTTCCCGTTCGGCAAGGGCTGCAGGCGCGCGATCTTGGGGTTCATCTCCACGGGCAGGACTTCCTCCAGTTGCGTCCCGGCGTAGCCCCCGCCGCCGTAGGCGTAGAACCCGCCCAGCACCAGCAGGCTGCCGCCCGCCCTGACGAAGTCGCGCAGGGCCTCCCTGCCGAAGTCGGTCAGGCTCTCGGCGTCCACGTTATTGAGGACGATCAGGTCGTAGTCGAACCACTGCTCGAAGCCCTCGGGCAGGTACGACAGCGCGCTGCCAAAGGAGGGCTCGGTGCGGAAATAGGAGCCGCGGATGTCCTGCACCCCGGCCCGGGTCGCCGCCTCCGGGACCTTCCACACCTCGTGGTACGAGCCCCGGAAGTCGAGCATCTTCACCTCGGGCTTGCGGTAGTAGGTGAGGTTCGCCGGCTTGGGGTAGACCTTAGTCTTGGGCGGAGCCGCGCGGTAGTAGGTGGTGACCGCCGCCCCCGCGAGCAGGTTGAACTTCTCTCCGCTCACGCCGGGCCAGTAGTACTGATACGGTTCGCTGATCGCCTGCCCCGCCGGACCGGTGGCGGTCAGGGTGACCTCGGCCACCACGCGGATATCCGGGTCCACGGTCACGGTCTGCCGGACGGTCTTCGGCTCCCAGGTCAGGTCGCCCACCTCCACCGGCTCCAGGTCATGCACCACGCCGGTGTCGACCTCCCGCAGTCTCCCCGTCAGGCGCGCCCCCTGCAGCGCCCCCAGCTTCGACCGGCTCAGGGTGTGCGTCAGGATGACCGGCGCCGGGCCCTTGGTAGCGGCGAAAGTCGGCGCCGGGCTCAGGCTCATCCCCGCAATGAAATTCTCCGAGGCGTGGCAGACACTCGCGAACCCCTGGACCAGGATCATGTCGTAATGGGTGGTCCAGGCCTGCCCGGGGGGCAGCGTCACCGTGTCGTAGAACCACTCCGCCGTCCAGGCAGTGTTGCAGTTGTACAACCACTTGAGCCAGTTGTAGTCCATCAGCCACACCAGGCCCTCTTTGGTGCCGGTGTTGATCGCCGCCGACCAGCCCTCATAGGGGCTACGAATGAAGTCCTCCCCTTGCATCTGGCCCAGCTTCTCGTCCCAGCCGCTGACGTTGACGCCGCGCACCTCCGGGCGGAAGTAGTGGTTGTCCGGCCGCAGGCCCGAGACGTAGATATCGGACTTGGCCCACAGGCCCTTGCTCACCGAGGCGCCGGTGGCGTTGTTCATGCCGAAATCCACGCCCAGCACCGGGCTGTCCGCTTCCATGGTGACCTGCTTGTTGATCACCAGCCCGCTCGGCAAGGTCCCTCGGAACTTGACCACGGCCCGCTGGGGGGTGTCCTGCGCCACCTCGTAAGTACGCGGGAGCATGACCAACTCGTTGTTCGGATACCCGGTCCCCACGAAGCAGTCTCGCAGCAGCGCTCCGTGTCCCGCGTTGTCGCCGGGGAAGCACCACTCGCGGTCGCTGTAGCGCGTCAGGAAGGACCGCGCCTGCGCCCCCAGCTCCGGCCAGATCTCCAGGCTGAAGAACTCGTTCTTCATCTGCAAATGCGTCTGGCCCGCGGCGGGCACTTCGGTCAGGGACACCTCCGCCCGCCCGGGCAGAGCCGGCCAGGCGCACAGCAGCACCATAGTGAGCATCAGAGCCTGCTTCATCGGGTCTCCCCTCCCATCTCGGCGACAACCATGGTCCACACGGCGAGTCGCGGCACCCGGACCGCGCCGCCGGGGGCCTCTACCCTCTGGTAGTTCAGTTCCGGCTCTGCGGAGGCCACCCACGCCTGCTTCACCGGGTGGGTGAATTTCACCGTCACGTCCGCCAAGGGCTGCGGGAGCTGCTGCTTCTCCGCCTGGATGAACTCCGTCGGCGGCTCGTTGATAAGCTGGACGATCAGGAACCGGCGCCCGTCCGGTCGCCGCCGTTCGTAGACGTAGTCACGCCACCACACCTTCCCGGCCGTGCTCACGCTCACCACCTGGTCCGGGTCGGGGACCCGCTCCTGCTCGCGCCCCCAGAGGAAGGCCGAGAAACGCGTGGCAAAACGGAAGATATCCTTCTGAATGGGGAAGTGCGTGCCGCCCACATCCTGCGGGCGATCCTGGGCGGGGAAGCTGAAGAAGGGGTGGTTCTGCGCCGCAAATAGCAGGCAGTACTGGAGGCGGTCCACGGCGGGGTTGACGCACCACGGCGGGGGCAGGTAGCCGCCGGCGAAGCCGCCATTGGCCCGGCAGCGGTCGGCCTCCTGCACCATGCGCCCTGCAAAGGCCTTCCACGAGTTCCAGGCGCTGACCACCTCGTAGTAGGTCCGGTACGACTCGTCCGTCACCAGCCCCCCCTGGGAGGCCATCGAGACCCCGTCGGGCAGCGGCCGATTGTGGACCGCGTCATAGGTCGCGCCGTTGTACATAAACAGGTAGTCCGGGAAGACCTTGAAGACCTGCTGCTTGGTGTACAGCGTGTTGGCGGCGGTGATCTTCTCGCCCTCTTCCCCACTGGGAATCGGCGTGCCGTCGAGGTCACGGCCGCCGGCCATGTAAGCCGTGGGCACCACAAAATGCCCGTCAAAGCGCACGCCGTCCCAACCGAACATCCGCTTACTCGCCAGGAGTTGCTGGATGCCCCAGTCCACCGTATCGCGCCGGGCAAAGTTGAAGAACGCCCCTTGCCAGCAGGCCCCCGTCGCGTTGTACCCGGCCCGCACGTCCGGATGCGCCCCGAAGTCCGCCGACTCGACGTTCAGGGTCCCGCCCGCCTGCGGCCGCCCCAGGGTGTCGTACACCGCGAACTCCGGGTGCTCGCGGACCAGGTCATACCCAGGCCGCGACCAGGTGTAGCCCGCCGCATAGTGCAGCGACCGCACCCCCTGGGCGTGGCCCTCCGCGACCGCCGCTTGCAGCGCGGTTTTGCTCTCGTAGTATGAGTTGGCCCACAGATCGCCGGCGGGCGCTAGATTGGCGAAGTTGTCCGGACACCAGCCGAAGAACTCCATCACGTTGCAGTAAGCCCGGCGCAGCGATCCCACCTTGGCGGGAAGGGAGGCCAAGTACTCCGGGGTGTTGTAGGTGAACAGGTCCGGGTACTCGCCATGCAGGCTGACGCGCAACACTTCCTTCTGCGGGCAGACATTGAAGTACTCGGCGCCTGCCGCCACCGTCCGTCCATCCACCACCAGTTCTGCACGCGCCTCGCAGCCCAGGACGTCGCGCGTCTTCCAGGTGAAGGTCAGCTTCTTTGTCTCGCCCGGCGCGACCGTCACCGCCTGCTCGGGCAGCTTCTGCGCATCGTCCATCTCCCAGAGCACCCGGGCCGCGAGCGTCCCGGCGACCGCGCCCGGTCCGGAGTTGGTCACCGTGACCGCGAACTGGGCGGTCTCGCCGGGGGTGTAGAGCACCTTGTCGGGCCACAGGGAGACGCTCACCGGCTGCTGCGCGCAGACGGGTGCGAGGGTGGCGAGGATAAGGGCAGCGAAGAGCAGATGCTTGAGCACGGGCCGGCCTCCTGCGAGAGTCAGGGTATGGGTAGGGTCCAGGCAGTCTGACTGCAGGGGGATTCGCCGTCCCCCCCGGTATTCCTGCGTGGCGCGCGGCGGAGCGGCGGGCTAACGACAGCTCCCGCGAGCACCTGAACCAAACAGCCCTCCCTCAGCGATGAGGGAGGGCTTATTCGTGGCGCAAGTCACCCGCAGGACCCCGTCCCCCTCACCCCTACTTCTTCGTGAGGGTGAGCATGAGACTTGAGCCCGCGGGGAGGGTGGGCGTGCTCTGGTAGCCACCGAAAAGCGGGGCATGCTGCGGCGACCAGACGCGCGCCGTGATCGGCTTATCCGTCGGATTGTGGACTTCCAGGAACGGCGCCCGGCCCTCGGCCAGGCCGTCCGCCACCAGCGTCAAGCGGACCGACTTATCGTCGCAGAGGAACACATTGCCCGCCCAGATCTCGGAGCCCCGGTCCACGTTCTCCTGGAAGTAGGCTTTGCCCTCGGCGACGCCGACGGGGCGGAACCAGGGACGCGCCGAGCTGAACACAGCGGCGCAGCCGTTGTCCTCGACTCCCTGCACGCAGAAGGGCAGGTCGATGATCGTCGCCCGCGGCTCAATCCGGCAGGCGGCTTCCCCCGCCGCGGCTTGCAGCGTGTAGAAGACCTCCCGGGAAACGAGCGTTCCGGCGGAGACCGTTGACTTCACGCCCCGCTCGCCGCCCCCCAGGCCGAAGCTCTCCCCCAGGTCCTCGAACTGCGCGACGTATTCCTCCGAGGTCTTCCGCGGGCCGCCCAGGGAGGCGACGGCGAAACGGTACGGCAAGGACTCGCCCGCGGCCACATTCTGCCCGGCTTGCCCCACCCCAACCACGATCTGGCTCACCCGACCCGTCGCCGGGTCGGCGAAGGCGTTGTAGCGCAGCGTGCTGCCGGAGGCGCCGAAGATCACCGGGTAGGTATCGCAAGGCCCGGCGGTCAGGAAGCCGCCCGGGGCGAGCAGGCCCTCCTTCGCGAAGGGCTGGCCAGGTGTTAGCGGGTAGATCGTGGGGCCGCCCTGGCTGTCCTGGACCAGCACCACCGTCGCCGTGCCCTCGACCTGGTTAGGCGAGAGGTAGAAGAGCGGAACCGGCACCGCGCCGGCCAGCGTGGCGTCACGTTTGAAGGTGATCTTGCCCTCATGCCAGACCAGGCCACCGCGGTAGTTCTCCGCGCCTTCGCGGGCGCGGCGGTAGTTCCAGGTGACGAACATGTTGTTCCGGTTCTGCAGATAGTACGCTCGGTGCGTGCGGACGAAGAGTTGGTTCTCCTGCACCACCGTCGGCACGTCGCACAGGGCCGGCGTGTCGCGCTTAGGCGTGTCGTAGGACTCCACCAGCGGGTCCATAGTCATATCGCAGATCTTCACGTCCCGGCCGGGTAGCTTGACGTCCAGGATCTTGCGCAGAACTACCCCCGAGCCCGGCACGGGATACTGCTTGAGTTCTTCCGTGTGGGAGGTGTCGAGAGCAGACAGAGCGAGCACCCCGCGGGAGGTCAGCGCCGCCGCGGTATCGTACCCCCCGATGGATTCCGCCGGCATGCCCTGGTACATCTGGGCCAGCGGCATCATCTCGTTGCGATCCGGGTGCCAGCAGAGGCCGACGCCGTTTAGGAAGTTCAGATTATCCCCGCAGCGCATCATCGAGGTCTTGTAGTTCCACAGGTAGATCTCATCGGAGACGGCGACCTTACCCTTGCCGTCCACAACCACCAGCGTCAGGTAGTGGTCCCGGTCATGCGCCAACTCAAACTCCCGGGCGAGCGTCGGCTGGCCATTGCCGAGATAGCGGCGAAGGACGCCATAGTTGGCATCGCGGATACTCACTTCGCGGATGCCGTCCGGCGAGGCTACGGTGAAGCGGCCATGGGCGCGCTGCGCGCCGCGCACGTCGAGTGGCGAGTCGAACTGGCTGTTGTTAGCCTCCCACTGCTCAATGCGGGGGCCGGTGGAGACGTAGGGGCAGGCGGGATTTCCGTAGTTGGCGCAGCGGGTATTGAGCCAGTCACGCATATTCGGCAGGTTGCGGCCGGCGGTGACACAGGTGGCCGCCGCCCCGGCCACCTCGGCGGGAGCGTAGAGGCGCGTGTAGGAGGCAGGGTCAACGTGGCGGATATCGCGCAGGGCGTAGAGCCACTCGTCGAAGTTGTCCTCGGTCAGCTTGCCGCGATCAAAGACATAGGGCGCCACCCGGTAGAACCACCACATGTTCGCCGGATGCGCCTGCTGGGCGCGCAAGTTCCGGTAGGTGAGCAGCATGTTGGGTGAATAGCCGCACAACTCCCAGTACTTGCCCGTGTTGTGGAGCACCTGCCCGTCCCACATGGGCAGCGCCGGCATAGCCGCCGTGGTCGGGATGTAGGCGCGCTTGAACTCGGTCTGAGGAAAGACCAGACGGTCGGACCAGATGGCCCAGCGATTGCCCATCTCGTCGGAGAATTCCAGGCCCGGACAGGCGTAGAAGTCCTCGGTCGAGACGCGCTTGCAGTCCGCCTGGAGCTGAGCCAGCTTCGCCGCCGTCATCTTCTCCAGCGATTCATTGAACACGATAAAGGAGAGACCGGCCGCTTTCGCCGCCTGCGCATATTGCTCCACCGTACCGGCGCCGTCGCTCAAGGCGGTCTTGGCGCCGAAGAGGCCGCGTACGCCCGGCACCGGGGCCTCGAACTGGGCGTCGTCATACTGCAACGACTGGGGGAACTGCACGCGGGCCGTGTCCTGGGCCGCAAAGGTGCCCAGGTTGGGGTTGCCTTTCGAGGATTCCGCCAGCCAGTTCAGGGCATTGAGCACCAGTTTTCCGCTATCGCTAAGCAGGTTGGCCGCGGCATTGCCGGTCTCTTCCACGATCATACTCCAGCCCGGTACGCCGTAGTTCGTGTATACACTGCGGGCGGGCACGCTGTACACGACGAGTCGCCCCTTGCCGAAGCTGCGCGCCGCGACCAGAGGGGGCGCGGTCTGGTACATACCGACCTGGTTGTAGTCGGTTACCGAATCGTGGGTCACCTTATAGCTCTGCGCGCTAGCCTCGCCGCGCGCCAAGACCTGCCACTCCGGCGACAAGGTGAAGGCGACCGCGCCGGGGGTCTGCCCATTGTGGTTCTGCGGCAGGCAGAGCCGCTTGACGTTCGCGGTTACCGGATGATCCTTGACGATATTCTCCGTCCAGAAGAACCCTTCCGGCTGAAAAATGCTGGCGATCGGCGTCTGGAAAGCTCGTTGCGCGTCGAAGACGCCTTCATGGACCATCTGCACGCCCAGACCGGCGATCACCAGGTTCGCGAAGTCCTGGTCCAGATCGTTCGGGTAGCGCACCGCCTGCAGAAGGAGCAGCGCACTGCCGCCCTCTTGCAGGTAGCGCTCCAGCGCGTGGCGCGCGGCGGCGGCCTGCGCCTGGCGGGCCCGGCCCAGTTCAGTGATGCTATGGTCGAAGGGGGTATCAATGACCGTCACGTTGAACTGGCGCAGCATATCATAGGTGCGCTGTTCGTTGGCCTGTGCCCCAAAGAGCAACTCGTACTCCCCCATACCGAATCCGAAGTCGTTCTTATAAAGCACGCGAGTCGCGAAAGGGGAGTAGCGCTGCTCCTCAGCGTAGTATTTCCCCGCATCGATGGCGATGAACCCAATTACCGGGGGCTGAGCGACGGCGGGGAGGGCTAGGGAGGCCAGGAGCAGGAACAGGAGTTTCCGGAACATGGGTCTTCCTCCGAGAGGGCTAGAGCCGGGCAACTGCACCGGGGCAACCGCCGGTTAGTGGGATTTGGGACTATAGCCTGCGCTTGCGTTTGCTGTCAATCTGCGGCGGACTCGTCCCCGCCGCGCGCCACCGCGACGATGCTTCCGCTCTCCAGGGACTCAATGCCCGCCTGGATCACCCGCTGGGCGGCCAAACCGTCGGCTCCGGAGCCGTCTATCTCCTCCGGCGAAACGCCGGCAGCCACCTGCGCCAGGAAGCAGTGGATCCGCTCGCGGAAGGTGTCGTCGAAACCGCCGTACCCGCCGAAGACGGGGTTGGTGTAGACGGACTTGACCGGCTCGCCCGCCGGGTAGAGCGTCGCCTCGCGCCACATGTCCTCCAGCACGAACCGCCCCTCTACGCCGGCGACCTCGCAGCGCTCCATCGGGTGTCCGCGCGCGATGTCATAACTGCTCAGCAGGTGCCCGACCATGCCGTTGGCCAGCCGGAAGTTCCAGGAGGCGGTGGACCACAGCGTGGCGCGGCCCGGCGCTTTCAGGGCGAAGCACTGCACCTCCGTGATATCGCCGCAGAAGTGGCGGATCATGTCCACCGAGTGGGGGTTGAGGGCCTTGAGGTGGAAATAGGGCGAGTCGAAATCCTCCGGCCGACCGATCCACAGCGCCATGTTCACGAACAGCAAGCTGCCCAGACGCCCCTCGTCCAGCCAACGCTTGGCGAGGCGCGCTGCGGGCGTGAAGCGGTGGTTGAAGTCCACGGCGAAGCAGCGCCGCCGCTCGCGCGCCACGCGCGCCATCTCGGCGGCTGGGGCGATCTCGTTGCAGATCGGCTTCTCGCACAGCACGTGGCAGCCGGCCTCCAGCGCCTGGATCGTCGGCTCAAAGTGGTCGCTGCTATACTCGTAGCCGCCGGTGGCGACGCTGACCACGTCCGGCGCCAACTCCGCCAGCAGCGTCTCCGCGCTGGTGAACCAGGGCACGCCCAGCCGCTCCCCGGCGGCGCGGGCGCGGTCCTCGCGCACGTCGCAGACCCCCACCAAAGCGGCCAGCTCGTCGGCCGCGTAGAGATTGGCGTGCAGATTCCCAATCGGCCCCAGGCCGATCACGCAAACGCGCAACATGGTATCACCTGCCCGGCGTGGGGTTGGGCTCGTAGCCCAGCTCCGCGAGGTCCTCGGCGAAGAAGTCGAAATAGTGCGAGCCGTCGTCGTCCTTCCACTTGTACAGGGGACCGGGCCGCACCGGCACCGGCTCCAGCCGGAAGCCCAGGAAGCGGCGCAGCCGGTTCAACTCGCGCTGTTGATTCTCGAGGAAGTCCTCGTACCTGACCAGCCGGCGGTGCGTCCACGCCGGGGTGGCCCGGACGATCTCGCGCTGGTAGTACCAACTGATGGCGCGCTTGCGAATCAGGTCGTCGGTCGGCTCATACGCCACGCCGAAATCGGCCAGGTCGTCCGTTACGTGGCCCCCCATGATCGAGTCGCGCGGGTCGCGCACCCAGTGGAGGTAATACGCCTTGGGGAACATGCGCACGATCCACGGGTAGATCAGCACCGTCTCGGGCAGCTTCCAGCCCACCAAGGGGGCGTCGCTGGCCAGCACCGAGGCGAGATAGGACTCCACGAGCCGCGTCCACTCGGGGTCAATCGGCATGGTGTGCAGCGCCGAGAAATCCCACTTCAGCCCGCCCAGGTGCACCACATGGCGCGCCATTACCCGGCACGCCTCGTAAAGGTCGTCAGGCGGCACCAAGTCGCCCGAGGGGTTCAATTCCGCCCCCATATATACGCCACTCGCCGACAGGACGTTGGACATAAGTCGCGTCCCCGAGTGGCCTCTGCCGATAACTGTGATCATCATCCGAACCAAAACCTCCTGAAAAATTGCGAAACAGCGGTCGAATGGCCGCCGGTTAGCGCAGACCCAGATAACATATGACGCAGACCGTCCACAGCCCCCCCGCCACCCAGAACTGCCGCCTCGCGGTGGTCATCGAGGCCCGCTGCATCGTCTGGGAGGGGAGCCCCTCGCCCGCGGAAAGATTGGTGAAGGCCATCGCCGTGACTATCAAAGCGGCCAGACCGGAGACCAGCTCAGCGATCAAGAGAATGGGCATGTCAACCACCTTCCCGGGCTAGAGGACCTTCGCCCCCCGCTGCGTTTGCAGTTCCTTCTTCTGCAGGCCCTCGGCCGCGCGCGGCGAGCCGATATGCAGCGTGTCGTAGGCCTCCTGGCTGCTGGCGAACGGCCGACCGTGTCCGGACCAGTTCAGGTTGGTGAAAGCCGGGTTGCGCCGCCCGGTCTCCCCTTCGCGCTTGGCGATGTGCGCGTTCATGCGGTTTTCCAGCCACGCCACGACCTCCGGCTCCTGCGCCGCCACGTTGTGGTTCTCGCCGGGATCGGTGAGGAGATTGTACAGCTCCACCTCCGGCTTGAAGTGGAAGTCCGGCTCCAACGCGTGGATCAGCTTCCATTCGGGCGTGCGCCAGCCGTGCTTGCGCATCCAGGTCGCTTCCGTCAGGTACATCTCCGGCTCCTGCGGACGCGGCCGCCCCTGCAGCAGCGGGCGCAGGCTGCGTCCGTCAAAGTTGAGCTTGGTCTTGACGCCCATCAGGTCCAGCAGCGTCGGCATGATATCCTTCATGTGCACGAAATCGCCGATCCGCTGTCCGGCCGGGACCTTCCCCGGATAGCGGAAGACCAGCGGGATGCGGATGGTCACGTCGTAAAGCCCGTGGTGGTCGAAGTAGCAGTCGTGGTCAAACAGCGTCTCCCCATGGTCCGAGTTGAAGACGATCAGCGTCTCCTCCTCGATCCCCAGGGCCGCGATCGTCGCCAGGACGTTGGCGATGCAGGCATCCATGTAGGCCAGCGCCCCGTCGTACTGCGCCAGGATGTACTCCACGTCCTTCACGCCCGGCGGGAACCAGCTCGCGAAGTAGTCGCAGAAGGGCTTGAAAGCCCACACCGGCTCCAGCGAGTGGTTGGTCCGGTCGCCCTCGTCACCGCCGTAGAAAAGCCGCTCGAAAGGCCGCGGCGGCAAGTAGGGCGAATGCGGGTCCATGTGGCGCAGGAACAGGAAGAAGGGGTCCTGGCCCCCGGCCAGGCGCTGCAGTTCGGGAATCGCGACCTCGTTGAGGTTCTCCGCCTTGGGGCTGCGTCCCTCTTCCCACGAGCCCCAGCCGGAAAAGTCCACGTACTTCTGGAAGCCCCGGGAAGCGGGGTTGCCGCTGAAGCCCACGCAGGTCGTGGCGTAGCCCTCGCCGCCGAGCACCTCGGCCAGCGTCGTGACGTGACTGCCCAGCGGCCCCTCATGGCGCAGCGCTACCACGTCGGTACCGAACACGTCCCGCCCCGTGAACATCGCCGAATACCCCGGCGTGGTCGGAATGCTGGGACTGAAGGCCTGCTCAAACACGCACCCGCCCGCCGCGAACTTGTCGATATGCGGCGTGGTCAGCCGGTCGTAGCCATACAAGCTCATGCGATCCGGCCGCAAGCTGTCAATGCCAAACAGGATCAGATTGGGTTTCCGGGCCATTGGTGTGATCTCCTTATTGCGAGTACCTACCTTGCCCCCAGCCCTTTCAGGCAGGCGTTCAGGTATCCATAGCTCTCCGCTGCGATCGTGACGACCTCAGCCAACTCCAACTCGCCCGCGCCGATGACCTCCAGGCAGACCGGCCCGCTATACCCTCCGGTCGTCAGCGCGCGGCAGTAAGCCCACAGATCAATATCCCCGCGCCCACAGGCCTGATCGCGCGCCGCGCCGGGCGAGGGGCCGGCGCCCCGGCAGTCGCGGATGTGGATATGCTTCACGCGACGCACCACCGCCCCCAACGCCTGCGCCGGGTCTTCCCCGGCCCGGTAGATGTGGCTGGGGTCCATGTCCACGCCAAAGCCCGGCGAGGTGACCTTCTCCATCGCCCGCAGGGTAGTCGGCGTGTTGTAGATGCACCCGCCCACATGGGCCTTGCAGCAAAGCGTCACGCCGTAGTTGGCGGCCTTTTCCGCCATCTCCTGCAGCAGGTCGGTCTGGCGCTGGAAGTCCTCCTCCACGTCGCTCTTGCCGCCGGGTCCGACGTTGATGACGGGAATTCCCAGCTCCGCTCCCGCCGAGAAGGCCAGCATGAGCCGCTCCTCATCGAGTCCGGCGACCTCCATGGACAGCCACTCCAAGCCGTTGTCCTGCACGATGCTGGTCAGCGTGGCGGCTTGATCCCACCACCGCTCCAGCTCCAAATGCTCGCACATGCCCTTGATCGCCGAGATTTCCACCCCGTCGTAACCCGCCCTGGCGATGCACTTAGCCGCCGTGGCGAAGTCAAAGGCCCCGAACAGCACGGAATTGACGCCTAACTTGATCATGGTTGCTCTCCCTCTTCCTAGATCTTCTCCACGCGCGGATCGCCGTGCAGGGGCGGCAGAGCGTGCGGGCGCACCAGTTGGCCGCCCTGTTCGTACGAGTCGATCGCGGCGAAGATGTACTCCATCGTCGCCAGCGCATCGCGGCCCGAGGCGCGCAGATGCTCGAGGGGGACGCCGTTGGTCACATCCTCCAGGAAGGCATGGATGCGATTCGGGAAAGTCTGGCCGAAATCCTTGATGCCAGTGTCCAGCACCTGCGGCCCGGCTTCCTCGCCGATCCCCAGGCTCTCGCCGGGCTTCGGCACGGGCCAGTAGGTCAGCTTCTCGATGCAGTTCTCGATGCAGAAGGTGCCCTTGCTGCCCGCCACCTCGACGCTCCACCAGCCGCCCAGCCCCCAGACCGCGTCTCCGCGATGGCTGAGCAGGTACCCCACGGTGTCGTCCGCAAACTTGACGTGAATGCTGTTCACGGACAGGAGCAGATCGCGCTGGTTCTTGCGAAAGCCCGGCTTGGTGGCGAAGGTCTGCACGTGGGTGATGTCGCCGCAGAAGTAGCGCATCACGCTGAAGGGATGAGTGAGGAAGGCCTTCATGTGCGCGTAGGGCTGGTTGAAGCGCGGTGTCTTGTTCGGGCTGTAGGTCTCTTCCCCGCCGTTGAAACCCATCTTGAACAGCACATAGAGGGTCTCACCCACCATGCCCTCGTCCATATACTGCCGCGCGCGGTCGGCGGTGGGGGTGAAGTAGTGGTTCAGATTGCAGCCCAGGTAGAGCCGCTGCTCCGCGGCGACGCGCACCATCTCCCGGGCTTCCTCGATCGTGTTGGACAGCGGCTTCTCGCACAGGACGTGCTTGCCCGCGGCGAGCGCCTCCAGGGTCGGCTCGAAATGCCAGCTACCGTTCTCGTAGCCGCCGGTCGTCACGTCCACGAGGTCCAGGTCCTCGTTCGCCAGCATCTCGCCGAGGCTATAGTACGCCTTGACGCCGTGCTGCTCCGCGGCGGCGTCCGCCTTCTCTTTCACCACATCGCAGACCGCGACCAACTCCGCCAGGGGATCAAGCTGGTGGCAGTTGGCATGATTGTTCCCGATTCCGCCCATCCCGACCACGCCGACCCTAAGTGCCATAAGACGCGCTCACCTTTCTTCCCGGATCACCTTGCGCAAACCAGTGTCGTTTCGTCATCGGCCGCGGTTTACCTGCCCCTCGGAGTAACACAAAATGAGGGCGCGGGCAGGTGCCGGGACGAGGCCTCGGGAACTAACCACAAGATCCTCCCTCCGTCCCTGACCTTACACTGGCGACCTTGCACAACTGAACCGAGCGGGAAATAATGCAACGAAGCAGTTGCGGCCCGACTTGCATTGACAATACACCTGCTCCACCGAAGGAGACCTACATGGCTCGCAGGCTCACCCTGGTTCTGATCGTGTTGCTCGGCGTTGCGCTGGTCGCCCCCGCGGGGGCGGGGGGCGGGCGCAATCGCACGGTGGGCAGCGAGATCACTATCACCGCGACGCGCGGGCCGGTGACCGTGGATGGCAACCTCCAAGAGTGGGACGAAACGCAGGCCAAGTTCCTGTCCCTGTACCAGGGCAGCGCGGGGGAAGGCAAGGGCGCCTTTGATGACTGCAACGCCCAGCTCGCCCTCCAGTACGATGCCGAGGCTCTGTACCTGGCCGTCTGGTGGAGCGATCCCACGCCCCTGGGCCCCCAGACCAGCCCGGGGCTGCTCCCCCCGGGAGACGGTCTGATCCTGACGGTTCCCGGCACGCCCGTGCGCCACGTAGCCCTCTGGCGCACTCCCGGTGGCACGGCCACGCATGCTCTGCTCGCGGCCGGCGCCACGCCCCTCGCCCAAGGTAAACCGCCGGCCGACGTGACCCAGGGGTACCGCCTCACGGGTAAGTCGAGCTATACCCAGGAGGTGCGCCTGCCCTGGGCCGCGCTGGGCGGCGCGCCCGCCCCCGGGGCTCCCTTACGCCTGGGCGTGGAGCTATGCTTTGGCGGGCTGGACCCCGCCGCGGGGTACAAGCAGTGGGTGCGCGACGTCGCCGCTACGGGCTATTCGGGTAGCCGCTGGGGTGGCTACATGGGCTGGGGGATGATGGACGGCTGGCGCGATCTCTCGCTGGCGGACCTGCCCTATGATCCGGCCGCCGGCGCGCTGGTTACTCTGGCCCCGGCTGGAACGCCCGCCCCGGCCAATCCACCCATGATGCACCTGGGCAGCGAGCGTACCCGGGTGACCCAGATGGTCGCGGTGCCGCTGGCGAAACTCACTCTGGACGGCAAGCTGACCGAGTGGGACCCCGCCTCCGGCACCACCATCGCCTATGAGCCCACCACCTTCCCCGGGCGCTACGCCTGCACCGTGCACTGGGGCTATACGGCCGAGGGACTCGCCGTGGGCCTGCGCTGGCAGACCGGGGGGCCCCAGCTCAACGTGAATGACCCGCGTACCGTCGATCACGGTTACGACGGCGGCGACGCCCTGCAGGTCCGCCTCGGCACCGACAAGGTGAGCCAGATCGACACGTGGTATCACACCGCCTCCCAGACCCCGGCGATGCACATCACCTACGGGGCGAAGTTCAACGAGGGCCAGGTGCCTGACGCACTGGCGAAAGGGGCCCAGCTGGCCCTGCAGCCCACTCCCGGCGGCGGGTACACGGAGGAGTTGTTCTTCCCCTGGGCGCTGATCACCCAGACCGGGGCGCCACTCCAGACGGGCGACAGCTTCCGGGTGATCCTCGACCTATTCTGGAGCGGCCTGGACGGCAATCGCCTGCCTTTCATTATCAACGCCAAACTAGCGCAGCCTAGCGGCGTGGTCACCTTGCCCTTCGTGGCCCCCCGCGACGGCTTCTACACCGTGGTGGTCGAGAACGCGCAGGGGCAAGTGGTGCGGCGGCTGCTTGATTGCCTCAAGGTGGGCGAGGGACAAACGGTGGCGGACTGGGACGGGCTGGACGACGAGGGCGTCCCCGCCGCAGCCGGCGCGTACCATTTTCGCGGGCTGCACCACACCGGTCTCGATTTGAAGTACCTGATGACGCTCGCCAACCCGGGCACGCCGCCCTGGCAGAATGAGGACGGCACCGGCGAGTGGGGCGGCGATCATGGGCCTCCGCAAACCGTAGCCGCCGACGACTGGGGGGTCTATCTGGGCTGGCCTTCGGCGGAGGACGGCAACGGCTTTATCGGCTGTGATTTCACCGGCAAGAAGCGCTGGGGCTTCTTCCAGACTCCCGCGGCCGGCGCGGCAGGCGGTACGGGTCTGCTGGCCAGCGACGGGCAATTCCTCTATTTCGCCAATGAACTGGTCCGCCAGCCGCAGAAGGACGAGAAGGGGCTGGCCTACTTCACCACGGTCATCTCCTGCCTGGACCGCACCACCGGCCAACGCCGCGGCTTCTCCCTCTCTAAGCCGTACCAGGAGATCACCAAGCACGATACCTCCCAGGTAGCCGTCAACTGGACCTGGCATCTCTGGCAGCGCAAGAACTACTCCTGGGACACCTACGCGTTGCATGACGACTACTTCTTCTCCGGACACTGCGCGGGCGGCAATCTCGCCGGGCTGGCGGCGCGGGGCGGCAAGCTCTACGTCAGCCTGCGCGTGGAGAACGTGATCGCCGTCTACAACAGCGCCGACATGGCCCCGCTGGCCCGCTGGCCGCTGCCGGTTCCGGCGGGACTGGCCTGGGGTCCGCAGGGCGAGTTGTACGCGGCGAGCGGCGCCTCCGTGGTGCGCGTCGACCTGGCCACTGGGGCGTACACGCCGGTGGTCAAGGTCGGCCTGGAGGCCCCCGTGGCGCTGGCCGTGGCCGCGGACGGCGCGCTCTATGTGGCCGACTGGGGCGCCGCGCAGTGCGTCAAGGTCTTCGAGGCGGGCAAGCTCGCGCGAACCGTCGGCCTCCCTGGCGGCCGGCCCTGGGTCGGCGCCTACAATCCTAACGGCATGCTGCTCCCCCGCGGGCTAGCGATTGACCAGGAGGGCAAGCTGTGGGTGGCGGAAGACGACAACTACCCCCGGCGCGTCAGCGTCTGGGAGGCGCGCACCGGCAAATTCCTTAAGGAGTTCCTCGGCGGCACCCCCTATGGCGGAGTGGCCGGCGGCCTGATTGACCCCCATGACCCCTCCCGCGCGCTCGCCTTTGGCATGCTCTACGCGGTTGACCTGACGAAGGAGGGCTATCGCCCGCTGGCGACGATGTGGCGCCGCACAGCTAAAGAGGCCTACTTCGGGCTCGGGCTCTCCCAGGCGTCGAATGCCCCGGCTACGAAGTACGTGGACGGGCCGGGCGACCGCCGCTACCTGGCGACCTCGGTGGATCAAGCCGTGGTGATCGGCCAGTTGCTCCCGGACGGCGCCTGGCGGCCCTGCGCCGCAGTGGGGAGCGTCTTCAATCGCCGCGACAACCCCCAGGTGCTCAAAGAGTCAGAGCTGCTGTGGCGGCATGAGCCCCACCCCGCGGCGCTCGACGGCCACGGCGGCGACAACTACATCTGGACCGACCTGAACGGCGACGGGCTGGTGCAGGCCGACGAGATGCAGTGGCGCAAGCAAACCCCCGACTTCCCGCTGCTCGGCGCTTACTGGGGCCCCGGCGGCGTGGATAAGGACTTCAACGTGATCCTCGGCGGCGACGCGATCGTCCGCTTCCCGCTGCAGGGGTGGGCGACCGACGGCACGCCGCGCTACGATATCAACCAGGCCACCGTGGTGGTGGCTAAGCCGACGCCGATGCGAGCGATGACGGTAACGCCCGCCGGAGTGGCCCTGGGCCTGACACCCGGGGAGGCCTCGCGCTGGCAGAAGGAGCCGCCGGTGCTGGCCGCCTACGCGCCGGACGGCCACCCCCTCTGGCAGTACCGCACCACCGTGGACTATCGGCCCATGGGGAGTCTCACCGGCGAGGCCTTCCTCGGACCGGTGGCGGTAAAGGGTGGCGAGGCCGGGGAGGTCTTCGGGCTGACCCAGTGGCATGGCTGCTATGTGCCCTTCCTCACCGTGGACGGTCTCTATATTGGCCGCGTGCTGCGGGACCCCGCGGAGGGCGGCGCCCCCGGGCCGGACATGTACCGGGGCGAGACGATTCAGTACCTCAACCGTCTCGACGACGGGCGCGTCATCCTGGCCCACGGCAAGAACGCCCACCACTTCCTGCAGGTGACCGGCCTGGATACCGTGCAGCGCTTCGCGGGCGCGATTACGCTCACTCCCGCGCAGGCTACGCTGGCCGCCGCCCGTCTGCAGGCCGCCCAGGAGGCGCAGACCCAGACCGCGCCGATCCGCCTCACCCGGCGCAACGCCACTCCTCCGGTGACCCCCGACGGCAAGCTGGACGAGTGGGACTGGAGCACCGCGGCGAGCATCGGCCCCCGGCCGGGCCAGCCCCGCGCGGAGGTGGCCCTGTCCCTTCAGGACAACCTCCTGTGCGTAGCCTTCAAGGTCTTTAAGGGTCGTCCCTTCCTGAACACCGGGCAGGACCCGACCCAGCTCTTCCTCACCGGCGATGCCGCCGACCTGCAGTTCGCCCTTGACCCGGTAGCCGATCCGCAGCGCACCGCGCCGGTGATCGGCGATACCCGTCTGCTCTTCAGCAAGCTGGGCGACCAGCCCGTCGCGATGCTCTATCGCGCCCAGGTCCCCTTCGCCCCGCAGCCGGTGAGCTTCAGCTCCCCGGCTCGCACCGTGACCTTCGACGAGGTGACCAGACTCCGCGACGCCCAGGTGGCGATTGTGGACACCGCGGAGGGCTACGTCGTCGAGGCAACCATCCCGGTGAAGGCGCTGACCACGAGCCTCTTCTGGCCCGGCCGCGTCTTGCAGGGCGATGCCGGCATCATCGTCGCGGACGCCACCGGCCGCCGAGTGGCCCGGCTATATCGCTTCAACCAGCAGACCCAGGTAGTCAGCGACGTCCCCACGGAGGCTGCCCTAACCCCGGCGCTGTGGGGCGAGCTGGAGGTGGACAAATGAGCCTGACGCGAGCCCTGACGCTGGGCCTGGCGCTGCTGCTGGTAACGGTCGCGGCGAGTGCCGCGGTGCCCGCGGGCGTGCAATTGCCGCTCGTGCTGTGGGACGTCAACTTCAACGCCGACCCCGTCGGCCGGGGGCCGCAGCCCCTTACCAAGGCGCAGATCGAGGCGGCCGGGACCGACGACTGGGCGAAGCTGCCCCTGCGCACCTACTCGGCCCTGGAGTACGTCACCCGCACGCGGACGGCGACCGTGGAGAAGGAGGCGCTGGGCCTGACCGATCAGCCGGTACTGTTCGTCGCCACGGAGAACGCCCAGCCGCACTACGGCCCCCGCATGTGGATCTCCCTGCCCTACACCGTCGCCAAAGAGTGCAAGCGCCTGCAGCTCTCGCTGGACGTGGCGATGGGTTCGGTGACCATCATGGGCGGGGTTCACCTGTGGGACGCGGCCGGGATCGAGTTCTACGAAGATGGCTCGATCAAAGTCGGCACCGCGGAGGTGGGACGCTACCAGGCCAACACCCCGGTGCATCTGGACGCCCTCATCGACGTATCCGCCAAGACCGTCACCCTCACGGTCGACGGCAGAGCCGACGCGGCGATCACCGTGCCCTGGACGCAGCCCCGGGCGACCGTGTTCTCCTCGCTGGTCCTTGACGCCCTCTTGCCGGGGGGCCACGCCTGGCCGGGCCGCATCGCCTTCGACAATATCAAGCTGGTGCTGCTGGAGGCTCAGTAGCCTGCCCAAAAGCCGTCCGTTTGCCGACAGCTAGATCACCAAGATAGGAGACACTGCCATGAGACTTCGAGTCCTGTGCACCTGCCTGAGCCTGCTAGTCGGACTAGCCCTCCTCCCCGCGCCGGGATCGGCGACCGCCTTGCGCGGTTACGGGGAGGTTAGCTGCACGGACCTGCCGGCGCCGGAGGGGTTGGCCGGGTTGCAGTTTGCCTGCGACAGCCCCGAGCACGCGACGTTGCTCCTGCACAAGCTGGGCCGCGACCTGGCCCAGACCGCCACCGTGGCGGTCTCCTTGCCCACCGTCGAGCTCGGCGGGAAGAGTGTGCCGATCCTGGTGCGACCAGGGCTCGGCAGCTTCCTCCTGGCGGCGCGCGATCGCACCGTCCTGGCGATCACCAGCCCTCGCACCGAGAATCTGGCGGAGGCCTTCGCTGGGGCCGTGCCCCTGCTGGCCGGTGCCCGGTTCCTCGACCCGCAGTACCGCTACCCGAAGTACCTGGACAAGTTCTCGCACTACGGCATCGGCAGTTGGTACCCCTACGGCTGGGACGATGACCTCAGCAAGGGCAAGCCCAATACCGTCGATGACCATTTCGCCTACGCCCGATCCCTGGACCTGACCGTGCAGCCGGCCGCCGGTGGCTACCAGCTCCGCAACCTGCTGCCGAAGATTCACGAGTACGACCGCCCCTATCATTTTGCCCAGTGGCACGAGTGGAGCCAGTCACTGGCCCGCCTCGCGCCCGAGGACCTGGTCCAGTCGGGCCCGCAGTTCTCCTCGGCGCCCAACTACTACGGGGGCGTCAGCTTCGGCGGCGAGAAGCTGCTGGCCTATCGCGATTGGACCTTCCAGCAGACCGTCAAGGAACTCGTGGACGATCCGAATCTAGTAGACTGGCTGGAGCCCCACGGCGAGATTGGGCCCTTCGCCGACTACTACTACTGGGATTTTTCGGAGACCAACCGCAGCCACTTCGCCCGGTGGCTGCAGGAGCAGCGTCACTACACCCTGGCCGATCTCGGGCAGGCTTGGTACGGCAATCGCGGGAAGTTCCGCGCCTGGGATCAGGTACCCATCCCTATGGGGTACGACTTTTACGGCTGGCAGCCGGACAGCGTCCGGGCGGACCCTACCTGGCGCGTGCATACCGCCTCCCTGGAGGACGGGCTGAAGAACGGCTATCAGGCCGACCGTTGCGCCGACGCGAACTGGCCGAGCTTCGCCATGCCCGGCGGCGAGCAGCTCGACATGTTCTGGCGCGCGGGCCGGCCGACCTGGTACCGCGGCACGCTGACGATTTCCTCCCCCTGGCTGGCGGAGCGCAAGGCTCACGGGCGCGTCTTCCTCAACGTCATCTCGCTGTCGATCTCCCGGAGCTGGCCCAATCCGGACCGCCTGTGGGTCAATGGACAGGAGCTGGCCTCGCTGTTCAACGCCTCCGGCCTCCCCGTCTCCGGCCAGGTGGACGTCACCGACGTCCTGCGCCCCGGGAGCAACACGCTGGCCTATCTGCCGGCCAATGTCGCTCAGGGGATGGCGGGCATCTTCTTTCTGGCGACCCAGCCTCTGGAGAAGTACCCCTTCTCCGACTCGCGGCGCAATGCGCGCTTCGTCGATTGGCAGGAGTACGTCTCCTGGTGCATGGCCGATCAGGTGGAGAAGAGCTGTCAGGCGATCCGCGCCGTCGACCCCAACCGCCCGATCAAGATCCATGCGGCCTACGACAAAGACTTGTTCATGCGCCTGCAGGAGAAATACGGCGCGTACGGACACAATACCGGCGAGGGCAGCTTCCTGCGCGCCTGGGATCGGCGCCTGGGCTACCCCCGCCGGGTGGAGGCTTCAGCGGAGTTCGGCGGCAGTATCAACGATCCGGTCGCCCTGCGCCGCTGGATCGGCTTCTTCACCTTCGAGGGGCTCAACGCGTTCGACAACTTCCACAATATCCAGTCCATGATGTACAGCCCCGCCAAAGACCTCTGGGTCGAGTACATGCCCTACCTCAAGCTGGCGGGTCGCCGCGAGATCAAGCAGCCCGATATCGGCTTGTTCTGGTCCTCGCAGAACGACAAGCTGCTGCCCCGCGGCATTCCCATGATCTTCGACCTGGGGCGCGGGGACCTGCAGTCCCTCGGCTATTCCTACGCTTATCTCGATGAACTGAGCCTGGAAGACGGCCTGGCGAAGGACTACCCGGTGCTCTGGGACTGCGGCACCTGGGTCATGTCCCCGGAGACGGTGCAACGGATTGCGGCCTACGTGGAGGCCGGGGGGACCTTCGTGGCCCTGCAGGAGACCGGCCGGCATACCTACACCCAGCGCGATGCCTGGCCGATCAGTGCTCTGACCGGCTTCCGCGTGGCCGCCGTCCGGCCGATGGAAGGGGCGGTCACCATCTTGCGGGACCAGCCGCTCTTCACGAAGCTGGCCGGCAAGACCTTCTACAATCGGGGCAAGTCCGTTGACTACTCCGACTACAACTTCGCCGACAAGTGCCTCAGCCTGGAGGCCGTGGCCCCGGGCACGCAGGCGATCGCTCGGTACAGCGACGGCGCCATCGCCATCGGCCTGCGCCGGCTCGGCCAGGGCCGGGTGATCGTGCTGGGCAGTCCCTTCTGGCGCGATTCGTTTGACAAGTCCGGCCTCTGGTGGCCGGGCGAGGGCCAGTGCGCCTTCCTGGAGGACCTCTACGCCAACCTCGGCCTCACCCCGCTGGCGGCGGCCAACACCCACGCGGTCTGGCGCGAGCACTACCTGGCCAACAACGGAACCGAGGAATACCTGACCCTGTGGAACCCGACCGATACCCCGCAAACCTTGACGCTGGACTGGAAGACCAATCACCCGGCGACGGCGCTGTTTGACCCCAAAGATGGAGCAACCCTCACCGGCACGGTGACCGGCGCCACCGTACACCTGGAGAACGTGGCGTTGGCCCCCTATGAGACGCGCATCGTGGCGACGCAGAACGCCCGCCCTCCCCAGGAGGCCGTCCGCGACTGGTATACGCACCTGACGGAATGGTGGAAAGCCTCGGCCCCGGGCGCCCTGCTGGACCGGCCCGACCTCCCGATCGATGAGGTGGAGATCCGCACGGGCGCGCAGATCAAGGTCGTCACGGCCGCCGAGGAGACGCAGGCCGGGGTGGCCACGCTCTCGCGGGCCGACGCCTCCGCTGCCGGGTTCCAGCCGCTGCCGGGCTTCGTGCGGCCCGACTTCCTCAAGATGAAGCTCGACGACACCCAGCGCCTGCTGTACCGCCTCCCGGTGACGCTACCCCCCTCCTGGCAGGCCGGGGACAGCTATCAGTTGGTCTTCTCGCACTACTGGCGCGAGCCCCTGCGCGTACAAGCGGCGCTGAACGGCACCTTCGTCGGAGGGGTCACCACGGGCAGCGCCAAAGAGCTAGCGGTGGACGTAAGCTCGCTGCTGGCCTTTGGCGGAGACAACCTGCTCGTCTTCAGCACCCCGCCCACCGGCTTCGTCGGCGATATCAAGCTGGTGCGCCGGCCGCACCCGGACGCCACCCTGGAGGTGACCGGCGAGTGGCAGGTGCAGGCGAACGAGGACAGCGGGCTGACTCCGGTAACGCTGCCCGGCAAGTTCACCGGCCTGTTCGCCGTCAAGCGCGACCTGGTCGTTCCCGCGGCCTGGCGGGGGTCGCGCGTCTTTATCAACCTCGAGCCGGAGAATCTGGCAGACTACAACAGCTTCGTCCTCAACTCCAAAGTGGTGTTCTGCCCGGTGTCCTGGTACCCGGCGGTGACCTACATGGACATCACCCCCTGGGTAAAATTCGGGCAGCCGAACACCCTGACGCTGCTGCCGACCTCCGCGGCCCGCACCTGGACGCCCGGTTCCCTGGGCATCAAAGGCATCACCCTGCAACGGGTGACCCGGCGGTGAAAGGCTCCGGCCCTGGAGGTAACGAATGAGGAACAGACCGGTGCGCATCATCTCGACGGCGTGTTTGCTGCTTTTCTGTGGCGCGGCGTATCCGGCCACCGCTGGGCATGCGGGGGAAGCGGACGCCGCAGCGCAGTTCCGCGGTTGGTACGAGGCGGCCTGGCTGGGGCAGATGCCGACGCCGCGGGTGCAACCGGGCCTGCTGGTGCGGCGGCAGGACTATGCCACGCTGCAGCGCAACAAGTCGGTCATGGACACCCCCTTGCAGATCGGGGAGACCAAGTACGCTCGCGGGCTGGGCACTCATGCGGTCAGCGAGATCGTGGTGCAATTGCCGCGGCCGGCGCGGGAGTTCTCCGCGTTTGTCGGCATCGACAACAACTACGACACCCAGGGGCGGCGCGGCAGCGCGGTCTTCACGGTGGAGGCGAACGGGAAAGAGCTCTACCGCTCCGGCCTCTGCCGGGGAGGAGAGGCGCCGGTGGCCGTCAAGCTCGATCTGCAGGAGGCGCCGACCCTGGTCCTGCGCGTCGCGGACGGCGGCGACGGTCCCGGCTGGGATCAATCTGACTGGACGGAGGCGAGAGTTGTGCTCAATAATGGAACCGAGCTGTTTCTCGATGAACTCCCGATCATCCACGAGGGGACCGGCCTGCAGCAGAGCCTTCCCTTCTCGTTCACGTATGGGGGGAAGCCTTCCCGCGAGCTGCTGCCCGGCTGGCGGCGGACGCTGCAACCAGCGGCAGCGGCCCCGGGGCGGGAAGGGCACACCCTGACCTACACCGATCCCGCGAGCGGGCTGGAAGTCCGCGCGGAAGTCACGCGTTTCACCGACTTCCCCGCCGCCGAGTGGGTGCTCTACTTCACCAACACCGGCCCGGTGGACACCCCGATCCTCGAGCGGATTCTCCCCTTGGATATGGGCATCGCCGCGCCGGAAGGCGAGATTACGCTGCACCACGCGAACGGCAGCACTTGCTCGGCCACCGACTTCCTCCCCCGGGATGAAGTGGTGAAGCCGAGCAGCCGCCTGGAACTGGCGCCGAACGGCGGCCGCTCCTCGGATGGCGCCCTGCCCTTCTACAACCTGGAGTGGAACGGCGGGGGCTTGGCGGGGGCTATCGGCTGGTCGGGGCAGTGGGCCCTGACGCTGCAGCGCAACGGCGAGCAGCAACTCACCCTGCAAGCCGGCCAGCAAACCACCCACCTGAAGCTGCATCCCGGCGAGAGCCTTCGCACGCCGCGCATTCTGGTGGTCTCCTGGCAGGGCGACGACCGGATGCTCGGCCACAATCTGCTGCGTCAGGTGCTGCTGGCCCACTACGTGCCGCGCGAGAACGGCGAGCCGGCGCTGCCGCCCGTCACCATGAATACCTGGTTCATGTTCGACCAAGGCAATGCTGCTACCGAACGCAACCAGACGGAACTCCTCTCCCCCATGGCGGGCCTGGGCGTCGAGGGCTACTGGCTGGATGCCGGGTGGTTTGAGGGCGGCTGGCCGGCGGGCGCCGGCAGTTGGGTGCCAAAAGCGGCGGCCTTCCCCCACGGGCTAAAACCCCTGGGCGAGGCGGCGCACCAGCTCAAAATGAAGTTCGTGCTCTGGTTTGAGCCCGAGCGCGTAACCGCCAACAGCCGGGTAGCGAAGGAGCACCCGGAGTGGGTGATGCACACCGCCGCGGACGGTGACTGGGGGGCGCTCTACAAACTGGGCGATCCGGCCGCGCGTGCCTGGCTCACTGATTACCTTTCGCAGTGCATCACGGACTGGGGCATTGATATCTACCGCAACGACTTCAATATCGACCCGCTGCGTTTCTGGCAGGCCGACGATGCGCCGGATCGCCAGGGGATGGCGGAGATCCGCTATATCGAGGGGCTCTACACGATGTGGGACGAGCTGCGTCAGCGACACCCCGGTCTGCTCATTGACAACTGCGCCAGCGGCGGGCGACGCCTCGACCTGGAAACGATGACGCGCAGCTTCCCGCTCTGGCAGAGCGATACCCAGTGCTGCGGCAAAGCGATGCCGGAGCAGGACCAGGTGCAGAACGCCGGCCTGAGCCTCTATGTACCGCTGCACGCGGCGGGCGTGTGGAGCGCCGATCCGTACCAGTTCCGCAGCGTCATGACCACCGGCGGCAGCCTCTGCTCGGGTCTCTTCCTCCAGGACCAAGCCGCGATGGCCGCCACGCGCTCTATGATCGCGGAGGCCAAAGCCCTGCGCCCGTATTACCTGGGGGATTATTACCCCCTGCTGGAGATCAGCGCCGATCCCCGGCACTGGTGCGCCTGGCAATACCACCGCCACGACCTGGGGCAGGGCTTCATCATGTGCTTCCGACGCGAGGGATCGCCCTACGCCGGCGTCGATCTCCAGTTACATGGCCTGGAAGCCACCGCGAAGTATCGCCTCACCAATCGGGACGATCACACGACCCAGACCCTCACCGGCGCGGAACTCGCCCAGCGCTGGGCGGTCCAGATCCCGACGGCTCCCGGGAGCGTGCTCTTCACCTACGAAAAGCTGTGACGGTTCCGCGGCGGCAGGAGAGACCACGGCTAGAACCCTGCTGCCGCCGCGCCGCCTAGGGCGCCGTCCCGGCCGGGAAGAAACGCAACTCCAGCGTCGTGAAAGCTCCCTTCCCCTCACCATTGTTGCAGGGGATCAGGAACTCGTTCTCCTGGCCGAACTTGATCCACGGGGTGATGTTCAGGTACGTTCGCTTCCCGAGGATGTGGTGGTGCCGCCGGACCCAGTGCCCGTTGACCAGCGCGCCGATGCTGCTGCAGCGGTCGTCGGTCTCCGTGAACAGCATCACCGTCTGCCCCGCCGGTTGGTTGACCATAATCCGGCGCTTAATCATCGTCGCCTTGCCTAGCGGGCCCGGCACGGTGATCGGGTCCTGCCAGGTCAGGCCGCCCGCGGAGGGCGTCCACGGCCCCGCGAGGTCCAGCTTCGCGGGCGGCGTGGGCAGGTAGGCCAGCCAGGTATTGCCCCAGCAGCCGGCGACCTCGCCCTCGCTCATTACCTCGACCGCCAGCAGGTGCGCCGTCCCCGCCGGGAGTTGCGCCGTCAGGTCCTGCCCCGTGATCTGGCGCCCCGCGGCCAGAATCTCCGTGCCGTCCAGCCACACGCGCAGGCGACCCGAGACGACTTCGTTCATCCAGCTCTTGATCCACAGGTCAATCTCCCCGTGGTTCCAGTTCGCGGGCACGCTGAACTGCTTGCGGAAGAAGGCGCGGTGCGTGGGCAGGTCCTCCGGCACCAGCCAGGGGCCCAGCGGCGCCAGCTTCCAGGTCTTATCGTCCAGCCCCGGCGCGGCCAGGGCGGCGTGGTCGCTCGCGTCCGTGTCCTCCAGGGGCTGCATGCGCCACTGCTCGTTGAGGTTCAGGGCGAAACGCGCCTGGTAGGTCGGCACCTTGCGGCTGGGCGCGGTGGTCCCGCGCCACCAGCCGCGCTGCAGGTTGAGCCAGTCCAGCGGCGCCGCGGCCATCTGCCGGCGCGGGGCGGCAAAGATGCGGATGTCGCCGGGCCCGAAGGCCAGACCCGTGAGCTTCGCTACCCCGTTCTCGACCGTCGGGACCAGCTTCTCCTGCGTCTGCAGGTCCACGCAATACGCCGGGGGCGTATCGCGGAAGACGAGGTTGGTGGTGCTGTCCTTCTGCTCCTGATTCCAGGCGATCCACACGTCGTAGAGGCCGTTGTTGCTGACCTGGTGGGTGGAGTTGATCCGGGCCTGGTCGCAGTAGCCGGGGATCTGCGGCAGCTTTAGCCAGGTGAAAATCTGACGCAGCAAGAGCGGATTGCGCCAGCCGCAGCCGACGTTGATGACGTAGCCCTCGCCGATCTTGCGCATGCCGAGGGCGACCTTGCCGTCCGGCCAGAGCAGCAGCGGAGTGCAGTCCGGTGAGGTCGGCACGAGCACTTGGCCGCAACTGCGCAGGAGATTGGCGTCCCAGGTGGGCTCGTTGAAGACCGGCTCCCCGGGGGCGAAGGACATGGTCCGGGAGTTGTTGTAGGTCGTGATCTCGGTCACCTGGTAGCCGGTAAGCCGGCTGATCGGCCAACTGTCGGCCTGCTCCGGGGTATGGCGCCCGGTATTGCCCATGGTGACAAACACGCCGCCTCGCCGGACCCAGGCCTCGAGGTCACTTACCGCCGCGGGGTCCATGATGGTAGTGTTGGTGTCCACCACCACCCGGTAGCCGTCCGCGAAACCCCGCCGGAAGTCCTGCAGCGAGACGCCGTCCATGTGGTATTCCTTGTGCAGGTCCACGTTGAGCTGGAAGGGCACGTAGCCTGAGGCCTCCCCGCCCATCGGCCAGCCGGTGAGGTTGGTCACGTCGTCCCCGTAAAGCATGGCCACCGGGCCCTTGGGGACGTGCAGCTTGCCAAACGCGCCGATGATCGCTTGATGCTGCTCGAACCAGGTGCGGATTTCGTCGTTCCAGTAGATATCGCCGACATGGATGAAGTAGTGAATGGAGTTGACGCCCTCGGTTAGCCAGTTGCCGAGGAAGGCCTTGAACTCGGGCAGGCTGTGCGCGGGGTTGCCCGGTTCGGCGGAGAAGGGCAGGTCGGCGGCGCGCATCATCATCGGTAGCGGCTCGGCCCACCAGCCGGCCATATAGCCGGTGTTGTGGAAGTGGCCGCCGTAGTCCTGAGCGAGTTCCTCGATCTGCGTGATGAAGGAGTCGGGCGAGGCCAGGATGATCGAACGGTCGGGATCCTCCTCGCGCATCGCCTCCATGCTGCGGCGGATGGCCCGCTGGTGCACCCAGGCCAGCCAGCGGACGAAATCGGCCCACTGCGCGTTGAGTTGCTCCCCCAGGTAGGGATACGTCGCCGGCGGCACGCTGGTCAGGTAGGCGCGGTAGCCGAGGAAATTGCGGGGTAAGCGCAGAGCCAGCAGGTTGTCACCCACCTGCAGGGACTCGCTGACCTCCACCACGGTCCAACTCGGCGAGCCGGTCACGGTCGGCTCGGCCACCTGCCGGCCATTGAGGTAGACCGGCGCGGGCTCTCGATTACCGCGATTCAGGGAGAAGACATACAGCCACACCTTGGGCTTGTCGGCCTTCCAGGCAGCGGGGACGGTGAAGTGACGCCGCCAGATAGCCGGACGGCGCGGGAGGAACATGGCGATATCCGAGTCTGGGGCGCTCACCGTGGTCCAGTCTGCGTCCGGGGTGGCCGGCAGGTACCAGTCCTCCGTTGCGGGAACGGTGGGCATGCCCTTGCCGTCCTGGAAGTCCTCATACTTGACCTGCCAGTCGCCGCTCAGGTCCAGGGCGCGGCTGGTATAGCCGAAGAAATGCACTAGCTCCGGGACGCGGACGTCGTTCCAGGTGCGCACCCACTCGGGCTTGCCGTACCAACGCTGCCCGACCGCGGCCGGCGTGGCGTACTTCTCCTTGAGGTACTCCCGGTAGGACCGGTCCGCGCTGGGGCCATACTCGTTGAGGATATCGTGCTCGCCATGACGCACCTCGCAATGCGGCTCCATGTACTCGGTAGTGGTCGGCTGCTGCGCGTACTCGTGCCAGGTCTTCTGCATGACCGAGAGCACCGCGTCCAGGCCCTCGTAGGCGCTCCAGGCCAGGTGCCCCATGCCCGCGTGCCCGGCGTCGGCGGGGGTGTAGAAGCCGCCCACATAGCCCGGCATCTTCCACTGGGTGTCGTCCCGGTAGCGATTGACCAGCCAGGTCGCGTCGGCCAGGGTGGTGTTGAGCATTACCGGCAGGCCTCGGTTCGCGCAGGCGCGCTGGCCGTACGCCCACATCTGGTTATTGTCCATTCCCTCAGCAAAATCGCACTTATCTTCGTTCTGCCAGAAGACGAAGCCGTTGCCATACTGCTTGGCGAAGTCGAACTCCCCCAGCACGTGGTAATCCTTCCACGGAGTCGGCTTCTCCCCCGGCTTGGGAGGAGGCGTGCCGAAGGTGCTGTAGTAGTAGAAAGTGAAGCCATGCCGGTCCCAGGAATCCAGATACAGCGGGACCTCGCCGGTGGGCGTCAGTTCCGCCCCCGCCAGCGGCACCGCGCCGAGCAGGGCCGCGAGCTGTGTCCGGTCCGTGCCGGCGGCGATGTACACCACGGCGCCCTGGCGGAAAGCCGCGATCATCCCCTGATCCGGTACGTCTACCGCCGGCACCGCCACCGTGCCGACCGACACCGTCTCATCCTGGACCGCCAGCACCAGATGCAGATCGCTGAGGTACTTGGCGTGCACGATCTTGGCCTTGGCGACGTCCGCGCACGAGATCGCCAGCAGGGAGCCTTGCCCGGCGGCCGACTGGTACACTACGAAATCGCCCGCCAGCTCGCCGAAACCGCGCAGCTTCCGTGCCGGGATCGCCTCCTGCCTCACCTGCGTGTAGCCGGCGCCCAGTTTGCGGGCGATCTCGGCCACCGGGAGACGCGCGGCCGCCGGGGCCGCCGCCACCTGCGCCACCGCGCCCAGCGCCACCGTCACTAGAAGTGCCAGTCGAAGGGAAGTTTTCATGTGCGCTCGCCTTTCTGCGAATAAGCCCCCTCCCCGCGCCGGATATGCGTCGTTGCACACTTCGACGACGAGGCTCGCGGGAGGGGAATTCAGGGAGACGGGGGCTCTGCCCCGTCGCTAGATTCTTTCCCCCCCTGCGCCCCGGGCACCTGCGCCCGCTCCCCGCGGGTCGTTCAGCCCTGACCCGCCACGCTAATCAGATTCAGCAGTAGCTGGTCGGCGGCCGGATGGCGGTCGAGTTCCTCCAGCACCCGCATGGAGTTGACGATCACGCGGCCCTGCCCGTAGTGATAGACGGCCATGACCACCCCGCTATCGTAGCCGCTTGGGCAGGCGTAGCCCACCGCCAGGGACGCCGCCGCCACTTCCGCCGGCGTCTCGCGGCAGTCGAAGACCTCGTGCGTCCACACCTGCCCATAGTAGCTCCAGTCGAGCAGTCCGGTGGGCAGTCCCCCGAACAGGGCATGCGGCTGGGCCACGATTTCCTTGTGGTAAAGCCAATCCCAGAAGGTGCGGGCCTGCACCGCGTCGCCCAGCGGCAAGACCGGGGGCGGGGCGCCCTCGGCGGGCCCGGCGAGGAAGGGCGCGGCGGACAGGAAGACCACCGTGCCGCCGGCGTCCGCGTGCTCGCGCAAGGCCTCCCACGTTGCGGCCGGCGTCTCCCCGCAAGGCACCGCACCGACCAGAACGACCGGCGGTCCGCCCGCTGCGGGTGCAAAGGTTGTGCCCGCTACCCCTCGCGCGGCCAGCCACGCCAGGGTCGCGGGATCGAGTCCCACGTGCTGCACGGAACACTCGTCGTCCCGCGCCGGGACCGGCTCCGACACCCGGAAGGCCAGGCGATCCCCGCGCGGGGTGGCGCCCCGGACCAGGTGCGCCGCCAGCACATACTCGTCGGCGGCCAGCCCCTCCAGCAGCGTCTCGCTCAGCACCGGCACCGCCAGGGGCCCGGCCTGCTCCCCCGCTCCGGCCACTATCCTCACGACCGTCTCCCGCTCCCAGACCACCCCGGAGCGCGAGCCGAACACCCGGAACAACACCGGGTACTCGCCCGCCGCGAGCACGTCCTCATTGGCCAGCACCGCCTCGATCTGCACTGGCCGCCCCGCATGCGCGTGGACTGGCGAGACGAACAGGCACCAGCGCAGCGGCGCCCAGCCGTCCTGCATCATGTCGAGGGCGCCCGGTTTCCAGGTGCGCCACAGGCTCCATATGCCTTCCCCGGTCAGCGCGTGGTCGAGCATGCCGGTCAGGTTGTAGCCACAGATCTGTGGGTTGGAGCGGATCAGGTCAAAGGCCCGACGCCGCTGCGCCACCATGTGCCGGTAGCTGGCACGGAAGAAGTCCTCGGGGAAGGCAAAGACCCCCTCCAGGCCCCACCGGGCGAAATCCCCCTGCAGGCGCTCGACCCACGAGCGGATCATGCTCCGGTCGATGAGGTCCTCCCGCGCCGCAAACCGGTCGAAATCGCGCAGTTCGTCCACCGCGTTGAACTGGCTGCCGATGCCGTACTCGGAGAGAAACACCGGCTTCTCCCCCGCCCCGATCTCCCGGACAATCCGGTCGTCTTCCGGCGACTGGGGGAGCCTCGGGTACATGTGCAGGTCGCCGCGGCGGTCGGCGGGCGAGGTGAGAACCAGATCCCAGTCGCCGGTCGGCTCGCCGGGGCCCTCGCCGCCCCAGACCGGCTCCCACTCGGGGCTGCCGGGGTTGCTCACCGAGCCGATACTCAGGTCCTGGTCCCACCGGCCGCTGCTCAGCAGCACCAGCCGCGTCGGGTCCAGCGCCCGGAGCGCCGCCAAGCTTTCTACGGCGTGGCGGAAGACGCTGTTGTCGGTCGTCTCATTCAGCAGGCCCCAGATCGTCACCGAGGGGTGGTTGCGGTCGCGCTGGACCATCTCGCGGACGGAAAAGTCGAACCGCCGCTTCATCTCCGGCGATTCGCCCAGCAGCCAGCCCGCATAGCATTCCTCGTAGACCATGAGCCCGATCTCGTCGCAGAGGTCGAGCTGCTCGGGATAGGCCACGCCGGAGATGAAGCGCACCGTGTTGTACCCCGCCGCCTTGGCCATAAGCAGGTCTTTGCGCAGGAACCCCGGCTCCGGCGGCACCACTTGCCCAATCGGGCAGTGGTTCCCCGTGTGGGTCGAACGCAGGAACAGGCGGCGGCCGTTCAGCACGAAGAACCCGTCCCCCACGCGCAACTCGCGGAAGCCAAAGCGCACGCTGTAGTCATGGCGGAGGGAGTCGGAGCCCAGGCGCGCGGTCAGCGCCACCGAGGCCCGGTACAGGTAAGGATCGTCCAAGTCCCACCGGCGCGGGTCGGCCACGGCCAGAGCCAGCTCGTGCGTGCTCGTCCCAGGCGGCGCGGTGAGGGTTAGCTCCTCGGCGGCCAGAGAACGCCCGCCCGCGCCGGGGGCGATCGCGGTGGCGAGGTCCCCGGCCGCCGCCTGCCCGGTACTGTTCTGCACGGTCACGGTCAGCCGCACCACGTCGCCTTCCGCCCGCGCAAACACGTCCGTGATCCACACGGCCGGTACGGTCTCCAGGACTACCGGCAGCAGGATGCCGCCCGTATTGTAGCCGTCCCCCGGCCGGTACACGTCGGCGCAGCGCTTGTTACGATGGGGAGTTTCGTCGAGGCGGATGCCGTCAATCCCGCTGTTGTCGGGGTTGAGCACGCGCACCGCCAGCAGATTCTCCCCCTCGGGCTGCAGCGCCGCAGTGACGTCCAGGTCAAACGGCGTCTCGCCGCCCTCGTGCCCCCCGACGAACTGGCCATTCAGCCAGACCTCGGCGAGGTAGTCCACCATCCCGAAGCGCAGCAGCGCCCGCTCCTGGCGGCCCGGAGGGGGCGGCCCCGTGAAACGATGATAGTACCAGAAGACCCCATGCGACCGGGGAAAGACCTGCTGGATAATCCCCGGCACCGGCGCACTCTGGGCCTCCGAGGGCACCGCCCGGGCATAGCCTTGCTCGCGACCTTCATTGCGCGGATCAGGCGCCAACCGCCACTCGCCGTTCATGGTAGTCATGCCAGGGAGGTACTCCGTCCGGGACCCGAACTCCTTTCTGTCGCCCCGCCCGACCTGGCGGTTGCTCTAGCCCGGCTAGTTGCCGGGCGCTGCCATCTGGTAGCCAGGGGACCACTGGGGGCCCGGCTTCGCGTCGGGATAGTGCGGCCACAGTCCGTACCAGGGGTCCACGCTCACCGGCAACCAGACCTCCAGGCGACGCGGGCCGCAGAGGGCCGCACCGACCACCCAGTAGCTCCCCGGCCGCGAGAAGACATGGCTTACCGAGCGGCCCTCCGCCGTGCCCCCGTCGCCAAAGCGCCAGGACCACTGCACCGCGGGCGGCGGCTGGAGACCCTCTGTATCCAGACGGTACGCGGCCAGGAAGGGTACGGCGACTCCCGCCCGCGTCCGGAAACGAGGCCCGTCGGTCGGCTCCCGCAGACGCACCCTAAACTGCCGGTACCGCGAGGTAGCCGTCGCTTCCGCCCGGAGGTACCGAGTCCGGGGAGCATGCGCGCCCCCCAGCACCGGCGCGAGGGTAGCCTCGTAGATGAAAGTGTTCGTGACTTGCGGACCGCCGCGATCCCAGGGGCGGGCTTGGAGGGTGTAATGCTGGTAATCGCCCGAGACGGGAGCGCCAAACACCTGCCCCTGATGATAACGCTCGGATACCAGCCAGCGGCCCTCCAAGACCTCCTGCGCGAGGGCCGGCGGCAGCTCATAGCTGCCCGCGGCCGACAGCGTGTAGGTGTCGCCAGTCCAGATCTCGGCGGGCGCGGTGAGCTTCAGATGAGCCACCGCCTCGGTCGGAGCGTTGGCCGCGGGCGCGTTCGCCACGCGCTGCAGGGCCTGGACCTGCTCCGGCTTGAGCATGCGGCGGACGGACTCCGCCGGGGACAGCGGCTTCCCCTCCGGCGCGGTGGTGGCGATCGGCGGCAGGTCCTCGGGCGCACGCAGCGGGGCCACGGTCAGCCCCGGCGGCCACAGCAGCGCATTCGTGAACTGGCGCTGCGCGATCCACTTCGCGTGCCCGTCCGCGTAGCCTACGTTGGCGCCCCCGTTGTGGCGAAAGGCCCCCGTTTCCGCCAGGCCATGGAGGGCGGTCCCGTCAAAGATAACACCCAGCGCGCCCTGGTCCGTGACGCCCTTCAGCCCCAGTTCATTCGCCGCCAAACTCAGGGTGTAGCTCTGCGCCTCGGGCGGCTGCGGGTACTTCCGCGGGTGGGTGTCATTCGGGCAGACGAAGAGCTGAGTGTTCTTGGTGTACGGCAGCAGGCGCTGCGGCCAATCCGGCGCGGGCGGCAGATGGTCGTCGTTGTCGCCGGCGTACATCATCAGGGCCAGCGTCAACTGCTTCACGTTGGAGAGGCAGTTAGGGCTGCCGGCCTTGGCCCGGGCGCGATGGAACACCGGGAAGATCACGGCGACCGTGATCACGGCTACTGCCAGCAAGGCCACCGCCAGCGCCCGCCTGGCCCCTCGCCCGCCCCAGCGGTAGGAACCGACCAGGCAAGCCACGATCACCAGCAGCGGAGCCCCCCCGACCGCCATCCACACCAGTGGGTGCCGGTATAGCTCGCGCACGTCGTGGAAATGGCCGTTGCCCCAGGCGAGGGGCAGACCCGAGAGCACCAATCCGCCCAGGACCGCCAAAGCCGCGACCAGCGCCCCCCCTCGCCAGCGGAGGGCCACCGCCGTCAGCCCAGTGAACAGCGCCGTCAAACCCAGATACCGAAGTATGTTAGGCCCTGACATGACCACGGACTGCACCACCAGCAGCCAGAACAGGGCAAGCACGAACAGCAGCCACAGGACCGTCCGGGCGACCGCGCCGGGCGGCGGCGGGGCCGGCGGCAGCGGTTGCAGGAAAGCCTGCGCCTCGGCCTCGGTCCAGCCTTCCTCCCTCAGCCGCGCCGCAATGTCTGCGTCGTGGCGACCCATCTTTCGAGCGGTTTCGAGGTACCTTCGGGCCCAACGCGGGTCTCGATTCATGCGCACCTCGCCTGTCGCGCTGAGATTCCCCTCGCCCGCCTACCCCGAGCCGCCCGTGGCTGCGTCGGGTTGCGGCGGGCGGGACAACTCGGCCTCGAGGCGCTTCACTACTTCCGCATTCGGCATTTTGGTGATCGCCAGAAGCTGACTTGTATCGAGGCTCTCGATCCAGGTGCCATAGCCGCCGGGGGGGTCAACTCGCCAGGTTCCCGAGATGACGTCCCAGAGCTCGCCGGGGCCCCGCACGGCCAGCCAAGCTGCGGTGAGGTCCCAGCTCTGGCGGCCATCCAGGAGCGCGTTGTGCTTTTCGTCGCCGAACAGAGCGTAGGCGACGCGCACCGGGTTATTCTCCGGCGTACTGATCAGCGATCGGCCGGTAGACAGCGTCGTGCCGATGAAGGTGGTCCACACGATCTTCGTCGGCCATTTGCTCACCACGTAGGCATCCTGAGGCACCGTGTTGGCCATCACGACCAGTTGCCGCACCTTCTTGCGCACCAACTCCAGCCCGCTCAGTTTGCTGATCGCATCCGGCTGGGATTGCACCAGGTCCTGCAGGTTCTCGAGCAAGCCGATGCTCACGATCACGACCGAGCCGTCGGCCGCCGAGGCGAGCGCCCGGCGGTAGACATCCACACCCGCCGGCAGGTGGTCGTCATCCGGGAAGTCCGGGGCGAACCGCTGGCGCACCTTGAGGGTGTAATGACTGCCGGACACCCGGGCGGGGCCGTGATAGGCCCCCTCCGGCGCGGGCGGCAATATGGAGGCCATCGGCGTCGCGGGCCCCGCCTCCCCGTGATAGGTCCCAATCGGAATCGCGGGATGCCCATAGTACGTATTGATCGCCTGGAGGGTCGGCCCGGTGGAGCGGCTCTCGTCGTGGGTGTTGGCCACGCAGGCTAGCAGCGTGGCTTGCCCTTGATTCATGAAGGTGTTGAGCAGCGCAACGGCGCCTACGTCGTCCACGTCACTATTCATATCGGTATCTACGATGACGGGGATGGGGCCGCGCGGCTGCGGGTAGGGTGGGGCCAGCGGTTGAAAGGTCATCGCGTGCTGAATCGGCAGGACCCGGGACCTCGCGACTTGCAGCGCGGCGGCGCGTTTGGTCTCCGCCTCGGGATCCGGCGCACCCCGGAGGAGCGCCGAACCCGCGATCCGTTCCTGTTGCTGCTGGTTGCGCACGGCGTTATCTACTCCCTCGCCGGGACCGCCGAAGACCCGGCCCAGCATGAACCCGGTCAGATTGACGCCCTTCGCGAGTTCGGCGGAAGAAAAGTCGTACTGTTCGTCTCCCCCCCAGTACAGCTTCGTCTGCGCCGTGGGGAGATTCTTCACGACCAGGACATAGCGGTTTACCTCGTCGTTGAAAGGCATGCAGCGCAGCAGGGGGTCGTCGTCCGTTTGGCCCGAGGGATAGCCGGGGAAATGGAAGGGATGGTTCAGGCTTTCGATCGTCAGCTTCCGGTCCTGGAAGGAGACGATCTTCTGGCCCGGGCTGCCGGTGGCGGTACCGGCGGCGAAGTCCACGGTGAGGGTGCCCAGGGGTTCGGTGTACCCCAGCGCCTTCAGGAACGCGTAGGCCATAGTCAGCTTGCAGCCGTCACTCGGCTGGTTGCCACTCTCCCCGTCGAAGGCGTAATCCTCGCCGTATTTCGCCTTGACCCTGGTCATGGCGGCCAGGGTGGCGCCAAAGACGTCGGCGTACCCCACGCCTTGCTGCTGCGCGACCTCCTGGGCAATGGCGGCCAGCGCGCCCAGCGTCTTGTTGTAGACGGCGGCTTGCGCGGGGTCCTTGTGGTAGTAGAACGAGTCTACGCACTTCGGCGAGCCGATCACGATGGTGCGCACGCCGCGCTGCTTCAGCGCCTGGACCAGCTCGGTCTGCGCGGTGCGGTAGCGCTCCGCCGTCGCGGTCTCGAGGGCTCGGTACGCGCCGTCGTTCATGCCGAAACAGGTCAGCACCACGGTGGGCTTATAGGGCAGCAGGTCCGTTTCCAGACGCGCGAGAAAGTCCCCCGCCGTCTGCCCGCCCCAGCCAAACTGGGCCACCTCCAGCCCCTCGACCGGCTGACACATCAGCAAGTAGTCTTCGAGGTAGATGCTGTACCCACCGTCCCCCGTCATCGCGTCCCCACAGACCGCCAGCCGGTCATTGGGCCGCAGGAGCGGGGCGGCCAGGGCGGCGACCGTACTTAGGAACACGAGAGCGCATCCCGCAATCAGGTATTTCATCGTCGATCTCCTTACTGCAGGCGTTCGCGCGGCTTCGGTCATTCCGCTGGCCCCCTGGCCCCCGCCTAGGGATAGAGTTGCTTGTCGAAGAAGTCCAGGCTCACCTGGGTCAGCGGGTACTTGCCGTCCCCCACCAACTCGATCTCGTTGGGCTCACCGAACTTCACCCAGGGCGTGATGTTCAGGTCCAGCCGGTTACCGATGAGATGGTGGAAGCGGCGGATCCACTTGCCGTTGATCATGACCCCAAGCGTGCGCCCCTCGGTATGCATCATAACATTGCGGCCGGCCTGGGCCGGATCAATCACCACGGTGCGCCGAGCGCACTTTGCGTCCCAGGTTCCCGGCAGCGTTAGCTTGCGGTCGTAGACCAGGGCATCCCGCGAGGCCAGCCACTCCCCGGCCAAGTCCTGGGTAGCCTGCGGCGTCGGCCGATAGGCCAGCCAGGTGCTGCCCCGCGAACCGCTCAGGGTGCTTTGGCTGCGCACCTCGACGACTAGCTCGTGGGTGCTGCCCGCAGTGAGCACCCCCTCGGCGGGATCGCCGCTGAGGCCGGCTTTGTTGAAGTCGCGCAGGAGCTTGCCGTCGAGCCAGACCCGCCCCTCGTCCACGAAGGTATCCGACAGCCAGCACTGCAGCCACAAGGCGACCGGACCCCGGTCCCAGGCGGCGGGAACGGTGAAGCTCTTGCGGAGCACGGCGTGCTTGACGTCGCGATGGTCGGGGAAGGTCCAGATGCCCAGGCGCATGCGCTCCCAGCCGGTGGTATCCACGCGCGGCGCGGTCAGCGCGGCGGCCTGCGCCTCGTCCGTGATCGGCTGGAAGGCCCAGTCGTCGCTCAAGTCCAAGGCGAAGCGCGCCTGGAAGGGCGGGAGGGGCGGCAAGGTGGGCTTGGTAGCGCCTTGCCACCAGCCGCGCTGCAGAGTGAACCAGGCGGCGGGGGCCTCCGCGACGGCGTGGCGCGGGGTGAGGAAGATGCGCGTCTCCAGCGGCTCCAGCGCCAAGTTCTTCAGCGCCGTGCGGCCGCCCTCAGTGGACAGGGCCACCGGCTGCATGGTGCGCACCTCCACGCAGGTGTCCGGCTTGACGGAATCCCCGAAGACCAGCTCCACGGTCGCCGGCTCCGGCTGCGGATTCCACATCACCCAGACATTGTACAGGCCACTGTTACTCACGAAATGCCGAAAGTTGATCTTGCCGGCGTGCGACACGGTGGGCCGAATCTCGTTGTGGGTAGCCTCCACATAGGGCTCGTTGGTCACCCCGTTGAGTACCGCCGGCACGTGGGCCACCTGGAAGTAGTCGAGAATCTGCGTAAACATCTGCTTGGTCGCCTCGGGATTGCCACTCCAGATGCGGTCATGGGCGAACTTGACGCCCAGGCAGAGCACATAACCCTTGCCCAGCGGTCGCAGCCCCGCGGCCACCGAGCCGTCGGCCCAGCGCAGCAGGTCCCGGCACTCCGGCGCGACCTTCTGCAGCGACAGGCCATTGGCGCCGATGGTCTTGGTCCAATCCTCCGCCCGGAACATGGTCTGCCCCGGCTCTACAGTGAAGTTCCGCGTCTTGACCACGGTGCCATCCGGATTGTGCTGATCTATGCCGACTACCTGGTAGCCGGTGAGGCGGCTGATGGGCCACGCGTCCTTGCCCTCCGGGGTGTGCCGCCCGGTCTGCACGTAGGTGACGAACACGCCCCCGGCGCGCACATACTTCTCGATCTGATCCACGAGGCTGTCTTCCATCACCGAGGTGTTTGTGTCGAGAACCACCCGGTAGCGGTTGGCGTTGCCGCTGAAGAAGTCCGACTCGACCAGGCCGTCGCGCTGGAAATCGTTGCGCAGGTACTCCCCCATATTCCAGCGCCAGTAGCCGCTTTGCAGGTCATTGTTCGGGTCGCGCCCCCAGGGGAAGCCGGTCAGGGACGTGATGCGGCTGCTGAACAGCTCCGCCACTTCGGCCTGGGGCACGTAGTACTTCCCAATCAGCCGGATCTCGTTCTGGTGCTCCTCGAAATGCTTCCGGATCTCGTCGTTCCACAGGATGTCGCCCACGTGGATGAAGTAGTCAATCCCCTGGATGCCCTCGGTAGCGTACAGGCCCATCTGGGTCTTGAAGCCCTGCAGATCAGAGGCGGGACCGCCCGGCTCCAGCGACATGGGGAGGCCCGCGCCGCGCATGAGCATGGGGAGGTACTCCGCCCAGAAGCCGCCCATGTAGCCGGTATTGTGGAACTCGCCGCCGTACTTCTCGCTGAGCACCTTGACGTCGCCGGCAAAGCCGTCGGGCGCGGCCATGCTGAGGCCGCGGTTGGGGTCCACCTGCCGGATCATCTGCATGCTGCGGTCCAGCACGCGGACTCGCGACCACGTGTTCCAACCGGAGAAGTCGGCCCAGCGCGCGTTGAGTTGCAGCCCGAGATTCGGGTACTGCAGCGGAGGCGTAGCGGAGAGGTAGACCCGGTAGGCCAGGTAGCCCTGGGGGAGGTAGACCGCCAGGACATTGTCGCCCGCGCGCAGGGCCCCGCTGACCTCATAGGCCGCCCAGTGCGGGGAGGGATGCACGATGAGGCTCTCCCCTACCGGCTGACCGTTGAGGTAAGCCGGGACCTTCTGGCCATACAGAGTATTCAGGTCCCAGAGGTAGACCCACGCTTTCTGGTGCGCCTGCCGCCAGGCGGCCGGGACCGTGAAGGTCCGCCGGTACAGCGCGGGCTGCTTGGGGATGAACATGGTGCGATCATGCCCGGGGGCGACGATCGTAGGCCAGGCCGAATCGTCAAAACTCTCGGCCCGCCACTCGGCGGGGGGCGGCGGCGGGGTCTTCTCCTGCCCCGCGGGAACCGTCACGGCGCCCACGCGCCAGGTCCCGGCCAGGTCCAGCGCGTCCCCGCTCCAGCCCGCAAAGGCAGCCAACTCGGGGACCCGGACCTCCTCCCAGGACTTGAGCGTGCCGGGCGCCCCGGTCCACCGCCGGCTGACTGCTTCCAGAGAGCCATACTTCTCGCGCAGGAAGGTGCGGAAGGTCTTGTCCGCCACCGGACCGTACTCGATCAGAATGTCCTGCGCTCCATGCTGCAGTTCGGAGTTGGGCTCCAGCCAACTGGTCAGATTCTCGTAGCCGTTCATGTCGCGAACTGACTGCTGCATCTGGCTCAACTGGACTAGCTTGGCGGTCTCCGAGTTCCAGGAGATAGCGCCCTGCCCCCCGTCGAAGTCGTTCGCCGGGCCGTAGCGGTCGCCCACGTACTGCGGCATCTTCTGGGCGGTCTCCTCCCGGTAGCGATTGGCCAACCAGGTGGTGGGGCCGTAGGACAACTGCCAGCCGACCGGCAGCTTCAGCGCCCGCGCCTCGTTCATGCCCCAGTCGTTCCAGCGGTAGTTCATCATCCCCTCGGCGGTATCCACCGCCAGCGGCGGATCCCAGAAGAGGAATCCCGCCCGGTTGTGCGCGGCCGCGTACTCAAACTCCTGGTAGGGATCGTAGGTCTTGAAAGTCTGGCCCTTGGGGGCGGTCCAGGGGTAGTAGTAGAAGCGGAAGCCAAACCGGTCCCACCGGTCGAGATACATGGGGACCTCGACCTCCGAGCGGAAGACCAGGCCGGCGCGGTCCCCCGCGAGGCCCCGGGTGTACAGCGTGACCAGATCGGCGGAGCTCCCGGCGGCGAGGATGAAGACCTCCCGCCCGGCGCGGAACGCCGTAAGCGCCCCCTGGCCGGTGAGCAAGCGGGCGGAGAGCGGGCCCAGCGGTGTGTCCAGACGGTCACGAGTGACGCCGGGGAGCGCCTCCAGGTCGGACAGGTACTTGGCCAGCGTCAGGCGGGCCTGGGCCTCGTCGGCACAGCGCATCTGCAGGATCGACGCGCCCGCGGCGGTTCCGGGGTAGCGCCAGACGGTGCCCTCCACTCGTCCATAGCCGCGCAAGGTGACCGGCGGAAAGACCTGCGAGACGTCGGCGCCGAGGCCGGGAACGGTAGGCAGCGCGCGCAGCCCTTGCGCGTGCGCCAGCGGAACCACTCCCCCCAGCAACATACAAAAAAGGACCACAATCCCCATCCGCGTCACTTTGCTTTGCATAGCGGTTACTGCCTCCTGGGCGGTGGATTCACCGAAATTGCCCCTAACCAAGGGCGATCTACACTCCTGCGCTGAACGATCAGCTAGCTGCTAGGGAGTTCGCCACCGGAACCGTCTACACCTTATCTGCGGGTCAAACAACGCCGCAGAAACGATCTGGGGCGCAACCTGGTTGGACACCAAACTGAACGCGGCCACGAGGTAAACACACTACACACTTAGGGAAACCAGATCATGGAAGAAGACCTCCCTTGAGGGCCTTGCGGGCGGGGCCGGGGGGGGGCCCTCGCTATGGGGGCGCAGTGACTATTCGAACCAGACGACGGTTTCCACACTTTGGAGAGGAGATGAGGGCAAATGGGCATCTTGGGCTGGATCATCCTGGGCGGCGGGGCGGGGTGGATCGCTTCCGCTCTCACCGGCGAGCGCGAAGGTTGTCTCATGAGCGTAGTCATCGGCATCGTCGGCGCGTTGATCGGCGGGTTCGTGTTCTCACTGCTCGGCGGTGCGCCCGTCACCGGGCTCAACCTCTGGAGTCTGTTCGTGGCGGTGGTCGGCGCGGTCATCCTGCTCGCTCTGGTCCGGGCCTTCCGCAGGCGGGCCTGACGGCCAGCCCCGCGGCAGGGGGCTCGGGGAGTTGCCCCCGAGGTGGCTCGGGGGGCTGGTGACGGATCGAGGTTGCCCCAACCTCGCTTGTGTGGTGTCCAGGGGGACAACAATGCCTGACGGAGAGGAGGGTTAGCTATGGCAAGACAACTGACTGTGATCGTAATCCTGCTGTGCCTGGTGGGGGCACTAGCGGTGGTGGCGGGGTGTCCAAAGCAACCGCCGCCTCCGCCCCCGACCGTGGTAGTGCCGCCGACGCCGGTGCCACCCCCGACGGTCGTGGTTCCCGCGCCGCCCGGACCGCCCGGGCCTCCGGGAGCATCCGGCGCGCCGGGACCTGCGGGAGAGCCGGGAGCGGTAGTGCCGGTGCCCGTGCCGGGCCCGGCCGGCCCCGCGGGACCGGCTGGACCGCCGGCGTCTCCGGGGTCCGCCAAGAAGCCGCCTCCCCCCGCGAGTAGCGGGTCGTCCTACTAGGAGGCTCAGACCACGTAAGGGCCGCGCGCACAGTGCGGCCCTTACGTGTTGCCGGTCCGCCCTGCGCTCGCTGTGAGTTCCGTCACCGGCGGTTATGAACACGAAGCAAGCCCCGAGGACAGCACTCCATGCCCTGCACTCAAGTGCCAAGGCCTACGACTATGCGCATGATAGCTTTCGCTAGCAGTCATGTCAATGACGACGAGGTACATATGTCGTAAGGACATACTGCCTTATGTGGATGCCCGCACCTCACCCTCCCCGCGGGTGCAACGCCACCGCCGTCTGCTCAGCCCCGGGCACGCGCTTTCCTCAGCGCAAGGCCGCAAGTGATCTCCCGGTGGTGCCCCGGCTCAGGTGCCGACCGTCGAGGAGGCTCAGCGCCTCCCGCGACGCCGAATCTCTCGGATGGCCTCCGCGTACGCCTGCGTGATCGCTTGGTGGCGTTCCTCGCTGTACCTGACGGACAGGGTATCGAGATAGGTCATCCCGCCCTCGAGCAGCGTAAGCATGTAGGCCGCGTCGTTGGGGCTGAACAACTCCTGTCCGCCGGCCACGACGTACACGGGGCTGGTGTGGGCGCCGAGGTGCAGGGGCCAGTTGCAGTGCGTGGCCTGAAGCGCGCTGCCGCAGCGGGCCGCAATCCAGGCACTGCCCGACAGGCGAACCTTCTCGCGCAGGCTCAGGGTCGCAGCGCCCTCAGGCCGGCGGGTGTCGGCGACCACCTGGCCGTTGACGACTACCTCCAGCGCGTGTAGCGGCCACTGGCTCGAGGCGCTCGCGGCGATCTCCACCTCGGCGCCCCCGGCCCGCAGCTTGATCTCTGAGCCGACCGGGTGCCCGTCCACCGTCAGGTCGATCAGGGGGCCGGAGGTGGTGAAGGTGCGCCCCGCGCGGACGGCTCGGCCCCAGTTCTCGAAGCTGAACTCCTCGTCTGGCCCCAACCGCGCGTAGGTGCGCACTCCGCCCACCGGCATGCCGGCGCTCATCTTGTCAGTGCCGCCGACGGCGGCCACCCGGCAGCCGCAGTTGAGATAGCGGTACCACTCCGAGAACTGGAACACCTCCAGCGGCCCGCGAGTGGGATCGGGGAAGATGCGCAGCTCCGCGCCGTCGAGCTGGCCGAGCATCATGTAGATTGGCTCTTCGCAGATCGGGTGGGGGAAGTGCGGGCGGATGACCACGCCGTCCTTAGCGCGGCACTCGCGCGCCCACTCGGTCAGGGAGCACAGGTCCGGGTCGCCCAGGTAGGCCTCGTCCGGTCCGCCGGCGCACATGGGGAAGACGGGGGCGCCGTGCGTGCCCAGCATGGAGATGTGTCCCAGCATGTGGTGGCGGTTCTCGGTGCCGACCCAGACCAGGGTCTCCCCGTCCGAGCAGCCCGAGGCCTCCCCGGTGAGGTCGCCGACGTTGGTAAAGAGCCGGCCCCACTGGGAGGCCAGCAGGTTGATGAGATTCAGCCCCTCGGCCTTGCCCTCCAGGACCGCGGTCTGGGGGCTAATGAAGTGGACATGGGTATCCGCGGTGACCCAGCCGTCCCGGCGCCAGTCGGCGCCGCGCTCCACGGTCAGGCGCAGCTCGCGCTGGCCGGGCTGAATCTCCAGCCGCTGGCGCCGGGGGCGGTACTCGAAGCCCTTGCTCAGCTCCACGTACGACTCGCCCACGGGCAGCTCGATCTGGAAGGTACCTGGCACGTAGGCGAAAGACTGAGCGCCCAGCTTGAGGTCCGCGCCGTAGTCCTCGAACCAGTCCTCGTTGACCTCCGCGTGATGGCCGTAAGGGGCGAGGTAGTCGCCGTGCGGGCCGCGGAAGTGGGCGCGGGTCGGGGTGGGCTGCCCGGTGGACTCGTCTACTACCGTCACGTGCACCCAGGCGGTGCGCGGGTTGATCAGCTCGATCCGCGCCTGGCCGTCGTCGGTCCGGCCGCGGGAGAAGACCTCGCCGAAGTCCAGCGGGTGCGGGGGGTGGCCCTCGACCGCGACGCTGAGGGTCGCGCCCTCGGCGCCGGTGGCCTCGAGGAGGAACTCGCGCCCGGGCTGGTCCGGAACGGCCAACTCGCCCAGGCCGCCAGTGGGGGCCTCGAGCCAGGCCTCGTCGACCGGAGCGGGCGCGGCGTAGAGGCGGGTGACGACGCCCAGGTCCAGACGCGCCGTGACCTGCGCGGGGGTGGCCTGCTCCGCCTCGGGCAGCAGGAGGCGGTAGACCTTGCGGGGCACGTGGCGCAGGGGATGGCCGGGGCCCTCATAGAGCGTCACGGCCAGCACCCCGACGGGATCGGCGGTGGTCCCACGCAGGATCAGGCAGGCGATCTCGGTCGCGGGGCGGGGATTGACCAGCGCGTAGACCCAGGGCACGAAGCCTCCGCCGCCGCGGTGTATGCCGGTCTGACGAGAGCCCCAGTTGTGCGGACTCAGACCCTCATCGGTCGTGGGCCCGGGCATCGGCGCGCGGGCGGCGGCGAAGGCCGCGCAGCCCCAGTCACCGGTACCGGCGCTCAACTCGAACCGCCGGCGGATAGGCACGGCATGCTCGGCCCCGTCGGCGTATTGCACCACGTATTCCGCCAACACGTCCCCGCCGGCGCCGGCGAGGGCGGGGTCATCGGTAGCATTGCTGAAATGCAGAACGCAGACGTGGGTGGCAGTCTGGCTCACCGGCACCCGCACCTCGCCCACGCTGTGCGTCAGGAGGATCAGCCCCGGCTGGTCCAGCTCCTCCGGACCCAGCCGGAAGGGCAAGCCCCAGTAGTTCTGCTCCCCTCGAGGCGCCGCGGGCAGCACCGCCGTCAAACGATCATGCCAGATCGCCTCGTCCGGCGGGGCGAGCGGGCAGACGGGAGAGTTGAAGTGACGGGTCAGCGACACGGGAGTAAGGCGAGAGGACATAGGCGGTTCCTCCTTGGGCACCACAGATCGGACTGGCGGCTCCCCATTCCTCTCGCGCCCCGTCGTTACTTCCCGGCCTGGATGCGGAGGGCGTCTTTGTCGTTGCCGCCGGTGATTTGCACCCGGAACAGTTTCACGTCGGTGACGCCCCGCGGCAGGTCCGTGGGCAGATCAATGCGCACCGCGCGCAACAGGGCCAGACTGCGACGCACGAAGTCAGGGTCAGGCGCGCGGTCCGGCTCGCGGTTAACCAAGCTAGTGCCGTTGCAGCCGAGCATAGCAGCCTGCGCGGCCGGGGCGGTCTGGTCTTGCCAGGGGTTCTCTATCTTCGGAGTCCGGCTGCTCGAGGTGAAGGACGTGCCGGCGAAGAGCACGGAGGTCTGCCGGCCGTTGCCCCGAAGTTGCACGTAGGCGTTGTTGAGGTCATCGAGGTTGCTGCCGACCACGGTGCATTGCCCCCGGAACCCGCTCATCGCCACCATCGGCATCGGGACGGGCTGACGCTTGTCGTCCATGTGCCACCAGAGCGCCGCCCCGGCGACCTGGCCGGTCGTGGCCGGCAGATCAATCAGCGCCGCGTCAAACTCCCAGGGGCCCTCATACCAGAAGGCCTCCCCCACTACCTTGCCGCCGTCGCTGACGTTCAGCAGCCGGCAGCCCAGGCCGGTGCCCCCGGAGAGGAACACGGTCTGATTGGTGGTGGCCACGCCGGCCGCCGCCTGCGGACCGCCGCTCACGTTGATCCCGTTGCGGCACTGACCAAACCCGCCGCAGATCATGGTGACATCCGTGCGGTCCAGGCCCTGAACGCGGACGGCGGAGCCGCACAGGTTCGGGTTGCCGGCGCCGTGAGCGTTGACCTGGTTGCCATAGACCCGCCCGCCCGCTTGGTCGGCGTCGGTGATGACGATCCCGTCCACGCCGCCCTGATTGCCGCCGAAGATGTCCAGATCGCGCAGGGTCGCCCGGCTCGGCCCCAGCAGGCGCAGCATCGGGCCCTCGCCCCCGGCGAAGGTGAGCAGGCTGCCGTTGCCCACGCCGTCGCCCACCAACTGCAGGTCGCTCCCCGCCGGGATGGTCACCGTCCGCTGCAGCGAGAAGGTGCCCTTGGGCAGGTGCACCACCGGCTTGCTGCCGGCAGGCTCCTGTGCGGCGGCGTCTAGCTGCGTCTGCAACTCCAGCGCATCATCGCCGGTGCCCAGCCGCACCTCGAAGATCTTCCGCTGCCGGTTCGTTGGGGTACCCGGGAGGCGCACCGTCGTCGGGATGGCCACCTTTGCCGGCGCCAGAATCTGTTGGTCGAGCGGGTAGAAGAGACCCAGGCTCTCCTGGGCCGCAAGCAAGAGACCCGCCGGATCCTTCATTATGTTGTTGTTCTTCGCGTCAAAGAGCGCTACTTCCGCGATCCCGACGAAGCCGCCCACGCCTGGTTTGTAGCCCGCGCCGGTCTCGGTAACCAGGAGCTGGTACATGGCGAAGGGCTGCGGGGCCTTGACGCGAAACTCCCGGACCTCCTTGCGCGCGGCCCAGGTTTGGTCCTGCTGGGTATCCAGCACGGTCCAGTGCTGGCCCCAATCGTTGGACCCGCGCAGGGTGAAGGCCTTCGGGTCATCGTTGGGGGCGTTCTCGGCCTCGCACGCGAGGCCATAGCGCACCACCGTCGCCGGCTTGCCGGGGGGGCAGAGCCAGGCCACGCCCGGCGGCGCCTTCTCCCACAGACCGGTGCGGAAGGCGGTGTCGAGGTTGTCGTCGTTCACGTTCTCGAGGGGGTACCCGACCACATAGGCCCCGCCGTCGGCGTGGTTGAAGCGGACCGGAACGGGGCGAATCGGCCAGGCGCTGGTGAAGGTATTGCCGACGAGCAGGTTGCTCGGCGCGGCGTACATTAAGCCGCCGGTCTCGCCGGGCTTGCCGGCGATGACGCTATCGAGCATGACGAGATTGCCGCCGTGCTTGATTGCGATGGGATCGGTGGTGGCGTAGATCTTGTTGCCCCGCATGTACATGTCGCCGTAGCCGTCCACCGCGAAGGTTTTGGAGCCGATGGAGGTGTTGTTGACCACGGCGGTGCAGGCGGAACCGGTGGCGATATCCTGCTTGGTGGAGCGCAGGAAGACGTTCTCGTAGGCCTGGTACCCGCCCGTGCGGTTGACCACGCCCGACTCGCAATCCTCAAACAAGCAGTACCAGATGTAGATGTCCAGCGTGTTCCAGTTGATAGTCGAGATGCCCTCGGTGCAGCGAACGAACTTGCACCGGAGCACCGCGTGTTCGGCCTGGCCCTCTTGCTCGGCGTTGGCGAGGTTCAGGGCGATCCCCTTAATGTCTTGGAAGACCAGGTCGCTGATCTCGCAGTAGGTGGAGAAGCCGCCCGCGCGCAACAGCCCCGAGTTGGCTTTGCCGCTGCCGTCGAAAGTCAGCCGGCTCACCTTGCAGAACCAGGAGTCGTAGCGCAGCATCGGCTGGTCGGCGGGACCGTCCCACTTGAGCACCGTCGTCGCCGGGTCCGCGCCGATGAGATTTGACCCCAGGTAGTCATTGTGCGCCTTGCGCAGCGGAGTCGTGGTCAGGGTGGCGGTGAGGCGATAGGTCCCCGCCGGAAAGTACAGCACGCACCAGTCGTTCGTCAGGACGGTCGCCATGGCGTTCAGCGCCCGCTGAATCGCGGCGGTGTCATCGGTGACCCCGTCGCCCTTCGCGCCGAAGTCGGTCTGCACGTTCTTCCAACTGGGGAAGGGCCCGGCGAATTCCTCGCCGGTATCAAAGTACGTCACGGTCTGGGCGCGGGCGGGTGCTACCGCCAAGAGAGCTAACAGCACCCACCAGCACCTGCCGAATCGGCTTGCTTGTTTCATGGTATCCTCTTCATCGCCTGTGACTTCTCTACGGACCTACTGCCCCAGAGGCGCTTCCACGAATGATTTGCTGGCGGTTACTTCCCAGCTTGGATGCGGATCGCGTCTTTGTCGTTGCCGCCGGTGATTTGCACCCGGAACAGCTTCACGTCAGTGACGCCCCGCGGCAGGTCTGTGGGCAGATCAATCCGCACGGCGCGGAGCAGCGCCAGACTGCGGCGCACGAAGTCGGCGTCGGGCATCCGGTTCCGCTCCTTATTGACCATCGTATCGTTGTTGCAGCCGAGCATTACCGCCTGGGCCGCCGGGGTGGTTAGGTCTTTCCAGGGGTCCTGGATCGTTGGCGTCCGGCTGCTTGAGGAGAACAAGTTGTCGGCGAAGAACACCGACGCCTGCCGGCCGTCACCGTTGAGATGGACATAGGAGTTATTGAGATCATCCAGATCGCTGGCCACTACGGTGCACTGACCCTGGAAGCCGTTCATCGCCATCAGCGGCGCGGGGAGGGGCTGGCGCTTGAGGTCCGTGTGCCACCAGAGCGCCGCTCCGGCGACCTGGCCGGTCGTGCCCTGCAGATCGATCAGCGCCGCGTCGGACTCCCAGGGGCCCTCGTACCAGAAGGCTTCCCCCACTACCTTGCCGCCGTCGCTGACGTTCAGCAGCCGACAGCCCAGGCCGGTGCCCCCGGTGAGGAACACCACCTGATTGGTGGTGGCAACGCCGGCGGCCGCCTGTGGGCCGCCGCTCACATTGATCCCGTTGCGGCAATGGCCAAATCCGCCGCAGATCATAGTCACGTCCGTGCGGTCCAGGCCTTGGACGCGGACCGCGGACTGACACAGGTTCGGGTTGCCGGCGCCGTGGGTGTTGAGCTGGTTACCATAGACCCGGCCGCCCTCCTGGTCAGCGTCGGTAATGACGATGCCGTCCACGCCGCCCTGATTGCCGCCGAAGATATCCAGATCGCGCAGCGTCGCCCGGCTCGGTCCCAGCAGGCGCAGCATCGGACCCTCGCCCCCGGCGAAGGTGAGCAGGCTGCCGTTGCCCACGCCGTCGCCGATCAACTGCAGGTCGCTACCCGCCGGGATGGTCACCGTCCGCTGCAGCGAGAAGGTCCCCTTGGGCAGGTGCACCACCGGCTTGCTGCCGGCAGGCTCCTGGGCGGCGGCGTCTATCTGCGTCTGGAGTTCCCGCGCGTCGTCGCCCGTACCCAGCCGCACCTCGAAGATCTTGCGCTGAGCGTTTTTCGGGGTACCCGGGAGGCGCACGGTAGCCGGCGCCGCGGCCGCCGCCGACGCGATAACCTTCCGGTCCAGGGCGTAGTACGATCCCCAGGCCTCATTGCGGCTGGTCATCAGGGTGTCGGGGTCCTGGGTGAGGTTCCGGCCCTGCTTGTCCAGGAGCTGCAGCTCGGCCACGCGCAAACCCCGCGTGCCGGTGGCATTGGCGGTGACGAGGAGCTTATAGACGCTGCAGGCCTGCGGGGCGGCGAGGGGGTACGCCTTCGTCTCCTGACGACCCGCCCAGCTCTGATTCGTCTGCGTATCCAGGACCGTCCACGGGCCGCCTGGGTAGTTGGACCCCAGTAGCTGGAAATCGCGGGGGTCGAATTGGGGATCGCTCCCCGAAGTGAGCGTGTATTGCACGGCGGTTCTCCGGTTGTCGCTCCGACCATTCCACTGCAGGGCTCCGGGGAAGCCCGGATTGCCGCTATAGGGATCGTTGCAGCCGGGATCGTAGAACTCGGTCGTCGGATCGTTGTCCACGGCCTTGCCCAGCTCCTGCTGCAGCGTGCCGGCATTGGGATGCAGCGCGGGAAGCGGCCGGATGGGCCACGCGCCGCCCGTGAAGGAATTGCCCACCGCCAAGGTGCTGGTAGCGCAGCTCACCAGAGCGCCCGTCCCCCCGGGCGGGCCGGCGATGAGGTTGTCTAGCAGAACCAGATTGCCGCCATGCGTGAGGGCGACCGAATCGGTGGTATAGAGCTTGTTGCCCCGCGCATACAGGGCGCCCCAGCCGCCAAACAGGAAGGTTTTGGAGCCGATCGAGGTGTTATTGACCAAGGCGGTGCAGGCCGAGCCGGTGGTCATATCCTGCGTTTTGGTGCGCAGGAAGACGTTCTCGTACGCCTGGTACCCGCCCGTGCGGTTGGTCACACCCGCATCGCAATCCTCGAAGAGGCAGTACCAGATATAGATGTCCAGCGTGTTCCAGTTGATGGTCGAGATGCCTTCGGTGCAACGCAGGAACTTGCAGCGGAGCACCGCATGTTCGGCGGCGCCCTCCGGCTCGGCGTTGGCGAGGTTCAGGGCGATCCCCTTGATGTCTTGGAAGACCAGGTCGCTGATCTCGCAGTAGGTAGAGAAGCCGCCCGCGCGCAGCAACCCTGAGTTGGCTTTGCCGCTGCCGTCGAAAGTGAGGCGGCTCACCTTGCAGAACCAGGAGTCGTAGCGCAGCATCGGCTGGTCGGCGGGACCGTCCCACTTGAGCACCGTCGTCGCCGGGTCAGCGCCGATGAGGTTCGACCCCAGGTAGTCATTGTGCGCCTTGCGCAGCGGGGTCGTGGTCAGCGTGGCGGTGAGGCGGTACGTGCCCGCCGGGAAGTAGAGCACGCACCAGTCATTCGTCAGGACGGTCGCCATGGCGTTCAGCGCCCGCTGGATCGCGGCGGTGTCATCGGTGACCCCGTCGCCCTTCGCGCCAAAGTCGGTTTGCACGTTCTTCCAGCTAGGGAAGGGCCCGGCGAATTCCTCGCCGGTATCGAAGTACGTCACCGTCTGGGCCCGGGCCGCGCCGGAGCCCAGGAGCCCGGACACCAGGCACAGCATGAGCGCTACCAGCAGTCGTGAGCGGCTAGTTCGCATGGTCATCTCCTGATCTCTTCCTTCCGCTGATTGCGTTATTCCTGCGCCATCCACCAGATGGTCACGTTGTCCTGCCCCGCCGGCGGCGCGGTCTCGAACTCCACGGTGAAGCCGGTGGTGGCCACCGCGGCCAACCGGCAGCGCGCGAACTGGTTGGCGTTCAGCACGACGACCGGCTTCACGCCCAGCGGCTTCGCGAAGGTAACGACGAACGAGGTGCGCTTCGCGTCGCCGGAGAATCGCGCCTCGCCGCGCGTTGCGGCGGAGCCGCGCAGGGCGCCGGCGACCGTCACGCCTTCCTTGCTCACCGACAGCAGCGACTCGCCGGTGGGCGCCACGATTTCCAGTGCCGTACGCGCCTGCGACCCCTGCACGAAGGGAATCTGGCTGCTATAGCAGCGCAGCAGCGGCACCTCCGGCGCTCCGAGGAAGGCGCCGTCCACCGGCTCGCCCAGCACGATGACGCCGTTGCCCTGCCGCTCGTCCGGCAAATCGATCCTCATGCCGATGCCGAAGCCCGCCGCCTTGAACGCGGGGCCGTTGACCGGCCGCTGGAAACCGCCCAGGGCATTGATGCTGGTCATGTAGTCGTTCGGGCCTAGTTCGCCGACATAATTCCCCCACCAGCCGGTCATGGGCTGGGAGGTGCCCGGGGTCAGCACCACGGTGTCGCCGGTCTTCCAGGCCTGGGCCAGGGGCTCCACGTGGAAGCCCCCGTCTTGCTGCCAGGGATCGGCCAGGGAGGCGCCGGGGGCCAGCAGGTACTTGCCGGCGGCGGCCGCGGGCTCCAGGGCTTTCGGCAGGACGCCGATCGCCATCGGATTGGTATAGAGCGTCTTGGGGTTGGTCCACACCTCGGGGCCGCCGTAGGTCAGGCCCTCGGCGGCCAGGCTGGGCAGCTTCTGGCCCGCCGCCGCGTTGTAGATGAAGCGGCTGTACCCCAGGTTCATGTCCGGGCGCCACGTGGTATACATCATCAGCTTCAGATGCGTGGGGCTGACGACCTCCGTCACCTGGAACCAGGAGCGCTTGTCCTTGACGTTGTCTACGTCGAAACTCATGAGCCAGCCGAGCATCGCCGGCGTCCACTGGGTGCCGGCGCCGAAAATGTCCACATTCTCCACGTGGTCAATCCGCCCGCCGGAGTAGGCCTGGGTCAGATTCACGATCGTGCGCCCGGTGCCGCCACTGATGCCTGTCGCGCCCACGTTGGCCTTGATGACGCGAGCGCCGACCGGGGCGTCCTGGTCTACCTTGGTCTGCCCCTGGTCGAGGAACCGGGTAATGAAGGTGCGCATCAGTTCCCCGCCCTCATCGCCGGCGTCGCGGTTGCCCGCGTGCAACTCCAGGTTAGCGCCTTGCGTGATCGCATCTCCCGTGCCGTAGGTGCTGAGGGTCACATCCAGGGCGGAGTGCTGCGATTCCGTGTAGCTGGTCAGCGCAAAGTTGGCCACCCGCATCGTGCTTTTGTACCCCGGATAGCCCGCGGGTTGGGGCCAGTAGTAGTTGATTCCGCCGCGCTCCGCGACCACGTTGAGATCAAAGGGGCAGTACCCGGCGTAGAAATCGTTCTCCATGGCCGAGCCGCCGGTGAAGTTGCTGGACAGAATCGCGCCCTGGTGTACGCTGCGGCTCGATTGCGGTTGCCCTAGCCGCGCCGCAAAGTCCTGGGTCGTGGTCTCGTTGACCGTGGGCGGCTGGGTCATTTGCAGGTCCTGGCCGATGTCTTCCACCGTGAGGGAATCCGCGGCCACCGAGGCCAGCAGGTACTTGCCCGTGCCGAAGGGGACTTCCGTGGCGGCGGTGACGGGGTAGGGCGGCGGCCCCCAGGCGGCCAGGAGCTTGTTCTCCTTCGCCCAGGTGGCGTTGTGCCCCATGACATACGGGAACTTCGCCGCGCCCAGGAAGGTCTGCGGGGTCAGCAGGCCCAGCACCTGCGGCTTGCGTCCCACCGGCGGCTCCGGGGTCGTGGTAACCCACGCCGATTGCTTCCACTGGCTGGAGGAAGTCGGGGAGATGGAGAGGGAGTTCGAGAAGGTCGCCAGGTCACACTTCAGGGGGATCGGACCCACCAAGGGCGAGCTGCGCCAGCCGTTGTGGCCCTGCACCCAATAGTACAGGGTCGTCGCGCCGGGGTTCTGGGCGCTGGCGGTGACGTTCGGCGGAGATAGTTCCTCAGTCTTGAGGATATGGTACCGCACGGCCCCCGCGACCGGGATGATCGTCAGCACGACCTTGTTCGCCGCGCTCAGCGTGTCCGGCGCGTTCTTGACGACGCAGGGTTGCGACAGGCTCGTCACCTTGCCCGGCATCGCCTTCAGGTACCAGCTTCCGGCGGTGGGTGCGGGCTCCGCCGACTCGGCGAAGACCCAGTAGCAGACCGTCCTCGTCCCGGCCGCCCCCACCACCGCAGCCGTCGGCGGCGCGGGAGTCGGCAACTCGGCGGCCCAGGCCGCCCCCGTCAACGCCAGAAACATCACTGCCCACAGCCGGCCAAGCTTCATTCTCGTGTCTCTCCTTCTGGAATGTGCGATTTATGCGCCCTCCACCAACCGGTGAAGCGGGAGAGAGTATCACCGGCGTGGAAAACGAGTCCCAGGGCCGCGGCCACTGGGACTCGTTGAATTCGCACTACTAGACGCTAACGAGGGGCGGGCGCGGCTTCGATACGCAGGCCGTTCTTGCCCGTGGTCCAGACGCGAACGAAGCGGACGTCGGTGACGCCCTCCCGCAGGTCGGTGAGCGGCTGCGGCTTCACCGTCCGTACGGGCGCGAGCATCTCGCGCATGAAGGCCGGGGTGGCTTTGCCCAACCCGTCCACGGCATCGAGTCCGGTGGCGTCCTTGCGGTAGACCTTCATATTCTCGGCCACCACCTGACCGGTCACCGCGGCTCCGCCCAGATCAATGTTCTTATTGGTGGAGAAGCCCAGCAGGTAGAGCTTCAGGCCCGCGCTGGGCGGCACAATCCGGATATCGGCGCCATTGGTGGAGATGAGGCTGAAAGTGATGGCGCCCGTGAAGCCGTCGAACTGCAGCGGCGCGACAGTCTTGCGCACGTCGGCCTCCCAGTTCTCCAGAGAATGCCGGACGATGATGGTGTCGTCGAAGCCCGCGTAGGGGGCGACAAAGCCCGAGTGGTACGCGAACTGGCCGCTGCCGGAGAGGTTCATGAGGCTGTAGGCATCGCCTTCGTACCAGATATCGCGCACGAACAGGCGGCCCCCGTTCTGGAGGTCATATAGGTGACCGCCGGGCTTGGTGTAGTTCAGGCGACCGGACGATCCCGCGTAGATCATCACCCAGGATTTGGTCTCCGGACCCCCGCCGATGACCTGCAGGCCGTCGTGGCCGCCATCGCGCAGCTCGACGCTGGCGTTCTTCAGGCCGTCGGTGACCAAGCCGTACTCGTAGCCGTCCAGGTTAAGCTGCTCGCCCGCGATCCGCGCGCCCGGCTGGTCGGCATTCTCCACGACGATGCCCACCGCTGTGTTGCCGGCGCTGAAGAGGCAGTTGCGGATGGTGGCATGGGTGGGACCGACGATCCGCAGCAGGGGGCTGACGCCGCCGGCGTTGGAGAGCACGGTGGCGTTCTCCGGGCCGTCGCCGAGCAGCTCCAGATCGGCGCCCGCCGGAATGACCAGGGTCTGGTTGAGGGGGTAGCTACCCTTGGGCAGATGCACCACCGGGCGCGTCCCCTTCATGGCGACGGCCGAGTTGAGCGCCGCCTGCAGGGTCGCCGCGTCGGCGCCGGCCGCCACCTCGATAACCGGGCGGGTGACCCGGGGGGCGAAGGGCGAGGGAGTCGGCTTCACGTCGGCGATAGCCTCGGCGGCCACTACCTGGTTATCCAGTTCCGTCACGCGGCCGCGCACCCGCAGCTTATTCTTAGTCCAGCGATTGCCGATGGCGATAAGGTCGGCCGTCTCGGCGGGCGGAGTGTTGACCACCAGAGGGGCCGCCCCCGCCACGCGGAAGGTGTTGTCCAGCAGCAGATTCGGCCCGTTGTTCTCGATCACGATCGGCGTGGGGTCGGTCGGGTCGAGCACCACGTTACCCTGCATGGTCACGTGCGAGCCCCAGGTCTCGTTGTCTTTCCAGACCGCCGCGCGCTTGGCGTGGAAGAACTGGCGGGAGCCGATGGAGAGGTTGTCCACGAAGGAGAAATACCCGGTGTGCCGGATGGTCAGATCGGCTTCTGTGGAGCGCAGGAAGGTGCTCCGGTAGACGTGGAAGTTGCCCGCGTCGAACTCGTTGGTGACGCCGATGCCGCAGTCCTCAAACCAGCAGTTCCAGATGTACCAGTCCAGCGTGTTGAAGTTCTGGATGCTGATGGCGGCCTTGGCGCAGCGGTAGAAGCGGCAGCGCAGCACTGCCGTCTCCGCGATACCATCTCGCTGGCCGGCCTCGATGCCGAACTGCACGTCCTTGAAGATGCAATCGGTGCACTCGTTGGCCGTGGCGAAGGCCGGGCCGTGCTGGACCGCCGTCTTGGCCGTGCCCGCGCCGTCAAAGGTCAGCCGGCTCAGGCTCGCGTACCAGGCATCATAGACGATCATGCTCCCCCCGGCGGGCCCGTCCCACTTGAGGATCGTCTTTTCGGGGTCCTCGCCGGTCAGGCTAGTGCCCTGCGGCTCGGTATGCGAGGTGCGGATGAACTGCAGCGTGCTGGTAATGCGGTAGGTCCCCGCCGGGAAGTACAGCACCTTCTTCGGCGAACTGGCGACCCGGACGCTCTCCAAGGCCTTCTGGATCGCGGCGGTGTCGTCGGTCTTACCATCCCCCACCGCGCCGAAATCCGTCTTCACGTTCGCCCAACTGGGAAAAGGACCGAGGAACTCCGGGCCGGACGAGGGAATAGCGGCCCACGAACTGACAGCCAACAAGCCTAGTAGGGCTCCACACAACCAGATACGCATGCAGACGACCTCCCGTTCGTTTGTTACGCAGAGGGCCAGCCCAGCGACCGTGTAGAACGCTCCAGTTCCACCGAGGCTGCTTCCTCCCCGGTGAACACAAAGGGCAAAGTCACGGCCAGAGGCACCTGGACGCCTCGTCTTTGTCGGTCCAACAGGTCAAACGCCGTATCCAGCACGGCCGGAACCGGCCACCCCAGCCGTGTGACCGGCCACTGGTCGGGTTTGGGCAAGGGATAGTTGCAGTGCGCCACGACCTCGAGGTCCACGCCGATGCGCACCCCCGCGTCGAAGATGCCCGCCAGCACGCTGTCGAGCACCGCATCATCGGCGATTACCAGGGAGTCAGGCCGGTCTTGCCGGTCGCGCAAAAGCAGGTATACGTAGTGGCGAATCAATAGCATCTGCTCGTGGCTGCTCGGCAAGTCGGGGATTAGCCAGTGGGGAGGCATCAACATGTTGCGCCGGGCGACCTGCTCGCGACAGAAATCATCATCCGCCCCCAGCGGCCCGCGCTGACAGCCGAGGATCGCCACCCGCCGGCACCCCAGGGTCGCCAGATGATCTAGGCCCTTGATAAAGAACATCTGGTGGCCCCCGAAGATGCCGGGAGCATGGTCAAAGGGCTTGGTGATCGTCACCCGCGCCAGACCGGGGTGGGTGACCAGGGGGGTGTCGCCCAGGATACCGCCGTAAACGAAGAATAGGCCTGCCAGGCGATGCGCCTCCAGATCGGCTAGCGCGCGCTGGTAGTCCTCCTCGTCCTCGTAACCGTTCACGCCGAAATAGAGCTTAAGCTGTGGCTGGTCATTCTGCTGGCGCATCATGCACTGGTAGGCCAGCATGGAGTTGAGCGTGCCGTCGGGCGGCACCGAGAGAGGGCGATCCGCAAAGACCACGCCGTAAGAGGCCAGGTGCGGCGGGGCGGGCGATACGTAGGTGCCCCGGCGCGGCTCGGTCAGGAGAAAGCCGTCCTCCACCAGCGTCTTGATGGCTGCCTGCGTGGTGGCCGCGCACGCCCCGAATTCCTGGCGGACGGCGCGTGAAGACAGGCGGTGGCCCGGGGGCAACTCCCCGGCTACGATGCGCCCGCGCAGGACACCGACGATGGTCTGCTGCTTGTTCTGTTTGGGCGACGAAGGTTGGTCCATAGGCCTCGTTGACACCAGTTTGCTCTATTTAGACCGTTAGCTGCTCTATGGTTGCGGTACTCAATATAGGGCAGAATACGCGAGAAGGGGGTGCGTGTCAAGAGAAATTCTCCGCCCGCGGCGAACTGCCCGAGGGAGGGACTGTCCGCCGCGGGGCGCTTGACTATCATCACTTTCGCGTGAAGCTACAGATAAGCCCCTTTGAGGCAAAAAAACATCTTGACATGCGCCATATGCCTACGTATACTGCACTGCAAATACACCTCTCGTCCATAGAGCAGTTTTCACATTTGCCAGAGCAAAGATGGCGTCAGCCTTATGGACCAATATCCAGTGCAGAAACTGAACAGCCAGACCCTTCTCCGTAGCGCCGTGCGCGACGCCCGTTGGCGACGCCCCCTGCTCACCCTCACCTGGATTTCAGCCCTCCCGTCGCTCACACCCTCGGCGCCCTGCCGACCGCTGCCGAACAGCTCCCGTTCGTACGACTCCCGACGCCCTGACCTCGCTCGGCTTCAGCCGAGTGTATTCCATCCCTGAGGAGATGGTCTCGATGTCGCATAGAAGGCACGGTTTCACCCTGATCGAGCTGCTCGTGGTGATCGCGATTATCGCGATCCTGGCGGCAATTCTGTTCCCCGTCTTCGCCCGCGCTCGCGCCAAGGCTCAGCAGTCCAACTGCCTGAGCAACGTCAAACAGATCACGCTCGGCGTGATGATGTACGCCACCGACAATGACAACATCATGCCCTTCGCCCGTCGCGGCATCTGGGATGGGCCCAACGGCGACGGCTGGAATCATCCCAGTTGGAAGACTCTGGTCTACCCGTACCTCAAAAACGTACAGATCCTCGCGTGTCCCGGGCGGGCCAACGCGGGCAACAGCACCGAAGTCGTACCTGGCTCGACCGCTGTCTTTCCTCTGAGTTACGCCCTCAACCAGGACTGTGGATACTGGGAAGGGCTCCCCCCCACCGGGTACCTGAACAACTCGCCGGGCGGGTGGGGCAACGACTCCGCTATGCCGCAGCCCCTCTCCAACATCAAGGTGCCCGCCGAGACCATTATCGTCCTGGAGTCCAACGGCGAGTTCCCCTGGATAGGCGGCGACACCACCTGGGTCTGCTCGAATTTCTCCGCCCCGCATAACGGCATGGGCAACTACGGGTTCTGCGATGGACATGTGAAGGCCATGAAGCCGACCGCGACGACCCCGGTCGGGGGGAAATGCATGTGGGACATCTACCCCTACGGGGTCATCAATTTCCCGGCTTTTGGCAACAATGTGGACGACCTGGTTGGGCAGTTCATGCGCGGGCAGATGCAGGCCGCCGAGGCCTGCGCCGGCAACAAGTAGGACGCTAGGACTAACGCTCGTCACCGGGGCGGCGCGCACCGTGAGGCCCCCCACTTTGGTCCCACACTTTACGCCAAGGAGATGGTGATAATGTCACACCGCAGGTCCGGTTTCACCCTGATCGAACTACTCGTAGTGATCGCGATTATCGCGATCCTGGCCGCGATCCTCTTTCCCGTCTTCGCTCGCGCCCGGGAAAAGGCGATGCAGTCCAACTGCCTCAGCAACGTCAAGCAGCTTACGCTCGGCGTGATTATGTACAACAGCGACAACGACCAGTATATGCCGCCCGCCTGGCGCGACTGGGGCGGTTCGCCCACCTGCTGGCCCTCATGGCGGGGCGCCATCTACCCGTACGTCAAGAACCTGCAGCTCTTCAAGTGTCCCTCGCGGATGACACTGGGCACCGATGGCGAAACCGCGCCCGGCTCGAACGCCCAATTCCCCTGTGGTTACGGAATCAACGCTGACGCGGGAGGTGCGGGCCACCCCGTGACCGGCGCGGCCTGGCAACTCGGAACGGTGGACGGACCCCAAAAGGACACGTCCATTGTAAAACCGGCCGAGACCATCGTCATAGCGGAAACGAATGCGACTGGCCCGCCCAGCTCCCTCTTCTGCTACCTCAGCCAGACTATCAGTAATCCTGCCTGGGCGTGCACTAACTTGGCTGCCCCGCACGGCGGCCAGAGCAACTATGGATTCTGCGACGGGCATGTGAAATGCATGAAGCCGAGCGCGACCGTCAATGGGCCAAAATGCCTGTGGACTGCTGAGGACTACGGCAGCGCCGCCGGCAGCCCGATTGCTGTAGCGATGCAAGCCGCCGAAGTCTGCAACAACAACCAATAGGCCGCTCGACCTCCGCGCTCACGCCAGGGGCGGCCCCACCCGGAGCCGCCCCTCCTTTTTCCGGCAGCGCCGCGAGAGAATCAGAAGGGGGCCTCACCATGAGAACCATTGGCTGGTTGATCTTGCTGTTGACCTGGTCGCTGAGCGCTACGGCTGGCCTGATCGAGGTGGAAACGCTGGCGGTGCCGGGAGGCTCCGTCATGGCCGCCGAGGGGGCCTCCGGGGGCCGGGCCCTCCGGGTGGACCTGGCGCAGGCCCAGTCGGGGGTGGTGGCCACGCTGCCCCTCCCCCCCACCGTGCTGCCCGGCAAGTACCTGGTCAGCCTGCGCGTGCAGTTCGCGCCCACCGGCGCTTATTCCGACGGCTTCACGCTGGGCCTCGGCGGGGGCGGGCCGCGCTTCATGCCGGCCGACTGCCCCGATCTGCAGGCCTCCGACTGGCGCCTCTGGACGGTGCCAGTGGTCGTGGACGGGCCTGAGCCGAAGCTGGTCCTAGCCCTGGACCGCTCCCCGTACCTCACCGAGCCCAAGACCCAGGCGATGCTGCTGGATAGCCTCAACGTGCAGCGCCAGGGCGATCAGGCCTTCCTCGTCTCGGTGCAGCCCGGCAAGGTCATGTACACCCCCGGCGAGGACGCCGTCGCCCAGGTGCAGGTGCGCAACCTCGGCCCGGCGACCACGCGCAAGCTCCGCGCGGTGGAGATTCGCGACCTGGGCACGGTGCGCCCCCTGGGCGAGCAGACCGTGACGCTCAAGCCGACCGACAGCCAGGTAGTGGAGTTCAAGTGGAAGCTGGGGCCGGAGGAGTACGGGCGGGAGATTCGCGTGGAGATGCTGGACCCGACCGGCAAGGTCGTGGACCGGGTGGGCGAGTACTTCCATGTGGCGGACAACGTCTGGAAGGTGGCCATGCGCTCCCCCAGCGGCCCCCACATGACCAATCCCAGCTCGATCTACTGCGACATCAAAACCCCGGAGGCGTGGGCCAACTACATCGGCAAGCAGATGCCGAACGCCATCCGGGCCTCTTACGGCAACTTCACCGAGTGGTTCGCCTGGGCCCCGGACGACGTCTTCTTCATGACCCCGACCGCCGAGAACTGGATCTCCGGCCAGGGCTGCTACCAGCATACCCGCTCGCGCATAATGGACCTGATGGCGCTGTACAAGCGGGAGGGCATCTGGCCGATCACCTACGCCAAAAGTTCGGCCAGCGGTCCGCCCTGCTTTGAGTTCATGCGCAAGCACCCGGAGTGGAGTCTGGGCCGCTACCAGACCGGCTTCGACCAACAGTTTGTCCGCGACTGGGACAAGCAGATCCCGGGGCAGGAGAAGACCATCTTCTACACCTGGATCTCGCTGGTCATGGACATCACCCAGCCGGGGATCGTGGACGCCGGGATCAATGAGATCCTCAACTCGGCGGAGATGTTCGGCTGGCGCGGGGCGCGCTACGACGACCACTATACCTACTGGGGCAAGCCCTACGACCCGCTATCCACGCGCAATATGCAGCGCATCTTTGACCTGGGGAAGCAGAAAATCCCGGGCTTCGTGTGGGGCTTCAACTACATTGCCTCCTGGACCACCTGCGTCTGGCCCAGCCCGCCGCTGGCGGACGCGCCCTGGAAGCAGACCTTGCGCGACCCGGCGCTCCCGGCCGACCCGTCGCCGCCGCGGTTTGAGAAGGTTCCCGAGGTCTATCCGGAGCTGAAAGTCGCCTGCGAAAACGGCGCCTACATCATGAACGAGCAGGCCCGCGAGGGCTCCGGGGGCAACTACAGCACCTATGCCCGGCTGCTGACCAACGAGGCGCGGCTGGTGCGGAGCTATGGCGGCCACTACGGCCCTATCCCCTTTGATCCCGCGCCGAATAGCGCCTTCAACAGCATCTACCCGGACCTGCTGCGCGCCGCTTCCCGCGCCCACACCTACGGCAACAGCCGCGGCGGCAGGGATTTCCTACAGTTCCTCACCCGCTACTCGGACCTCATCTACGGGACGAGCCTGACGCCGATCACCGACCCCGAGGCCGTGCTCACCGTGGACGCCCAGCCGGGCCTCTGGTGGCACATGTTCGCCTACACGCAAAAGGAAGCCGGCCACAACCGGGTCATCGTGCACCTGCTCAGCGCGCCGGAGCAGGACAAGATCCCGGACAACAAGAGCGGCGTGGTCCGCAAGATCACCGGGGCCAGCGTCACCTACAAAGGCCCGGGCGCCGTCGCCTCGGCCTGGGAGCTGTCGCCCTTCACCGAGGGCTTCTCCCGGGCCCTGACCCCGCAGGGCCAGACAGTCAAGCCCGCGGACTTCTACCTGTGGAAAGTAATCGTGCTCGAGCTGAAGGGGGCCAACTCATGAATACCCGAATGATGACCGTCCTGGCGGGGATCGCTATCGGCTGCGCCTGTTTGCTCGGCGCGACGCCGCGGGCGCAGGCGCAGGGCCTGGCCGCGGAATGGGCCGGACCGGGAACCTCGGTGGGTCTGCCGGGAGGCCTCAAGGTCCACGTAGCCCAGGGCATGTGGAGCCAGCACTGGAAGCTGGACGAGGCCCTGGCGGACCAGTGCGAGATCACCGAGTCCTTCATGTGCAGCCGCATGGGCTTCGTGACCTCGCTCAAGGGCTTCCCCATGAAGAAGGAAGATCTGCTGGCCGAGAAGGTGCTGATCCTGGCCAACATCCCGGTGGACGCCTTCACGCGCGAGGGCCAGTATGATCGCATGGCCGACGTCCCCGGCCGCACCGCCGACTGGGTGGAGGAGTTCGTGGCGCAGGGCGGCGGCCTGTTCGTGCTGGGCGGGAACTATTCGCTGGGCACGGGCGGCGGACCGATTGCGGGCAGCGCCTACGCCAAGTGCCTGCCGGCCGACATTCATCAGGGAGACATAGTGTTCGCGACGCAGGACAAGCCGGTGGAGCTGACCCCGGTCGGCACGCATCCAATCCTGGCCGGGATCAACTGGGACCAGAAGCCGGTCACCCTGTTCTACCATGAGGTAGCGCCGCGGCCCGACATGCAAGTGCTGGTGAAGGCCGGCGACGCCCCGGTGCTGATCGCGGGGACCTACGGCAAGGGCCGGGTCGTTTTGTGGACGCCCACGCTCCACGGCGAGCCGGCCGCGCCCGCGGTGGCCTACTGGCAGTGGAACTCCTGGCCCCAGTTGGTCCGCAACATCACGCAATGGCTGGCGACTCCTCCCGGGTGACTCCTGCTGACTTTGCCCCCGAGTGACCTGCCCCCGTTCTGCGGCCGCTCCTTTCTGGAGCGGCCGTTTTCGTCGCCGGCCCTATCCCAAACCGCAACTCGGATCGCTGCGGCCGGCACGGAGCACAACCGCCCAGAGCGCATCCCGGCCGACCACCCGCGACACCGCACAAGGGAGATTCTAGTAGTGACAACCTCAACTATCAGTTTCAATCCACGCCGCGCGGGGGGGCAACGCCCACAGGAAGGTCGATTGCGGCATTTCTTCTCGTAGCGCGTCGGCGGGGTCTCCTCGCCGGTGACCACAAGGCCCACCTGCGCGCCTCGGGGCAAGCGGCTCTGATGGAAGGTGACCTCGTGGTCGCGAAGCTGCGCAAGTAACGCGGCTCTTGTAGCACCTCAATTCGCGTGACTTGCCAGCGAAACTCCGAGTGACTACCGTCGCGGGACGGCTTGCAGTAGATAGCGTCGTAGATGCCCCGGGCCGCCTTCCGCCTTCCACGCCCTACCCGAGAGCACCTTCAGGTCGCAGAATGTATTGCCTCAACTGCCAGTCAACTGCGGTTAGCGACGGCATTTTGGTTCAACGTGCGAGAGGTTACTTGGGCCATCCTTGCGTTCGCCGCCTGCGCCCGGGCTCGGTGATGCCCCAATTTCCTCTTCTTGACGCATTCTTAACGCCTCGGCCCCGCTTCCTTACCCCCCTTTGAGCACTTTGCTGGTATCGTTATCGTCGAAAGAGGCATACCTATCACCGGAGGCCTTCTGATGCTGGACCTGTTCTTCGTCGCGCTAATACTCCTGTTCTTCGTCGCGGCGCATGCCTATGCGCGGGTTTGCGACCGGCTCTGAGGAGGTCACTATGGCGGATACCATCTTAGCGGGATCGGCCTCGCTCTGCTTGCTCGTATACTTGTGCTATGCCTTACTCCATCCGGAGCGCTTTTAGGAGGACTCCATGACTGGCTTCGGCCTCGCCGAGATTCTGCTGTTCTTCGGGGTGCTTCTGCTCCTCACCAGGCCTCTGGGGGCGCACTTGGCGCGGGTTTTTTCCGGCGAACGCACCTGGCTGCACCCGGTGCTGCGCCCCGTGGAGCGGGCCCTGTACCGCCTGGCCGGGATTGATGAGCAGCAGGACATGCACTGGACGACCTACGGCGCGGCGCTGCTCGCCTTTAGCCTGGTCGGCGGCCTGTTCACCTACGCCCTGCTGCGGCTGCAGGGGATCATGCCGCTCAATCCGCAAGGCTTCTCCGGCCAACAGATGACCCCCGACCTCGCCTTCAACACGGCGGTTTCGTTCCTCACCAACACCAACTGGCAGAGCTACGCGCCGGAGAGTACGGTCAGCTACTTCTCGAATATGGTGCCCCTGGCGCTGCACAATTGGCTGTCGGCGGCGGCGGGGATCGCCGTCGCGATTGCCGTGGTGCGCGGCTTTGCCCGGCATAGCGCCGAGGGCCTGGGCAACCTGTGGGTGGATGTCACCCGGGCCACGCTGTATGTGCTGCTGCCGCTGTGCCTCGTCTATGCGCTGTTCCTGGTGACCCAGGGCGTGCCGCAGAACTTCGCGCCGTACGTCCAGGCGACCACCCTGGAGGGCGCCACCCAGACCATCCCGCAGGGGCTGGTCGCCTCGCAGGAAGCCATCAAGATGCTGGGGACCAACGGCGGCGGCCTCTTCAACGCCAACTCCGCGCACCCTTACGAGAACCCGACGCCGCTGAACGACCTGGTCCAGATTCTGTCCATCTTCCTGATCCCGGCCGGGCTAACCTGGACTTTCGGCAAGCTGGTCGGCAATCCGCGCCAGGGCTGGGCCCTGTTCGGGGCGATGACGCTGATGTTCGCCCTGAGCCTGAGCGTCTGCTACTGGGCGGAGTCGCAAGGGACGCCGGCCCTCAGCCGCCTGGGGGTGCAGACGGCGGCCACCGGCGACCAGCCGGGCGGGAATATGGAGGGCAAGGAGGTCCGCAACGGGATCGCCGCCAGCGCCCTGTTTGCCACCGTCACCACCTCGGCTTCTTGTGGCGCGGTCAACTCCCAGCATGACAGCTTCACCCCGCTGGGCGGCGGCTCCCTGCTGATCAATCTGATGTGCGACGAGGTCATCTTCGGCGGCGTGGGCGCGGGGCTCTTCGGGATGCTCATGTACGCGGTGGTGGCGGTGTTCATCGCCGGGCTGATGGTGGGCCGCACGCCCGAATACGTGGGCAAGAAGATCGAGCAATACGAGGTGCGCATGGCGATCCTGGCGGTGCTGATTCTGGTCGCCGGCAACCTCTTCTGGACCGCCCTGGCGACCAACCTGAACTTGCCACCGACGGCCGCCTGGAACCACGTGAACGGCAGCAGCCCCAGCCTCTACGAGGGCGCGACCTATAACAACGTCAACAACGCGGGCGCGCACGGCTTCACCGAGATCATCTACGCCTACTGCTCGGCCACCGCCAACAATGGCTCGGCTTTCGCCGGGATCACCGCCAACACTCCCTACTACAATCTGACCCTGGGGCTCGCCATGTTGGTGGGGCGCTTCCTGATGATCATCCCGCTGCTGGCGATGGCCGGAGCGCTGGTCCGCAAAAAGGTGGTGCCGCCCTCGGCGGGCACGCTGGCCACCGACACGGTGACCTTCGCCGTCCTGCTCGCCGCCATCGTGCTCGTCGTCGGCGCGCTGGAATACTTCCCGACCCTGGCGCTGGGGCCGATTGTCGAGCACTTCCAGATGCTGGCCGGGAACCTGTTCTAGCGGGGTTCATGTAGGGGCGGAAGTTGACCGGTCTGCCGGGCAATCTCCGCCCGCGCCAACCACCGATTGTTTCGTTCCTGGGAGGCCAAGAAGGGCGACACACGCGGGCGGAGATTCGGCGCAGACGCCGAACTTCCGCCCCTACGGGAAGACGGTCCGATAGCGATAGATTGAGGTGCGTACCATGGCTGCTGTCGAGAACCTGACCGGCCCCGCGCCGGAAGGCTACAAGAAACCCAAACATGCCCCGCGCTCGCTCTTTGAGCCCGCGATCGTCCGGCGCGCCCTGGGGGACGCCTTCCGCAAGCTGGACCCGCGCGTCGTGGCCCGGAACCCGGTCATGTTCGTGGTCGAGGTGGGCAGCGTCCTCACCACCTACCTCTTCCTCAAGGACCTGCTCACCGGCGACCCGCAGGCGCTGTTTAACGGGCAGATTAGCCTATGGCTGTGGTTCACGGTGTTGTTCGCCAACTTCGCCGAGGCGATGGCCGAGGGGCGCGGCAAGGCCCAGGCCGACTCTCTGCGCAAGGCCAAAACCGAGACCATGGCCCGCAAGCTGGTCGGCAAGCGCGAGGAGCAAGTGCCCGGCACGGCGCTGCGCGTCGGCGATCTGGTGGTCTGCGAGGCGGGCGACTTCATCCCCGGCGACGGGGAAGTCGTGGAGGGGATCGCCTCGGTAGACGAGTCCGCTATCACCGGCGAAAGCGCCCCGGTCATCCGCGAGAGCGGCGGCGACCGGAGCGCCGTCACGGGTGGCACCAAGGTGCTCTCCGACCGCATCGTCATCCGCATCACCTCCAACCCCGGCGAGACCTTCCTCGACCGCATGATCGCGCTGGTGGAGGGGGCGCAGCGACAGAAGACGCCGAATGAAATCGCCCTGTCCATCCTGCTGGCGGGGATGACCATCATCTTCCTACTCGCCGTGGTCACTCTGCTGCCCTATGCGGGCTACGCGGTGCGCTCCTCGGGAGTCGGCGCTCCGCCGACCATCCCGGTGCTCGCCGCCCTGCTGGTCTGCCTGATTCCCACCACCATCGGCGGCCTGCTTTCGGCCATCGGCATCGCCGGCATGGACCGCGTCATGCAGCACAACGTCCTGGCCATGTCCGGCAAGGCGGTGGAGGCGGCGGGCGACGTGGACACCCTGCTGCTCGACAAGACCGGCACGATTACCCTGGGCAACCGGCAGGCGGTGGAGTTCCTCCCAGTCCCGGGGGTGCCGGTGCAGGACCTGGCGAGCGCCGCGCAGTTGGCCTCCCTGGCCGACGAGACCCCGGAGGGCCGCAGTATCGTAGTGCTGGCCAAGGAGAAGTACGCTCTGCGCGGCCGCGAACTGAGCGATCACGACACCGAGTTTATCCCCTTCACCGCCCAGACGCGGATGAGTGGTGTCAACCTCAACGGCGGCACCCAGATTCGCAAGGGCGCGGCCGACGCGGTCAAGGGCTGGATCCTCGAGCAGGGTGGCACCGTACCGGAGGAGTTGGACACGATCGTGAACCGCATCGCCACCAGCGGCGGCACGCCCCTGGTGGTGGCCCGGAACGGTCAAGCGCTGGGCGTCATCCAGCTCAAGGACATCGTCAAAGGCGGGATACGCCACCGTTTCGAGCAGATGCGGGCCATGGGCATCCGCACCGTCATGATCACCGGAGACAACCCGCTGACCGCGGCCGCGATCGCCGCCGAGGCGGGCGTGGACGACTTCCTCGCCGAGGCCACTCCCGAGACCAAGATGGCGCTTATCAAACAGGAGCAGGCCAGCGGCAAGCTTGTGGCCATGACCGGCGACGGGACCAACGACGCCCCGGCGCTGGCCCAGGCCGACGTGGGCGTGGCGATGAACACCGGCACCCAAGCCGCCAAGGAAGCCGGGAACATGGTGGACCTGGACAGCAACCCGACCAAGCTCATTGAGGTCGTGGAAATCGGCAAGCAACTGCTGATGACCCGCGGCTCGCTGACCACTTTCAGCATCGCCAACGACGTGGCCAAGTACTTCGCCATCATCCCGGCCATGTTCGCCACCACCTACCCGGCGCTGCAGGCGCTCAACCTCATGCGCCTGACCACGCCGCAGTCCGCGGTGCTGGCGGCCGTCATCTTCAACGCCCTGGTCATCATCGCGCTGATCCCCCTGGCCCTGCGGGGCATCTCGTACAAGCCGCTGGGCGCGGAGGCGGTGCTGCGCCGCAACCTCCTGATCTACGGGCTGGGCGGCCTGATTGCCCCCTTCCCCTGCATCTTCGGGATTGACCGCCTGTTGGTGCTGCTGCACTTGGCCTGAGAACGCCCGACTAGAAGGAGCAGAGTCATGCTGCAACACGTGAAGACTTCAATCGTTCTGGTGCTGGCGATGGCGGTGCTGTGCGGACTGCTCTTCCCGGCCGTCATCACCGGCGCGGCCCAGTTGCTCTTCCCCGGTCAGGCGCACGGGAGCCTGATCAGCCAAAACGGGAAGGTGATCGGCTCGGAGCTGATCGGGCAGAGCTTCACCGACCCGGGCTACTTCCACCCGCGCCCCTCGGCAGCGGGCCGCGGCTATGACGCGACCGCCTCCGGCGGCACGAACCTGGGGCCGACCAGCGCCAAACTCTACCACGACCTCCAGGACCTCGCGGCGTCCTACCGGCGCGAAAACGGCCTGCCTTCCGACGCCCCGCTGCCCGCCGACGCCGTCACCCGCTCGGCCAGTGGTCTGGACCCGGACATTAGCCCCGCAAACGCCGCTCTGCAGGCGTCGCGTGTCGCCCGGGCGCGGGGTCTGGGCGAGGAGCAGGTCCGCGGGCTCGTGGCTGCGAACACTCAAGGACGTGCGTGGGGGTTCCTGGGCGAGCCCCGCGTGAATGTATTGCTGTTGAACCTGGCCCTAGACCGGGAGATCCCTCCTCATGGCTGAGGACAAGCGTCCTGACCCGGAAAAGCTGCTGCAGCAAATCCAAAAGAGCGCCCGCGGGCGACTCACCGTCTTCCTGGGCCCGGCCGCGGGCGTCGGCAAGACCTACGCCATGCTGCTGGCGGCTCGCGAGGCCCAGGGGGAGGGCCGCGAGGTCGTCCTGGGCTGGGTGGAGACGCACGGCCGCCCGGAGACGGAGGCACTCCTGGGGGGCCTGGAGCAGTTCCCGCCCCGCGAAGTCGAATACCAGGGCACCCGCCTGCGCGAGATGGACTTGCTCGGCCTGTTGGCCCGTCATCCCCAGTTGGCGCTAGTGGACGAACTGGCCCACACCAACGCCCCCGGCTCGGTTCACGCCAAGCGCTACCAGGACGTGGAGGACCTCCTAGCGGCGGGGACTGACGTCTTCACCACTGTCAACATCCAGCACCTCGAGAGCCTCAACGACGTGGTCGCCCAGATCACTGGCGTTGTCGTGCGCGAAACCGTTCCCGACCGCGTGGTGGGCGTGGCCGACGAGGTGCGGCTGATTGACCTCTCGCCCGACCAACTCATCCAGCGGCTGCAGGAGGGCAAAGTATACATCCCCGCGCAGGCCCAGCGCGCCCTCCACAGCTTCTTCCGTCCGGGGAATCTCAATGCGCTGCGCGAATTGGCCCTGCGCCACACCGCCGAGACGGTGGACGCGCAACTCGGCGACTACATGCGCGAGCACGGTATCGAGGGTCCCTGGCCGGTCAAGGAGCGGGTCCTGGTCTGCGTGGGGCCCAGCCCCTTCTCGGCCGACCTTGTGCGAATGGGCCGACGCATGGCCTCCCGCCTCAGGGCCGACCTGATCGCCGTCTCCGTGGAGACGCGCGTCCCCCTCACCCCCGAGGCGCGGGCTCGCCTAACCGCCAACATGCACCTGGCCGAGCAACTGGGGGCGGAGACGGCCACGCTCTACGGCGACCACGTGGCCCCGACCCTGGCGGACTACGCCCGCTCCCGGAACGTCACCCAGATCGTCATCGGCCAGCCGCTCCACTCGCGGCTGCGCGACCTGCTGCGCCCCTCGCCGGTGGACAGCCTTATCCGCCTGTCCACCGGCATTAGCGTCCACGTGATCCCCAGCCCGGCGCGGAGCAAGCCGCACCGCCCGCGCCCGGCGCGCCCCCCCTGGCCGCTGCGCGCGATCCTGGAGCCGCTCTTTTCCGTGGCGCTGGTCTCGGCGTTCTGCTATGCCCTCAGCCCCTACCTGACGGCAGTGGAGCGCAACCTGATCTTTCTGCTGCCGGTGCTGCTCAGCGCCGTGCGCCTCGGCCGGGGACCGGCGATCCTGGCGGCGGTCGGGGGCACGCTGGCCCTGGATTTCCTGTTCGTCCCCCCGCTCTACCATTTCTCCGTCTCGGACGTGAGCTACGTCTTCACCCTGCTCATGTTCCTCGCGGTGGGGCTGATCATCAGCACCCTGGCGGCGCGCCTGCGCGAGGAGGCCCAGGCCGCCAAAGACCGCGAGGCCCGCACCCACGCTCTCTACCGTCTGGGCCGCTCCATCACCGCCACCTCCAGCCCCGAGGACACGGCTCAGGTGGTCGCCGCCGAGGTCTGTGAGCTGTTCCATGCGGAAACGGTGGCGCTGCTTCCCCGGGAGGACGGGCAACTGCGCCTGTCCGGCGCCGCGGCCTGCGAGGGGGGCGAGGCGGAGACCGCCGCGCCGGCGGTCACGCCGGAGTTCTTCGATGAAAACGAGCGCGCCACGGCCACCTGGGTCTACGACCACCAGGAGCCAGCCGGCGCGGGCAGCGACACTCTGGCTGGCGCCTCCGCCTACTACGTGCCCCTTCGCACCGCCGACCACACTTGGGGCGTGCTCGGTCTGCATCGCCCGGCCCCCCGGGCCGCGCTTACCACCGACGAGCAGCACATGCTGGAGGCCCTGGCCGGTCTCGCCGGGCTGGCCCTGGAGCGCATGCACCTCGCCGCCGAGGCCCGTCGCGCGGAGGTCTTCTCTTCCGCCGAGCAGTTCCGCCAGACGCTCCTGGATTCCGTCTCCCACGATCTGCGTACGCCGCTGGCGGCCGTGATCGGTGCCGCCACCAGCTACCTGGAGGCGGCCGAGGTCTATGATGCCGCCGGCGTCCGGGGCCTGCTGGAGACGATCCGCGACCAAGCAACGCTCATGAACGACCTGATCGAGAAGATGCTGGATATGGCCCGCGTGGAGTCGGGGACCCTCGCCCCCAGCCTGGACTGGTGCGACCTGCAGGACCTGGTTGGCGCCACTCTCGCCCGGGCCGACCTGGCCGACCGCGCCGTGCGCGCCGATCTGCCCCCGGACCTGCCTCTGGTGCGCGGCGATTTTGTGCTGCTGCAGCGCGTTTTGTCCAACCTGCTCGACAACGCGGTCAAGTACTCGCCGCCCGGCTCGCCGGTCGAGATTTTCGCGCGAGTGGTGGGGCCGGAGGTGGAGATCGCCGTGCAGGACCGGGGGCCGGGGATTCCGCCGGAGGAGCGGGAGTTGGTGTTCGACAAGTTCTACCGCGTGAAGACGAGCGGCGATCCGGGCGGCACCGGTCTGGGGCTGTCCATCTGCCGGGGCCTGGTGGAGGCGCACGGCGGCCGCATCTGGGTGGAGGACGCCGCGGGCGGCGGGGCGCGCGTGGTCTTCACCCTGCCGCTGACCGCGCACCAGCCCGGCCCCGCGCCGGAGACACTCGCCGAGGAGAGCAGCCCATGACCACCGAGGGCCCGCGCATTCTGGTCATTGACGACGAGGCGCAGATCCGCCGCTTCCTCACCAGTTCCCTGACCGCCCACGGCTACCGGGTGCAGGCGGAGGAGACTGGTCAGGCGGGCCTGCGGGAGACGCCGGTCTTCCACCCCGACCTCATCCTGCTCGACCTGTCCCTGCCCGACCGCGACGGGGTGGAGGTACTGCGGGAGCTACGGGAGTGGAGCAGCACCCCGGTGATCGTGTTGTCGGTTCGTGAGCGCGAGGAAGACAAGATCGCCGCGCTGGACGCCGGAGCGGACGACTACTTGACGAAGCCCTTCAGCATGGGCGAACTGCTGGCCCGCCTGCGCGTGGCCCTGCGGCACTCGGCGCGCACCGAGTCCGAGCCGGTCATCACCAGCGGCGCCCTGGTCATCGACCTGAGCCGCCGCCAGGTCACCCGCGCTGGACGCGAGGTGAGTCTCACGCCCACCGAGTGGCAGATCGTGAGGATCCTGGCGAGTCACGCCGGGCGCGTCGTCACCCACCGACAGCTCCTGCGCGAGGTCTGGGGTCCCCAATTCGAGGCCGAGACCCACTACCTGCGTGTATTCCTCAGCGGCCTGCGCCGCAAGCTGGAGGACGACCCCACCCGCCCCCGCTACTTCCTCACCGAGCCGGGCGTAGGCTACCGCTTCGCCGAAGACGCGTAGGGGTGACTCGAGCCGCTCTTTCTTCATTTTCCGAAAAGGTGTATAATGTCTGCCATGAAGTGGTATGTATGACAACGGTTCGCATTTCCGACAAGAGGCAGATCATCCTCCCGGCGGCGCTGAACTACGACCTCGACGAGATACAGCGGTCAGCGGTTGACGTAAGCTTCGGCCTCACCCTCCGGCCCCTGCTGGCCAGCTAACGGCCAACGGCAACGGCCACGGCGGATTTATCGCTTTGGGGCCAACGGGTGAGGGGGAAAAGGCAGGGGCAGGACGTTAGTCCTGCCCCTCACCCGTACGGCCCCCGCCACGGCGCTCAGGTCGCTTCCCAGCGTTGCCCTATCCTCCGGGAGGGCAGACCGAGTCTACCACGACGAAGCCCCAGCGACAACGATAGCCTACTGCCGCCACCGCCGCAGGCCCCCCCGCATCGACTCTGACCACATACACCGCACGCCGCTAGGTTGAACTCGGGCATCAGCACGACAAGCGTCACCGCCGCGTGTCACTGCAGCCCCCCTACAAAGGCAGCCCGCCGTTGCTCTGAATTCGGCACGCAAGATCCCCGTAGACCGTGTTCACACATGACAAGAGCCGCCGCATGTGCGTGCGAACATACTCCAGAGCATCAGGGTTCCGCACGTTTCCTCTGACCGCCCCCGTAACGCGAGGATTATTCGGCAACGGGACCACGATGCTGCTGCTCGATGTCGGGCCCTGCGTTACAATCGAGGCATTCACGCTATTCGCTACCATCAACTCGTGCGTCAGCGCGTTCCGGTACAGTTTGAACTCGCGAAGCCAGCTTGGGTCAGCCATCCGCGCTATCATTGCGTCCCCTGGACGATCTGCGCCCAGACGGTTCCGCGCCGTCTCGTAGTAGACCAACGCGGGCAGACTTATGTCGAAATAGACTAGTACCTCCCGAGCCAGAATATCCAGCGCACTGCCCCCCGCATAGAAGAAACCATCTATGCTAAGGTTGACGGCGAAGAGGAAATCCGGGTCAGTCAGCCTAGCGATCCCAACCCCCTCAAGCTCTGCCCCCAGCCGCTCTACATGATGCTTCGCGCAGGTCAACTTGTAGAGTAGAGCCCAATGGTAACTAGTGTGCGCCTGCCAAATGTCGTCCCCAACATTCCCGCCATCGTGCAGTCCGGCAACCAGACGCTCAAGCCGATTCCCGTTGCCAAATGCGTGAAACGGACTAAAGTCGGGCATCTATGATCCCCCCATTGCACGGACCAAACCGGTCTTGATCGACTGCAGCGTCTGTCCCTCCAAGTCCCGCAGCTGCATGGCATGACCGCATTCGCACATATATTCCCCGCTCTCCGGGAAGGCACTTACCCCAGGTAGAAGCTCAATATCTTTCAACGGCGTCGCCTCGAACACCACAGGCCGCGAGCAATCGGAGCACACCACCGTCGCCCGAAGCACCTTTGGAATCCCCTCGGCATTGGACAAGTACTTCAGCTCCCTCGGGGAGAACTTCGGCCAAGGCTGTTCCACAACAATCAGGGGGACTTGAGTACGGGCCATGGACCCCAATAGCGTTACCTCTATCTTGCACTCTCCGGCTCGAACAAACTGACATGAGACGGGCAGGTGAAGGATACTCCCGACCGCCTTCTCATCTTGCTCCCAATTCCCGGTTCCCAGCGCCATGCGCTTGCGCCCGGCATAGACGATACTTACAGCCGCGGACTGCGGCCCGCCTGGAACGTCATACGCCGTCAGTACAACGTTCCACTTCCGGAGAAACGTCGGGAATCCCCAAGCCAAGATCCCTGTGAACACGCCATAGCAGTCCACAGCACCCGACTCGGATCTTCTGACACTCTCGCAGAGCACGCCCCCGCCAAAATGTACTACAGGTGGTTTCCCCATGCCCTTCTCCTATCAACCGGGTCTATTTGCTCAGTCTATGCGCGACAATCTCAACGAACATATTATACATCCTGAACTTGTATAACTCAACTAATGTCCATTTATGCCTATCCCTCCCTGGACTAGTCCCGCTTGGCCCCTTCCACCGGCGCCTCCCCATCTCAGCGGATGCAACGCCACCGCCGCCTGCAGGTGTGGGGCGCTGACGTGGAGGTAGATCGAGGTCGTTGCCAGGTCCTGGTGTCCCAGCATTTCCTTGATGGAGACCAAGTCGCAGCCCTCCTGGAGGAGCAGCGAGGCGAAGGTGTGCCGCAGCGTGTGCGGCGTGATTCCCTCTCGCACCAGGCCTGCCCGCCGCTTGACCAGTTGAAAGGCCCGTATCAGGCCCTTGATCGAAAGCGGCTTGCCTTCGCGCCCGGTGAAGATGAACTCGTGCGCCGCCGCCGGGCGGAACTCCAGCCAGTCGGCGATGATCTCTCCCACCGCCGGGACCATCGGGATCAGCCGGTCCTTCATGCCCTTGCCGTCGTGCACCTTGAGCCAGCCCGACTTGAGGTCCACATCCGCCACCCGCAGCCCCAGGACCTCCCCCCGCCGCAGGCCGCAGTACAGCAGCACGGCGATGATCGCCCGGTTGCGGAACGCGGTCCGCAGGTTCGTATGCCTCTCGCTGGCCTGGAGGAGCCGCTTGGCCTCCTCGACGGTGAGGACCGCCGGCAGCCTCCGCCGCTTCTTGGGCAGCGCCAGCCCCAGGCAGGGGTTATAGGTGAGCGCGTCGGTATTGACCAAGTATCGGTACAGACTCGATAACGCGGCTATACGGCGGCGGACAGTGCTGGGCGCGTAGCCCCTCTCGCCCATCCAGACGAGATCCTGGCGCACCACCGGCTGGGTGATCGCTTCCACCTCGGGGGCTACGCCGATCTCGCCCAAGAAAGCAATGCACCGCCGCAAGTCGGCGCGGTACGCGCCCGACGTTGCGGCGGTGCATCCTCTTTCGTACTCCAGATACTGAAAGAACCCCTCGGCGGCCATCGTGAAATCCATCTGCTGTCACTCCTCTTCCGACAGGATTGACCGCAGTGACTCACGGCAGATACTGGCCTCCGGGCATAAACCCGGGTTACCGACCCCGTCCGAACTGGTCAATAAACCGCGCACTTAAGCCAGAAAACAGGGAGAGTGGGTCTATAAGCCGAAGTAAGTACTCAGAAACGCCTATTTCAAGCCCTTTATCGGCCTAATCATGAGTACTTAATTCTCGGTACGGTATCCACTCGCCCCTGCTCCCCCGCCGCCACCACGGGAGCCAAGCGAAGATTCTCATCCCTCCTGGCGACTACCTCCCCAGGCCCGCGGCAACCCAGAAACTCATCGGCGGCGCTTTTCTCGCGGGGATTACACATACGCTGTAAGTCAGAGGGTTCCTCGGCCCGCTGGCTGCCCTCAGGGGGTTGTGGCCGGCGGGGTGTTTCGCGGCTGCAGTCGCTGCAGGAGTAGCGGGCCCTGGAACCGCCCCTGGGCATCCAACAGATGCGGAACTACGAAGATGGTCAGCTCGCGTTGGCTCTTTTCCAGACGATGTGAGCGGAACAGTTGTCCCAGCACGGGGATCTCCGACAGTATGGGGATGCGCCGGCGGATCTCGCGGCTGACCTCCTGCTGCAAGCCGCCGATGGCAATGATCTCCCCGTCCGCCACGCGCACGGTGGTCGCGGCGCTGCGCGTGGTGATGATCGGCAGGTTGTTCGCTCCGGTTCCGGTCACGTCCCCGATCGAGGGGGCGATGATGCAGGTGATTTGCTTGTCCGCCAGCGCCACTCGCGGAGTGATGGTCAGGGAGACGGCTGCCTTCACCGATTGCAGCGTCGTGTACTGGTAGCCCACGGTGCCGCTGAGCAACTCGAAGTACTGCTCGAGGGACACTTCTACCTTCGCCTCCCGACCCTCCTGGGCCACGACGCGCGGGTTGGCCTTGATCTGGGCCTGATCCTTGGTCACCAGCCACAGCAGGCTGTGCAGCAGGTCCTGGGCCTCCCCCGTGTAGCTCACGATGCCATTCATGGTGTCCAAGCCCAGGTGGGAGCTCTGGCTGGTCAGCTCCAGGCGTTGCAGGGCCCCGGTCTCGGCCTCCACCACCAACGCCTCGATCATCACCTGCACGGGGGGGGTATCCAGGCTTTTGATCTTGGCCACTACCTCGGCTAACAGCTTGGGCGGCGCACAAACGAGCACGCGGTTGCCCAAAAGATCGCCGCGGACGAAGCGGCCATACGACTCGGGCAGCAGGGCGGCCAACTCCTTACCATCGATGTAATTGAGTTCGACGACCTGAGTCTGGGCGATCTTGCGGAAGTTGGGCGCCGCAGGGTCGGCGCTCGTCACCAGGTAGACACCGTCTTGGATCTTCTCCCATAGATATCCGCCGCTAAGAAGCATCAGACCGAGCGCCTGGTCTAGGGGCACCCCCTTAAGGTCCAACGTGATCAGCCCGCCAACACTTTCGTCGGCGATGATATTCACGTGCAACTGGGTAGCCACGTCGGAAAGGGCCTGGCGCAGATCGGTGTTGAAGAACGAATTATTGACCAGCGTCTGAGCCGAGGCCGTTGTCGGAACAGCGGTGGAAAGCGGCCCGGGGAGCGCCGGAGTCGCGGCGACCGGGGGGGGGGCCGCCGTGATCGCCGGGGGGGCTGTCTCTGTCGTAGCGCCGCACACCGGGTAGAGGCCGGCGACCAGCAGCGTGCAGCTCAAGGTCACAGCCCAGACTGCCCGGACGGCGCGGAAGTGGCTACAGCTAAAATCCATTTGTGGTCTCCTTGGGGGCTATCGTTTCGGTGGACACCGCTTCGGAGCTTATCACAGACACCACGCGGTTGCCCTTCTCGTCTACCTCTACCTTCAACGGCAGTTCCCGTCCCATCTCCTGCTTGTCATAGGTCATGAGGGCTTGAAGGAGGTAAGCGCCGGCCTTTACCGAGGAGAAGTCCAGCACTCCTGAGCAGACGCAGGCGCCCGTGGGCAGGACTGTGGTTGATTCGGTCTCCAGGGCAGCAGCGGCCACCTCGGCACCCACCGCGGGGGCGACCCACGCCCGGCAAGTGGGCTTCCACTGAACGTTGCCCGTATTCACGAACCGGGCGGTGACCGCATACATATTGCCCTCCTGGTGATTGAGGGCGAGGCTGATCGCCTCAGCAGCGGATTTCGACTCGAGGTGGGGATCGTGGATTATCAACAGCCCCTGACTCTCGCTCGCGCTTTGCCCGCCTTCGTGTTGTGCCGTTAGCCGAAGCACGGCGTAGGAGTTGGCGACCGGCGCCTGGGTCTCCGGCACCGTCGCTGTAATCCGCAGGTTCATCTGGCCGCCGGCCCGTAGGGTGAAAGCAGCGGGCGTTACCTCCAGCCACCCCGACGCGTCCGTCGGTCCTTCGGTGGAGGCCGGCAGGTTCGCGCCGCGCAGGGCGACCGGACGGTGTAGCGAGGTCGTTACCTCTACACTGTCCGTAGAGGGATTACGCATGGTCACCGAGGCCGAGCGGGTGCCGCCGGGCGAAACCTCCAGCACGGTCTGCGCCGCGAAATCCAGAGGAACATCTACCGCCAGAGGCGCGGTGGCCGATTCGCCCTGGAGCTCCACCGTCTGCGCCACCACCGCCACGCGGCGTCCCCCCCCGGTAACGTAGCCTTCGAGACGATAGGTGCCCCCGGGCAAACGTCGTTTCAGGTCCGACACATATTCTGCCTCGATCCCCGGCAGCAGACCCCGATCAGGGGCTGGAATCTCGGCAACAGGCACCCAGCGTTCGCCTTGCTGCAGCAAGACACGTACCGCACCCCCCAGGCGCACGAACGTCTCCCCGCTGTTGCGCAAGGTGAGAACAAACTCGGTGGTGGGAGTCTGGCCCCCCGGTGTCTGCCCCTGCGGGCCCCGGGCCTCCGGTTCGCTTTCCCGTAACGTAGCGCTGACGAGTTCCACCCGTTCCTGGGCCACCGGCCCCTGCACGTTGACGATCACCGGGATGAGAAACTGGATGACAATGCCAAGCCCCCCCGGACCCGCGCTAGCGGTCTGCGAACGGACCAGGAGACCGGCGGAGTAGGAGCCCCTCGCGCCGCGCGGCACCTGCAAGCGCAGGGCAACCCGGCCGAACCCGAGCGGCCCCAGCTTCAACAACGGGGAGTCCACCTTCAACCAGGGCAGGCACGAGCGCAAAGGGGAGGTGTCCTCGGTCGAGTCAGGCGCCAGGGCCTGGAAGACCCCCTCCCGGCTCTGTCCCAGCATGACTGGTTCCACCTCGGCATTCTGCGGGACAGTAAGCGCGTTGCGTACCGCTACCGCGGCTTCCGCCACGGTCCCGGGCGGGGCGAAGAGGTCCACGCGCATGGGGTCCACGCTGAACCCCTGCCCCCAGGCGGTGGCGGCGCCCCAGAGCACCAACCAGCCGGCGAAGAGCACTCCTGCAGCGAGGGGGCAGCCGTGAGCAAGCTTGTTATTGGGCATGGGTCACGCCTTTCGAGAGAGCCGGTGCCCGGCTCTTTCAGGGGGAGCGGCGCGGGTTTGTACCCACGCCGCTCCCTGCCGGTCAATGCCCCTGGGGGGGCTTACTGCGAGGTCACGGTGTACGTGAGAACGCTGGTGGTCAGGGCGGTCACGGGCGACACTTCGCCGGCGTCAACGATCGTGTAGATTATAGGCCATGAAGTCGTGCCGAGTGCGGGCGTTTGGAGGCCGGTGGCCTGGTTACCGTTGGTGCCGTACACGCCCCAGGAGCAGCAGTGGGCACCGGACGCCAGGTACGGGGCGCCGTACATACTGTTGTCCGCAATAGGCGACTGGTAGTTGCCGTTGGCGTTTAGAGGGTGCGCTATTGCCAAGGCGGCTACCTGAGCGGTGGTCGAGGGGAGGATGTTGAGGTATACACCTGCGGGGAGGTTGTTGGTGGTAAGATTGGCGCTAACGTCGGCGGCGACGTTGCCACCCCCGCTCAGGTTGGCGACGCTGGAGAACCAGGAGCCACCGTTCGCCAAGATAATCGGAGCAGGGGCGGTGCCCCAGACGCCGGCAAAGGGCACCACTTGGACCTGCACGTTCATGGCCGTGGTCGAGAGCTGAGGCGCGGCGAACGACAAGCAGGTCAGGCTGAGCAGAGCCAGCGCGATAGCGCTAATCCAGAGTGTCCGTTTCATTTTTCAATCTTCCTTTTCCTTCGTGGGGTTTATGCGTATGCAGATTCCGAGCCGGGGCATCAGCAGCACCTGACCGCCCACGGTCTCGCCCCTTCTGCCAAGGGGTGCAACGGTACAACTCGTGATTTCAAGCTACGATCCGCCGGCATACGATTGCGGCGGCGCGACCTTCAGTTTTTCCATCCCCTCTAAGTTGTCAACGTGCTCCTTTCCTGTCTGGTACCTCCTTCTCAAGCAAGAGTCGAGACAAACTCGGCACATAGGAAGCGGGCGTCGGCGCCCGCGAGCGGCCTGGGCGTCGCCGTCAGCATCCCGGTCGGTCGTATACGCTTACGTCCACGAAAATGCGGCGCTCATAGTGCCCAGGTGCCTGGTAAGGCTCCGGCTGCACTGAGCACCTCAGCTCAAACTGGTACTCCTTGCTGTTCGCGGGCAGCACCCACCAGGAGGCCCCGTCCGGCAGGTCCTCCGCCAGCTGGGTGCACGCGGGCTGCCAAGCACTCCACTCGCAACCACAGCGGTAGCGCAACTCCCACGACATGGGGATGTCAGGCGCGCCTTCCACGCCTCGTGGACCCTGCACCCACGGCAAACTGAACTCGGCTTCACACCCGGAGGTCCACAAGGCCAAGCGGTAGTCCTCCCGCTTTCCCTTGATCTCGCCGGAGATGGTTCGCGAGGCGGGAGTATCCAGGTTGTCTTTCTCGAAGTGGAGACCGCCCGGACAGAGGGTGACCTCCGGATCTTTGACGCCCTGGGCCGAGACTGTGCCGGGGGGTGGTCCAGTCTCGGCCTCGGGGTGAGCGGACTGCGGTGAGGAGGATAGCGACCGGGGCTGGTTCAGGTGCGGCATGCGGAGCTGCGGTTGCTGCAGTCGCGGCAAAGATTGGGCCGCCGCGGCGCTCACCGAGCAAGCCAGCGTCACGGCCAGCGCCCAGCGGACCACGAGGGTCCAGCCAGCACGCGCTCCACTTTCAGTTTTCGCGGCGCTCAGCCGGGGGGGGTGGCTCTGAGCGGCGATCATATCGGGCCTTTCCTGCGTCTCAAGTTATGCGGTAGAACGACCGATACTCTGAAACGACCTGGGCGGTCAGGCGACGCAACTCAACTAGGCTGTTAGGGACCGGCGGCGCTTGCTGGTTGGCACCGTGGTTCCTTTTGGGTATACCTGCTTTGGACTGGCGCTAAATCCAGAGTGTCCTGTCCATTGGGCCGGCGGCCAGCACGCTGCCGGCCCTACTATTTCTCTTCCCCTGGCGTCGCGCCCCCACCTATCAGGTTCACCGATCTCCAGAGACGCAAAAACCCCGGCTCAAATCCACTTCCAGTTTCGAAGTCGATCCCCCGGGGCCTACAGGATAATCGTGATGACAGTTATTGTGGGGCGCTGCAGCGAGGCATCGATGTATACTGTGATAACTGCTGTCGCGCCAGAGTGTTGCGTGACGTGATATCCAATAATCGAAAGAGCGACCACGTCTGCATCTGCGCTTATCCCGCATGCCGGCGTGATTTCAACAACGCGACTTACCTGCAGAGCGAATATTACTCCTCCTGCTGGCCCATGTCAAGACATTACAGAACATTTAGTGCCTTCTCTCTTCATCATGCTAAGTATCACCAATAGCTCAGGCAAGTCGAGCATTAATCCTGCGCGCCGAACCCGCGACCGAGCTGGCGGCTGGGACTGGAACTACTCTATAAATCGGGCAAAGGCACCGCTGCGGACAGAGAACACATTGTCCGGGCGCCCTTTGGCCTAACTCCAGCATACATTAGCATCTGATACACGACATTGCCTTAGTATTAACGCCGTAGGCGCCGGCGCCATACTAACCCAAGATCGCCAGAGCACCGCCTTCCCACCTCTCAGCAACAGCTCCTCCGTGACTACGAATGTACAATGCACCCCCGTATGACTGTACGGGGGTGTGGGGGACCGGGGACCGACGACCAGGGCCACGACAACCCGGCGGGAGGCGAGGACCGTGACGATCAGTGACGCCGTCACCGCCTACCTGGAGTACCTGCGCAACGTCGCGAGACGCCAGCCCCAGACCCTCACGGCCTACGGCTATGACCTCGCGCGGTTTGCCCGCTTCATGGAGGACCAGGGGAAGACCGACCTGGCCGCCGTGGACCCGGCGACCGTGGAGCAGTGGATGGCCTCCATGAGCGACCTGTCCGCGGCCACGGTCCGCCGCGCGCTCAACTCGCTATCCGGGCTCTTCAAGTGGGCAGTCCGCTTTGGACACGCCACGAGCAACCCGCTCGACCACGTGCAACGCCCGAAGACGCGCCGCCGCATCCGCAAGGCCCCGCGCCCCGAGGAGGTCCTGGCCATGCTCGACGCCACGCGCGGCTCGACCGAGCGGGCCACCTTCCTCGCCGCCGCGACCAGCGGCCTGCGCCGCGCCGAACTCCTGACCCTCACTTGGCCCGACGTAGACCTCGACACCCACCGCCTGCGCATTCGCGGCAAGGGCGACAAGCAGCGCGAGGTGCTGATCTTCGACGACCTGCTGCCCCTGCTCTACGCCCTCTACGCCGAGAGCGGCCTCCCCACCACCGGCCCAGTCTTCCGAGGTCGCCAGGGCGGCCCCCTCCAGGTCAGCACGCTAACCCGCTGGTTCGCCCACTGGCTCAAGGTCGCCGGTCTCAGCGCCGCCGGCTACACGCTGCACAGCCTGCGCCGTTTCGCTGCCAAGCACTGGCTCGACAGCGGCCTCAACGTCCGCCAGGTCCAGATGCTGCTCGGCCACGAAAACCTGCAAACGACGATCCTGTACCTGAACTACGACCTGGACGAAATCCAACGCGCCGCCGCCACGGTCGACTTTCAGTTGCGACCGCTGGCGACGGCTTGAACGGCAACACGAAAGGAGGTGAGGTACATGAGTCGTGCTTCTCGCAAGCGAAAACGAACGGAGAATCCGAGCAACGCAGGAGACTGGGCCCTCTGCCTTCACTGCGGACGCACCTATCCGCGCTTCGAGTGGACCCGCAGCGGGCAACGCTGTCCGCATCCGGAATGTGACGGAGACGAAGGCGACAGCGTTCCGTGGCCGCAGATTCGCGAGGCCTATCCGGACTTCCCGGAGATACCCAAGGCCGGCGAACGTTTCGCGCCACGCTGACACGACGAATCAACGGCACCGAAACGGCTGAACGGCAACGACAGGTTTATCGCTTTGGGGCCACCAGGTGAGGGGGAAAAGGCAGGGGGCAGGACAGTAAGTCCTGCCCCCCTCACCTGTGCGGCACCCGCCACGGCGCTCAGGTCGCTCCTCAGCGTTGCCCTATCCTCCGGGCGGGCAAACCCACTCTACCACGCCCCAGGCCCGGCAGCAACGCCCCGAACCGCTATGCACTCAGCGGGTGCCTCTCCAGCGCCCCCTGCAGGTGCGCGGCGTCTAGGTGCAGGTAGATCGCGGTCGTGCTTAGGTCCGAATGACCGAGCAACTCCTGGATCGAGACCAGGTCCGCGCCCTCTTGCAGGAGCAGACTCGCGAAGGTGTGCCGCAGCGTGTGCAGGCTCACTCCGCGGCGATCTACGCCCGCGCGTTTCGCTACCCCCTGGAAGAGCCGCACCAACCCGCCTTTCTGCAGCCTGCGCCCGCCCAGGCCCGTCAGCAGGTACTCGTGATCTACCTCCGGGCGGAACTCCAGCCAATCCCGGATCGCCTCCGCCGCCTCGGGCGCGAGCGGGATCGCCCGCCCCTTGCCGCCCTTGCCCCGGCGCACCTTCAGCCACCGCGACCGCAGGTCCACGTCGCCGAGCTTCAGGTCCACCAACTCCTGCCGCCGCAAGCCGCAGAACAGCAGCGCGGCGATGATCGCCCGGTTGCGGAAGCCCATCCACGGGCAGCGGTTGTCGTCGGAGACCTTCAGCACCCGCCGCGCCTCCTCCAGCGTCAGGACTGCCGGCATGCGCCGGACCTTCCTCGGCAGGACGACCTGGGCGCAGGGGTTCCCCTCTGCATACCCGTAATTGACCAGGTACTTGCAGAGGGACGAAATCGCGTACATACGGCGTGCGATGGTCGCCGGGCTGTAACCAGCCGCAGAGAGCCCGCTCACGTAACGCCGCAGCACCGTCGGCGTCAGCACCCCGACGCTCGCCTCCAGGCCCTCCGCCTGAAGATAGCGAAGCAGCCCCTGTACGTCGCCGCTGTACGCGGCGGACGTGCAGGGGCTGCACCCGCGCTCCAACTCCAGATAACGGAAGAACAAACCGGCGGCCTCTTCGATACGCATACGCCATCCACTCCTCGGGGTCTAGTGTATGGCTCGCTACGAGGTCGCAGTCAGGGGAGCATCAAGACGGGCAATAAGTCCGGATTATGTCCTCGGCAAATAGGTCCATAATTCGCGGTATACAGCCCAAAATAGCGGAGAGTGGGTCTATAAGCCGAATTATGGGCGCGGGTTGAGGGGGATTCAGGCTGGTATTGGGGTCCAAACGAGGCGATAAGTGTGCAACTGGACTCGGTGCCGGTTCTTGCCTCCAACTGACGCGGTTTGTGGGTGCCCTCAAGGGCATTGAGTCTATAAGCAAATCTATGGACGCGGCAGGAACGGCGCCGTTCGGCGAGGCGCTGGGGCTCGTGCCCTAACTACACGCCGGCCTGTTCCGACCGGCTGATTCCCGGGACTGAGGAGAGCTTGCGGTCGAAGGAGAACAGCTCTCCCCCACTGGCCTCCAGAGCAGCCGCACACGCGCAGGCGTCGCCGAAATGGCGCACGGGCCCGGCGAACAACTCCAGCGCGTGCAGATATCGCTCCTTGCTGACCATCTCCACCCCTTCTTGCACGAGCAATGGGCTCAGACCGGCGCTGATCTCGGCGTTCGGCAGCTTGTAGTTGGAGGACAGCACGAATACTACCTCCGCGAGGGTCACCGGGTCGCACTCGACGACGATGAGCCCCTCGTCCACCGCTTGCCAGAGGGCACGAGCCTTGGCGGTAAGCTCGGGGTTGTCGGCCAGGAGATAGCGCAGGATGACGTTCGCATCCACCACGTAGCGCGGCGCGGAGCTACTCATCGGCCACCTGCTCCGCCACCGCGCGCTCCATGTGGCGCCGCTCGGCCTCCCACGAGGTTCCGCCCGGGCGCGCCGCGGCGCGGAAGACGCCCTCCAGCTCCGCGATCGCCTTGACCGGACGCAGCACGATCTCGCCGTCGCGAACCTCCACCGAAACCTGGCTGCGCGCCTCCAGATGCAATTTCCGCCTAACCACAGCTGGTAAGGTAACTTGGCCTTTGTCGGATACCTTTATTGTAGTCATACCCATCACCTCTACTCCGACATCGTACCATAGCGCGCGCGCAAAGGCAAGCGCGGGCTCGGGGCAGCCGGAGGTCTCTGAGATGACGCGAACTATGTCTGCGGGGTGCGGATGGTGCCGAGAGTGGCAGAACGAGGCCAGGCACCTCCGGCGCGCCCTCGAGGGCCTCGATGCAATCAGATCGCTTTGCTAACACCGGCGCTCGCGGCACGGAGGATGCGGGGCAGTATCGCTGGTGCTCTCTTGCGGCAGCCGTCTGCCGAGATCGCTGATGCTATTCCGCTACATTGCTCGAAACGCAGATATTGGTCGAGTGCCGGCGAAGCCAGTACCAGTTGCGTCCGCACAGCGTCCCGGGAGATCGCCCGCCAGCGCCGAGGGCGTGGCAAGCGGGACCTCCGGGCTTCGGTTGCCGAGGATCCCCGGGTCAGCGCTCTTACTTGACAAGAAGGTAGCGGGAATCGGGACAAGTAGCGAGCCCGTTAGGGAATGGGGCCACGTGCTCAGTCAATCCCGAGTTCCTGGAAGCCATTGTACGGGACATGGGCGCAGCATAAACTGCCAAGTGGCGGTCGCAGTAACCAAGCCTATGGAAACGTAATTCTCCGGGGCGACGCTACAGAACCATCTATGTGTCAGCGGCTCGGGGTGTCGGCCTTCTCGGACCAAGTGTTCATTTCGCAGTCTCGGCAGTTGCCCCAGAAGTCAACGCCCCCCGAGCCTGGTTGAATCTGGCTCACTTTGTAGTTCGCGCCACTGCCTTCCCAGTTGCAGACTGGGATAATAAGGGGGAATTGCCCTCTTCTCCGGTGCGTGATGCGTAGGCACCCACAATCCACCCTGTGTTCGATGTCCCTTGCCATCAGGCATCCTCCATTTCTGGTCTTCCCCGGTTCCAGCTGCCGAAACAACCCTTATTGGCTGGCCCGCTTCGCCTGCGGTCCGCCGAGACATACGTGGCCCGACTGTTTCTGTCTCAAGACCTCGTTCTGGGATTAGGTGTATCTTGACTGGCAATGAATCAATTGCGTAGACCGCTGTCTGCCAGCGAATACCTTGAGCGCTTCTGACCTGCCCCGGCTGAGCGATCGTCTTCCCAGAGCACCTCGCCGTCATCAAGCGAGGACTGCGCACGTGGCAGCATGACCTGCCCCCGCGGTGCTGTCTCACTCCGTGCACAGGACGCGAGAACGCGCTCCTATGGGACCCCCAGAGATTTCGCGCGAGCCTCAGCAGCGTCCGCGCTCTTGGCGGCGGCGTACAAGGCGTGGAACGTCATCAGATCGTTCCGGTCGCCGTTGTCTGAGTCAATCTCGTCCGCCACGCCCGTCGCGTAGCGAAGCATGTGAATGGTCACAGCAAAAAGATACTCAAGCAATGCGCGGCCGCCATCCGGCTCTCCGTGAGCGTCCAGCGCGGCGCGGCGAATCTGCATTGTGGCGCGTACCGCTTCCTTGAGGTCACAACCTCCGGTGACTTCGCGGTAATTGATGAAGTCACCCAAGCTATGGCCGCTGGATATGCGATCTTCAGCCGCCATCAGAGCTGACCGGTCACTGGCGTCGGTGCATGTAAGACGGATGCTAGCCTCGATCGCAGCGAAATCCCGGAAGACATGACCCATGCCTGTTCGACCAAAATCGATCAAGCGAGGAGAATTGTCAGGGAGCACGAAGACATTGGCCACATGCAGATCTCCGTGGCACGGACATTGCCGATCATAGGTAAGCGTACTGCCCCTCCCGCGAAGGCACCACTCCACGGGGTCGGCAAGATCGAGACCTTCTCCGAAGTCCCAGCGACCCTCGTGCTGCCGCACGCCGCAACGGGTCAGTGCCTTGTCGACTGGTAATATGAGGTCTGCATCGTGGTCGACCGGCCGATACCAGATGCCCCCGAGATCGGTATAGTGCGTGAGAAGGCTGGCCCCGGGGGTCAGCTTGTTTTCTCCATGGCGAAACGGCTCATGCCAGCGATCCAGTGCAATCTCCATGAGGCGTTGAAGCGCCTCTCGGCGTCTGGGCCAAGTCACGTGACCCCATGTCTTGCCTGACCTCGGACCGAAGGGATGTGCGTCATTCACGGAGTCAGTAACCCAAGAGTATGCAATGGCTCCTAAGTTGGCTGTTTCCGCGCGCCACCTCAGCTGGGCGGCCGCTCCGTCGGGAAGGGGGCCGACGAACCGGTCGTAGCGTACTGACTCACTGGTCGTGATCTTACGGGGGCCATACTTGATAGCCAGATGTTCTGGGGGGCCATCGTCGTAGGAGACTGTGGCCTTGAGTACAGCCGTGCCGCTTCGGCCAGGAGGTTGGACTTTGAGGTAGACTTGGCTTGCGCAGGGCGATATGATGCTCCTTAGCAGGACGGTTAGCTCTTCAACTTTGATGTCGCATCCGTCCGCATATGGCCGGATCTCATCCCTAAGGACTTGGCCAACATCCAGGGTGGGGGAGCTGCTGCGGAGCCGGGCGAAGCCGTTGGGGAAGCGTCCTGTGCGGCGGAATTGATCAACACAAGCGGCGCGCTCCATGCCGCTCATGACACTCGCGTCTTTGGTCATTATTCCGGCGAGCGAACTCATGCGAACCATCTGGAAGAGTCTCGCGCTGTCGGGGGGGTGGCCCGTGAGGAGGACAGTCGGAGTCCCCGCAACTTGGAGTTGCTCCGCCAGCTCCAAGCCAGATTCGTCCCTTGACTCTCGGTCGTCCACCATTCTAAGATCGACCATGGCCAAATCGAACGTGCTCTTAATCACACGCGCTCTCTTGGCTTTGCTGATGCTTGAATACCGAACTACCTCGTGATCACAGGCCTCGAGCAAGTCGCCCCAGCTACTCAAGAATCCGGTGTCATTGTCGATAATGAGTATCCTCATAGGCGGGCATCTCTCCTCGCTACGAACTGATGGAAGCTTCAGTGGGCACGAGCGGAAGCTTCAGCATGAAACCGGCTCCCTGGTCTTGCGGTACCTGACAAAGATCCCCTCCGAACTGGAGGGCAGCACCTCTCGCGAACAGGAGCCCGACTCCACTGCCCCCGGACTTGCCCGAGGCGACCGGGACACACAGGATCTGGCCAGCTAGGTGCGCAGGGACGCCGGGTCCGTCGTCCGTAATTTCGATCACGGCGTCTTGAGCCTCGGTTCTAGCCTCGATGTGGATTCTGTGTCCCGTTGATGATTCCTCAATGGCTTGGCGTGCGTTGTCGACCAGGACGGAGATTATATGCCGCACGTAGAACTCCGACGCCTGAATGCGCGGAAAGTGCTTGGGATGCTGCACATCGAGTCTTGCAGGGGAGTCCGGGTACGTGCCTTCTATCCACTGAAGTACAGAAGTGAGCGTGCATGATTGCTCATCATTCCCCTCAGGGCGACCGGAGGAGACCATTCTTAGGGCGTCCTCAACTCCGTGCATTGTCTCGCTGACTTCTTGAGGGTCGCCGTGCTCGCTCAGTCTCATGCGGGTGATGGCGATCCAATTTGATGCCTCCGCGAGCCGCTGGACTGCCCAGTGTCGCCAGATTGCATCGCTTGACACTGTAATCGCATATGCAGTGAGCGCGGCAATATCTGCCTGACTCCGGCGCAGTTCATCAAACTGATCGCGTAGCTCCTTGTCTAGAGCGAGGTCCCTCAGGACGAGAGCCGCGAGTTCCGACAAGTCCAGGAGGGGCCCCATGTACCCCTCCTCCTCCCATTGGATCGCCTTTGGAGAGTCTACGCTAAGAGATCCGAAGACCTTGTTCTCGAACTTGATGGGAACATGGGCGCAGCTCAACGTTCCTTCACCTGACAGGCCCCTGGGGTTCCCCAATTGGAGGGATCGCCTAAGGTGGTCTTTGTAGTCGTCGATGAACCATGGGCGAAGTGTGCGCACGGCGTCTGCTGCGAGCGAGTCAGGATGTCTTTCGCTAATCGTTTCTGGCACGTCGAGGGAACGTTCGCCGCAGCACAATAACTCATGCTCTCTAAGTAGATCCTTCTCGCGGAGTCGCACTGACACGCGGCAGCCTTTGAATAGTTCCTCAAATGCGGCGCGCACTTCTGCGATGGGGCCTTCGACGGAATCCGCATATCCGATCCCAAGTCTGGCCTGCAGGACCACATCCTGTTTCTCGTGGTTCGCAGCCACTCCCTCCTCAGCATTGAGTGCCAGAGACACTTGTGAGGCGAATGCTTGACCAAGCTCGAGGCGATCTTTCTCCTTTGAGAAAGCTTGCCCGATGTAGTCGCGGAGCGCATCCGTTGTTCCGACGAAATCAATGTAGACAAACCCTCGAAGCCCAGATTTGGCGTCTCTGACCGGGACGATCCAATAGGGCGCTGTGACGTCAGGGTCTTTGGACAGAGGTCCAGTGGACTTTCTTGAATCCAGAATAATGGTAGGAGCTTGGGCCGCGAGCGCCTCGGAAAGCGTACCTATGGCGGTGGCATCTATCGCGGGGTACCGTCGGAGCTTGCGCCTGTAATCGCTCTCGCGTTCAGGGTCAGGGTCATCGTCTCTGGCAGCCGCTGCGTCCAAGTGGGCCTGATCACCATCAATTCTATAGACGCGAGCCCTGCCGAAGCCAAGTTGGATAAGTCCTTGAGCAACGTATGAGAGTCTGCGCTCGGTGCTCAAGCCTTGCAGGTAGCGGTCGCTTAATACGAAAACGCCCTCCCTCACTCCGAGCGTCTCCCCCGTCTCTTCCGACTTGATAGGGACCGACCGGACCGAGACCCATTTCATGGAGCCGTCAGCGAAGCGAGACAGAAACATGCGATCCGCCGGCTCGCCACTCTTTAGAACCTCGGTAACAGTGCAGCCCCAGCACGGGCCACACTGCGCTGGACGCTCGTGAAAACTGCACCAGCAAAGCCCTCTCGCGCAGTCACGTCCAACGATTTGGGATTGGGCTTCATTGGCGAACCAACAATGGTAATTATCATCGATAACCGTGACCCCTACGTCAGTCCAGACGAGTGCGGCAACTAGCTTGCTCCGCTCCTGGCCGAGCAAGTCCAACTGCTGCTGAAGATACCATAGCTCATCGAGTTCCTTCGTAATCGCATTTACAGCATCAATGAGCTTCTCCGGGACGGTCTTCTCAATCACGCGTGTGGCTCCAGCGTGCTGGATAGCCCAGATATCCCCGGTGGTCAATTCATTGATCCTTGTGTAAACAACAATGAACGCTCCGATGCTCTGCGCGGCGTTGGAGAGTGACTCTAGGGAATGCGACTCAATAGGCACACCCTTTAGCATTCGGTCGGCGAGAATGACGCGTGGCTTAAAATCACTATTGGTCATGTGCTTGAGCGCATCGGCAACGGATGTGACCAGCGCTGTCTCATAGCCAGCATGGGTCCAACTATCAGCAATGAGCGCTGAGTACTCTTTATCGTCGTCGATGATCAACATGGGGCGCTGGTTCGGAATGTCCAATTCACGAGCCTCCCGGTTCTGTGTCCTGTAGTGGCAGTCTGACGGTTATGGTTGTGCCATCCCACAGTGTGCTTCGCGTGACTCGAATGTCGGCCGGTCGGCCCTTCTCCTGGGCGCCGCTCGCAACCAGATGCCTACAAATGGAAAGCCCTATTCCCGTGCCATCTGGACGAGTCGAATAGCCTCGCTCAAAAATCCGTTCCCAATCGTCGGGGTGGATCCCTGGTCCTGTGTCATGTATGCGCACCAGGGCACACGGGTGCCCCCCTGCGTCTTCCCGGCGCTCAATTGTGTGCCAGACCCTGCCAAAGCGACGGACCTGCGATGACAAAGCGATCTGCTGCGCAGCGTTCAAATAGAGGTTGAAGAAGACGATGACCAGGGCGCCGGGCGACGCTCGGACGATCCAACGCTCTTCTTCGTCAGCATCGGGCACGGCAATGTCGATTCGGGACGGATCGTCGCTCGTAGCCGCGATTGCGGCCAGGCATCCCTGGGCGGCTCGCCTGATGCACTCCTGGACAGAAACCTTCTCCTTCTTGCCACGCCGGCCCCAGAGGACATTAACCTTCTCTTGCGTCGAGAGCAATTTTGACATCAGCCGTCCGGCCCAGAGTCTCGACTCGTCGGCTTGTCCCGAATTGGGTACCGCTGGGTCGATGACTGACCCGATCACCATTGATGCCTGATGCTGCAGGGTCAGGAAGTCTGTGTGCATCTCGTGCGCGAGAGACTCGAGTGCCATGCCAGTTGCTGTGTAAGATGCCTCCACATCTCTGGTCCGCGCAAGGTCGCGTCGCTCGAGTATCCGCCCAACCTTCTCCGCGCAGAGATGCGCTTCAAGCAGGAACTGTGAGTCAAATGGTTGTGTGTTACTGTGGAAAGCCACCAACGCATATCGATACGGTCCCGGAGCATTAACGGCGGTACCGCAGAATGATCCATACTTCATCATTTGCAGAGTCCACAGATGCTCGTCGGGCTCTGAGAAAGGGCTGGAAACGACATCAGTGGCTGAGAATGCAGCGTCCTTGATGATGCTCTTGCCTATTTTGCCGCAAAGGGGCTCCCAATCGAGGCCTTCGCCAGAATGCTCCAGGGATCTCGAGCGGAGGGACCGAGGATGTAGCTGGAAAATATGGGCGACAGAGCCAGGCCTGCTGTGTGTGAGCCTATCGAGAGCCTGCTTCATCGTTGTCGTCGACGTGAGCACCGGAGGCATCACCGGGCTGCGCATCGTTACTTCATTGTCATGCGGCCCTCCCTGGTCTCCTGCGGTCTGCCGTAGCCACTCCGTTAGCGGCATTGCCTCGACCACAAATGCTGACTCGATCTCCTGGATCAACCGTTCAACGGTAAATGGTTTGGCGAGGTATCCGTGAACGAGTAGATCACCGTACTCAGCGATCTTGCGGACGTAGCTTGGCTCACCTGACATAATGATTATGCGGGTTGTTCCGGTTTGAGCAAGCGCCCGAGCGACCTGTAAGCCGTCCAGATCGTAGCGCTCGACCCTCAGATTTGGATCGATAATCGCTATCGTGAACAGGGGCGGAATGTCGTGGTCATCGCCGCTGTGCCGTTTCTCGCCCAGAGCAGTCACAAGCCGTAGTGCAGTGACGGAGTCACGCGCCTCGGCTATGCCGACTTTGCTGGCAGCGAGAGTTCCGGCGATGGCTTGCCGACAATCGTCGTCGTTCTCAACCAGGAGTACGGACTGGATCTTCTCAGCTATTTCGAGAGGGAGGGTGAGCGGCTCGCATATGGGCTCAACATCGTCGGCGTCCGCACACACGGACAGTTCAGATTGCACGCGGGCGCGAATCTCCTTGCTTCGGAAGTCAAGGTGGAGCCCAACGTCAAGTTCCACACATCTGTCTGCGCTAAGATGGCGACTGGACCTGTCCCAGACTGGCTGGCCTTCAGAGAGATCTTCCCATATTTTGGTCACAATCCCCGATAGAACATCTCCTGTAGCCAGGAACGCGTGATCACGAAGGTGCTTCGGGACATTCATCCCTGTCCAAGCATCATATGAGTCTCGTCTGATGATTGCGGGTATGTTGCCGACTCGTCCACGTATGAGAGCCCGGCCTACGCTCTCCACCACCATTGAACGCTCTTCGTGTAACAGATCGTCATTGACATCCTCCCAGCCGAAAGCGATTCTGCTGACGATAGGGACGTTGTCAGGTCCTCCTCCTTCTGATACCTGCGCGACATCCAGGAGATCGCCAGCCTCGATTGTGTGCCACGGGGGGGACCAGTCGGACGGGGCCAACGACCACTCCGCCGCTGGAAGCCAAGCGCGACGACCGCGCAGGCTTCCACTCAGGACGCTCACGAAAGCTCCACCGACAGAGACCGATTCAATCTCAGCAACCATGATTGCTCCACAATGCGATGTCGCGACAGCGTGAACCCGGAGGGATTACCGTCGCCATGATGTCATGCCTACACTGGTGGCTATGGCCCGCACTTCACACTCGTCGCGAAAGCGCTCCATGGCTGGAGCAATGACATGGCCAAGACCGGACTCCAACTGCGCTTGCTCCGTGACTCCAGAAATGCCGCTACCGTCTGGGGTGATACGTGTGTATGCCGACGCGAGACATGCAACTATACATATTGAGCATGGGGTCGCTAAGCACCTCCTGGCGGAGAGAAGTGATCGGGTGGGTGCGGCGAAGCTCCCATTTGGGGAGAGCGAAGATGACCTGCCCCCGTTCGTGCTACCACTTGTTAAGTTAGAACGCTGGCCCGGGGCTCCTTGGCAACCGGAGCCTCCGGGCGGTGCGAAGCGGAGCCCGGAGGCCCCAGTTGCCAGCCCTCGGCGCCGGTGGGCGGTAGCCCAGGGCGCTATGCGGCCGCACCTCTGGCGGCTGGCCAGCGCCGCCCCGATTGAGGGCCCGCCCAGGCTTGCTGCCCCTCAGACGCACCCCTATGATCCGTCGCCTATGACGGTAAAGCCGAGGCCGGTGAGCCGTGTCTTGTCCTCAGGTGGTGGGGTCGGAACGGCCCAGGCCAGCAGGTGTTTCGGCCGGGAACTTGCGACATACGCGAAACGCGTGTGCTCTCCGCCATCCCCCGCCCGATCAAGCCATTCGTGCCAGTGTCCCCCCTGGCCTCTCCTTTGCGCCGAGACCAGCAGGACAGCATCGAGCGTCTCTCCCTTCGCGCTGTGGATAGTGCCAATCCGGATTCCCCATTCGTTCGGCGGAGGTATAGTTCCAAGCGTCTCGGCGACGAGCCTACCCGCCTCCCCACTTGGTGCACGCCATGAGGCCGGAAAGTCGCATTCTGCACCCTCGCAGTTTGCCGCCACCATGCCCGGCAGACTCGTCTTCAATGCCTTGGCCCACTGCGACCAAGTCAGATCGAGATTCCCGATCTCTGCATGCTGTTCGCATTCGCGCAAGAGGCGGTGGAGGGAAAGGCGCCAAGACAGGGGCGAGGCCACAGCCTCGGGGCAATGGTAGCGACGGGAGTCAGCGTGCTGTTCGCGGTAGAAGTATGCAGCGACGAACGCACCCATGCACTGCAGGGCATCGTCTCTTGCGCTATCGTCATTGATCTCAACGAGCTGAATGGCCCGGGCGGCTTTCCTGACCGGGGGGGTAATGTCCTGACTCATCGCACCCGGTCGCAGTCTATGGACCAGGAGGGTCCCGCGAGCGAGAATCGCCGCATCTTCGGTCCCGAGCCCATACGTATGGAGATACTCGGCGAACCGCGTGACCAAGGCCGGCTCGCCTCCCCGGGCATACGTGAAGCAGACGCATGCCGGTCCGGGAGTGGACGAGGGGCGGCCACAAACTTCCCCATGCGCGATCAGGTTACGGCAAAGGTCGACAACCTCCTGACTGCTGCGGAAATTGCTCGTCAACTCCAGTTTGTCAAAAGCGTTCCGTTCTGCGAACTCCTCCACTTTCTGCGGATCTACCTCTCTGAAAGCATAGATGGCCTGATCCATGTCTCCGACGAAGTGGAGGGTGCAGCCGGACTCAGCAAACTTGTCGAGTATCCGCAGTTGAGCTTCCGAGAGATCCTGACACTCGTCCACGATGATCACCGGAAAGCGAGCCGCAAGTCGTCTGCAGAGATCACTGTCGTCGCTGAGCAGCCTGCAGCAGAGGTACTCAATGTCCCGATAGGTCGCAAAGCCTTTTCGCCAGAATCTCTCCTTCGTCTCCTGCAGGTCCTTCCGCAGTTTCTCGAGAGTCTGCCAGGTCGCGTTTCTCATCCTCCGCGATTCCTCAAAGCCGGCGGAATTGTAGTAGTCTTCGTCCGAGATGTAACTATTGGCACGAGATCCAGGCTTCAGGATTCGAAAGCATCCTTTGTCGAGTTGACACGCGATCATAGTCGCGTCGATCCCCGAGATGGGCACCGCCCCATTCTCGCCGAGCACATAGTAAGGCGTGTCACACTTGAATGCGTTCAGCCAACCATTTGGGTCGGTGTCCGCGGCCAGCCTGATTCTGCGGTCACCGTCTTTCCCTTCGTAACCGGTTACGTGATGCGCAAAGGGATTGGCGAGATAGCCGTGAAGCCAGCTGTCGATGGTACCGACATAATGGGGGTAACCGAGCCGGTCGGCCCCGACGAACTCCATTATGCGGCGCCGAATCACGTCGGCCGCGCTATTGGTGAAGGTTAGAACGGCGAGGCCACTGTTCTGGGACTGCCAACGAGCGATCTCATATGCGGCCTTCAGCCCGACAACTTCCGTCTTGCCACTGCCGGGGCACGCCCGAAGGATCATGTGCCGGTCTGAGGGGGAAGTCACATAATCGAGTTGCTCATCTGTCTTCTCCTTGATTCGGCACGAGTCGGATCCGCAGCAGAAGGCCCGCCTTTGCCCGAAGCTGTTCCGACAATCGACCGCTGACATGCCAGCGGGCTTTCTGCAGACCACACCGGCGACGCGCTCGAACTGGTCTGCATCACTACTCAAGTTGCTCACCCAGCACCCAACACACCGCGTCACGTATGTAAGTGGGGACGGCGAACGGCAGTTCAGGATCATCCTCGAGTCTGCCCGCCAGTGCCTGTGCGTAGTAGCCTTTCCCGATATTACTGGCACTGATCCTTCCGAGCAAGGAGTGCGCTTCCTTTGCCTTGGCATCATCCGACTCTGCTGCCCAGTCCTTCTCGGCTGCCGATGCCGTGCCGTTGGCAGACCTCTCACACAACGTCTTCAGCGTGCTGAGCATAACGCCCAGATTGTCTTCCTCCATTGCCAAGTCATACTCGAAGGTCTTCAACTCGCAGCAGTACAAGCGACAGGTGTCGGATTGCCTCGCTTGCGGGATCAGTTTCAGGGCTGGGTTGTTTCCCCGCAAAGATCTGGCTCGTGTCGGCTTACTCCTCTTGGACGGGTCTTTGTCAGTAACCCCCGCACAACGAACCGGAATACTCAATGAACCGCTTCCCTTCAAGTCGCAGAATAACTGCATGAAGTGCTTGAAGTAGATGCCGTTCATGTTGATGACAGAGATGCCGGCGTCGGCCAAAGAGTCCGGAACGCCGGCCTTTCCCTCACGGCGCAGGTCGCCCATCACGCGCTTCGCCAGTTCTGGCACCAGCAGCGCTTCCGCGATGCCTTCAACCAGGATCACTCCCTTGGCGAATAGGAGAGTGGATTTAGTGGCATCCAGCCACCTCGAAAGGAAGTGGCTGCTCTGTTCTGTCAGCCCGCAGCTTGACAGCCGCAAAGCTGTGGGGGCGACGCCTCGACACGACATGTGGATGAGCGAGTCTATCGGAGCTGCCGCTGCCAGCACGGGAGAGTGCGTGGTCACGATTACCTGCAGCCGTTCCTCTCTTGCCTTCTCCTGAAGGAACCCCAGTAGTCTCGTCTGCAGTTGAGGATGCAGATGAGCCTCGGGCTCTTCTATCAGCAATATCCGCAGGTACTCGGGGCCGCAACCCGGTGCCGGGGAGAGTTCCGCAAGCACGGTCGCGAGATACAGGAGGTTGTTGTAGCCGAGACTGTTCTCCTCTAAGGAACGAAACGCTTCTGCCGGAGTGGAGCTGTCGATCTGCGGGAAGAACAGAAGTCTGAGGCTCTCCGCCAGGCGGTCGAAGGTGCCCTCCGAGAAGCTGATCTTCGTGTCTTGTCCGAAGACCTTCCCGACCGCTTCGTGCAACCTCGCCTTGATAAGCTGGTTGGCCGCGGCGATCGGCCCATCAGCGTCTCCCGCCAAGTTCTCGTTGAACTCCCTGACCTTCTGCTCAAGCGGATGTGTCTCTCCCTCTTTCTGAGCCCGCTCCAACTCAGACCGGCAGCTGTTCTTCAGCAGTCGAGCCAATCGCGACCCTCTGCCCTCGCGCAGCTTCGCCTCTGCATCGCGCAACGGAGGCAAGTATATGCAGTTGATCGCCTCCATCAGTTCCCACTCGAACACTGATGCACTCGAGGCTCCCCCCCAGACCAGACGCTTGAAGCGGTCTCTCGCCGATAGCTTGTTCTCCACCCGCAGATTCAGCGTCGCTTTGTCGCGCGCATCCGTCCAGGGGAGAAAGGCGATCTGCTCTTCGTCCGAGAGGCCAGCGAACAGCGCCGATATGCTGATGGACGGTGAAGCTTGTGCTTGGGCTTCGAAGGGACGGTGGAAGTCAGTGTCACGGAGGCCGGCGCGACCGTACTCGTCTTCCTGCAGAATCGTGCGAATCGCGTCAATGACCGCGCTCTTTCCGGCACCGTTCTCACCGACCAGGACGCTCAGCCCGTCGGCGAACTCGATGTCAAATGACTTCCCGAAGCTCCTGAAGCCCTCAACTTTCATTCGCTCTAATCTCACAAGAGAGGCCACATCCTATATCTAATACTGTCGGCTCGTAGGGGGTCAGTTTGCCCAGACGAGGACGAAGTCCTTCTTGCGGTGGTCCGTCCAATGGCAACCTTTCTCATTCGCGCTGCCACTCGTTGAGAATAGAGTAAGGCTGTCAGTTGCCACCTTGCGGAACGCAGTTGACTACGGCCCCGAATGGCGTACAATTGTTCCATCATGGCCACTTAGGGGGACAGATACAGACATGCCTGTCAACAATGATGAAGAACTCCAACGCCTTTCGCGAGCGCTTTCGGCCCAAGCCAGCAGCTTGGCTCACCAAGAGGCTGTCGCGGGCTTGGTTGAGCTCGGCACCCCAGAAGCCTTTGAGCGACTCCTGGCGGAGGTAGTGGGGCAAGGGCCAGCCCACGACTGGTGCTGCTGGGCCCTGTGGCAGGCGGATGAGCAGGCGCTTCCCCACGTCCTGATGGCGCTGAAGCGGCACCCCAATACAGTTGGTCTCCTGCAGTGTCTCCACGCCCCTTTAGGGGAGCCCGCTCGCCAGGCCGTCATCGCTGTCTGCCGACGCACCTCTTCCCCAAGCGTCGTCTGCCTCGCCACCACCCTGATGGAGAAATCCGCCCACGATGAACTGCGCAAGGTCGTGGGCCTATTCAAGAAAAGCGCATCGCAAGCCATGCGAGCCGCGTGCGAGATCGGCATGATTGCCGCCCACCCCCACACGTTGTTGCGACGCCTGCCTAAGTACCTGAGACCAGACATGCCGGCGGAAGTCCAGGATCTGGCACTGACGGTGCCCGGGGCTTTCACCCTCCCTGAGGCCCAGGACTGCCTGCGCCGGCGCCTGAGTTCAGGGCTGGTCCGGGACCGCCGCGAGGCTTTGCGCCTTATCGAAGATGCACAACTGGAGGAGTTCGCTCCCGAGGTCCTTAGAATCTGGCTGGAGGACGTCAGTCCCGGCGCTCGCAAGGCAGCAAGCAAAGCGCTTGGCGCTGTACGAGCCGGGCTGCCGCAGGCGCTGGCCAACACCCTACCCGCTGCCTGCGAGCGACTTACCACATCCGTTCTGGCCCTGGTCGCCCTGAGCCGGTCACCTGAGGGCGCGACCGAGGGCGCCCTTTCCAGTCAGGTTCAGAAGGTGGAAGAAGCGCTGGCCCCGCTGCAGCGGCTACGGAGAATCGTCACCCTGACCCCCGACACTGACTCTCTCATATCCTTGTTCGACGCCCTCCGCCAGACCGCGGGTCAGTTGTACCCGGTCTGCCGCTACGGCGCCCATCTGGATACAGTCGCCCCCCTGATCGAGTCGTTGCTGGAGCAGCAGGTCATGATGTTCCGCACCTTCTGGAACCGGGAACAACCGGAGGTCCGTTTGTATGCCCTCCAACTCGCTGGACGGAACACGGTAGCCGTAACCGGGCAACTCCCGTCGCTGCCTTGCGCAGGACCTCCGGACGACTGGGACGCCATCTTCACCGCCCTGACGAAGCAGGCGGAGTCACTGGCCGAGAGATCCGTGAGCTCAGAGCGGGAGAGGATCGAGGCTGGTGATTCCGTGGCCATCTTCCCAAGGTTCGCAGGCCACGGAGCCTGGATAGAGTTCCAAGATCTTACCCACCAAGCCGCCGCCTGGGGGCCCTCGATCCAGGACGACGTTCTGGGGGCGCTACAGACAAGCCTGAAAAATGAAAGAGTTCATCGAGCCCGGGCGAATGCCGACCTGGGAGAAGAGGGCGTTCGTCTGGCCCAAGGCGCCTATAATGATGAGCCCCTGCTCTGCCTTTTTGCTGACCTATCGGCCGTGGCGACCGTTTCCCGGGAGGGTTCCGCCGGGAAGGGATCGGTCCCTTCCGCCGATCCAGCGATGCGCGACATATTCCGAGAACAGGCTATCCAGGCCGCGCTGCTCGGCATCTTGGCCCAGACTCCTCTCCCTCGCCAGGCCGCGCCTTGGCTCATCCACTGCCTTGCTTCGCCAAACTCTCTGGTCGCCGAGGGCGGCGAGCGCCTTCTGGTTGCACTGGGCGAGCCGGCCTTGCCACTGTTGATATGCGCGGTTGAGCTAATGCCGGAATGCCCGGCGTTACCTCGTGCGTTGGAGGTATGCCGATGTCTGGATCCGCGGAGGGTCTTGCACCTGGCGCGCCGACACCTGTCGAGTAAGAACCCGTTGCTGGCGGCAGTCTCGGCGCGAATCCTGGCCCAGGGTAGCCCGAAGGACGCCGAGCTTCTGGCCGAACGCTACCCCGGAGCAGAGGAACTGACGGCAGCATCTCTACTCGCGGCTTTGGCCCAACTGGCGCCCGCCGCTCACCTCGATCTGTTTGTCGACGCGCTGGGTTCCCTGTACCCGAGTGTGCGAGATGCGGGGTGGAATGCGCTGGCTGCCTATCCCTATGAAGCCGTACATACGGCCGCGCAACGGCACGAGGATGATCCCAACTTCTACAGGCGGTCGGCAGCCCGCGAGATCATCGACGAGGGCGAACCCATGCGAATCCAGAGATGGTTATCGGCGAGACCGGCCTATCTGGTCGCGGGGGAGGCCGGTCTGGGGATGCGCCTGGCCTCATTAGGCGAAGGCCCTTTTGAGTGGGGTATCTCTGCGCTGCTGGACGAAGCCGAAGGCATAGACCTCAAGCCCTATGAGGACCTAATCGCCGGGGACCCGGAACTGGTCAACCCGTGGCTGGAGTGGTCGTGTTCCGGTCATCTGACCGGCAATCTGCTGCCCCGGCTCCGGGAGTTGGCTACCGCCGACGACTCGCCCCACCGAGAAGCTGCGCGGGGCGCGCTGCGCGCGATGCTCTCCGAGAAGCTCACCTTGACCGCGGGGCAGTGTCTTCTCTACCATGGGGTCCGGCCTGACCAAGTGAATGAGGAGCGACTCGACGCCGCGCTGCAGCGGGCCCTCGACCGGTGCACGCCCGACGTGGTAGCCTCCCTGACGACGCCCAATCTGTCCTCCAATAACCCCCTCGGCGAGGCCTTGCTCACACTTGATAGCGACTGTGCCTCCTATCGCTGGGGAATCGCCTTCGACCTACTTCTGCGCGAAGCCCTGCCGTTGTTTCTGTCTATCGCGCCTCTGGTTCTGCCCGCCGAAGACCACCGAGAGGAACGCCTCGCAGCGGTCCAGAGCGAATGGACCCATCTGATGCAATTCCAAGATGTGTTCTACGGGTTCTGGGTGACGCCCCGCCTGGGACTGTCCGATCTCCGGTGGTACTGCCGGCGGGTGAAAGCGAACGACTCCACCAAGCGTGAGATGATCGACTACCTGGTCGCCCTCACCACGGTTGTTCCTGCCTTCCCCGAGACTCGCGCCGAGGCGCAAGAGGTGCTTCTGGCGCTGTTCCGTCCGTTGCTGCTCAAGACGTTACGCGCCCTGACCGCTTCGTCAACCGACCATGACGACGAGCAGGTCATGGCGCGGCTTGAGGATGAGTTCTACCGGGCCCTGGGCGAGTACGACCTGTTCTGGGCCGAGCAGCCTGATGTTCCTCTGCCGTTCGGGACGGTCCTCGGCATGGCCTCCCCCCGGCCTACGACCCGGGCGCACTCCTCTGGGGGCGGGTTACCGCAGAAACTCATTCCCTTCTCCCATTTCCTCAAACGTCGCATGGCCGAGCTCGTTACCCTCAAGGGAGCCCTGCAGACCGGGCGAGCACCGCAGGAATGCGTAACGCTTGATGAGAAGCCCGACCGCGACAGTGACAGTCCCGAGTCCGCTTGGACAGAGAACCAACTGATCGCGGCCATCTATACCGGTGCCAGTGCCGACGCGATAGCGTCCGTCCTTGAGCAGCCGCCGGCGGTACTGGTACAGACCTTCACGATCAAGGTCGGCGGAGTACCGACCCAGTGCGTCGACTTGGATGGTCTTGTGGCCCGCCTGGGCGAAGGCGTAACCGCCGGGGCGGTGCAAGCCCGCGACCGACGAGGCCAGCTCCCGTCGGTCCGTCATGAGGGCAGGCGTTATTTCCCGCTCAGCCGGATACCCGACATCCAGGCGCTGTTCACGAGTGACAAAGCGCTGGCCCAAGAGCTCCAGGTGGACCGGCACACTCTCCGACGCTGGCGAGACCAGGCCCCCAGCGGGCTGAGCCCTTCCGAGGATCACCAGTACTTGCGCGAGACAGCCGCCAAACTGCAGGCCCAGCGTGAGCGCAGTCCGTCCCATAAGAAATAGAGATAGATGCGCCATTTTGTATACACTATTCAAGGGCGAGTGCACCGATTATAGGTGGCTCGCCCTGACGGTTCATGGCGAGCCACCAGAAACAAGGTGATTCGCCAATGAATCCCGTCGCAGAAGTCCAAGCTCCGGATCTCGACAACTCAGTCGAGCAGTACCTGTCCTACCTCACTAACCTCCGCCGTTGCGCGGAGAACACGGCTCGCGCCTACGCCCACGACCTGGCCGGTTTGCTCGCCTCCTGCGCGCAGCAAGGCCTAACCTCCCCCACCCAGATCACCACCGCCGTCCTGGAGACGTATCTGGGCAGCCACAGCTCGCTCTCCGCCAACACCATCCGCCGGCGTGCTCACGCGTTCGGGGGCTGGCTGGAGTACTGCGCCCGCCAGCGGTGGATCCCCACCAACCCCGCCCGCGGCCTGCAACTACCCCGCCGCACGCGCCACGAGCGCCGCTACCCGAACGAGAGCGAGGTCCGCGCCCTCCTGAACGCTGCCCGCACCCCCCTGGAGCGAGTCTGCATCTGGCTGCTGGCCACCGCGGGACTCCGCCGTCAGGAACTCCTCGACCTCGATCTGGCCAGCTTCTCCCCCGACGGCACCGAACTCCTGGTGCGCGGTAAGGGCGACCGCGAACGGCGGCTCCCGCTTGCCGAGCCCACTCGGCAGGTTCTGACCGAGTACCTCGCGGCGCGGGGCAGCCAGGCCGGGCCGCTGCTGATGACGCGCCTCGGAACGCGAATCGGCGTGACCCACCTGCGCCGCCTGTTCGCGCGCCTCCTGCGCCGGGCCAGCCTCGAGGGGCGAGGGTTCACCCTCCACGGCATGCGGCACGCCTTCGCCACCCTCCTGCTGCGCAACGGCACCGATATAGCGACCGTCTCGCGCCTACTCGGCCACCTCTCCCTGGAGGTCACCTCGATCTACGTCCATAGCGACCCCGCCTCCTGCCGCGCCGCCGTCAACGCGCTCCCCCTCCTCCAACTGGGGGGTGACGACAATGAGTAACCAGAACCCCACGACAAACCAGGAGATGGTTTCCACTCATCCGGCCAGCACTGTCCCGGACCGGCCGGTACTCGACGCCTCCCCGTCCCAGCGCGACGACCTCGCCACCCCGGTCGCCGCACCTGACCGCAGCCCCGAAGACCGGCTCCGTCAGTTCGCCGGTTTCCTCGCGCTGGGGGCCTGTCGCGCCGCCACGGAAGACACAGAGCCCTCGCCGTCGACGGTGGGCCTGGAAGTACCGGAACCGGGGGCGGAGAGTGGTAGTTCGGCGGATCAGGGCGGATTACGCCCCGGTGAGCCCGAACAGGCGCCCGTCGCCCCGCCCAGCGTAGGGGGTAATTGTGAACAGTAACCGCAGAAGCCAAGAACAACAAGACGCCGCTTTCCACCACGAAAGCGAGCCTTATCTACCTGTCCAGCCTGGAAAGGAAGGGACTATTGTGAACGACCTTAGGTCTACCGTAGCCTCGAAGAGCAGTGGACTGTTCTCATGTTATGATGGAGCCGTTATATCGTTGGGGTACTTACTCCCGAAGGGTGGCGAACGGTCATGATGCGCATCGGAACCTATACGCGGGTATCCAGCATGGGACAGCTTGAGGGTCATTCGCTGGAGACGCAATCGACCCGGATCCGGCAACTGGCCGAGGGCCAGTTCGGAGAGGGCAACTTCGAGATCGTCGCGTTTGAGGAGAAAGCCCTCTCCGGCTCTTACCCTCCCGCCCAACTGGCGAGAGCCGGGGACACCAAGCAACGGCCGGCGCTAACCAGGTTGCTGGAGGAGGCAGAAGCGGGGCGACTGGACGCCGTGTTCTTCTACAGCGTGTCCCGCCTGGGTCGCGAAGAGTCTGTCTCTTTCGGGGTAACCCGGCACCTGAAGCAACTGGGCATCCCCTGCAAGTTTATGGACGTCGACGCAGACCCCGACACCGACGAGGGAGCCATGATTGTCGGCATCAGCCACATCTTCGCCGCCACTCACTTGCGCCAGCACAAGCGCCGCGTAACCGATGGCTGGCACCGACGCACGGAATTGGGCTTTCCCCCTGGGGGTCGCGTACCCTATGGGTTCCAGTGGCAGACCCACGAATCTGTACCGCCCGGCGGACGCCGCACCTACGTGCGTCAGCCGGAGCAGGCTGAATGGGCCCTCGTGATGAAGGAACGCTACCTGGCGGGCTGGTCCACCCTCCAGATCGCCGACCACCTGCGCTCCCTGGGTGTGCTTCGCCCTTCGGGCGCCAACTGCGACTGGGACTCCTGTGCGGTCCGCCAGGTGCTCGTTTGTCCCATAGGCGCCGGGCTGATCAAGCAGTCGGACGGCACCATGATCCAGGGACAGCACTGGGAGGAGCGCCTGTGGGAGCCCGAAGAGCGCGACCTGATGTGCCAGCGGCTCGAGCGCAACCGCCGGGTGGGCGCTCGCGGAGGGCCCAAAGCCTCCTTGCTGGCTGGCATCATCACTTGCCGACACTGTGGCAGCTACCTGGCTGCCATGCGCTCCCATAGCACCGGTAAGGTCCTGTATCAGTGCCGGACCAACGACCATCGACGCGACGCCGGCTGTCCCCGAGTGGGTCGCCTGGCCGAACCAATCGACAAGGCGGTCCTCCAGGAAATCTCCCAGTTGGCCCTCTCCCCCGAGGTCCAGCAACTGGCGATGGAGCAGAGTCAGGATTTGCTCTCCGCCGAGAGCAACCTCGTGGCCGAGCATGTGGAGGGGTTGCGCCGCCAGCGGGGGCAACTCCAATCGCGCATTGACCGGCTCGTAGATATGCGCTCCGCCGACGAAATCGACGCCGCGCAGTTCCGCGAGCAAAACGCGCGACTCCGTCAGGAGCGGGAGGAGCTGGACAACAGCCTGGCCCTCTCCGAGACGGCGCTCCAGTCTCAGTCCACGCGCCGAGTGGAACTCGAAGCCGTGCGCCGGACTCTGCAGAGCTTCTCGGCCGTCTGGGCGGGGCTGGATCCTGCCGAGCAAAGAGAGGCGCTGCGCACCATCATCGAGTACGCCCAGCTGGAGAAGGCGGAGGGTGAAGACCTGCTGCTCCGGCTCAAGCTGGTCTTCCTGCCCGAACGGGTCTTGCCCATGCCCAGCTACACCAAACGCAAGGCCCAGACCGGCCCGGACTCGCTCACGCCGCGGAATCTGGCTTACCTGAAGCATAAGCAGTCGGGCTTGAGCGACGAGTCCGTGGCCAGTATGTGGGAGACGACGACGGTCAACATAGGCAGATCCGCTCGCAAGATCTTCGCCCGGCTGCAGGTCCATACGGTCGAGGAGGCCATCGCCCTGGCGGCGCGGCGCTTGGAGGAAGAAAGCCACGCCTTGCCTCTGCTGGGGCGGCTGAAGAAGGTCTCCGAGACTCGCGTCAAGTTCACGTGGACCGCCAAGCGCCGGAGCCTGCTCGAGGCCCTGGCCGCCGGCCGTCCCCGGCGGGAGATCACGGCTTCGGCGAACATCACCCCCAAGACCCTGACCGAACACCTCAGCCAGATGAAGAAAGCCGCCGGGGTAAGCACGGTGGAAGAGCTACTGGCCTACGCCAAAGAAACCGGCCTCATCAGCTAACCGCTGAGAGGAAGTACGGGGGGCGGACCAGTAGCCCCGCCCCCCGCGCTCATGCTCCAGTGCTGGTCCGGCACGAGCGAGTCCCTCCGCCGCCAAGCCGTCGACTTGGGCTATGTGTGGCAACCTGTAACCTATGCTATGGGCCACTGCGGACGTCTTCTGGAAACACGGCCGGCGCGGGATGATGCGACGCCAGACCGCACAATTATCGCGCATAGACTAATTGATCCACTGCGGCCTTGGGCGTGATCTGATGGTGGCCTGCCCGTGCCCACCCATAAGATTCAGCACTGACGCGGCCGACTACGAAGCACTCGTCGAGCGGCAGATCGCGCCGCAGGGCGGTGACCGCAGGCAGACTCCGTGAGAAGGGCGTCCTGCCCTACCGCCCCCCAGTTACACGTCAGACAACCATAGCCGAAGGATGCCCCACGGCGGCATGCGATTGTTGGCCGTCTCAAGCCTGCATCACCGCGTAATGAACTTCGGCCGCAACCTGCCTATCAGTTCGCCTTCTCCCATCCTGTACGCCCCACTTATTGTCAGACGTCCTGGCCAGTCTTCCTTCCGACGGGACTCCTCCAGGAGGTTCTTCTCGCCGAGGATCACCCAGATGAGTTCGCATTTCTCTCGGCGTAGCGCCTCAAGCAGATCGGTCTGTCTGATCAGTAGCGCACTGGGGCCTTGCTGGCGCGTTGACGGATCCATAGCCACAACTCGCCGATGCGCATCGACGAACTCGCCCTCGCGGCCCTCCCAGCTGAGCCCTATTCCTCGGGCAAGCCAGTTCCCCGGAACCTTAATAGTGATCGCATCGGTGACGGAGCAGTCATATCCCCTCTCCCAGAAGTACTCGTCCGCGGCGTACAGCACAGGAGCAGGGATCTTGTCGCTCCAACCGCGTGTCCACTCCTCGCGCCCATGGGACCGGAAGTAGTCCCATGCCGGACTCCAGTACGTTTCCCCGAGGAATACCTTGTAAAGGTGACTCGTCTCGGGCATTCTCTGATCGTAGAGATTCACCCCACTTGCCCAAGTGAACACCGCGTCCATGTCTGCGCTGCGTACGACATAGCTGTGTATCAGGTACCAGAAGTCACGGCGTGGGTATTCATCGTCCGCGGAGATCTCTTCTTTGCACTTGGAGAAGTTGAGAAACCCATCCAGGACAAACCACTGCGAGTCATCGCTGGGCCTTTCAACAGACAGCAGCGTAGCGGGGTCTGGTAGGTCCTTACGGTCGCGGAGCCAGGCCTTGCCTGCGTCGTGGTGGGTAATGTCGTACGAACTTGGAAACCACCAAGCTCGGTGGTGGCCACGGAACCCCTCGTCCCTATGGGTGGATGCTAACGCCACTGAGGGGTCGATGTCCCTGACATAGGAGAGCTGCCAGGGCCCCTCGTACACAACCGGTCGATCAGACCAGGAGTCTTCCCTCATGCGGAAGTGGTCGGCAACGCGCGCAAGGAACTCATGGTACGCGATCCACTGATACTTCTTGCCGATCCTCTCAGGCTTTGTTTCGCCCCGCCCGTAGCGGTCGTGCCCTGCAACAGCGCGGTCGAATCTGCCAAATAGCGTCGGCGTCCAACCGAGCTCCAGCACTCGCTGGAATATCCAACGCTGAGCGATGGCGAGATCGAACCCAAGTTCGTCGCGACCATCTCGATCCAAAGCTCCCTTGACACCCTGTTCGAACCGTACTCGCATCCCGTCATCGAGCGTCGCCACGAACTCCTCTTCCGATGCGTCCATGTAGTCAGCTCCGAACAACTCTTCGTCAGCTGGGGGCATCGGCGCGCCATCCGGTTCGGATAGCCCCCGGGGCTCGGAGGCGTCCTCCCCAAGGATGATCCGCAGGTCATCTGCGGAGAGAGTGCCCATCCAGCGACTATGCCGATAGGTGTGATAAGCCCTCGTCTGCTCCGGCGACAGCTCTGTTTCGAACTCCTGTATCATCTCCTTGCTGGTCTGAGGGACTGGTTCGCCAATCGGCACATTAATCCACTCGAAGGCTCCGCTGTTCGTCCCGATGATATATCTGGCGAAGTCGCCCGATCCCATCACAGAGTCAAACAGATGGAGCTTGGCCAGTTCCGAGTCCGACATCCCATCATGGTACTTTCCATGCTGGGCCAGATTCTCGTCAGAGGGAATCACGGCAGGCCATTCGCTGGTGTATGGTGGGCGCGCCTTGACGAGATCGATTCCCGCTGCGCCCCCGTCCCGCGCCGCAACCTCAATCACTCCGCGCGCGTAGTCGCGCAGAAGGATGTCTGCCGGCGGGCGATTGTCTTCGAAGAACCATCCATAGAGCTTACCGGCCAATACCGCCACACCGTCTCTATCGGAAGTGCGCATGGCACACCCGTAGGCCGCCGCTATGAGCCTCTCAATCACATATGGGTCATTGACCCCCAGAAACTCCTCGATGACATCAGGCAACACACTCAGCCTGTCAGTGAAGAGGGCCACCAGGGCCTTAGTAGACGAATCCCGCAATCCTCTATTCGAGGTCGTGAGGAACCAACCGAGTGTCATGCCAGCAAGACGCATGGATTGGTCCGACAGGTAGGTCTTATCGGCTGCCCCGCGCGCCCACCCGACAACGCGGTCCAGGGCGCCTTCGCGGCCCCATTCCTCATGCAACAGCGTTGACCACAACGCATCCCGTTGAGGCAACTCGTAGCCCATGAGGATGTCATGCAGACGGTCGGCGTTGTACGGATGGGCCGGGTCTGTGCTGACCGTGAGCATGGCGTCGATGAAGAGTCGGAATGCTTGCCCATCAGGGATCACATATTCGTTTATGCAGCCTCGGGTCTCTTCTGAGAAGGCGGTGCGGTCCCTCCAGATGAGACTGTTGACAAAGGCTGCCTTCACGAGATCGAGACCCGCCGATTGGGGCGCCAGCGCTGGGAGTTCCCGCCCGATGCGTTCCGGCACCAGAGTGGCCAGCGCCTCGATCACCCCACTGTTCTCGTAACAGGACCAGTCGTCACCCATTAGCGCGCCAAGGCCACCTGCTGGTCCGAAGGCAGCCTCGGGTTCGGGAGAACTGCAATACTTGTCGATCAGCCGGTCGGCCAACAGAAAGTCCGAGAACCGCTCATAGCAGAATTGAACCCCATCTACCGCCCCCGCCGCACCCCTGGCCCAGAACCGGCCCTCTGCTAATACTCCCTCTTGAATCAGGTGGTTGAAGAACGAATCTGCGTACCCTGCACTCGGGCGAATCTCGTTAACAATGCTTCCCGCCAGGTCTCGGCGGAGCCAGCGGGTGCCGATCTTGCTCATCCGGTCAACGAGTGCGGTAACCGCAGCTCCGACCAGGTCCCGGTGTGGGTCGTAGTTCAATAATTCGGGCCGCGCCAGTTTGCCATTGACACCCAGCAGGAATTGCTTGAATACGGCACTCGAGCCAGTGAAATGTCCAGGCACGCTCCGGAGACCATCGGTTCGGAGGGTGTCACAGAATAGCTTCAGGAATAGGGGGTTCTGGAACTCGGGAGCCAAGAGAGGGATCTCGGCATACATGATTCCGTAGTGCTCGAAGAAAGCTGTTGTGGCCTCGAACTCGGCTCCGGAGAACCCGTGGTGCTCGACCCGGGTGAACTGGCCCGCGGGTAAGGATTCGGGCACAACGAGGTCTTCGTAGCCTCTCCTGACGCTCACTGCGAGCCCGATCCAAGGGTAGCGGCGCAGCACGTTGAGCATTCCCCCAATGTGCTTAGCCCAGAGGGACCTGCCCTCGCCTTCGTTCAGCGCGTCGATAAGTATCAGTGCCCTCGAGCCCGCCGCCTGAGCTGCCGTCTCGAGAGCGCCGAGGAAGCTATCGCGGTCGCAAGATAAGCCCAGTCGAGAGATCATCTGGGCCCAAGGGTCGTCATTCCCGTTGAAGTGCTGCCCCAGCAGCAGCACAGTGGGACGCCCGGCAGTAGTCCTGCGATCCGCGACGTCACAGAGCAGGTGAGTCTTCCCAGTGCCCGCATCCCCGACGAGCAGGACGGCACCTGTGGACGCCGCGCTTGTCTGGTCATCCTGTGAGTAAGCCACAAGCTCGTGAAGCCTCCAGGATAGCCGGTGCAGGGCGTCAATCTCGCAATCCAAGCCCCGGCTAAGGGCCGACGACGAGTCGCCGCGACTACCGGTCGCCTTTGACGCCGCCTTCGCCTTCTCTGCATCCTGTAGGGCCCGTAGCCTTGTGGCGCACGCACGCGCCAACTCCCTCGACGCCTCGCTCGACTCCCGCATACGGCCCCAGTCAACGGGATCGTCCGGCGCACCAGAGACTCCTTCGAACGACGCCAAAGCCGCTTCGACGCTCTGGCGCAAGACCGCGTACTCGTCTTCGGCAGACGCCGAGGCTCCTGTCTTCGAACTCCTCTGCAGAGCCTTCCGAATCTCCGCGATGTGCGATGATGAGGCGCGCCCGAAGTCGGGGGTCATCCCGAGCCCCTCGAAGGTGTAGGCCACTGGCAGTTCGATGTTCAACTCCGGCGTGTACCGCACCCCAGCGTCGGCCCTCGCCTCCTCAAATCGCGCGCGGAACCACTCTGAGCTAAGATCATAGTCGCCAAACCAGAAGAGCCTCCGTCCGCAGTGTTCCGGCCGAGACAGCATCTCCCAGAGCTCATGCTCTCCCCAATACTCAAACTCGACGCTCATATTCGCCGTGGCCGCCCAACCTACCCACTTTTCTACGTGACGGTCCCATTGTTGGAGGGAAGAGACCCTCCCTGAGATTCTCGCGTCAGACCTGTCCACGGGCAGGCATATCCAGCACCTTGTGAGCCTTGGATGCTTCGCAAGTGCCGTCTTCACCGACTTGTCCACTTGGCGCCACTGATCAGCGCCAGGCGCCGATACGAAGAACTTAGCCTGCCATCCCCATTCATCACCGTTGGGCAGTCGCCAGAGGCACTCGAGCCCGGCGTCGGGGGCTCCCATTCGGGTGAACTTCGAGCCAGGCGCCTGGGGTCCGGTCGTGCCGGCAAGCTGGCAGCAGAGCGTCTCGAACGCTGTCTCCTGCGACCCACCAAACTCATGTATGGCGACGAATGGATTGGGCATTCTGCTCCTTCAGACGTGATCTCTTCGGCCACCCGAAGGGAGAGCAGCGACGACGCTGCCATTAGGTCTGCCTGCCGTCGTCCCGCTGCATTCCAGTGTCTTGCCGGCGAGGATGTGGCACTACGACAGCATGCGGGCGACCCGATCCGGATGCGGCTCGCCTCCCCAATCACCGCTGCCCTATGGCGCGCGGTCCGGAGTTGGCCCGGCCCGGACGGCAAGCGCATGCAGCTCGTTCACCAGTCTTCCGAGATACCACGCATACACGTTCGCATCCGCTGCAGGCACTGCCCCAGGGGCGCCATAGAAGCTGCCCAGCATCGACAGCGGGAACGACATCTTGCCCAGCACCGCTGCTTCCCCCTCCTGGAACAAGCCGCGCTCGCACATGACGCGTTGGATCTGATCAAGCTCATTCCTGACTGATTCCAGGCTCACCTCGCCGTAGGCCCGACTGGCATCGCGATATGTCCCTTCCTGGACCTTAGCCAGGCAGTACCGCAGGGCACTAAGGCGCGATGCCTGAGGAGGTTCGACTGTAACGCTATCGAGTGTGTCTTCGCCTGTCCGACCCCACGATGCAGGCTCGTCGATCTCGCAGACGACAATGCTGGGTGGCACCGAGTCTGCATCATCGTCCCGTCCCTCCTCCACGTCAGATCTGGCGTAGTCATCATCGATCTCGCGCGCCATGTCGCGGAGCCCGGCGATGCGGTCCTCGACGAAGTGCGTCATGATCTCGGCGCGCTTCATAGCGACCTCATCAGCGCAGACTGACCCCATTGAGCCCTGCTCGAAGAACGCGCGGAGCATCGAAATCGGGTGTCGCAGTTCCTCGTAGGCTACCTGGACGCCGGGATACGCCTCAATGGCTAACCCGCGTCGGTCCAACTCAGCCTCGTACCCGTCCATGATCTGACATACCGCCTCGAAGCTCGACGCTCCGGTCGAAAGTGGGAACTCACCGCGGATCGCGGCCTGCATGTCGTAGAACCGATCTCCATAGTCTTCGGGGAAGATTGACGTTAGCCGTGACTCGCGGTATTCGGCCCGGTGGGCATCGTGCCAGGCGCGGAGCTCGTCCAGTACCGCCTGAAGTATAGAGGCTATGCCCTCGGCCTGCTTCTCAGTCGTCTCGCGATAGAACACCTGGTGGAACTCGCGTTTCTCCCCTGCCTCGTGCTCGGACAGCACCGTGATGCTGTCCCTGCCAATCTGGGCACGCGAAATACTGTGATATGACGCTGGGCCCTTCTTCTTTCGTCCCTGCAGTGTCGGGTGTCCTACGATCTGCACGCGGAGCGCGCGCACGTCGTTTAGGCCAGGGTAGCCATCACGCCTGTGCTGAAAAGGGCTGCCGAGGGCTTCACGGAGTGCATCGCATAGGTTGAGGACTGCATCCTGCTGGATGACATACGCCTGGAAGAGGCCATAGATCATCAGGTAACTAAGCCCGTAGCTCTGGCCACGCGAGTCCACCGTGAAGGCCCCGATGGCTTGCTCGGTATCCCCGATGGTATCCATGCAGGTGCAAAGTTTCGCGAACGCTGAGAAGCCTCGGCTGGCGCGGTAGCGCACCTCGGAGCAGTTCACGATATCGCGAATCTGTGCAACGAGTCTCTCAATGGGCATTGGGGGTTCCATGCGCTGCCTATACACCTCGCCTGCAATATCTGGATGATCTACTCCCGTCGCGTATCTGCTTGCTCGCCTTCCGATTTGCGCTTTGTCGAAGGCCGCCCGCCCCAGTACTAACATAGCAGTGGATAGTTCTTGGGGGCACGGCCAGCGAGAGCTGTCAATATAGCGAGCCTAATCGCCTATGGCTGGTCCAGTATGAGGTCAGCCTTATCGAGGTAGATGGCCAGCTCGTTCAGGAAGGCCGCGATGCCGGTCGGGTCGTGGAGGCCTTCAGCAGAGATCACGGATAGCTGGAACCCGGCCTTGGATGCCTTTGCTCTTAGGATACTGTCCTTCAGACGTTGTTGGGGATTGCCGTGAATTCTCTCGGACATCCCGTCGACGTACACGAGGACCTTCTCCGCCGGGTACGCGAAATCTGCAACTGTGACGTCACCGCCGCCCAAATCAACCCGGTACTGTCTCTCAGCAGGCAGCGGGAACGAGTGGTTGCTCAATAGGGCCTCGAGGAGTTGCTCGGCATCACTCTCAGTGTCCGGGAGTGACTCGGTCCTTTCAACCACGACTGGTGGGACCTCGTTGGTCTCGACAATCTCAGTCGCCAGTTCTTCCAGAAGCCGACAAGCTACGGCTCTGCTCAGTTCCTCGTGATATTGCTGATTCCGGTACGTCTTGAGGCAGCCGTAGCACGCCTCGTCCTCCTCGCAGCCGCTACAGCTTTGAATGACCTCGCAGCCCTTCTGACAAATCGTCATCCAGTAGCGCCGCAGCTGAGGGAGAAACCCCGATCCGCCGGGCATCGGGTCATAGAGCAGAACACAATGCGTGTCCGAGGCTTCCGGCAATACCAGGCCCTCGAGTTCCGAGTCGCCCATGTCCAGCACCTGCTTGGCGCCAACGAGGATACCGGTCATGGCATTGATGGCGTCCGCGCGCTTTGCGAACGGACCCAGGAGCAGCAGGTCGGCAGCGAACTCGACGTGCAGGGCCTGGTGCTGGACCTCCGACGCGCTACACTGCTTGCGGTGAGTGTCGACGAATTTCTGCAACTCCGCGGCGCTCGCATGGGGCGAACGGACCGCGCCACAGATCGGGCAGACTACGAAGCCCCCCTCGGCTGACTCCACAGTAGAACCAAGGGGGCCCAGATTCACGAGACGGATCCGGTGTCGCCGGAAGTAGCGGAGAGAGTGGTCGCCCACCTTAGCGTCCCATCCACCGCCATGCTCCGCCAAGAGCATGGGGCGAACGTCGTAGCCGACGTGCAACCGGTTCTCTCGAACATCACCTATAGCCTCGCGGGTGTCGAGGTCGACACCGGCCAGAGAGACGGACCACAGGCTTTCGCCGCCAGCTCCACCCTCGTGGGTCCTGGTAGCGGGGTCCAGCAGTCGACCATTATCGGGTTCGATGCAGAACCGTCGCGTGGCTTCGTAAGGGGAGTCCTCCGAGGTCTTCTCCCAGGGGTCATGTAGCTTTATCCTGGTGACGCGGAACACGTTTCCGTCGGCGTAGATCTGGCCGGTGGGAGCAAACTCCCTCAGGGCTACGGCCGCGGGGCGCGAGAACTCCTTGAAGGGGTCAATACAGGTGGCCGTGCACGACTCGCGGGCCATGGCGTAACCCGGGAGATAGCCGTCGACGGACAAGTACGCCAAGGCGTAGTTCTGCTGGCTCGGAGCCTTGAGGCTGTCCAGAGCCGTTTGGTACCGTCTTCGGGCGCTCTTCTCCTTCTCGGTGAGATCCATCGACATCTCACGACGGGCAAGTTTCGTGACCTCATCCCGGTAGGCCAAGACCCGCCGGTGCAAAATCCCGACGTGCGTCTCGAGGCGGACGCCGGCGCCTGCTGCTATCGCCTCGAGTTCCTGCTCAGCGACGGCCGCACCGTCCTCATCTGGCCAGTTCTCCGTGAAGATCCGGCGGAGTGCCGGCATGATCTCGTAGAGGTGTGCGGAGATCATCCGCTGAAGCTCGGGGAAGGTCGGCGGCTCCGGAAGGTACCGGGGATGGGTCTCGCCGTTGGCGTTTTCCTGGAGGGTGGCGAAGTACTGCCAGATGTAGTGGGGAAAAGCTTGCTCCAACTGGGCGCGTTCATCTGGCAGCGCAATCCGCCTCAATTCCGTCAGTACCGCAGACTGCACGTGCTTGCGGATCAAGGGCCGATTCTGCAGCGTGAACCCAGGCACCCTGATGGCACCAGTGATCATCTCGGTCGGCGCGTCAAAGAAGTACCGATCATGCTGACTGCCCCCACAGTAGGCAAAGACCACGGCGATTCGATGCTTGCGTCCGGCGCGCCCGGCTCTCTGCGCGTAGTTCGCCGGGGTGGGAGGGACATTGCGCATGGCAACCATCTCGAGCTTGCCGATGTCCACGCCCAGCTCCAGTGTCGGGGAGCAGACGATGCAGTTGACCTCGCCATCCTCCTGCTGGAACTGCTGCTCGACCTGTTTACGGTCCTCAGTCGCGATCTGGGCCGTGTGCTCACGAGGGCGCAGCGGGACGAAGGGAAGCACTGTGTATTGGCTGACAGCGAAGTGCTCGCTATCAGGCGACTGGAGAGAGGTGGTCCCGGTGCAGCGGTACTCAGGGCACCGCCCGTCAGGGAGAGCAACGGCCTGGGCCCGACGGCAGACCGAGCAGACATGGCGCTCGGAGGTGTGACGAATCCTGGTGCGCTGCTCATTAACCTGCCAGGTCGTGCCCAAACCCGCTATCGGTTCAGCACCGCGATGGCCTCGCTTAGTTAGCCGGACGGTTACCAGCAGCCGACGCTCGGGGTCCGTAAGCCAATCCCATAGTTCCTTCAGAAACTCGTCTCTCCGTTCGGGATGTGCCCGCACTGATTTCGCTACGAGCACCTGCGCGCTGGCGCGACCGTTGCTGGCAAGTAAGCCCCGGACTATCTGACCGGCGCCGGGCTTGTTCAGGGCGAGAGCGGACGGAGCCCAGTGGTCTGGTATCTCGACGATTCCTCGACGAACCTGCACATCACGATATGCCCACCAGTGAGCCAAGAGAGAATCGGAAAGGACCCCGCGTCGGCGGTTGTAGTCCAGGAGGAGGCGGATGGTGGCGACGATCTCCATCCGGCTGAGCCCCAGAACCTCCGCCCAACGGTCGAAGAAAGCAGGATCAGCGTCTTCGTCAAGACCGTCGTACTCGACCACCGCCAGCCCCAGAGTTTCCAGGGAACCGCGTCTTTCGCGCAGGGAGGCGAATTCCTGAAGCAAGAACCACCTAATGCGCTTGCATTCATCCTCGTAGTCGAGCTTCTTCGTCTCGAGGATGCCGTGCGCCTCAGCACGTTCGTATAGCTGTGGCGCAAGGCTCTCTATGGTCCACGCGCGCGACGGGTCCTCGGCGAGGGTCTTGTACAGCAAGTGCCTCAACCACACGCGACGGGAGCGCGCCTTCATCCAGCCCGCCTGGAAGGCGGCGTCCTGGCGGTTGTCGGCGAAGATGAGTAGCTTTCGCATGCTGGGCTCGGGCATGACCGAGAGGAGGGACTGCGCCAGGATCATGACGTCCTGGACCACCGAACTCCGGGTGCCGGAGATGGTGCGAGCTACGGTCCAGTTAGGGGCGCCGCAGGCCCGACAGGTCTTGGGCTCGCCTTCGAAGGCGATGATCTCCACCAAGGGGCCGACACGCTTGCACTTATCATGAAGGCAGTTCCGATGCTGGCGATCGTGCAGGGCTCCGCAGTATCGGCACATGAAGTAGCTCTGGCGCTCCACTTGCTCATCTTCATCCTCGGTCACCAGGCGGTCCGTCAGGTACCAGACATTCTCGTCGTTCTCCCACTCCTCGCGTTCATCTGCGATGCGGACGGGCCTGTAGCCGGCGGCTGCGCCGTCGCTGTCTGCAGCTGTCGGCTGCCCAACTATCGCTCGGAAATAGTGCTGCCCGCAGCCTCGGCAGAGGAGCAACGGCAGGCGAAGCCCAAGGTCCGTACCGTCGGGTTCGTGAGCGAAGTGAACTCGCGGGACAAGAGGGCTGCCTTCTGCTGACATGTCCTCGGGCTCGAAGCTGACGGTTATGCCCTGGTAGCCCTGAACAAAGTAGTGCAGCTTGGGGCGCAGGAGGGGCTCATCATCTCGTTCGGCAAGCGCGCCGAGTGTTAGGTAGGCCAGGAGTTCGGCGATGAGATCATCGCGTGAGGCATCTCCTCGGCTGGTCATCTGCCGCAGGCCCTGCAGCGTTTCCTCCAACAGTCGCGGGGCATCGTGGGCTCTCTCCAAATGGCGGACAAGCTGGTTCGCGGCCAGCAGGTCGAAAAGTCTGGACCGGTTGTCCTCTCCCGGAGCGGCGAGGCGACCACAGAGACGCTCGGCAGCTTGCAGAACCTCGTCGGGCAGGCGCGTGACCTCGTCCTGGAGGTGGACCTCACGACAGGCGGCGAGCACCTCAGCCAGAGCCGCCTGAGGGTCTTCCGGTACTTGGGGTTCATAGGCGTCCCCAGGGAGGGTGCGCAGGCCCCGGTACTGTTCCTCCACGACCTCGATGCTATCCTCCGCGATGCCGAAGAGGCGGTGGGCGAAGTTGCGGACGGCGGTGGCGCCGTCTATGCGGTTACTGGGGTCTTGGACGGTCGCGGAGGTGCCAACGCAGAGTACTTCGTCTGGTCGCTTCCCGGTCAGATAGCGAAGCCGGCGCAGCAGGCAGGCCACCTCGGAGCCCAAGGCGCCCGTGTAGGTGTGCACCTCGTCCATGACCAGGTAGCGCAAGGGCGCGCCGTCGAAGAGATCGATGTCCTCGTGCCGCAGGAGCAGGTACTCCAGCTGGTTGTAGTTGGTGAGGAGAATCCGCGGGTGTTCGGCGCGGATCTCGCTGCGGCTATAGCGCTCTTCATAGGGCAGGGGGAGTTCGCGGCCGGCTTGGTGTGCCTCCAGTTCCTGGGGAGTGTACTCACGCATCTGGTCGAGCCGGGGGAGGTTGTCCACTGACTGGGGCGGCGTCTCCCCGGTGTAGCGAGCAAAGGGGATGCCGGTGCCGGCCAGCAGGTGACGCAGGCGCTGGAGCTGATCGTTGACCAGGGCGTTCATCGGGTAGACGAGCACGGCCGCGACACCCGGGGGGGCGTCTTCATCACGCAGACGCAGGCAGTGGTTGATGATGGGAAGCAGGAAGGCCTCGGTCTTGCCCGAGCCGGTCCCGGTGGCGACGATCAGGTTGCGGTTCTTCTGCAGTGCCTCCACGGCCATGGCCTGGTGCATGTGGAGCGTATCGAGGTGACGGAACACCCCAGGCAGGGCGGGGTGCAGCTGGTGGTCGGCGACGAAGCTCTCCAGGCGGGGGCCGTCCTGGAAGGGGCGGTTGAGCTGGATGTAGGGGCCGTTGATGAGCCGCCGCTGGCCGGCAGGGCCGACCCGCAGCGCCGCCCGGACCTGCTCCTCGATCCGATGATCGGCAATCGGGAAGTAGGTCATCAGGTAGCGGTGAAATTGTTCAACGACTTGCTCACCGAGGGCTATGGGGTTTAGGGACATACTGGGTTCCTTCTCGGATCTGATTCTCTCCCGCGTATGGAACGGACCGCGTGGGCGGCCGTGCTGTGTGGCTGCAACCGCTTTCCCCCAGGACGACACTCGCCAAGTGCCATGGGCGCTCGGTGCCAACCACGTCGCTGCGCACTGGTTAGAAGCTGAAGTCCTCTGGTAGAAGCGGCTCAGGCCATGAACGTCGGCCTGGGTCCGATAGCTCTTGGTCATAGCCAGCCAGCAAGGCGATGCCAGCAGGGCCAAGGCCAGAGAAAGCTGTGTGACCAAGCAGAACTGGATGCTCCCTGTGAAGTTGTTCGATGCCCAGCAGCGTTCGCCGTTGGGGTGAGTCGCCCCCGCGGTCGGCTGTTAGACCGTACCTGGCAGCTGCCATCACCCCTGAATGAGATAAAGCCACGCGGATTGGGAGCGAGTCCAGGTGGTGCACCTCGGTGCTCACATAGTACTTCCGCCCATCAAGCAGGACTGTTGGCAGATCCGCCAGGTAGAACCGAAGACGCTCCAGAAAGGCGTCCGGCGGACCTGGGGGCTCCCAAGGTCGCTCTGCGAATTCCCGAGGCGGTTCGGAAAGAGTAATCCCCTCCCCAGTTGGCGTGGCACCCCGTCGAGCCCAATGACCAGCGATGAGCAGGTCTGCGCCTACGTCGCGTAGGCCCAACAAGGATAGAGATAGACCATAGTCAAGAAGCGCCAACTGGCGTTCCGGCCAGGGCGCCGGTACAGGTGCCTCTGGGTCTACTATACGCACAAGGGCGCTGTGCGGACCACCAGTGCGGGGGATTAGAGTGCTGAATGCATAATTGCGTCGGCTCCTTTGTCGACCTGGCATATCTTTGACGCCCGGAGCCTGACCGGAGAAGACCGAGAGCTTGCCCAGCTGATCAAGCGCGTCGGCAAGCTGCTGGTTCTGCTCGTCGTGACGCGACGTGCCCTTGCACTCGAAGCGTATCCGTCGCGGATTCCCGGTGGTTATGTCGCACTTGCAGTCAGGGGTCTTCTTGCTGCCCGATGGTATGACTTCCCAGTTGTGTCCACCACAGAACCGCCTAAGCACCTCACCCGCGAAGCCCATGCCGACCCTCTCGGAAAGTGTCCTGCTCGCGTTCTGCGTCAGGGTTGCATTGTACTCATACCCTGGCGCGCCGACCACCAACTCATGAGGCCAACTCAAGGTTAGAGCCCAGCCAGTCGCGTCCACCGCGGGATCGACGTCGTGGATTAGCCACGCCATCATTGTCATCACGCTGATTGGGGCGATCAGCTTCTCCACCATCGCGGTGCGGGTGGCAGATCCCAGACGAAGGGAATTGTCGATGACCTCGATCCGGATCGGACGCGGGCTGGCAATCCATGCCCACTTTGCGAGGCCGCCGCTAAAGGTATTCGGGCCTACTATCGGCATCACTGTGCCTCCCATTCGGTTCTCGGGCGGGCCAAGCAAGGGAGGCCCGCCAGCCTGCGGCGCCCCTTACGGGCTCTCATGCACCTTCGCCGCCCTTAACTCCTCCGGGCCGTGCCAGGTGTCCATGTTTCCGTTGGCCTGATCGTCGTAGTATTGCAGGATCAGGCGTTTGGTGCGGTATTCGTTGTAGCGCTTTTCGTCCTTGCGGCGGACTATGGGGAAGGTGTCCAGGATGTAGGCGGTGTCGTCGCGGTCCAGGCCGTACAGGTGGAAGTAGAGGGCGTCGAGTTGGGCGCGCAGGTGGGCGCGGCGCTCCTCCTCCCAGACAAAGGGCGGCCCCTCATACCCCAGGTCCTGCGCGAATGCCTGGATGTCCCACGCCGTGTAGGTCAGTTCGAGGACCCGGGAGGAGATGAAGGCGACGTCATCGTGGGCGTAGCCGGAGGGGGGCACGACAGAGAATTGCTCGACGTAGAAGAAGTTCATAGTTATGCCCCCGAGTTTCTGCCGAACCACGTAGTCGAGACCAAACGATGAGAGGCTGGCCTGCAGACACGCTGCCAGTTGGGGGCGGGTCTGGTCAATCAGAAGTAGGGGAACTTTGTTGCCGACAGCCGAATAAGGGAGAACGGAGGCTATGCAGGTCCTTTCGTCGGTGGCGCGTGCCACGTCCCTGAGACCCAGAAACCACTGGCGTTCCCAGGTGTTGGGGACCTTGGCGGCTACCTCCTCGGCGGCTACCCAGTAGCGAGGCAGGACGCTGAAGTGAGGGTCCAGGTGCTGCGCGAGAGTGGTGTCCAGGCCCGCGCCAATGGAGGCGTCGGTGGCCACGCTGCCGGTCACTGAGGCAAAACGGTCGTCGTATTGGTGGATCATCTTGCCCTCGTATAGGGGCAAGTAGACCTCCCCCGACCGCCAGAACCGGTTCCCCTGCAGCCCGTACCCCTGCGTCTCCAACTGCTCCTGCGTGCGGAAGAGATGCGATGCGGAGTTCATCATGAACATCAGCATCGGCTGAAGGGACCAGGGGTTCTCTTCGCCGATCTGGGTCCCACGCTCGTCGTGGACCTCGCGCACAAGCACGGGGTGCCTACGGTAGATCGATTTCGTGATCTCGGCATCACGTTGGCTGCGGAAAATCGGGCAAGTGCGCGTGTTCGGATTGAGCAGTGAGATGTCCTCAGCTGTGAGGGTGAAGTGCCGCCAGTCGTCCTTCAGGTGCTCTGGGAGTCCGAGGAAGAAGGCGAAGTCCGGAGGGGTGCCGCCGCGGCCTATGAAGAACAGCGAGAACTTGAATGATCGGTGTACGTCGCGGAAGATCCCCTCGCGGTTCTCGAAGTCATAAAGGGCCCGGAGGAGGTCGCGCTGCATCAGGTGGGCGAAGAACTCGCGCGTATAGAAGTCCGTGGCAATGCCCGTAGGTACTACCATGCCAGCCATGCCGTCGTCCGCTCGCAGCGCGTCGAAGGTGCCAGCGAATACCTGGTAGAGATTGATACGACCAACGTCGGTGCGGGGGAAGTGTCCTGATCCTCGGATGAAGTCCTGGACGTTGTGCGTGCGCCGCATTCCAGCATTGCGCTGATCCAGGAGGACCGGGTCCTCTGAGACAAGCCGAGCTATCAGACGATTGCGTGCGGCCATGGTGGGGGCCGCGACGATGTCGGGACGCTTCCCCAAGAAGAAGACGATGTCATCGAATTCGATATGGTCCCAAGGCGGGTTGCCCACGACAGCGTCAAAGCCGCCCCGGTCGTCGGCGAAGACCTCGGGGAACTCCAACTCCCAGTGGAAGAAGCGTTCACGGTCGTGAATAGTTTGGGCTTGCTCACCCCAGGTCTGGAGTTGGTCGGCAGAGGCCAGGGTGAGGGCTTCCTGGCCGCGGAGGTGGGCGAGGAGGTCCGGCCAGTCGCGGGGGAGGGGAGCGGACACCGGCGAGACGCCGGCGCCACTGGGAGGGGGAGCGGCGGGGGACGTAGCCCCCGCCCTACAGGTGCCGAGAGGCCAGAACCACAGGGCGCACCAGGCGTCGAAGCAGCGCTTGAGGCCCTGCCACTCGGCGTCGTTCTCGATCAGGTCGCGGTAGAGGCGCTCCTTCTCGCCGGGGAGGGCCGCGGCGTCAATCAGCTCCATCTCGCGGGCGGTCTCGGCGCGCTTGGCGGCGACCTCCTGCTCGAAGAGGGAATAGACCCCGCGCTTGCGGTCCTGCTCCTGGCGGCGGGCCTCGGACTTGGCGGTGCGCAGGGTCTCGCGCAGGAGGGCGTTGACCTCAGCGTCGGGGTCCTTGCGGCCCCAGGCGGCCACGGGGTAGGTGGTGAACTCGGCGGCTCGGCAGCCGATCAGGGAGTTGCCGGCCTTGAGCTTGTGGTCGAGGAACTCGAAGGGCTGATCCTGAGACAGGGTGACCAGCCACAGGGAGAGCTTGGCCAGTTCGACGGCGAGTGGGTTGAGGTCCACGCCATAGAGGCAGTGCTCGGCGACAAAGCGGCGGGCCCAGGCGACGGCCTCCGCGTGGTCCTCCGGGAAGGGCTGGCCGAGGGGGTTCTCCGCCAGAGGGAGCGCGTACGGGAGGGTGAGGACCTGCTCGGGCGAAGCGGTGGCCGCGAGATCCCAGGATTCCGCCAGACGCTCCCCCAGGTAACGGCAGGCCTGCACCAGAAAAGCCCCGGAGCCCATGGCGGGGTCGCAGACCTTGAGGGCGAGCAGCTCGCGGGGAGGCTTGACCCGCCGGGCTTCGCCCTCACCGTCATACACGAGCGGCTCGAGGGTGCGCTCTACGATGAACGAGGTGATCCACTTGGGGGTGTAGTAGACGCCCTGGGCCTTACGCAGACCGGAGTCGGAGGCCACGTAGAGGTGACCGCCCGGGATGGTGTCCTCCAGGCGCAGGAAGGACGTGAAGGGAAGCAGGCGCTGGCGGAGCGCGTCGTCCACGCCGGGCGGGAGGTCCTCGTCGTCAGGAGCGCTGGACTGCTCCAGGGCGCGGGCGACCTGGTTCTCGGTCCAGCCGGTCTGGCGGCGGAGGTACTCGGGGAGGCGGCCGGCGGCCTGGGCCTCCAGCTCTTCCAGCGGGCGCATGGTCTCGTCGCTACCCCGGAAGACAACGCGGGTCTCCTCGGCCGGGCAGCGCTTGACGGTGTAGCCGAGCAGGCCCTCGTAGACGGTGCCGATTTGCTCGACGTCGATCTGGCTATAGGCGAGACGGTGCAGGCCCGTCTGTCCGCCCACGCGCGCCTTGGCGAAGAGGAGCTTGTGCAGGACCGAGCCGACGAGGTGGTTGGACAAGCGCAGGCGGGGGTCCTCCAGCACCGGGAAGCGCGCGGGGTCAAAGAGCCGGCCGCCGTAGGCCACGAGGTTGAGGTCCGGGTGGGTGCAGCCCTCATGGATGAGGCGGAAGGTCGCCAGCAGACGCGGGAAGGCGTCCTGCATGTGGACGAGGCTCTCGGGGTCGTACTTGCGCTGGCGGTCGAGCTCGGTCCACAGGTGGGTGACGCCGTAGCCCTGGTCGTAGAGAACCTCACCGTGGGGGAGCAGGTACTTCTCCTCGGCGTAGAGCAGGAAGACCAGGCGCATCATCACAAACAGGCACATCTCGTACAGTTCGGCGGGAGTCATCTCGCGCAGCAGGGCGCCCTCGTGCTCCTGGTCGCACTGGTCGAGCGCGCGGAGGAAGACCTCCAGGGCCTGGTGGACCTGGTCGCCGAGCTGGTCGGTGACTTCGAGCTGCTTGTCCTGGCTCTGGTCGGCCAACTTGAGCAGGCGCGTACGCTCGGGACCCAGGAACCGGTCGGTGCGCAGGAGCGTGAAGAAACCGTCGAGGGTGGCCGGCTCGTCAAGCCAGTCCTGATCGTGCCAGGTGAGGGAAGCGCTACCCAAGCCGGGCGGGGCACTTAGCAGGCGGAAGTCGTGACCATTGGTGATGAGACCGAAACGCTGGCCGGTCTCGCGGAGGAGGCGCTCCATCTTCACGGCGGGGCTGGCGCGCCAGGAGCCGGTACGCGTCTCGCGAGCATCGAGAGCTTGGTCGAGGGGGACGACGGTCAGGAGCAACTGCGGCTCACCGGCCTCGTTGACCAGGACGCGATCAGGTCGCAGGACTTGCTGGTAGTCGAGCAGCTCATGGGTGCAGGACTCGGGAACATTGGAGCCCCGGAGCCAGTGGTCCTGCGTCTCGAGCACCTTCTCCAGGATGAAGTCGAGCCAGCGAGTCTGCGCGTCGGGGCGGTGCTGCTCGAGGCCCACGGCGAAGCGATCCCCGGCCAGCTCAAACTGACTGCGAGTGCGGTAGTCGAGGAGCTCCGGGCCCTCCGGGAAGGCATCCTCCAACACGGGCGGGCTGATCAGCAGCCCAGAGGCGCCTACCAGTGACAGCCAATCATGGTTACGGGACGAGGAGCGGGCGGTACGCATCAGCGACCACCGTCCTCGGCCAGCAGGGAGTCCGGCAGCAGGTAGAGGAGACCCAGCGGGAAGATGCGCAGGCTCTTGAGCGTGAAGCGCTCGCGGGCGTTGCCCGGCTGGGTTTCGCGGTCCTGCTGCAGCGTATCGCGGCGCCGCTCCAGCCAATGGAGGTCGAGGTCGTACTGGGTCTTCTCCTCGAGGTCGAGCAGCCGCAACTGAGCGCGCTCGGACTCCTTCTGAGCATCAGTCAGACGCTTGGTGATCTCACGGATGCGCTCGGCGACGAGGTCGCGGATCTCCTTCTCGACCTGCTTCCCCTTCTCCGCCAGGGCAGCCTTCACCCGGACGGTCTCGGAAGCCTCCAGCTCGGCCAGTGACTTCTCCAGCAGCGCCCGGTGGGCCGGGAACCTGGTGCGCAGAGCATCGGCCAGGGAGACGGGGATAGGTGGGTGAACGGAGTCGTGCCTGAGAAGCTGGTGCAGCAGGGAGTCCGGCAAGGCATCGAGACGAGCGTCCTTGATCCAGCTGCCCAAGGTGATGATGCTCTCGTGGAGCTTCTCCCCGGCGCCACCCAAAGCAACTACGCGGCCGAACAGAACTACTGCTGGCTGGGGCAAGTCGCGATCAGGGAGTATCCGGTAGCTGCAGCGGTGGAGGCGCGTTCCGCCGGTCTGCTCCCACAGAGACGAGCGGAACACGCTCATAGCGCGCTTCATCAGAGGATGGCCCAGGTGGACGAGCGCGACGTCGTGGCGGTCCCGGGCAACTTCGGGGTCAAAGACCACGTGGAGGCGGGCGCCCCGCTGATCGGTGAGGTAGCGACGGCAATCGTGCCAGGCTGCGGGCAGATTGCGCAAGTCCCAGGCGCTGCCTCCAAGGTCGCCGTGCTCGATTGGCTCGAGACCGGAGTGCCCGTGCAGGCGGAGGGCCTGATCCACCATCTGCGCCATGACGTCTGGGTAGAGGCGTAGTTCGGCACGGGCCTCAAGTAGGCCGTTCTGGACATCGCGGACATCCTGCTCAAGCCTCACCTGAGAGCGCAAATCGTCTTCTTGGCGCCGCCGACGGTCCACTGGGTCCTCGATTACAGTCCGCAACCCAAGAATGGCTTCTTCGACCTGCGCCGCGATCACATCGCCGACGGCGCCCAAGTCGGCGCGCTGGGTGCGCACCTTCTCCACCACAACCTCCAAGAAGCGCTGATCCTCGTTGTTGGTATATGTGAAATGCCGGCAGTAAACATCGCTCGCGGGCTGGCCGTGGCGATCAATGCGGCCATTGCGCTGCTCCATGCGATTGGGGTTCCAGGGAATCTCATAGTGGACGAGCAGTCGGCAGTGGTTCTGGAGGTTGAGACCCTCCGAAGCAGCGTCAGTTCCCAGGAGAATGCGAACCGGATTCTCTGGTGAGGAGGCAGACTGGAAAGCTGACTTCACGCGCTCGCGATCCGCCAGGTTCATGCCGCCGCGGAGGACCATGAGCTGATCGCCCCAGCCCTGTTCACCCATTATCTGGCGCAAGTACTCGAGGGTGTCCCGGTACTCCGTGAAGACAATTAGCCGCTCATTATTCCACTCACCGCCAGGACGGAGGTTGGTCTCGATCCACCGCAGGAGCTCGCGAGCTTTGGTGTCAGGCTTGTTGCTTACCTGGTCTGCGGATTCCGAAAGCCGGCGCAGGAGTTGCCGCTCATCAGGTACCAAGCTGGCAAAGAACTGCGATGCTTCCTGCAAAGCCGTCTCTTCGTGGCGAGCCTTTTCGTCGTCGTCGTCCCAGTCGTCCCGCGAACGCTCGGACAGGCGTTCCACCAGGGGAACATCAGGGTTCTTCTGGTCCTGCTCAGCGACTTTCATGTGGGTCTGCAGGGAGTTCCAGAAGGCGTGGGGCGATGACAGGAATCGCTTCTTCAGCAGCGTGAGTGCAAACTTCACCGGGAACAGGTCGTTTCCCTGAGCGCGATCAAGGCGCGACTTGCAGTACGTATTCAGGTCCTGTGCCATCTGAGCCTCAGGGCCAGACAGCGTAACGGAAATGGGATCGTCGACATGCCTCTCGGCGAACTCTCGCTGTCCGAATGCTAACCTGATTTGGTCCTTCAGCCTGCGAATCATCACCGTGTCACGAGCTGCAACGTCGATGACTGGTCCGCGGTTGAAGCGGAGCGGGTCCAGCATCTCAAGCAGAGCAGTGAAGCTCTCGGTATAGCCATTGTGGGGCGTGGCAGTCAGGAATAGCTTGTGCTCGAAATGGGGTGCGATATCGCGAAGCATCCGGGTCCGGTCCGAGTCGCGAACGTACCTCTGCCGACCCGACGGTGCGCAGTTGTGGACCTCGTCTACGATGAGCAAGTCCCAGTCGCGCAGGATGCTGGCCTTCTGCTTGTCGACCAAGGAGTTCCGGAAGTCCTGCAGACGCGTTGCCTGTTTGAGGAAGTCCATGGAGGTGATGAGGCGCGGGAAGCTACTCCAGGGGTTGACGTGGACGCCGTACTCGCGGCGTAGTCCTTGGATGGCCGTAGCGTCCACGATCTGGAAAGGCAAGTGAAACTTGGACTCCATCTCATCTCGCCATTGTTGCTGAAGGGAGGCGGGGCAGACGATCAGAACGCGTCGGGCGCGTCGCCGAGCGATGAGCTCCTGGAGAACCAGGCCGGCCTCGATGGTCTTGCCCAGTCCCACATCATCCGCCAAGAGCAAGTTGACGCGGGTCATCTGGAGTGCGCGCACTACGGGGACCAACTGATACTCGTCGAGATCGATGGCGCCGTGGAAGGCGGCCTGCAAAGTGGGTGGCTCTACGAGGGAACTGACCGACCACCGGACTGCGCTGGTGAAGGCATCGAACCTCTGTGTAGTGTCCCACCCGCCACCCGCCGGAGAGGGGATCTGGCTGGTGTCGAAAACCTGGGCGTTGACCTCGCGCTCCCAGACCACTTCGAGCCGGCTGCCCACGGCGTCATCGTCGAGACATTCAAGCACGACCCGGTTCAGGGAGCTACCACCATCACGGTGCGGAAACACATCGTCCACGATGAAATGGCGATTGCGCACCTGGACGAGTTGGCCCTGCTCGGGGACTTGCATTGTCCGCCTCCATAGCGATTGAGGACGCTACATAAACAGTTATGCCATTTTCGTCGCGACCTGTGTCGACTCCTTCACCCAGTATGAGATCTCACCCAGGAGGCGAAGCCCGGAATGCCGTGCAGACTGGCCTGCCCACAACGATGGCCGCAACAGGGCCAGGTTCCTCTACCCTATCGGCCCGGCGATCCCGGTGGCCGAGGAGCCGCAGGCCAGCGTTATGGCTTAGAAGGTGGTAGCTCGAACGGGGCCAGTTCGCCCCCCAATCACTGCACATAGTCGTACTCCAGATCCACCAGCAAACCATGTCGATCTTCCGACAGACCACTCAGCGGATGCCGCGCCATGGCTTTCCTCAGGTTCTCGGCCGTGGCGTGCAGGTAGATGCCCGTGGTGTCCAGGCGGGTGTGGCCGAGCATGGCCTGCAGGCAGTGCAGGTCGGCCCCATTTGCCAGCAGCAAGCACGCGAACGAGTGCCGCAACTTGTGAAGCGTGACGTTGGCCTTCTCGATACCCGCATCAGCCAGGGCCCTCCGCAACGCGCTCGTGAGGCCCCTCTTCCCCAGCCGCACCCCCCACTTGGCCGTGAAGACATAGCGGTGGTCGCACGCCGGCCGCAGTTCCCGCCATTCCCGCAGCAGTCCAATCACGTCCGCGGCCAGCGGCACCACCCTCGTCTTGTCGCCTTTCGCCCCCACAAACCGGATCGTGCCCTGGTCGAGGTCCACGTTCGGCCACGACAGATTCAGCACCTCACTCCGGCGCGCGCCGGTGAAGATCATCAGCGTGAGGATCGCCCGGTCCCGACAGGCCTCAAAACCGCAGGCCTGACTGCCGGCGCCCTCCAGCAGGCGGCGACACTCCTCCTCCGACAGGTAAACGGGGAGACTTCGAGCTTGCTTGGGCAGGGTGAGCTTGCGGAAGGGGTTGGTATCGGTGTAGTCGCTGTCCAGGAGGTAGTTCCAGAAGGACCGCAGCGAGTGGATGCGGCGCGCGACGGTGCACGGCTTGAGGCCGCGGTTGCGGAGCCAGACGATGTACCCCCGCACGACCACCCGCGTGATGCGCTCGATCTCGGCGGGCTCGGACTGGTCGACGAGGGACTGGAGAAACAGGCGACCATCCGACCGGTAGGCGCCGATGGTCAGAGGACTGCAGTTACGCTCGACGGACAGGTACGTGAGGAACTCTTCGTACAGCGGCTCGATTCGCATGGGACAACGCTTCCTTTCATGTTCGCGTTGTCGAAGGCCGAATCGGCCACTGAGCCCATAAGCACATTTACGGTTACATTTTCGGCTCGGCTTGGGCGCTCCCTAAGCCCTCCCCGAAAGCCGAAAAAGTGAGGCCATAAGTATGCAACTGGCCCCACTTTCGGACCCCCTGGTCCCTAACCCCATCAAATTGAGCCTATAATCGGCGGAGAGTGGGTCTATAAGCCGAATTTTGTGCGCGGACTTGCGTCCGGCGGCAGCCATTTCTCTGGGGGGGCGTCTCCGCCTTCCCGCTAGCGGCCAACCCGGAAGTCGCAGGACGGGCCATCCCTGCCCCGCCGCTCGCGCGGTAGGGCGCTTCCCTATTAGGCCTTGCTCCGAGCGGGGTTTAGCCAGCCGCCGCGTCACCGCGACGCTGGTGAGCTCTTACCTCACCATTTCACCCTTACCGGGACCCGCAGGCCGCAGCTACCCCCTTGTGAGGAGCGCCGCCTGCCCCGCGCTTGCGGCCGAAGCCGCCCCCGGCGGTATGTTTCTGTGCCACTTTCCTTCGGGTCACCCCGCCTGGCGTTTCGCCAGCGCTCTGCCCTATGGAGTTCGGACTTTCCTCGCCGGCAGTACCGACGCGGCTGCCCGACCCACTCTCCACGGGCATTATACCGCAGTCTGGGGGGGAAAGATACGGCAGAGAGGGCGCGTCGGGGCCGGTGGGGAGACGGACGGGCGGCGAGAGAGATGGGGGATCCGACGGGAGGAATGCGAGGCGCTCGCTGTAGCTCTCTCCCCCCGCGGGGGCGCCCCGGTGCTGTCAGGCGGAGAAGAGGGCGGCGCCGGCTGCCTCCCGTCGGAGGAGACCGGCCTGACTACATACGTTCCCCACCGGGGGCGGCCGTCGTCGGCTTCACCTTCGCCGGGAGGCCACTGCGCACGTGGTGATGCGCAGCCACATGGCTGGTGGTCGTTACGTGGCTGGCGGTCACGTGGCCGCGGCTGGTGGTGCTGGCGCCGGCCGTGGTGACCTTGGTGCGGCGCACGGAGGCGCGGTGGCCCTTGGTGCTGCGGCGGTGCATAGTCGTCTTATGCACCCGGGTGTTGTGGTGCTTGGTCCGCTTGTGAGACTTGGAGGTGCGCTTATGGTGCTTCGCCGGGGCGCCGGTGGTGGTCGCGGCGGTCACATGCGTCTTGACCGGCTTGGGGGTGACCGGAGCGGCTCCGGCCAGGCTGAACATGCTCATGAATACGGCCACAGCGACCGCTAGCCAGACGTGCTTGGTTCTCATCGAGGTTCTTCTCCTTGGAATCAATACCGGGGACCTGCTTGGTTCGTGGCCCTCCGGATTCGGGGCGCCTTGTGGATAAGGACACACCCCTCCGGCGGTTGATTCCCGGAAATCCGGGGTGAGAAGGACGGCGAAGGTAGCTTGCTCCGCGCTAACGGAACAGCGTCCCGTCCACTGGTTCCGAAGGCCGGTATTTCACCAGGCTGTACTTGGCCAGCAACTGGCCCTGCTCGTCGAACAAGTGGCTTTCCCGCACCAGGGGTTCGCCGGTCTCGAGCCACTCCAGCGTCTCAACTATCCGGCGGGCGGGACGGTCCACCGTAGCCGACCAGAGCTCCGTCGTCGGCTGGCCGGCGGCGTCCGGGGGGCCTCCCATGCTCGTTTCCATGGGGAGGTGACCGGGCGAGATCTCCCACTCGACGACCCTCGGCAGCCGCGCCAGCGTCGAGGCGGTGGCGGGCAGCCACTCCGTCACGGTGAGCGCGGCCACCTCCGCCCCGGCCGGATCGCGGAGAGTCACCCGGTCCGGCCACAGGCTGCCAGCCGCATACGAGACATCGGCGCTAGCGACAACATGCCCGGGGAAGGCAGAAAGCGGCGGGGCGAACGCGCACTTCTCGCTGGTCGCCGCGGGCAGAGGAGACTCGCGCTTCAGCCGGGCGAGCCAGTCGTTCAGGAGCAGTTGGTGCGGTAGTTGCGCCGCCAGAATCCGGGTGAGCGAGTCCACGCCCTGATCGTCGATGGGAGGCAGCGGCCCCCGCGGCTGCAGGTCGACTTGCTCCGGCTTGCCGTCTGGTAGATGCTGCGCCAAGGCCAGGCCGTTACCAGCGACCAGCCGGAACTGCAGGCGCCACAGGGCGTCATCATAGGGTCCGCCGTCGTCGAACCCGACGGTCACCACCAGGCGCGCGCCGGACCGATACCACTCGAGCGGAGCCACGCGGTCGCGGGAACCCGGGTCGCCTGGGAGCCGAAGCTCGGCGAGACCGTGCTGGGCTCGCACCCCCGGCGCGGCCGTCACCAGCCCACCGCCGCTGCCCCCCAGGACAGACGCCACCAGGAAGCTGACGGTATCCAATGCTTCCGCCTGGTTGGCGTACATGTTGGCCAGGGCGACGGCCTGGAACTGGGCTTCATTGTCTCGGTCCCAGCGGTCGCCGGCCGCGCGCAACTCCTGGGAGTAGCATTCAGCTAAGGCTTTCCAGGTCCGCATTTCCTCCGCGGATTGGGGAACCGGGAGGTGTGCCGTCTTGGTGAGAAACTCGCTGCCGGCCCGCCGCAAGGCCATTTCCAGGGGGCCTGACAAGCGACCGTTCGGATCGGGCTTCACTCCCGACTGGCCCGCCTCGCGCAGCTTCCTGGTCTCGTCAGCGACCAGGACGGCGAACTGGTCCGCCGGCAAGGGGCGAAAGCGAGCGGCGGCGGCGAGAGTGAGGGGCAGGCGCTCGAGATCGCTGCGGAGTTGAGTCGTCAGTTGGCTGGGGGCTTTCCCGCGCCAGTCCGGGCCAAGTGTCTGCTGGAGTTGGCCCTCGAGGGCTTGAGCGTAGGCCTCTGCCTGCTGCTTGAGTAGCGCTTGCTCCTCGACCGTCGGCGGAGCAGCGCCCAAAGCGCGCAGGGCCCACTGTAGCTGCAGAACGACCAGCTTCTCGCCCGTGCGGCTCTGGGGCACGTTCTGGGCGATGGAGAGAGCCAGTCCTTGCTGGGCGTCGGCCAGCAAGGGGGCCGGCAGCGGCGCTTTCAGGTATTGCCGAGCGGCCTGGCGGACCACCTGCGCCAGGTCGCGCAAGTACTGCCCCGACTCGATCCGCTGCACCAACTCCGGCTCATCGTACTTGCGGTCCAGCGGTTGGATCTTCACCTGCAGCACGGCGGCGGCCAGGGTCTCCGCTTGGGCCTGCACGGCGGCGCTGGGCGCACTCACCTCCTGGGCGGAGAGCAGCGAGACAACACAGACCAGCAGAACCGGGACCGTTAGGTACCTGAGCATGGTTATCTCCTGTTTCGCTTGGCCGAGACGGGCGAAACGCCCGTCTCGAAGGACGGGCGAGACGCCCCTCCCTACCGGGGCTTACGCGGCCGGCTCTATCATTACGCTGCTGCCGGCGGGGACCGTTACTTGCCGGCTGAGCGGCGGCGAGAGGGTCCACTCCTCTACCGTGCGGACGTTGGCGGTGAGGGGTTGGTCCGTCGGGTTGTGCGCCTCGATCGAGTAGCCCCCCTCCCCATCCGGGATCAGCGTCAGCATTAGTTGCGGCTGATCGCAGGTTACTACGTTGCCGATCCACACATCCCGGTCCACCCGGGTATCCAGAGCCGCGTAGGCCGCGTCATCTAGCGTCCCCAGCGGCAGCCACCACTTCTCCGTATGCTCCACGATCCCGCAAGTCCAGCGCGGGTTGATCCCGTGGACGCGGATCGGCAGGCGGGTGGGCAGTTGCGCCCTGGTGACGACCCCGCCGAAGCCGCCATTTTGGGCCTGGAGTTCCAGGACGTACTGCGTGGATAGGACCGAGCCGACGCGCGGCTGGACCGTGTAGGCGGGCGGTTGGGCGCCCAGGCCAAAGCCCTGGCGGAAGGCCTCGATCTCCCGCGTGTCGGCGGTGGTGTTGACCGAGCCGGTGAAGATCACCAGGCGGTAGGGGATCACGTCGCCCTTTCTGTAGGTCTGGCCGATCTTACTGTAGCCGAGCCAGACGCGGAACCAGTTAGCCTCGTTGAGGTTCTGGACGACCGTGATCGGCTGATCCAGCGGGAAGACCGCGCCGGACTCGTGAGCCGTGGTGTAGGCCAGAAAACCGCCGGGCTGGAGCGTCTTGATGAAGTCGGCGGAGCGGTCCTTGGGCGGGGCCGCGCCGGAGAGGTACTCCTCGCCGGGGTTGACGAAGGCCCAGTTGCAGCGGGCGTTGACCGTGCCGCTGAGGCTGTAGAAGATATGACTGAGTTGGCTCCAGTACCACTCGTGGGGCTCGAACTTGCCGTCCGGGAGCATCGTGTAGCTGCCCTCGATCAGGGCGGCGCTGGGGCCGTCGGGGGTCTTCTTGAACTCGAAGAGACGCGTGTAAGCACGATACTCCGGGAGCGGGACGATCGGAACAAAGCCCCCGTCATACCAGCCCTTGACCGGAATCTGCGCCTCGGCGCTCTGGGCCTGGCAGAGCACATCGCGGGAGCCGAGCGGGAATTCCATGCGCTGGACGAGGAACTGCCCCGTATCCGGGGGCTGCGGGGTCACGAGAGGCTTGAGCCACATGCCGTTGGTGATGCCGCCCTGGACGTAGCCACCGGGGCAGCCGTCCCAGTACCAGGGGACGCGGCCGATGATCTGCGCGTTGGCGGGATAGCCGTTGTCCTGGTAGATGAACTTGTTGATCATCGCGCCCGCGGCCGGGTTCACGGAGTTGCCGGCGGCGTCTACGTCGAGCGAGCTGGTCAGTGAGTTCTGCCGGTCGCCGCACATGAAGCGGCGGTTGAACATATCGCTGTTGCCCTGGCCCTTGCGGACCGCCAGGCGGCCGGCCGTGTCGTAGACCACCGGGACCAGTTGGTGCTGCTGGTCCTGCAGGTAGTTGACCACGATATCGCATTTGTTGCCGGTTAGCAGATAGCGCCGGAAAACCCGCGTCCCGTCGTAGATGATCGCCTCCTTGAGGGGCACGTCGGAGGTGGCGACCAGGCGGGCCATGATCCGCTCGGTGCCGGGGATGGGGCGGCCGTAGGTGCTGCGCCAGCAGTTGTTGGCCTGCCAGGTGGTGATGACCGGCCCGTTGCTGACCTGCGCCGGGCGCCCCATATCGGGGTTCTTGAGCGTCTTGCGCAGTTCCTCCTGGCTCTCGCACAGGTACAGGTTGACGTAGCGCCCCGCGGCCTCCCTAACCTGCGCCGGAGAGCTGATCAGGTCAATCGCCACCGGTTTCGGCTCGTCTTGCACGCCGGTCTGGTAGAGGTAGGGCTCCAGGAACACGTCGGACTTGCCCTCCCGGGTGGTGACCACGGCCATGGAGTTGTAAGCGCGGCTCACCCAGATCGGCGAGGGCTCGCGGCGCACGTCGTAAGGGCCGAGGGTGTTGAGGCCGGTGTTGAAATGGTCGTAGAGGTAGTTAGCCACGCGCTTGCCGTCGGGGGTGAGCATGTCCTTCTGGGGGTAGGGGGAGTCGGAGATCTTGAAGTACCAGTCGCCGGCCGGGCCGCGCTGGTAGGTCTGGCCGGGAAGCACGAGCAACTCCGGCGTGGTGGCGGCGGCGCACTCCTGGCGGAACTTGTCCCACTGGGCCGGGGTAAGCTGGGCGAAATCCTCCATGAAGCCGATGAAGTCCAGGCCGGCGGCCTTCGCGGCGGCGGCGTAGTCGGCGACAGCGCCGCTGCCGCCGGTGAGGGCGGTGCGGGCGCCGAAGATCCCCTTGTACCAGCGGCGGGCGCCGAAGACCTCCTCACCCACGTAGGAGCCCTTCCACTTGATCGGCGGAGCAATCTGCGGAGCCGGCCGGTTGGGCTGGTTCACGTAGCCGCCCACGCCGAGCGCGGGGTCCTGCCGGCTGGGCTCGGCCAGCCAGCCGAGGGTCTGGGTGAGCAGGCGCAGGCCGTCGGAGGTCCGCCCGCCGCCGCCGCGGGTGAAGTAGACGTCCTCCACCATGTAGTGCCCGTACTCGAACAACGTCTGGATGGAGCTCCAGGCGAATAGGGCGACCCGGCCCTTCCCCGCCTGCCGCACGGCGGCCAGAGGCGGAGCCGAGGCGTAGCTGCCCGGCTTGGTCTCGTCGGGAATCTCGTCCTGCTGGTGCATGAGGAGCGGCCGGCTCACGGCGTCCGCCGTGCCCTTGACCACGACCTGCCACTCAGGAGTAAGCTTGAGCGTGTTGTCCGCCGCCCCGTAGACCGTGCGGGCCGGATAGTAGACGGTCTTGACGTCCTTGGTCACAGGGTGAGCGGCGATATTGTCGGTCCAGTAGTACTTGAACTGCATCCCCGTTTCCTGCTGCCAGAAGTGGCCGGGGTCGAGCACCTGCTCGTTGAGTAGCGTGGCCCCCCACTTGGCGAGGAAGGGGTTCACGGAGGCCTTGCTGATGGGCCAATCGCCACCGTAGACGAGCAGGGAGCCGCCCGCCGCCACGTAGTCCCACAGCAGCTTACGCACCTTCTCCTCGTAGTCGGGCCGCAGACCCAGCTCGCTGTTGCCGGGCAGGTCCTTATTAATGAGCGGGTACGAGGGGAGCACGATCACGTTGAAAGGCTTGAAGCTCTCCGCGGTGAACTCCTGGCCCCACTGCAGGAACAGCGTCTGCCAGCCCTGGGCGCGGAGGTAGTCATCGAGGGGCAGCGGCTGGCCGATGTTGGTGAACACGGCGACCGAGGGAGCGGCCGGGGGCGCGGGCGTCTGCGCGACGGCGCCGGAGACCAGGGTCAGGAGCAGCAGGCAGTGGGCCACAGGCAGAGGGCGCATGGTATTCACCTCGCTGAGATAGACAGCTCGCCACGTCGGGGACAGCTTCCCCCGCGTGCCGGAGAGCACCTGCTCGGGCCCACGCAGGGAAAGCGGAGGGCGGCGGCGAATTGGCAACCGCCACTGCTCGCGCACATCCGCCCAGGAGGTATCTCGATGAGGAAACTCACCGCTGCCTGTGCCGCGCTGCTTCTGCTCTGCCTTACCCCCTGTCTCTACGCCAGTCAATCCCCCGGCCACACCTACGTGGCGCTGCGCGCGGCCGCGGCCTGCGGGGATGACCTCAAGGCGCTGATCGACGCCAATCGGGCCGCCTATCTGGCCGGCGCCGCGGGGCCGGACATCGCTTACACGGGGCACTACTTCATGTTGGGAATCGCCGGCGCCTCCAGCGGCTGGCTCGCTTCCGGCGCCCAGCCCGGCACGGAGAGCCACGACTTACGCCCCGGCGATATCGCCAATGCCCTGCTGATGAACGCCAAGACCGACCAGGAGAAGGCCTTCGCGCTGGGCTGGCTTACCCACTACACCGTAGACGAGAGCATCCATACCCTGGTGAACCAATATGGCGGCTACTACACCACGGACAGCGTGCGCCACAAGCACCTGGAGATGGTCGAATGCGAGCACGCCCTCAGCCAGGAGGGCACCTACGCGCTGGACCTGTATGTGACCAGCGCCCAGTCGGTGCCCGCGGAGTTCGTGAGCCGATGCTTCGCCGCGACCTACGCGAAAGACCCTAACGCCGCGGCGTACAAGCCCTACTCGACGTTCAACGCGAAAACCGGCGTCACCAACAACTATCCGGCCCCCTTCATCAGCATCCTGCAAAGCAGCGCCGGGAATATGCTCGATTGCACCACCGGCATGCTGCAGACGCACCGCAAGGAGACCCCCGGCTATTGGGCCCGCGGCGAGTTCGCCGTGGCCCTCAAGGGGCCCCCGCCAAACCCGGATGAGTACAAGCTGCTCATGGAGCCGCTGAAGATTGACCGCTTCGCGCTAGAGCCCGGCACCGAGGCCGACCCCGGCAACAAGCTGGTCGTCTACTACACGGTCAACGACGGCCGCCTGTTCAAGCCCTTCTGCGAGGCCTGGAAGGCCGCAGGCCAGACGGCTGCCGCCCGCGCCGCCCAGCGCATGCAGGCCTACTGGGGCAACCCCACCGGTAAGCTGCAACTAACCGCCGCCGACCTGAACGGGGACGATCCCGGCGACAAGCCCTGGCCCGGCAAGCCCGAGATCAAGGAGATGCTGGCCCAGCTTTCCGTCCGCGACGCCGACGGCAAGTCGCTCCTGGACGCGACCGAGTGGCCGGCCACCGGCACCTGGATGCCTTGCTTGCCGCTGGTCCCCGCCACCTGGGGCCAGTGGATCGGCTACTCCGACATCGTCGGCACCCGGACGACCATCTGGGGCGGCCCGGCCGGTTCGGCGTACTTCAAGGTGAAGCTGGCCGACGGCGGCAAAGCCCCGTTCACCGCCGACCTCACCCTGAGCTTCGCCGACAAAGCCACCAACAAGGGCTATGGCGTCGAGGCGAAAAGGACCGAGAAGCTCGGCGCCCTGCAGTTGTCCATCCTCTTTCTGATTGACTGCAGCGGCAGCATGGACGGCGCCAAGCTGGAGGCCGCGAAGGCGGCCGTCCGTTCGGCCGTGGCGGCCACCAACGACGGCCAGACGCAGTGGGGCCTGATGAGCTTTGGCTCCTGCGGGGTGGGTTGGCGCTGCCAGTTCGTGACGGACCCGAAGATCATTGACCAGGGCCTGGCCAAACTCAGCGCCGGCGACGACACCCCGCTGAGCTATGCCCGCGCCGTGGCTATCCAGCAGTGCGTGGTCCGGGGCGGCACTCCGCGCGGACGCCTCATCCTGCTCTGCGACGGGCAGGACAACTGCACCGAGCGCGGCTCCAAGGGGGCGAAGGACGCCGAGGACTCCCTGCGGGCGCTGCTGCCCCCGCAAAGCCTTGATGTGACCATGCCCGGCGCTGCCGGGACGCGCTGACCGCAGCTCTGCTCCGGAGCGCAGGGCCGGCCCGAACTCACCACCTGAGAGGCAACCATAATGAACAGAATCTGGTCGGTCCTACTGCTCAGCGCCGCGTTGTGCGCCACACTACCGGGTGGTCTGCGCGCCGCGGTGGACCCTCTGGCGGAGGAGGAGGTCTCCCTCGCCGGCGAGACCGTGGAGCAAGCCGAGGCGCGCGCTCACGCCGCCGTGGCCGCGAGCAGCATGAAGATTGCCGTCAGCTCGGTCGGGTTCGACATCGCGCCCGGCTCGGAGGCGGAGACATACCTGCAGGGGACCGCCCGCGCGGGTGGCGGCGGCTACTTTACCGCCAACAACGCCGGAGAACTGGCCGCCGCGATGGGGGCAGCCGCCTCCGGCCAGACGGGGATCGCCGGCGGCGCCCCGCCTCCGGTCGTGCCCGCCGCCCCGGTCGACACTGTCACCCTCAGCAAGCCGGTCCCCAACGCCATCGTGGGGCCCAGTATCGAGGTCGTCGGCAAGACCGGTCCAGGGGCGCTGGTCGTGCTCTATACCATCGCCTACCCCTTGCTGACCGACGCGCAGCCCAAGCTGATCCCCGGCACCCGGCAGCGGGCCACCACCACCGGCGACTTCAGTTTCCGCATCGCCACGCCCCGGGTGAGCTTCGGCGCGACTGAGGCTCAGGTCCGCTACGAGCTGCACGCGTACCTCCTGCATGCGGACCAGACCAAGGGCCCGGAGGTTGTTTTCAACCTGTTCTCGCCCGAGTCGGCCACCGCCGCGCCCTGACCTAGGGCGTGGCAGGCACCGTTCCCCAGGTTCGCGCGTCTCCGCCGGATCGCCCGCCAGGGAGCAGCGACCGTGCCTTTAGCCTAGGGCTAAGGCGTCAGGGTGAAGTCGAGCCCACCCCTATGGTCGCCACCAGCGAACTCCGCAATCCGGGTCGGCGGCAGGCTCCGCCACTGGGCTTGGCCGGGCTGACAGCTTTGGGCGCGGAGGGCATACCTGCCCGGCAAGACCCACAACCGGAACGCTCCTCTGGCGTCCGTCCGCGCGGTGGCGCCCCCGAGGGGCTTACCGAGGCTTTCGCCCCCGGGGCAGGCGAGCATGCTAAGGAACACCAGTTCTCGGGCCAGCGGCTTGCCCGTCCCTGCGTCGGTGACCCTCCCGGTGACTAGCGCCGCCCGCACGAGCGCCAAGTCCTGGCCGGTTCGGCGATCTCCGGCCCGCAGGGCGACGGGCACAGGCAGCGGGGCCGCGTAGCCCTCACCCGCAGGACCGCATCTCTCCACCCTGAGGGTGTAGGTCCCGGGTCGCAAATGCGCCAAGCGATAGGCGCCCCCGGCCTCGGTCGTAGCCTCCCAGACCTGCCCCTCGCTCCAGGCCGAGACGCGCGCGCCCGCGGCGGGCCAGCCGCCGGCGGTGACTTTGCCGGCGATACTGGCCTCCGGCGCCAGCACGATCTTCACCTCGGCCTGCCCCGCCCGCACCTCACCAGCCGCGTCCACGTACCCGGCAGCGACGACGCCATACTGCACGCCCGAGTCCGCGGGGAGGTCGGGCAGCGAGAAGCGACCATCGTCATCGGCGGTCAGCGGTGGGAAAGGCCGCCAGTTCATGATCAGGGAGTGCTGTGCGTCCCGGACTACGAGGCCATACACCCGCAGCCGGGCCCCCGCCACCGGTCGGCCCCGGAGGTCGGTGACGACACCGGCAAAAGCGACCGGATTGCCGCCCAGGCGCACGGTCAACTCTTGCGCTGGCCCCGTGAAAGTCCAGCCGAGCGCGTAGCCCGGGAGGGTCGCCACGTAGACTTGTTTATACTGGAGGCTCGGTCCCAACCGCAGGCTGAAGCGGCCTGCCGCATCCGTCTGGGGGGCCTTTAGATCGCTGACTAGACTTCCACCTCCCGCCACAAAGAGCCGCGCCCCTTCCGCCGGTTTGCCGTCGGGAAGCAGCACGATCCCCTTGACGACGACCGCCTCCTCGGCGCGGCCAACCGGCGCGCCCACCACCACCCCTCCCGCCAACCATAGCACCGCCCACGCACAGCGAAAAGTACTCACGGTCACTCTCCTCATCGCCATCACGGTGCCCAACGTCTTCGTTCGTCGGCGGCGAGCCGCCGCCGGATGACAAACGGCTATCAGTGGTGGCGTTGCAGGCTCTTGGCGTCGAGAGGACAGCGCCGGCCCGTGTCCACCGGCGCACTCACGGCGTTATTCCGCGAGATCTCGTAGATAGTGTCCCCGCCGGGGACGGGCCGCAGGTCGTCCAGGTCCTCCGACGTGTGCCTGGCGGGCTGGAGGAGGAGCGCCTGCTCGGCGACCTGTCCGCCCCAGACCGCCCGCAGCAGGACGAGGTAGGTCCGCTCCGCAGAGAAGGAGTGCGACACTGGATTGGCGGTGGTGCTGGTGCCATCCCCAAACCACCATTGCCAGTGGGCCTCAGTGAGGGGGAGGTGGTCAGGGAGGAGTTCGGCCTCCGCACGGAAAGTGTAGGCCGGTTGCCCGAGGCTCAGTCCGACCACCGCGGGAGAAACACCGGGTTGAGGATGGCCTGAATCCACCGGCTCGAGCATGGTCACGCGCAGCCGCTTGACCTTCGGCGTCTGGTGCGCCTCCGCCCGCGCCCATTCTACCGAACCGTCAGGCAGAAAGACGCCGATGATATACATGCCCCAGATTCCCAGGTTGTGGGGCTCTCCGTCCCAGTTCTGGGTGCAGCGCTGGTACCACAGGTCCAGCTTCTGTTGCTTGAGCTGGTCCTTTGACCGAGGCACGGCGGGATCGACTTCCCATTCGTAGCGCTCCTGGATGGTGGCCTGGCCCGCTCGCACCAGCCGGGCCAGTTCCGGGTCCAGGCGGTAATAGCCGTGCGCGGAGACGGAGAAGCGGTCGTCGAGCCAGACTTCGTCGGGGACCTGAAGCTCCAGGGTGGCCTTGACCCGGTCGGAGGAGGCAGAGGGGGGCTCGGCGACCATGGGGAGAGGACGGCCCTGCCCGTCGCGGGAGGGGGGCTCCAGACGCATGCGGCTCCAGAACCAGAAGTGCCGCGCCCAGTTCTGCTTGGTGTAGCGTTCCCGGGTACCCGGAGCCGCGCCGAAAGGCGAAAGCGCAGGCGGCAACACCTCCGGCAGGGGCACGGGGCGCAGGCCGGGTGGGGCGAGCAGCGACGTCTTGAAGCTCTCCATGGCCAGCCAGCGGACGTGGCCATCGGCGAAACCCGCGTTCAGCCCGTAATGGTGGCGGAAGACGGCGATCTCCTCGCCGCCGTAGCGCCGCTTCGCGTCGAAGAGCACGACCAGGGCCGCGGGGTCGGCGAGCCCGCGGACTGCCAGTTCGTTGGCCGCCAGATTCATGCCATAGCTCTGCGGCGGCAGCCCCTGGTAGTAGCTGACCGGCGCGAGGTCGCTGGGGCAGACGTAGACCTCGGCGTTCCGCACGTAGGGGTAGATTCGCCGGGGCCAGTCCACCGCAAGAGGAAACTGGCCGTTATTGTCGCCGGCGTACATCAGCATGCCGAGGGTGAGTTGCTTCACATTACTCAGGCAGTTGCTCTTGCTGGGGGGCAGGTGCGTGCGCTCCACGACGGGGGCGAGCACCAGCGCCACGATGACGAGTAGCAGCAGGCCAGCCAAGCAGCCCGGCAGACAGCGCAGCCAGGGGTGACGCCAGCGGACGGGGGGCGGCCCGGGGAGGTCCGGAGGCACGAACTCGGGCCCGAAGGCCTCCGGTCCGTCCGGGCGCTCCTCGCTCGGCGGGGGTAGGGGAACCGGCGCGTCCGGAGGCGGCGGACCGGGCGGCAGCGGGGGACGCAGCAGGTCGCGAATCTGCCCCCGCGTCCAGCCGGCCGCGCGGAAGGTGCGAGCGATCTCCGCGTCGCGGTAGCCCTGGGCGCGGGCGTTCGCGAGGTACTCTCGGGCGTCGTCTTCGTTCGGTAAGGGCGTCATTGTCCCCTCCGGAGGCCTTCCCGGCGTCGCGCGCCGTCTACTTCCGGCGCCAGACGAGGTCCTGCGCCGTCCCGCCGTTGTCCTTCAGGTCCGGGCCGATACTGTACAGCACCCACCCCGCCCCCTCGCGCCGGTAGACGAAGTCGTTCCCGCTGGAGGGGTCGAGCGGCAGGTCCCACTTGACCGTCAGGCGCACCTGCGCCAGCGACTCCGGCCACTGCCCGGTCTCGTTGTGGTAGGCGACCAACGCGAGGCCGATCTGCGCCCGGGCGAGATCGGCGAGGGCCTGGTCGCGCTTCTGCGGCGACCGGGCGAAGATCGGCACCGTAGCGCTCGACAGCTTGCAGTATGCCGGCAGGGCGGGAGCGGGCGTCCGGGCCTGCTCCCGCCAGGGCAACTGCGCTCGCCCGTCCGTCATCGAGCGGATCAGGGCGATCTCATCCAGCGCCAGCACCTGCCGGCCCTGCTCGGTCGCCCATAGCTGCGCCCACTTCTCGTCGGCATTCCCCGGATCTGGAGCCCATTCCCCGCGCCTCTCCCGCAAGCCGTCGCGCACAGACTGGTAGAACGAGAGTTGCATGGACAGCTCACCCAACATGGCGCGCCGGAAAGGGACCGCAACGTCCACCGCGGCCAGTTGCGAGTACAGGTCGCGGCAAGCTGGGGTGGTAGGCAAAGCGGGATTCATGACAGCCGGAGAGGACAGGCCGGTAACCGTTAGGCGCTCCAGGCCGAGGCTGTTGCGCAAACCGTCGAGTGAGATCGCGGTCAGCGCATAGCTCACCAAGCAGGCGATGAGGGTAGGCTCGTCCTTGAGGCTCCGGGGCAAGGCCAGGCTGGTGGCGCAGAGGCGCAGGACCTCGTCGGGGTGCCCGGCGCGCACGGCAACCCGCATCTGCGCGGCGCGCAGTTGAGCGCACGTGCGCAGCTTGGCATAGTGGGGGAAGACCATCGCCGGGCCCAACGTCCAGTCCTGGGGCCAGCGGCAGCGGGGCATCGCCGCGGCTTTGTCCAGCAGAGCCAAGGCGGCGGCGTTGTCGGCGACGTATAGCTCCTCGTCCGTGGGAGCTCTCGCCGTCCCCGTCTCGGCGGGCGGCGGAGGGCCTCCCGCGCCGGTTTGCTCGGGCGGAGGCGGCGCGACGGGCGGCTCCGGCGGAGCGGGCTTGAGAACATCAAAGGCTTCCAGGTACACCAAAGCCGCGTTCTCCGCGTCGGGCACGGGCGGCGGAGCCAACTCCTCCAGCGTCAAGTCCCCGCCGGCCTGCTGGAACTTGGCGAGTTCCTCACCTAACAGCGCCTCGGCCTGGGGAAGCTGATCCATCGGCACTCCGAGGGCCTTCAGGTCCAGCGGCGCGGGGGGCGCCGGAGCCTGGGCGCAGACGGGCAGGCGCGGGAGCAGGAACAGAGCCGACGCCAGGATCAGCAGGTGCGTCATGCGTCGCTGTGACATGACCGTTCCTCCTGGGACAACGCCGAATTCGGTCGGGCGCGCCTACTTTCCGGAGGGCGCGCAGACCCAGCGGAGCAGGGCGGCTACGTAGGTCGGCCACTCTGGGCGGTTCCAGAACTCGGTTTTGCCGGCGGGGGCCTCACCGTAGACCGTGCCGGCGCAGGCCGCTACGCGACCCTCGCCTGCCCGGCCGACGACCAGGAAGGGCGCCCTCTTCCCCGCTCCCAGATCGGCGACCAGCGGCACCGTCGCCGCCGGCTTGGCCTGGAGGTCCTGGAGCCAGAGCGCGACCCCCGGCCCCGCGGCGGGCAAGCCGGACACCTTGGCCCCCGCCACCACGGCGGCCGGGGCGGGCAGGCGCTTGACGTCGAAGGCGCCGCCCATGGTGACCGGCAGCAGGTCGGCCAGCACGCTCTGCTGGTAGAAACCTTCGCCGTAGGCGTAGAAACCGCCGCAGACGACCAAGCCGCCGCCACCCATGACGAACTGCTTGAGCAGCGCCTCGCCCGACTCGCGCAGGGGGGTGGCGCTGACGTTGAGGAACACCACCGCGTCGTACTGCAGCATCTCGGCTTCCGTCGCGGGGAAGGTGGTCAGGCGGTCGCCTTTCCAATTGGTGGAGAAGAAACTCTTGTCGAGCACCAGGTCGCCCGCGGTGGTGGCCGCGGCCTCGTCCAGCTTCCAGACGGGGTAGTCCGGGCCCGCCAGCACCAGAATTCGACGCGGGCGGGGCAGGGACCGGCCCGCTTGCCAGAGGGCGCGGCGATAGACCGCCAAGCGGTCGAGCGCCGTCTGCTCCAGGTCCAGGGAGGCCGGGGCGGCCTTCACGCCCGCGATCGCGTCCACGACGGCCTGCAGCTTCGCGTTGAGCTGGTCCGCGCCGGGCGCCTTCGCCAGGGGCTGCAGGCCGCGCGCCTCGGCGGCGGGGTCAAAGCCCACCAGGGTCTGCGGGAGGAACCGGGCCGAGTCCTGGAGGCGCTGGCGGGCGGCGTCGGCAATCTGCGGGAAGCGCTGCAGGGGCGGGCTGTAGTCGCGCTCCGTAGTCTGCCAGAGGGTGAATTCGAGGCTGCGCTGGTCGGGCTTAGCGGCGAGTTTGGTCACAATCTCGTAGTTACTGACGGTCACCTGTCCCGTCTGCAACTCCAGCGGGAGGAAGACCAACCCGCACATCCCCTTACCGTTGCCGTCCGCGCTGTTGAAGAACTTGTCATAGTAGAACAGCCAGTTCTCCTGCGCCAGATCGACCTGTTCGTCGCGGGTCTGGTGCTTCCAGGTCTTGGCGTCCATGTCCAGGCCCGCTTCGCGGGGCTCCTCGAAGGACCGGGTGGGCGTAACCACCCAGCGGTCGCCGCGGCGCTTGTTCCAGATGGTGAAGAAGGCCGGGTAGGCGGTCAGATCCACCGAAAGCTGCTTGACCGGCGGCGCGCCCGCGGCCGGGAGTAGCACCAACTGCACGTCCAGGCCCTCCTGGCCGGGCCGGTAGGCGAAGCGGACCCGAACGGAGCCCTTGGCGTGCTCCAGCGTGGTCTCCACCAGCGCCGAGGCGCCCTGCTCCAGCACGCGGGTGTTCTTGACCACGGCGTTGGTGCTCAGGGGAGTCCCGTCGAGCGAGACCACGAAGCTGGGGTTGGGGTACCAGCCCTGGCCATTCTCCGGCCAGAACTGGACCCCGACGGTGCCCTCGGAGCGGTCCTTCTTCCCCGCCGCGTCATAGAACTCCATATTGCGGAAGGTCAGGTTGCAGGCGAAATCCCCGCAACTGAGGGCGATCTCCCGGTTGAACATGACCCGGTGGTCGGGCAGTTCCTGGCGCACCTCGCCATTGTCCGTCACTACGACCGGCGGGGCAGCGGCGACCGGGGCGAGGGCCCCGGCGGCTAACCCCAGCAGCAACAGGCAGACTAACTGCGGTGTCTGAGGACCGGTTCTGGTGCGCATCTTGACCTCCGCCCCTTAGCGGGCCGCTATTTGCCGGTCTTGAGCCAGTTGATAATCCGGCTGAACATCTTCGGCCATTCGGGGGAGTCGCAGAAGAGTTGGCTCCCGGGGGTGGCTACGCCGGCCGTGGTGCCCAGAAGGCAGGCGACGCGGCCCTGGCCGTAGCTGCCGGTGACCAGGAAGGGCTTGTCCCCGGCGGTCAGGACGACTTGCGCGCCTGGCTTGACCGTGGGCGCCTCCTGCATCCACTGGACCTGCATCCCCGAGCCGAGGCTGAGACCGGGCAGCGCACCGGCCCCCGCTCCGGCTTTCAGCGCCAGCCCTTCCTTGTACCACTTGATGTCGAAGGGCTTGCCGCTGGTGACCGGGAGCATCTCGGCGAGCACGGAGTCGTTGTAGTTGCCGCCGCCGAAGGCGTACCAGCCGCCCAGGACCAGCAGGCTGCCGCCGTTCTTGACGTACTCTTTGAGTAGCGCCTCGCCCTCCGGGCCCAGGGAGCCGGCCGGGGCGTTGTTCAGAACGATGACGTCCAGTGCCATGGCCTCTTTGAGGCCCGGCGGGAAGTAGTCGAGTTGCTCGCCGTAGACGTTGGAGGTGAAATTCGCCCCCTGCAGCGTGTTCGGGCCCAGAACCTGGAGCGCCTCGGGCAGCCGCCAGGAGGGGTAGTACTGGCCGCGCACCTCGACGACCGCCGTGCCCTCATGGGGCGTCTTGGTCAGGTTCGCCGGCATCTCGAGGACCTTGGCCTTGGCGGGCGGCTTGACGCTGTAGTCGGACTTGAAGACGCCCGCCACGAGCTTCCCGCCGCGGTCCGGGGCGGCGATATACCGGGTGAAATGCTCAGTCGCGCCGCCGCCCTGGAGGGTGACCTCCACCGTGAAGGGCGTCTCGCCCGGCGGCAGCGCCAGGCCGGAAACGATCTCCGCCGGCTGGTAGCCCACGTCACCCACGGTGATCGTCTCGGACGCGGGCTTGGCTCCGGCGGCCATCATGCGGAGGCTGGCGGTGAGCGTGACTCCGGTAAGCGGCCGCTCGCCGGCCCCGAGGGTGTAGACCAGCCGATCGCCGGTCGCGCCGCGGACCGTCCGCACGTCGGCCACCAGGCGGCGAGAGGCGTAGCTGACGCCGTGGTAGCCGGTGAGGGGCAGCAGTTCGTACTGGGTCTTCCACACGCGCCCGGGCGCCATGCGCAGCAGGTCGTAATACCACTCGGTGGTGTAGTTGCCGATGCAGTTGTAGAGCCAGCGCAGGTCGTTGTAGTCCATCAGGAACACGGCCGTCTCGCCGGTGACCGAGTTGACTACCGCGGTCCAGCCGGCGGTCGGGTCTTTGACGAAGTCCTGCCCCGCGTCCTGGCCGACGTCGCCCTTGATCTCATACGTGGCGACCGCGCGCCCGCCGGTAAAGGGGCGGAAGTCGTAGTTGTTACTCAGGCCGCCCAGGCGGAAGATATGCTGCGCCCAGTAGCCCGCGGTCTTGATATCGGTGGTCGGGTTGGTGAGGCTGACGTCTACCTGCACCGCCGGGGAGTCCGCCGTCAGCGTCATGGTGCGCTCCACCATGATCGCGCTGAGGGTGGGGTTGGACTCGGCCTTCAGGGAGCGCGAGACCTTCACCGCTACGCGCTGGGGGCCGCGCTCCACGATGGTGTATTCATAGGGGGCGTCGTACAGCTCGCCCGGCCAGATCTGCTGCCAGACGTGATCAATGAACAGCGCCTGACCGGAGACCAGCCATTCGCGGTTGAGCGGCTTGTACAGAAAGCTGGTCACCTTACCGCCATGCAGGGCGTCCACGGTCATGCGGACCGTGCTATTCTCCAGGGTGATGGTCTTCTGGGTGTCGGTGCGGATTTCGCTGATCGTGCACTGGGCCCGGGTCGGCGCCGGGCTGAGCGCCAGGGCCAAGGCGAGCGCGCCCGCCAGGACGAAGGAGGCGAGTCTTTGTAGGGGCGGAAGTTTCGCGGGGCCGTATCCCGCGAAATCTCCGCCCGCGTGCGCGGTGAACGTTCCGAATTCACGGGAGACAGTGCTTGAGGAGCACTGTTCTTGGTTGCCGCGGGTGGAGATTGCGGCGCTGACGCCGCAACTTCCACCCCTACATACGGCAACAACGGTTCTGAGACTGCGGTTAGCGAGGCTGCTCATGGGTTACACCTTCTCCCAGTTGAATACGATAATGTCCCACACCATAAGCTGGGGCACGGTGACCTTGACCCAGCCGTCGCCGGCGGGCGTGGCCTCCAGCGGCTGGCCGTTCGGGATCCGGTCCGGCGAGAGGCACCAGGCCTGCTTGAGCTTCATCCCGGCCGGCACCCGCACCGTCACGCCGACCTTCTCCTGGACCGGCGGCGGGTCCATCTGCAGGTAGTCCACATAGGGCTTGCCGGGGGCGTTGATCAAGTGCATCACGGTGTCTTTGGTCCCGTCCGGCAGCTCCCGGTGGAAGAGCAGCTTCTCGAACCAGATCGGTCGGGCGCTTTCCACCTTGGCCTCGGTGTCGAGGGGCGGGATGGTCCCCGCGTTGCGCTCTTCCCACTGCACCCAGCCGCTCACATGGATGTCCGGATAGCCCCACCAGGGATGCAGGTTGGGATCGAACAGGTACTGGCTGTAGCGCGTGGCGAAGCGCGACATGTCGGTGGCGACGGTCATGTCGCTGTGCCACGACGTGTGGCTGCCGTTGGCCAGGAACAGGGCGTAAAGCAGCCGGCGCATGTAGACGGAGTCAGCGGCAAGCGCGCCGTGGATCGGATAGCCACCGCCCCGCAGCACGAACTGCGAGGAGAGGTAGAGCTTCTGCTGATACTTCGCCCAGGTGTTGGAGGGATCGGCGCGGCCCTCATCGCCGGAGCGGAAGCCGCCCTCTACCCAGATGCCGGCGTTCTTGACGACTTCCTTCCAGGTCAGCGGCATCGTTTCGCAGGTCATATCGTAGCCCGCGTTGTAGCCCCACTCGAAGTTGGGGTCGGCTTTGCGCAGGGCGGTTTTGATGAGCTGGATGTTGTGCAGCGACTGCTGGTCGCCGTTGCCGGCCACCTGGAAGATGGTGCGGCCGTCGTAGTTGTAGATCATCTTGCCCAGACCCGTGCCGATGATCCCCCCGGAGCCTTCCTGGGTCCAGATGATGGGGTGACCATCCCAGCGGACGGCGTTGAAGCCCAGGTCCTGGTCTACCTTGGTGATCTCCCCCGCCTCGTAGGTCATTAGCTCGTCGCTGGCCGGCCAGACCGTGCCGGAGTTGGGCATCTCACCGCGGAAGGGAGTGAGCGTCGGCGGCTTGTCCGCGCCGTAGGCGTTTTCCTTGAACTGCCAGGCGGCGGTGTCCACGTTGCCGTCCGGCCGTCCCTGGGCAGTGAAGGCACACCACTCGGGATGCTTGCGCATGAGTTCCTGGCCGGCCCAGCCGTTATACAGCGAGATATCGTAGGCGAAAGTGGACAGCCCCAGCCGGTGCATCTCGGCGTTCCAGGCCTTCATGACGTCGCGGTCATAGGTCCATTCGGAGATCTGGCCGCTGCTCCAGAAGCGCTCGCGGGGATACAGCTCGGCGAAGGCCCCCGGCGACCAGCCGTAGATCTCCATGTAGTTGCCGTAGGCCAGGCGCGAGCGCAGCACGGCGTCAGGGACCGTGGTTTTGTCGAGGAAGTAAGGACTGACGGCGAAACCGATCCGCATCTTGTAGAGGGAACTGGTGACCGCGAAGCAGTCGGAGCGCTGGCTGACGACCCCGCCCTGCGCGTTGGTCAGCGTGGCGCCTACGTCGTAGCCATACTCGCGGGCGCCGGTATTCCAGGTGAAGGGCACGTCTTTCGACTCGTAGGGAGCCAGCGCGATTTCCTGGTCGCCCACGGGTAGCTTGGTATTCAGGTCGCCCTGCAACTCCACATGGAGCTTGAGGCCGGCCTGGGGAGCATCGGTCAGGTTATGCACCGACACCGTGATGATCTCGTCGCTGTTCGGCCGGTTGAGCAGCTTGTCCGGCCACACCTTGGAGATGAACACCGGGGTAATCTCCAGCGCTTTCAACTCCACCGCGGCCACCCGGAAGCTGACCGCCAGGTTATCGTGGGAGACCAGGACGTAGGGGGCGAAGGTCCCCTTCTGATTGGGCGGGCAGGTGATCTCCACCGAAATGCCCTGGTAGACCTCGGCCTGGGCGAAATCGTCCACCGCCAGCGCCCGCCGGGAGGCATAGGCGCTGGCCAGCGTGTTGGAATTAGCCGAGACGCTGCCGACCGCCAGCGGCGCCGTGCGCTTGCCCACGGCGACGGTGAAGGTCACCAGGTAGCGGCCCGCGGGAACCTGCGGGAACTGCCCGTTGAGGAAATAGCCGGCCTTCCCCAGGTCTTCCACCGCTTCCCCGCCCGGCGCAGCGGCGTCCGGCACCAAGTGATTGCTGGCGCTCACCAGTTGCTTGGCGGAGAGCACCAGGGTGTCACCGGTCTTGACGATCGAAGTCTGGCAGATCCCGGCAGTTGCCGAGAGCAGCAGCAAGAGCGGCCACAGCTTGCCTATGCGCATGGCTAAGTCCTCTTTCTGAGCGAAGGTATATCCAACCGTCAGCAGGAGCGCCGGCCCGCCCGCGAGGCGACCGGCCATCACCTGGAGACGATGTTCGCCCTGCGAGCCGCGCGCCCCTCCCTGTCCGGGGACATTCATCGGTTAAGAATGGGGTCCGCGGTGAGGCCCAGAGGGCGCCAAGCAGGAATTCACCTACCAATAGACCAACTGGTAACCGCCGCTGCAGTCCAATCAAGTGGGGAGCAAATCATGACCTTCTATGTAGCCTTATTGGCCGTGGTGTGCTTGGGCGCCATGCAGTTGACCGGCGCGCAAGCGCCGACCCTCGCCTGGCCGCCGACCCTGGATACCCAGAACCCCGTCACCCGCTCGCTCGACGGGCGCAGCATTGAGCGCTACGTGCACGGGCCCCGCGCCGAGTGGGGCTACCCGGCCGGCGCCGCCGGCCAGTGGGGCTATCCCCCGGCGCAAGAAACCGGAGCCGCGCAGCAGAACCACAACAGCTTCTACCTGGTCGCGCCCTCGACGCCGCGGCCGGGCGCGCCGCTGTGCGTGGTCCTGCATTCGGCCAACCGCACCGCTTACGACTACCTGGGCTACGGCTCGCTGGGCCGGAAGATTGACGGCAACGACGACCCGGCGACGGTAATGACGGCCTCCCCGGACGACTTCTACGCGCTGTATCTCAACTCGACCAATGATGAGTGGTGGGGCTGGAGCCAGGCGCGTTACGGCCCCGACTACGCGCCGGGCGTCAACACTCCGCCGCCCGCCGAACGGCGAGTACTGGACACAATCGAATGGGTGGCCGAGCGCTACCAGGTTGATCGCAACCGAATCTACCTGTGCGGCGTCTCCATGGGCGGCTGTGGCACGCTGGGGATCGGCATGGCCAACGGGCAGGTCTTTGCCGCGATCCGCGCGGACGTGCCGGCGGGGACCAACTACGCCTCCTATCGCCGGGGCGGATTCGGCCCCGGCCCCGCCGGGGACGCCTCGCCGGCGGAGCGCGCGGCCTGGCTCCAGCGGGCCGCCGGCGTGGGGCTGCCCGACCCGCCGGTGATCGTGGACTTCTCCTCCCAGTCGGACGGCTGGTCCCAGACGCAGCCGGCGCTGGTGCAGGCGGCGCAGGCCGGGCGGCTGCCGCTGGTGCTCTGCTGGGGACAGTTCGGCCACACGACCTTCGCCTCGCTGATCGCCAAGTACCCCCTGGGCCAGGTCGCGCTGGCCTACCCCTGGCTGGAAATCCGCAACCACGAGGCCTACCCGGTCTTCACCCGCGCCACCTGCGACCAGCGCTCCCCGTGGCTCAACGCCCCGGTGGAGTACGACGAATCCGGCCAGACCAACGCCTATTTCCGCTGGCAGAGCGCGCAGGACACGCCCACCCGCCTAGTGATGAGGCTGTGGATCGCCCATCCGACCGTCGCCGGCCCGCCGCCCGCGATGCCCAACGAAGCGGTGGCGGATGTCACCCTGCGCCGCCTCCAGCACCTTAAGGTACTACCGGGAAAGACGTATACGTGGCAGCTAGCGCAGGCCGACAAGGTGCTCAGTTCCGGGAGCCTGAAGCCGGACGCGGTGGGGCTGCTGACGATTCCGCGGGTGAAGCTTTCCACTGCCCCAGCGGAATTGACGGTGCAGGTCAAGGAGTAGCGGTCGCCCGCGAGGAAGATAGTGTCGGAGGTGCGTTCATGACCACGCCGCTTATGTGTCCCGCTTGCGGGGAGGAGATGCAGTCCGACTGGTTGGTCTGTCCCCATTGCGCCACGGCGCGGGGCGAGTTCAGTGTGCCGGCGCCGCCGGAGGCCCTGGGCGTGCTGCCGCCGACCCTGGATGCAGTGCCGCCGACGCCGGTCGCCGCCGACCTGGTCCCGGCCCCGCCCGCGCCCCCGGCTCCCCCCTCCCCGACTTCCGCCCACAAGCTGAACCTGGACGCCCAGGTGGCGTGGCAGGCGAAACTGCAGTCCGGGGATTTCCAGAAGCTGCCCGACATGGCGGCGTATTTCCCGGTCGGGACCACCCACGTCAATCTGCCCCAGGTCGCCGGCCGCGCGTTGGCCGCGCCCGTCCCAGGGGACCTGCCGGCGACGCTGCGCGGCGCGCTGGAGCCGGAACTGGCCCCGGTGGCGCCTCAGGCCGCCGCACCTCTGGCGGAGATGCTGACCTCCCTGCTGCGCATGCAGGCGCAGATGCGTAAGGTGGAGCCGGCCCAGGTCCTGCAAGAGTGGTCGCAGGGCGAGGGCAGCCTGACCATCACCGTCGAGACCTCCGCGACCGGTCAGCCCACCGCGCAGGTGAACCTCACCTCCAACCTGCACGCGACCCTGGGCCACCTGCCCTTCGATATCGGCAGCATGTCGCTGCGCGAGGCGGGTGCCGAGCCGATCCCCGGCACGCGCAAGTCCGGCTGCACGGTCAGCACCTCGGTCTGGCTGCTGCTGGTCGCAGGCGCCGCGCTCTACCACTTCCTGCGCTAAGCGCCTCAGGGCGTGGGCCGCTGCAGCGACCAGGCGGTCACCGCGCTGCCGCCGACTACCCAGAGCCGCACCTGCCCGCCCCCCTCCCTACCGGCCAGCCCGGCCCGCTCCCCAGCCTGCGTCAACTCCTGGAGTACCGTGCCGGTGCGCCGATCCACCAGCCGCAAACGCGCCCCCTGGCCGAGGACCAGTTGACTGCCCAGCGCCAGGAGGCGCAGGGAGTCTCCGCCGTGTTCGGGAAGGGCGACCGTCCAGCGGGTCTTGCCGTCGGCCGCGGAGCACATCTCCAGTCGCTCGTAGGTAAGCAGCGGAAAATCGTCGCCCGCACCTAGCGTCACCAACCCCCCGTTCATCCCCGCTGGGCGCTGCCACGCGAGGGAGCCGTCCGCCGCGCGCAGGCCGACCACCTGGGAACCCGGCCCGTCGCTGACCACGACCAGGACGCGGCCGCCGGCGACGGCCAGACTTGCCGCCACGCCGGAAGCGGACCCGCGCGAGTACTCTGCCGTCATCACCGTGCTCCGCTGCCAAGTCCAGCTTCTCGCCCCGTCCGCCAGCCGCCACGCCTGCACATCACCCGCGTGGTCCTGCACGACCACCTGCCCCGAGACGAGAAGAGGTGCGGTCGGGCCGGCCAGGACGTCGACCTGCCAGCGGACTGCCCCGGTCTGGGCGTCGAGTGCCGCCAGCAGCCCCTGCTCCCAGTAGGCGGCGACCCTGTCCCCCGCCGCGATCACCCAGACTCGTCCGGCTTGCCCCAGACCCAGATTGCGCTGCCACGCGACCCGCCCGCTCGCCGAATCGAGCGCGAGGACCGACCCGCGGTCCGTGCCCACTATCACCGCCTCCGCCGCCGCGGCCAGCGAGGCCGCGCCCACTCCGGGCAGCGCCCACACGCGCCGACCACTGGCAATCTCCAGACCGGCCACCTGCGGTGTCCCCTCGGCGGTGCGCTCGGCGAGCACCAGGTGGTCTCCGACCAGCGTCGGGAGGGCCTCGCGGCGGTCGTAGCTCCACTCCGAGGCCGGGAAGGAGAGGGGCGTCTCCCAGAGCTTCGCGATCCCCTCGTGCCGCTTGGCTGCCAGCGCCGCTCGCGCCGTGGTCTGCAGCCCGGTGAGGCGGTCCCGGAAGGCGGCGCCTACCGCCACGCGCGCCAGGGCGATGACCAGGAAGTCAGCGGCCTCCTCGGGGCGCTCGTGGCTGAGGTAGGTCTGCCCCACCTGCGCCAGGGCCAGGGCCTCCGCCGGGGTGCCCCGGTAGCGATCCGCCCGGTCGCCGTAGCCCTGCAGACGCGCGCGCAGCCCGGAGCCCCGGCGGGGTTCCGACTCAACGGCCAGGGTCTCAAAGCGCGTGGCCGCCTCCGCATAGTGCGGCGTGGCCGGCCCGGCCGCCACGATCGCCAGCAGGCTGTCGACATCGCCCAACCGCCAGCGCAGCTCCATCGCGCGCGGGTCGTCGGGATGCGCCCGCAGGGCCGGCAGGCCGTATTTGCGGAGCAGCCAACCGCCCGAGCCCTCCTCGTCGTCCGGTAGGGTCAGCGCGATCTCCACTTGCCGGTCGGGCAGGCGCTTGGTCAGTCCCTCCGCGATCTGCTCGTCCGACTGCTGGTTCTTCAGGAACCCCTCGCTCAGCCCGGCCGCCGTGAGCAGCTTGCCCCAGCGCCGCCACTGGGCAGCCGTCCGGGCCTGCTCGGCCTGGGGATTGCTCTGGTACTGGGCCGGGTCCCGCAACTCCCCTAACTCGCGCACCCACCAGGGGCGGTCCTCCCAGTATTGGTCCTCCGGGGCCAGCTTCACCAGGCGCCGGTAGAGCGGCTCCGCCTCCGCGAAACGCTCCTGATGCACCAGGTATTCCATCTGCACCAGGAGATATTCCGGAGCGTTGGGATAGGCGGCCAGTCGCTCGCGGAGCGGCCTCTCCAGGTCGCCCGAGCCCGAGCTTTGCTCGACATACGAATGGGCCAGCAGCAACACGGCCGGCGCGACCGGCGACTTCGGATAGCGGTCCGCGAGGGCCAGCGCCTCCCGGGCCTGGCTCGCGGGCGAAGGGCGAGCCGAGCGGTCCTGCCCGGCGGCCTGCCACCGGGCGAAGGCCACCGCGTCCGGCCCCGTGCCGAACAGGTCCAGCCACGGGATCAGCTCGCCCACATAGCCGTCTTTGATCTCCACCCCATGCCGGCGCGCCAGGCCGAGCAGCTCCTGGGCCCGCGTGAGGTTCCCCGCGTAGTAGGCCGCCGGCAGGGCCTCCTGGATGAGGCCCTGCGCCACGCGCTGAGGATCGAGATCGAGACCGGCGTAGGCCGGGGTCTCCCAGTCACGCTTCCCGAGCCACGCCACGGACTGCGGGTACGCCTCGGGAGCCGGCGGGCGGACGGCGAGCAGCGGGAGGACTTCCCGCAGGGCCCGGTCCGTGTCGCCGGCCAGATGGGCCAGACCGGCCGCGCCGACCTGCGCCACCTGGCCGATCCGGCTACCCGCGTACTTCTTGGCCAGAGCGGTCCAGAGCGGCTCCTGTTGCCGCGCCAGCGCCCCGCGCTCGTCCGAATCAGGCTCATAGCGAAAAGCCGTCCAGGGCTGGCGCAGCGCCGTGATCTCGACGAAGGGCAAGTAGTCCGAGTCCGGACACTCGCGCATGGCCTGCTGCAGATACGAGGCAGCGGGAGGCGACAAGTCCGGGGGGAAGCCGCCGGCCGCGGGCGCGCCAAGCAGCACCTCCGCGCGCCGGTTCTGCCGCTCCTTGTCCTGCGCGGGAGTCAGACCCGGACGCGGGTCCGTCGCCGCGAGGTCAGCCGCGAGTTGCGCGGCCGCTTTGGCCTCACGCGCCAGGCGCTGCTGGTTCCACTGGGCCTGGCTGAGCAACTGCAGCGCCTGGTCGCGCGCGTCGCCGCCATACATGTCCTGCGCCGAGGCCAGCGCCGCTTCCGCCTCGGCGTAGCGCTTCGCCTCCAGCAGATACTTGCCCAGAATCAGGGCCGCGCTGGGCGCCAGAGGACCGTGGGGATCAGCGGCAATCGCGGCCTCCAGTTGCGCCCGTCCGGTCGCCTCGTTCTGTCGCAGGCCGGACTCCAGGGCCGCCAGCCGTGCGGTCCGCGCGCCCTCCTCGGCACTGGCCGGCGCATAGAGGCCCGCCAGCCAGGCGGGCGGCTCGGGGCGCGCGTAGGTCGCGCCCACCCGCTGCTGCCACGCTTCATCGGTCAGCCGCCCGAGGTTCGGCTCGGCCCACTCGTAGTAGCTCCCGACCCAGCCGACCGCCGCATACGTGCCCTTCGCGGCCTCCACCAGCACCACGACCGGATGGAAGGAGCCACTCGCCGCCTCCAGGACGTCGCCCGTCTGCCGGCTGGCAGCCACGTCGGCGACCACCAGGGGGCTGTCGAAGTAGACGGACTGGATGAGCGAGGCAAATTCGTGGATGTCCCGGGCGGCCCAGGAGGTATCTTTACCGGCGAGCTGGTCCGAGGCGCAGCGCTGGAAGAGACGCGCCTCGTCCTCCAGGCGCTGGAGGACCTGCACCGGTCGCGGCTCGGCTTTCCAGGTGACCAGCCGCTCGCGCAGGCCCCGACACATCTCCGCATACGCGCCCCAGAAGTCCGGCAGCGGCTCGACGATCCCGGCTCCCTGGGTCGCGGCCGCGACCGTGTAGGCCTGCGCGCCGTAGAGCAGGTAGTTGTGCCGGAGTTGCGCCCAACTGGTCAGACAGGTGTTGAGCTGCTTGTCCTGGTAGGCCGCGCCCCGCGCGAACAGCGGCAGGCCCGCCGGCTGCGCCCAGAGCGTGCCGAGCGTCTGCAGCCAAGCGCCGTAGACGCCGGAGTACTGCATAGTCTGGCCGAAAGCGCGGGCGTTCGGCACGACCGGCGGAAACTCGGCAGTCGCGTCCGCCAGCCGCACCGCGGCGCTCGCCGACCCCAGAGCGGTGGCCACGTCCAGCCCGCTGGGCAGATGCCGGTTCGGCACCTCCGGCTCGGTGGTGCGGTGGAACAGCTCGCTGTCCGGCAGGTAATGCTCGCCCAGCACCGCTACCCACCGGTCCCGCGTCATCATCTCGTCGGGGTCCGTCATCCGGTTGTTGACGCGCGTCCGGGGGTAGCGCTCGCTGTTCAGCTCCGCCCGCAGCGCGGTCAGGTCCGTGGCGCGCTCAACCGACCAACCCGCGCCCCAGACCCTGTCGCAGGCCGCCAGAAGCTGGTCCAGGCCGATCGAGTCTACCGGTCCGGCGAGGAACTCCCGCGTCTCGCGAATCTGGCGGTAGAGGTCCCCCAGCTGGCCCTCGCGCAGCGCCGCGGCCAGCAGCACGGCGCGGGTCAGATCGCCCGCCGCCCGATCCGCGCCCACCGCGAAGTAGCGCCGCGCCAGGTACTTGGCCCCCCGGAAGTACGCCGCCGACTCCTCGCTTTTGGTGTAGTACCCGCGCACCTCGTACTGCGTGTAGTCGTCGCCGGGGTAGTCCTGCACCAGCGTATGCGCCATCACCCGGGTCACTTCCGCCTCCACCGGCGCGCGCAGGTCGGCGGGGATTTCCCAGCCGGGCTCCAGGAGCTGGCGGGTCACCGCCAGGGTCACGGCGTTGGCCGCGCCCGCCGGCTGCTGCCGGGTGGCCTCCAGCAGGCCCCCGACCAGGGCGATCAACTGCGGCCGCAGGTACTGCTGCTCCACGCTGAGCATCGCCTCGCGCTGGGCCTCATACCAGAGGTAGAGCATGGCGTCGGCGGTGATGTACATCGGCTCGCCTTGCAGTTCGAGGCGGTAGTACGCCGCGTACAGGTTGGTCTCCGCGAACCCCGGAGACACCACCAGCCCGTTCTCGCGCAGGCGCTGCACGCCCGGCGGCGACAGTTGGCAGAACTCGGTCACGGCCGCGAGGTTCTCCGGATCAGGAAAGTCCGCGCGCCCCGGCAGCGCCAGAACGACCGCGAGCAGAACCCAGGCGTATCTCATGATCCAGGCACCTCCGAGGGGGGCACGTCGGCGTCGGGCGGCAGGCTAAAGTGGGTGACCGCAACCTCCCCCTCGCGGTAGCCCGGGGGCTGCCCGGGGCCGGCGGCGCCGCCCTCGTAGAGGTCACCGCCCACACAACGGAAGCGCACCTCGCCCACGTACGCCACCGCTGCCGGCGACGCGTCAGTGCGGGCCAGCGTACCGCTTTGCGTGTCCAAAAGCCACGACACGGGCTTACCGTCCCGGTCCCGCGTGAGCAGGAGCATGGTCTCGTTCGCCCAAGCCAGGCCCGTCCAGGGAGCCGGTGCGTCCTCCGCCAGGAAGCGACCCGCGGCCGCCTCGGAGTCGTACAGGTAGACGCATTCCCCGGTCTCCGCGCGGGCCAGCGCCGCCACCCGCTTCCCGGAGGGCGACATGACCGGGGCGTGGAGCAGCGTCCGGGGCTGCCAGAGGACGGTGTCGAGCTGGCCCTGCAAGTCAACCGACAGGATCCGCTGATAGGCCACTCCGGCCTCCGCCGACCAGGTGGATGCCTGGACCGCGAGGTGATTGTCATCCACCCAGTCCCGGACCCGCGCCGCCCGGATCGTACCGGTGGCGCCGTCCTGGACATCGGCCCAAACCACGCGCACCAGGTCCGAGTCGGGACCGCCGCCCTCCCCGGCCCCCAGGGTCACCGCCACGCGGCGGCCGTCCGGCGACCAACGCGGGGTGTCCAGCACCTTCCAGCCCGGCGCGTCCCCCAGCCGGTGAGCCTGGCCCCCCGCCACGGGAATCAGGCACAGTTCCCCCGCGCGACTGGCGAAGGCTAGCTGCTGTTCGTCCGGGGAGAAGCTGGGGGGCACGTCCTCGTCAGCGTCCACTCCGAGAGCCCGCCGCCCGCTCCCGTTCCAGTGCATGAGAGCCAGGTCGTAGCGGTTGGGGTCCCGCCGGTCGGGGGATCCGGGGAGTTCGCGGACGCAGACCAGCAGGTTGCCGCTCGGCGAGAAGTGCGGGGAGTAGAGGCTCGCGCCCGGCTCGGCGGCGATCTCCGGCCCCGTCTGCTTATCTACGCGCCACAACCGCAGCCGCTCGCGGTCGCCGACGGGCCCGGAATGCGCGATCCACCGCCCGCCGGGGGCAAAGCAGCCCGACAAGATGAATCCGGACTTCTCCGCGCGGAGCCGCCACACCCGGGCCGGCTGACCCTGCAGCGGCACCCACCACAGGTCCGACAGGCTGCCCTCCTTGGGGACCAATCCGGTCTGCTTGAGCCAGAAGCCCCAGACATACGTCTGCGTCAGGAGGGCCCGCCCGTCTGGGGACCAGTCCTCCACCTGATCGTCCAGGGAGGGCCCGTCGGCAAGCTCCCGCGCCTCCGCTCGGCCCCCGCTGATCCCCCAGCGCGCGTTGGCGATAGCGTCCCAGGTCGCATCCGGCGGCGCCCCGCGGTACATCCGCGCCCAGACCGCCGGATCGCGCTTGGCGGCGAGCGCCACGGCCACCGGCCCGCCCTCCGGCGGCACGGTCGGGTAGGCGTCAAAGTAGCCTGGCTTGCGCAGAATCAGAGCGCTCACTTCCCCGCCCGCCTCCACCCGGCAGGGCGTGATCCCCTTGCGGTAGGCCACCGGCTGGTCTGCCGGGCAGGCCCAGACCTCCGCGCCGGGCGGCGTGCTGGTCACCTCCCAGGTAGCGGCAACGCCTAGGCCGGGCAGCAGCAGCAACAGCAGCGGTAGCCAGCGCATGATTCGGCAGCGAGCGCTCTTCATTCTTCCTCCCCGGCGGTGCCGCGACGCACTACTCTCGTTAGCGGCGGATAGTAGTCCCGTGAGATCAGCTCGCGCTGGCCCGCGCGCGGGCCCTGGCGGAAGCGGCGGTAGACCGCTACCTGCGCGCCGGGGCGACCCCGGACCTGCAGGTGCGTACTGCCCGCCGGGGCGTCCGGGTCCGCCTGCACCAACTGGTCGGGCGGATAGGTCCGCTCCTGCTCGGCTTGGACCTCCGCCACCGGCCCGGCGAGGCGGCCCAGCACCTCGAAGCTCAGCGTGTCTTCGCTGGCGCTGGCGTGCAGGCGCACCGGCCAGGGGTAGGGGTTGCGCAGGCGCAGGTCCACGGAGGCCTGCGCCACGGCGGCGTCTCGGCCCGGCGGCACGTAGCGCGGCGCCCAGCTATGCCGGGAGCGGGCCGTGACCTCCAGGCCCGCCAGCAGCGCCGCGTTGTAGAGGGTCGTCGAGGTCTGGCAGACGCCGCCGCCCCAGTCCACGATCAGCTCGCCCTCGTAGCTCACCGGCGCGCGTACGTAGCCGCGGTCCGCGGTCCACGGGCCCACCGCGCGATTGAAGGACAGCTCCCCGCCGGGCGGAATCACCGCGCCGTCCAGGGCCTGCGCCGCGCGGGTCGCGTTCTCCCGCTGCCCCCGCGTCCGCGCGGTCAGGGAGGTCGCAAAGCCGCCCAGCACTTCCTCGCGGGAGGGCAGCGACAGCGCCGCGCTCACGCCCAGGAGCAGCAGTATCCCCACGGCCAGTTTCAGTATCCGCATCGCCTGTCCTACCCCCCTGACGGGCGAGACGCCCGTCCTACCGCTACTCCACCCGCACTTCCTGGGCGGCTCCCTCCCCGGTGTTGCGGGGATCGTACATGTCGTAGGCCTGCGGCGGCAGGGCCGTGTATCGCCCCGGCGTTTGGGCGCGCAGGTAGTACTTCAGGCGGTTGACGCCCGGCTCCAGCCGGTCCGCGGCAAAGGCCACCTGCTGGTCGCGGGTGATCTGCTGCGCCCACCAGTTGTGCCAGTCGTAGAAGTCCACGTGACCCTGGTCCTGCGGCTCGCAGCCTGCGGGGAGCGGGTCCTCGATCAGCACGTGCTCCAAGCGCCGGGCCGACCGCACGGTCAGCGAGACCTCGATCAGGTCCCCGGGCCGGAAGCGCGTCTGGGGGCTGCCCGGCGCGAGCCGGCTCTGCCCCGGCTTGCCCGGCGTGGGTCGCACCAGGCGGTACTCGCGCTCCACCTTCAGCCCGCTGCCGCTGCGCACCGGGGTGGTGAGGTCTGCCGCCACCGCCTGCGCCCAGGTGGCCGTGTAGTACAGCCGCCCGGTCCCGGTGGTCTCGATCACCACCGCCGCGCCCGCCGCCACTTGCTCGGGCGGGATGGCCAACTCCACCTCCGGCTGGAAGACGTCCGCCGCGGTGAAGCGCCGCCGCAGCGCCGCCTGCCCGTTGACCGTCACCCGCACCTCCAGGTCCGGCTGCAGCTCGTGCGCCGCCGTCAGGTACGCGCTGAGCGCGTACAGCAGGAAGGCGGTGTCGCGCGTGGAGATCCAGTGGTTCCCCTCCCGCGCCTCCAGCAAACCGCGCACCATCGACGCTAAGCGCGGGTCCTGCGGCGTCAGAGTAGACCCCGCCAGCAGCGCCAGCGCGGCGTTCTCCAGCACGCCCGGATCGCTGGAGCGCAGCGCCGTGGCCCCGCCTCCGGTGTACGCCGCGAGCGACGCTTCCGCTAGCGCCTTACCCTCCGGCGCGCGTCCCAAGCGCCCCAGGGCCAGCGATAGGAAGGCCCGGCCACTGGGGGACAGCGCCCCACTCCGCACCATGGGCCGCGGGGCCAGTCCCAGCGGAACCGGGCTCATCGGTCGGGGCGGTAGCGGCGCACCCGGCCGCATAGCAGGCGGCGGCGCGCCCGGCGCGAACCGCTGCACCAGGCGATTCGCCTCGTCGGCCTTGCCCGCGAGCGCCAGGACGTACGCCGCGAAAGCCTGCGCTTCGCCATCCAGCAGGTGCTGCTTATCCATTTGCGCCAGCGCCTGGAAGCCGTCCTGGAGCACCTGCTTGGTCACCGGGAAGCCCGCCTGCTTCGCCTGCACCAGGCCGAAGAGGACGTACTCAGTCATCCACGGGTCCGACTTGTCGTACTCCCACCACCCCCATCCGCCGTCCGCGTGCTGGAAGCCGTAGAGCTTGAGCAGCCCCGCGGTCACCATCGGCGGCAACTTCTTGCTGAGCGCCGGGTTGTCGAGGTGGTTGGTCTTGAGCATTTGGCTGAGGACAACGTCCGGTAGGAAGGAGGACATAGTCTGCTCCACGCAGCCATAGGGGTACTGCGCGAGGTAGTCCAGCGCCCCCAGCATCGCGCCCATTAGCGAGGGCGACAGCCGCACCGTGAGCCGCTGCGAGCCGGGGATGAGGTCCTGGCGCGCCGCAAAGCGCAAGTTGGCCGGGCCGGGCGCGGAGCCGGCGCGGGTGTCGAGGTGCAGCCGGCCGCGGGGCAGCGTGGGCACGGTCAGTTCCATCGCGTCGGAGTAGGTCCCGGCCTGCGCCCAGACGCGCACCCGCCGGGGGCCGACCGTGGGGAGGCTCACCCGCCAGGAGACGTGCTGAATCTCGCCCGCGCGCAGCCGCCGGGTCGCGGGCCGGGCGTCGGCGGTCATCAGATTATCTCCCTGCAGCCCCACCGTCGCCCGTAGCGTCCCCGTCGTCAGGTTGTGGACCAGCGCGCCGATCTCCACCTCGTCGCCCTGTGTGAAGAACCGGGGGGCTTCCAGGCGCACCAGGAAGGGCTTTTGCACCAGCGTCTCGGCCGTCGCCTGGCCCACGCGGGTGTCCAAGGTCGCCGCCCGGCAGGTGGTCCGCCAGGTGGTCAAGTTGTCGGGCAGCGGGAAGCTGACCGTCGCCTGCCCCTGCGCGTCGGTCACCACCGTGGGCGCCCAGAAAGCCGTATCGGCGAAGAACCGCCGCGTCGGAATCGCCCCCGCGCCCTTGTCGTCGCCGCTCATGTAGACGTCCGGGAAGGAGAACGCTGTCTCCACGTCCAGGTCGCGCTTGGGGTAGAAGAACTTCAGCGGGTCGGCGGTGTGGTCGCTCTCAATCGCGTAAATGGCCTTGTCCACCACCCCCAGCGACACCTCGGCCGGGGCCGGTTGGCCCTCCGGCGTGGTCGTGGTCACCCGGTAGGTCGCCTGCTCCCCCGGCTGGTAGACCGGCTTGTCCGGCACGATCGCCACCCGCAGCGCCTTCTGCTCGCGGGAGATGTTGAGCATGGCGCTGCCCGAGACCAGGCGCTTGTCCCGCACGAAACAGAGCTTCGCGTAGACCGCCGGCAGGTACTCGGGCCGCAACTGCACCGGCACGACGGTTGATTTGCCCTCCAGCTTCACCAGCCGCTGCTCGAGGATGCCGTTGCTCTCGATGGTCAGCAGCGCCGTCGCCGGGGCGTACTTGGTGTTGACCACCAGCCGCGCCACCGCGCCCGGTTGATAGACCTTCTGGTCGGCGCGCATGTCCAGGTCCTGGTAGGGGTACTCCAGGTCCGCGTGCGGCTCGGACATCACCCACAGGTCCTGCGTAGCGCGGATGGTGTGGCCGCTGCGGTCGCGCGCCTGCAGGACTATCCGGTAGTCGCCGGGGCGTTGCGGGGTCAGTTGCGCCTCCGCTTGGCCACTGGCGGCCGTCCAGGACTGCTCGCTCTCCCGGCGCGGAACCTCCGTGTTCCCCTGCCAGTTCACCGCCTCCAGGATCGCCTCCCCGCGCACCCCGGGCACCGGCTGCCCCTGGTAGTCCATCGCGCGGACGGTGATCGCCACCGGCTGCCCCGGCGCGGCTAGCTCCTGCGCCAGGTCGGCCTCCAGCCGGAAGTCCCCCTGCGTCACCAGCGCCTCGCCGGAGCCTTCCGCCTGCCGATCCTCGGCCTGCACGGTCGCCCGGAGCGTGTAGCGATAGTCGCTCTCCTGCGTCTCCGGCTTGTCTTTCTCCCCGCGCGTGGGCAGGCTCACCGTCAGCCGCCCCTGGGCGTCGGTGCGCCCCTCGCCCTGGGCGACATAGTCGCCATAATCACCGGAATCATCCGGCGTCCGGCCCAAGTCGTCGTTCCACTGCTCCTGTTCCGAGCCGCCCCCCTGCGGCGTCCGCGAGAGCGAGTACGACACCCGCGCGTGCGCCAGCGGCGCGCCGTAGTAGTACAGCGCGGTCAGAGTCGCCGTGAACTGCTCGCCGCTCACGAACCGCTCCTTCGTCGGCGTTACGCTGACCTCAAACTCCGGCTTGCGGTACTCGGCCACCGAGAAGTTGGCCTCATAGGGCTGGGCGCCGATCGCCAGCCGGAGCAGGTAGCTCCCTGGCTGGGCCCCGGCGGACAGGTCGAACTGCCCGTGCAGCGACCCGTATGCATTGCTCTGCGCCGCGCCCGCGTAGACCAGGTTCCCGCGCTCATCGGTCACCTGCACCTTGGCCGCGCGGTTGGCGGGCACCACGTAGTTGTCCCCCTGCAACTCGCGCAGCACCGACTTGAAGTATACGCGCTGCCCCGGTCGGTAGACCGGCCGGTCGGTGTAGGTGTAGACCTTCAGCGCGCCGCCCTCGGTCGCCCAGTCGCCGGAGAGATCGGCCAGCGCCGCCGAATCTCCGGACCGGGCGACGATCTCCAGGCTGCTATCCCCGTTCTTCCGCGGCGGCATCGGCAGCCACGCCACGCCGCCGGCACCCGTCACGCCTTGGCCGACCGTCTGGTCGGCCCGCACCGCCGCCACGGTCGCTCCGGCCAGGGGCGCGCCGGTCGCCAGGTCCACCGCGTAGGCCAGGACCCCGCGCGGCGAGCCCTTGACCACCAGCCCCAGATCGGTCACGGTCAGCGGCAGCGTCTCGCGCGCCTGCTCCGTCTCCACCGCGACCAGGTAGCCACCGGCGCGCAGGGTTCCCAGCGGAATCTGCTGCCGGAAGACGCCCTCCGAGTCGCGCCCGGCGATGGGCACCGCCCGGCTGGATACCTGCGTGAGGCTGGTCAGAGAGCTCAGGTCGCCGCCGTGGAGGCGGCTCTGGTTACTCGCCAGCCACGCCGAGAAACCGTGGAGGAAGAGCTGGGGATTGACCTGGAAGACCTTGACCTGCAGCTCATTGGTCGGGGCGAAACCGTGGCAACGCACGGAGGGCTCCTCGCGCGTCGTGAAGACCCGCTCGTGCTCCATCAGCTTGAGGAAGGGGTCGGTGGGTTGCAGCTCGTAGACCGCCTCCACCATCTGACCCTCGGCCACCTCAATCGGCTCCTGCGGCTGCCGGTGCGCCTCGGTGTGGGTCACGAGGCGGTAGGACCCCGCTTGCACGTGGTGGAAGGAGAACTTGCCCTGGTCGTCGGTCTCGGCGGAGTAGCGCGCGCGGCTCCGGGACTCCTCCGAGCCGGAACTGAGCTGCACGAGCACCCCGGCCAGCGGCGTCCCCGCCTCGGCGGTCAGCAGCGTGCCGCTCACCTGTCCGTAGGGTAGCTCGGCGCTGAGCAGGGAGAGCGTCAGCTCCCCGGCCACGCCGATCATGATCGCGAGCGCCAGGTACTTAACTCTCCGGCGCATAGGACTCGCCCCCCTCGGCCTCCCCCGGTCGCCGCTCGGCGCGCGCCGCCGCCAGCAGCCACAGGAGGACGCCCGCCAGCACCACGCCCACCACCAACAGCTTGATCGTCCGCGTCGGCTCCCAGTTCTGCACCAGCGGCCCCAGTTGCGTCGCCCCCAGCGTGGCCGCGACCAGGTACACCCCCGGAGTGCCGACCAGCAGCCGGCCGCGCTCCTCCCCGCCGGTCCAGGCCACCAGCAGCGTCCAGAGAATTGCCGCGATCACCAGCCCCGCCAGGTAGGCCCCGCAGGTGCGCGGCCCCCAGGCGGTCATCAGCACCAGCGGCGCCAGGGCCAGCGCGATCCCCCAGACCACGGCGCGCCCCAGATCCGCCAGCGGTCGCGGCCTCCGCTCGCCCGCGCTCTGCCGCGCCCGATCCAGCACCGCCAGCAGGCCGAACAGCGTCATCACGCCCAGCACCACGCCGATCAGGTCGTAGTGCTCCTGGAAATCCAGCGGCGCGGTGTGCCGCACCAACTCGAGGAACAGCCGGTACAGCGCCAGCAGCAGCAGCACCGTGAAGGCGCCCCAGGCCAGGGTCGCCCCCGGCGCCGGGCGGGGCCGCCGGCTGCCCAGGTAGGCCACGCCGAGCAGCGGCAGCGCCGTCAGAATCGCCAGCATCTGGCCGAAGCCATGCTGCACCCGGAAGGCCGCGGTCGCCACCACCAGCGCCAGCAGCACCGCGCCAAAGGCCAGCCCCACCGGTCGCGCCTCCGGCTCGCCCTCCGCGGGGTCCTCCCAGAGCAGCGCCGCCAGCGCGAAGCTCAGGGCCACCAGGCCGCCCAGGCCCACCGCCCACGACAGGTCCGGCAGCAGGTGCTTGGCCCGGAGCACCGCGAGCAGCACCACGCCGACCGCGCCGCCGGCCAATCCCGCCGCGAGGAGCAGCCACTTCCGCACCCGCGGGCGCCAGTTGCCCGCCAACATGATGATCGCCAGCGCTTCCGTCGCCAGCAGCAGCGGCGGCAGCGCCCAGTACCCGCCCCCTGCTTGAACGTGCGGGAAATGGCTCACCGCCAGCCGGCTGGCCGCCGCGCAGGCCACGGTGGCCAGCGCAAAGACCTCCAGCGCCGCCGTATGCACGGGCAGCGGGTCCCCGTTCGGCGGGCTCCAGGGCCGGAGCACCGCCACGAACAGCGCGGAAATCCCCGCGGCCCCCAGCGCCACGCCCATCAGCGCCTCGTTGGGGTAACCGGGGAAGAGCAGCAGCACCACCGCCGGCCCCAGCGCCGCGGCGGCCAGCACCCCGACGGCCTGCGGCGCCCAATCACCGCGCTCCGGCCCGCCGGTCGCCTCATAGAGCGCGTACAGCGCCAGCAGCCCGCCCAGGAGCAGCCCCCAGCCAAGCTGCATCCCCTCCGCCCAGGGCCGGTGTGAGGAAATCGTCGCCGCCACCAGCGCCACCACGGCCACCACGCCGCCCAGCGCCACCGCGTGCACCGGGGGCGCGCCCAGCGCCCGCCACCGGTCGCGCCGCGTGAGGCTGCGCGGATGGAAGTTGGCGTACGCCAGACCCAGAAGACTCACGACCACCGCAATACCGGACAAGATAGCCTGCATGAGGGTCCCTCCCCAGGTTGCTGCGCTTACCGAGGACCATCTACCACGCGAATCCCGTCTGCTACGCGTGCGTCCTTTTGGCCAAAAACGAAAGAGCCGGACGCAGGGCAGCGTCCGGCTCAGCCAATGTCGTCAAGTTGTCCAAATGCCACCCGCCCGGGCGCGCCCAGGCAGTGCTCCCCCGAGGAATGGCAGTAGAAGGCGGATGAGGCGGTCACGAGACCATCACCCTCCCGTGGCGCCCAACCGCGCCCCGGTACCACATTTCATTACAGTACACCGTACTATTTTCGCGGCCTTTCCCCGAGTACCTGCTAGGTGAGGACGCGGATATTGACAAATATGTGTGGATTGACGTCAATGGGCAAAGGGCCGACGAGGGGAAAAGCCGCTGACGGGAGAGACGCCTGTCCTACCGGGGAAGACGGAGAAAGCGGGACACCCAGCCCAGGTAGGGTGTCCCGCTCTCTATCCGCAAAACTCTGGCTATATGATCGGGAGAGTGAGGCGCCTTGCCCAGGTCGGACACCCCACTCTCCCTTTCAAGTTTTGGGAAGAAAGAAGTCACCCGCCCAGGTAGGCTATCTTCCCTCCCAAACCGCGTGTTGTCTAGGCGTTCGGTGCGGCGGGGGCCGCCGGAGTCGCCGCCGGCGCCGCCGGAGCGGCCGGCAACTCTACGCCCCAGCCCTTGAGCATCTCAGCAATGGCCGCATGAATCTCCGCCGGCGTCTTGCCCGCGGCCTTCAGTTCCTGGCGCTTGGCCTGGACCTGCTGCCGCTGGTCCGGGGTGAGCTTCTCCAGCGTTGCCTTCCAAGCGGCGCCCTGGCCGCCCGCCGCCGGGGCTTGAATCCCCCAGCCCTTCAGCATCTCGGCAACCGCCGCGTGAATCTCTTCCGGGGTCTTGCCCGCGGCCTTCAGTTCCTTAATCTTGGCCACGACTTGCTGCCGCTGGTCGGGGGTAAGCTGTGCCATGATGCCCTTCCCCGCGCCACCGCCCGCCCCCGGGGCCTGGATGCCCCAGCCCTTAAGCATCTCGGCGACCGCCGCGTGAATCTCGGCCGGGGTCTTGCCCGCCGCCTTGAGTTCCTTGATCTTATCCTTGACCTGCTGCTGCTGATCGGGAGTGAGTTGCGCCATAAGCGCCGCGCGGCCCCCGGTATGAGCCGCCCCGGCGGCCGGCGTCGCGGGTGTCGTGCCCGGCGCGGGACCGCCCGCGGTCTGCGCCCAGACCGTTCCGGCCACGGACAGACAGACTGCGGCCCCGGCTACTATTTTGATGAGGGTCTTGTTCATGATGCTCGAACCTCCGCTGTTGCCCTGCTCAGTCCTGCGAGCGAGCCCGTACTTCGCTCTTACAAGTGCTCAGACGCGGAGGCCCTGGGGCTGATTCCGGATATTTGTAGACTGCGGAGGAACCGCCGGGCGGGAACGGGAATAGCCGCCTGATATCCCGCCCGACTCACGAGAGGAGACTCACCTGATGACCGCTGAACGTCGCGTCCGCGTCGCCCTGATTGGCGCCGGCAATATGGCTAACAACGTCCACTATCCCTCCCTGGCGGAGTTCCCGGACGTGGAGATGGTCGGGCTGTGCGATCTCGTAGAGGAAAAGCTCCACGCCACCGCCGACAAGTTCGCGATTGAGAAGCGGTACTCCGACTATCGCCTGATGCTGGAGGAGACGCAGCCGGAGGCCGTCTATATCCTCATGCCCCCCAACCAGCTCTACGATATCGCCGTGGACTGCCTCGAGGCCGGGCTGCACCTGTTCCTGGAGAAACCGCCCGGCATCACCACCCACCAGATCATCTGGCTGGCCAAGTGGGCGGAGAAGAACGGCGTCCAGGGCATGGTCGGCTTCAACCGTCGCTACATCCCGCTGATGCGCCACTGCCGCGACCTGGTGGTTGCGCACGGGGGGCCAATCCACCAGGCCGTGGCCACCTTCTACAAGTGGATGGACGAGGAAATGCACCCGTATTACCGGGGCGCGGTGGACATTCTCACCAGCGACTGCGTGCATGCGGTGGATACCCTGCGCTTCCTGGGCGGCGAGGTAGACCGGCTGGCCAGCTCGGTCAAGACCCTGGGGCAGAACTACGACATGGCCTTCAACGCCCTGCTGGAGTTCGAGAACGGCGCTACCGGCATCCTCATGGGCAACTGGCGCACGGGTGGGCGCATGCACCAGTTCGAGATGCACGCCCGCGGCATCTCGGCCTTCGTGAACCCGGACTTCGAGGCGAAGATCAACCGCGACGGCGCGCTGTTCGTGGAGACGATCGACTCCAAGGAGTTCGCCGGCAGCGACCAGAACTACAAATACTACGGTTTCTGGAACCAGGCTCGCCACTTTATTGACTGCGTCAAGGCCGGAACGGAGCCGGAGACCTCTTTCCCGGACGCGATCAAGACCATGGAACTGGTGGATAGAATTTACGCGAGTCGAATCTGAGACGCCTCCCGGAGGGGCCGAATGCGAGGATGGTCGTGCAGCGACCGCCGCAAGCATCCGGCCCAGCCGCGAGGTTCAGCGCGCCGAGGGGCCGGATAGGTTCCGTCTCGCGCCAACGGCGGCGCGATCCACCTATTCGGCCCCTCCGGGGCCCGCAAAACCCAAGGAGACCCAATCATGACCCCACTACGTTTCGTAATCGTCGGACCCGGCGGCATGGGCGCCGGGCATGTTGCCGCCCTGGCGACTATCCCGGAGGCCACGCTCGTCGGCGTCTGCGATGTCAGCCCGGAAGTCCGCCGGACCTTCACCGACCAGGGCCTGCCCGCTTTCGAGAAGTGGGACGACCTGTACGCCTCGGTTGAGGCCGATTGCGCGATCCTCAACCTGCCGCACTACCTCTACCCCGAGGCCGTCTGCGACGCGCTGGAGCGGGGGCTGCATGTGCTCAAGGAGAAGCCCTTCGCCCGCACCCTCGCCGACGCCGAGCGCATGGCCGCCGCCGCCGAGGCCAGCGGTCGTACGCTGATGGTCGCCGGGCAAACCAAGTTTCTACCCGCGTTCCAGAAGGCCCGCGAGCTGATCGAAACGGGCGTGCTGGGGGACATTTTCCTGGCGCGTTACGCCATGATCTACAACTGGGTAGGCGCACGGGAGAATAAGTGGTCGTGGCGCGGGCACCGCGAGCTTTCCGGCGGGGTGGCGATCATTGACTCCGGGTACCACCCGCTGGACCAGATGCAGTGGTTCCGCGGTCGGCCCGAGGCGGTCTACGCGGTGACGGGCAAGATGAAAGCGGTCCCCGGCGCCGATTACGACGTGGACGACAAGGCCGTGGTGACGCTGGAATATCCCGACGGAGGGATCGGCGTGGTGACCATCTGCTTTGTGACCCAGCCCAGCGAGAACCACCTGCTGCTGCACGGCACCGAGGCCTCCCTAGACGTGCAGGGGCAGCGCGCGACACTGCTCCCTCGCCAGGGTGAGCCGGAGCAGTTCACCTTCGCCGAGGTAGACGCCCTGGCCGCCGAGCAGCGCGAATTCCTCGCCGCGATCCGCGAGAATCGCCCACCGCTAGGCGCGGTCCCCCACGCCCTACAGGTCCAGCAGGTGATAGAGGCGGCCTACCAGTCCGCCGCCACCGGGCAACGTATCGTGCTCTAGGGCGGAGCGCAGCGTCAAACCCAAAAGGCCGGGCCCCTCGCGGGGTCCGGCCTTTCTTGTGCGGTTTTCTGTTCCCCTCTCCTGCCAGGAGAGGGGGCAGGGGGTGAGGCTCCCTAGCCCTTATACGGCTTGTAGTACGGGTTTACCTCGTACGGCGCGTCCAGGTCGCCTACTAGGGGCTGGACGTCCAGCGGTAGGCTGTTGTAGACGCCGAAGTCCTTGCCGTCCTTCCAGAAGCCGTCCTCGACCACCGCGTAGAGGGTCGGGAAGACCGGCTCGCCGCGGTGCTCGAAGCCTAGCAGGGCTACGTCAATCATCTCGGCTACCCGCTCGGCGAAGGGGTAGCTGGTGTGCGGGGTAACCGCGCCGAAACCCTCCTGGCACTCGGAGCAGCCGGTGTTGTGGATGAAGGTGTACGGCTCCTTGGGCGTGACTAGCTCGCCCGCCACGGTCCGCAGGCGCAGGCCCTCCAGGTAGGCTTTGCCCGCCTGGTCAATGGTGTTGGTGTTGAAACCCTCAGCGGCGGCCTTCGCGGCGGCCTCCACGACGGTCCGGTAGAGGCCCTCGACCGCGGCGATCAGCTCACGCTGCTCGGGGGTGGGCGCCGCGCCGACGCGGATGGTGCGGCGCAGGATGCCGTGGTAGCCGTGCCAGGTGGGGCTGATACCCAGCGAGACCATCTCCCCCGCCTCGATGACCCGGTCGGTCGCCGGCCCAATTACCGTATAGTTGCGGTAGCCGGAGGTGACGATGGTCGGGAAGCCCAGCCGGTGCGAGCCCAGTGACTTCATGATGAACTCGCCAACGCCGGCGATATCGGTCTCGCGGGCGCCGGGGACGGCGGCGGCCAGCATCCCGCGGAAGGCGGCGTCCGCGATGATATCGGCCTGCTGGATAATCGCCAGCTCCTTGGGGGTCTTGGCGTACTTGATCTTCTGCAGGATCGACTCGGCGAAGACCACGTTCTCCTCGCCGAAAGCGCCGGTGAGGATGCGGTAGTGCTCCAGGGGCAGGAACTCCGGGCTGGAGCCGACGGCGACGCGCCGGTTGTCGACGGGCAGATTCAGTTCCGCTACGATCTCCTTAAGGTCGGAGAACTGCGCGTGGCGGTACTCCTCATCGGAGATCTGGAACTCTTTCAGCAGCCGAATCTCAGCGCCGGACGCCTCCGCGGCTTCCTCCAGGACGTGACCGCCCTCCGAGCCGGCCAGGATGATCGGCTGGCCCTCGGCGGGCAGGAACAGCCCGTAGCGCTCGATGATCGGGTCATAGACGCCGGCCAGCCAGGCGATATCGCTGCGGTCCAGCTCGGAGCCGCAGACGTACAGCAGGCTAAAGCCGGCGGCCTTCAGGGCCGCTTGCACGGTGGCCCAGCGGGCCTGATACTCCTCGCGGGTGATGCGCAACGAGAAGTCAATCTTCGGATAAGCCTCTTCCACCAAACGCGCCGCTACCTGGGCGCGGTATTGCGGCGTGTTGCGATCGGTGCTACTCATGAATCGTTCCTCCCTGACATGATACGGGCGAATCTGCGAAACCGTCCGGACGTTCGCCGTTGTAGGGGCGGAATTTGCCCGGTCCGCCGGGCAATCTCCGCCCGCGCCCTCCGCGCAGGTTAGTGGTACCCGCGGGCGGAGATTCGGCGCGGACGCCGAACTTCCGCCCCTACGGGAAACGTCCTGCCCTGCGTCGGACAGTGGAGCCCGGCTCCTATCCGGCCGGGGCTACTTTCACACTGTCCCAGAGCGGCTGGAGCAGCTTGGCGGCTTCTTCCCGGGCGGCGGCTGGGGCCACGGCGGTCAGGGTGATCCCCTGCGTGCCGCTGAGCAGACAGTAGCTGAAATACACTTTACCGTCGGCGGTAAGCACCAGATAACGGGACTCAGCGCCGGCTAACTTACCGGGCGCGCTGGGGACGATGGTCGCCCCGGGCCACCGCTCGGTGACCAAGGCGGTGAAGCTATCTAAGGTCGTCTTCGCGGCCACCAGTTCCACCGCCACGGTCAGTACCATGGGCTCGCCACCCGCAGCCGGCCCGGTCAACATCAACTTGACGTTGTCCTCGACGTCACCCCCGTCCGGGGCCTGCGTCCAGCCGGGCAGCAGGGCCAGCGAGACCGCTCCGGCGCTCACCCGCGTGACGGGCGGCGGAGGCGGCGTTACCGGGGCCGGCGGCGTCACTACGGCTCCCGGGGCGGCCGGGGTGGTTGGGGTCAGCGGATGGGCGCCGCCGGGCTGATCGGCCGGCGCGGGCTTTTGCGTGACCGCCGCGCCGGTGTCCTGCTGCAGCTTGTACAGCTTCCCGTCGCGGTAGCGCTTGAGGTCGTTGAGCACGTTCTCCATCCGCACAATCAGCTCATCGAGCTGCTCACCGGGGATAATCGCCTCGTAGGCCTCCACCTCGCCCATCTCCGTCGAGCGGTCAGAGCCGTGGTTCGAGGTGATCAGCAGCCGAATATAGCGGGCCTCGGTGGGCGGAAAGTCAAAAGTCTGCTTGACCGGCCGGTTGACCACCAGGAACCGCCCCACCGTGGTCCAGGGACCGTTCTTATCGGTGGTGGAGGTCTGCACCGTGACGCCCTGCGACCAGCGGCCGATGATGGGCGGATCGTCGGTGGTCGGGTCAATGACCACGCGGCTGATCAGGTGCGTGACGTCCTTGCCGTTGGCCGGATCGGTGAAGCCGATGATCACCCACTCCGGCTTCTCCTCGGAAGGCGGCGAGGCGGAGGCCCAGCCGTAGGAGTCCGCCGGGGTGTAGTTGCCGACCACGTACTTGCCGTCAATCAGGTTGCTGACCTGCCACTCCGGGATCGGCTTTTTGTTCTCGTCCAGCAGTTCGCTGGAGAAGGCGACGATGCGCCCGCCGTTGGCGGCCGCCGCGATGTTCACGCTCCCCGCGACCGTCGTGACCGACGCCGCGCGCACCGGGGCGAGGGCCGTGGCCAGAGCTACGGCGCCCAAGGCTAGTCCAGCGATCCAGCTGTTCTTCATATCTTTGTCACTCCCTGCGGCCGCCGGCGGTCCCCCGGAGGGGTCCTAGGGCGTGCCGCTTGTGGTTTCTTCGGTTCCCGGAAAATGGAACTCCTGCGCCAGCGTGCCCTCATGGTAGATCTGGAAGTCAACGTTTCCCTGCGCCACCACCGACAGCCGCTTGGACATCCCCGGCTGCAGGCGGTCGTCCCACACGGTTTTGAGGCCGCCGCTCTCATCGCGCTTGACGACCTTGATCGGCTGGTCCTTGAGGTCGCCGGTGGCCGTAACCGTAATCTGATAGCGGTGTTCGCGCGGATTGGAGCCCTGATAGGTGCTGTCCACGGTGCAGGAAATCTTCGGCGGCGTAGGCCCGGTGGTCCCGGTTACGCCCGGCTCACCGGTCCCCCCCGGCTGCTGGGGGCCCTTGCTGACCGTGACGGCGACCTGCGTTCCCTTCTCCACACGCGTGCCCGGCTTGATGCTCTGATCAATGACTTGCCCCTCAGGAATCGTCTCGCTGAAGGCCAGCGTCGGCTTGCCCAGGATCAGCCCGGCCTGTTGGAGCATGCGCTGCGCGTCGCCCAAGCTGGCGCCGACCAGATCCGGCACCGGGGCCACTTCCGAGCCCTGGTTGACGATGATACTGACCGGCGTGCCGGCCGCCACCGTGGTTCCCTCGGTCGGCGTCTGGCTCAAAATCGTGCCCTTGGGCGAGTTCGGATCGTCCCGGTAGGTCACGCTGCCCAGCTTGAGGCCGGCCTCAGTCAGCTCGGCGCGGGCGTTGCCCTCCGAGTGACCGACCAGCGACGGCGTCGCTATCATTTTGGCGCTGGAGCCGGGGTAGAAGGCCACTTTCACCAGCCAGGCGGTCGCCACCAGGGCGATAATCGCCACGACTACCGCCAGGATCGTTCCCCAGACCAGGGAACCGTCGCGGCGCTCGGCGGAGGGCCGCGCGGTGATCGGCGTGGGCCGCAGAGTCACCGCCGCCGGAGGCGGCGTCACCTCCGCCGCGGGGGTAACCCGCAGCGGCATAGTGCGCTCCTCGGCCCGGGCCATAACGCCGGTGCGATCCAGTTCCTCGCCGCTGGCCAGCTTGTTGAGGTCTACCAGCATCTCCTCGGCGGAGCGGTAGCGGCGGCTCGTCTCCCGCGCCAGCGCCTTTTGCAGGACGAACTCCTCCTGCGTGGTGATGGCGGGATTGAGCAGACGAGGCGAGGGGACCCGCTCGTGCACATGCATGGCGGCCACCTGCGCGGCATTGTTGCCCAGGAAGGGCGGGCGCCCGGTGTAGCACTCGAACATGACGCAGCCCAGCGAGTACAGGTCCGACTGCGGCCCCACCGGCTTGCCCTGCGCCTGTTCCGGCGAGATATACGCGGCGCTGCCCTCCACCAGCCCGGGGGCGATGGTGCCCGTCTCTCCCGCGGCCGCGGCAATTCCAAAGTCGGACAGCTTGGCGACACCCTCGTCGGTGAACAGAATATTGTGGGGCTTCACGTCGCGGTGGACCAGGCCGATCTTATGCGCGTAGGCCAGGGCGCGGCAGCACTGGGTGGCCACCTCGATGACCTTGCGACCCGGCAGGGGGGCGTATTCGTTGATAATGCGCTTGAGGTTGGGCTCCCCCAGGTACTCCATCACCAAATAATACAGGCCCCGGTCCTCGTCCTGGCCGGTGTCGTAGATCTGGATGATGTTGGGGTGATTGAGCTTGGCGGCGGCGTGGGCCTCCCGCCGGAAGCGGGCCACGACCTGCGGCGCCGAGGCGAACTCCGCCCGCAGCAGCTTGACGGCCACCGGCCGTTCCAGCACGGTATCGCGGGCCTTGTAGACAATCGCCAGCCCGCCCTCCCCGATTTCGCTTTCGAGTCGGTACCTGCCGGCGAGGACGGTTCCTTCCATCATGTGGTCAACAGTCCTGTCTGTTGGGCAAGCTTATGAGGAGGTCTCAAGTAACGTGGCGCCCTTCTCGGTGAGGCCAAATGCCGCCGGACCGGCTAGCCGCCCAGCAGCGCGCGCAGTACTTCGTTAGCAATCGGTCCGGCGGTCCCGCCGCCCGATATCCCACCCTCGATGACCACGGCGATAACCGCCGTCGGGTGGTCAGCGGGCGCAAAGGCCACCAGCCAGACATCGGGCCGGCCCCCGTTCTTCTGCCCGGTGCCGGTCTTGGCCGCCACCTTGACGCCGCGGATAGCCATGACCCCCGCCGTACCCGTTTCCACGGTTTGGGTCATCATACCTGCCAGCCACTGGGCCACCTGGGGCTTGACTGCCTGGCCCAACTGCAGGGCCTGCCCCTGGTAGCGCACTGCCCCGCCGGGGTCCTTGATCTCGGACACCAGGTAGGGCTGCAACACCTGGCCCCCGTTCGCCAGCGTGGCCACCAGCCGGGCCATGGCCAGGGGCGTGACCATCGTCTGGCCTTGCCCGTAGGCGGTATGCACCAGTAGCGCCTGGCCCCGGGCGCCGGTCAGGTCGGCCATGCCCCCGCCCTTGCTGGGCAGCGGCAACACCCCCTGATCCAGCAGGTGGAACTGGCGCACGTAGTTGCGGAAGACTTCCGGCCCCAGCTTGAGACCGATCTTGGCGAAAGTGATGTTGCACGACTGGGCCAGAGCCTGGGTCAGCGTCACCGTGCCGTGCGGCTTGCCGCCGGGGCAGGAGACCCGGGTTCCCCCGACCTCCTCCACCCCCGCGCAGGTGAAAGTCGTGCTCGGCTTGACCAGCCCGGCGTCCAGCGCCATCGCGGCGGTCATGATCTTGAGCGCCGACCCCGGTACGTACAAACCTTGCAGCGCGCGGTTAAGTTCCGGCGCGAAGGGGTCGGTGCGGAAAACGTCATAGGCTTCCTGGTTGCGGATGATCTCCGGATCGTACCCCGGCGAGCTGGCCATGACCCGGATCGCCCCGTCCCGCGGGTCCAGCGCAATCACCGCGCCCCGCAGCCCGCGCAGGGCCTTGGTCGCCACTCGCTGGGCTTCGGGGTTGATGGTCAGGTACACGTCGCAACCGCGCATCCGCCCATGAAGCAGGGCCTGCCAGGGATTAGCGTACCGCCCCTCCCCCAGCAGCGCGTCCTTGAGGCCGCCCTGCACCCCCGTCGCCCGGTTGTAGCCGGTCAGGTGGCAGAACACGTTAGGCTCGGGGTAAGTGGTCTGCCACGTGCCGCCGGTGTGCTCCGCGCCCATGATCATCGTCTTGCCGTCGGCGGCGTAGACGGTGCCGGGCTGGGTGAGGCTCTGGCGCTCAGCCGCGCGGGTGTTGTTGGGGTTGTTGCGCAGCGCCGGGGCCGCGACGACCTGCCAGTACCCAGCCGCCAGCGCCAGCAGCGCCAGCGCCGCCAACCACACGAAAACTAGTTTTCTAATCTGGGTAGAGAATTCCCGCAAACCCAACCCTCGTCATCCCGCGGCCGCTAGCCGCTATCCGGTCGTTCCGGCAAGTTATCCCGAGAAATCGCCAACAGCAGCCCCAGGGCGATGAAATTGGCCAGCATGGAGGTGCCGCCGTAGCTGATCATCGGCAGGGGCAGCCCGGTGAGCGGAATCACGCGCAGCACTCCGCCGACGATGATGAACGCCTGCAGGGCGAACATGGAGGTCAGCCCCGCCGCCAGCAGCCCCTCGAAGGACTCCCGCGCCTGCCAGGCGATCCGGAAGCCGGCCACCACGAACACTCCGTAGAGCATGAGCACGCCCACCGCGCCCGCCAGCCCCAGGTCCTGGCCCAGCACCGCGAAGATCAGGTCGCTACTGGCCTCCGGCAAGCTGCGGGAGCCGACGTGCAGCAGCCCCAGACCCGCGCCGCCCACCCCGCCCTCCGCCAGGGCGAAGATCCCCTGCAAAGGCTGAAAACCAATCCCCGTAGCGTCTGCCCAGGGGTTCAGCCAGGAGTCCATCCGCCGCACCAGATGCGGGAAGGTGTGATAGGCCACCACGACGCCCAGAGCAAAAACCACGACCCCCAGCACCGCATGGGAGCCGCGGCCGGTCGCCAGATAGAGCATGACCAGGCACAGGCCGAAGAACAGCCCGGCGGTCCCCAGGTCCCGCTGACCGACGAACAGCGCCAGACACAGCGCCACCATGACCAGCATCGGCGCCAGATACCGCCCCTGCAGCACCGAGAATCCGCTCTTGCCGCCCACCCGCCGCAGGATAGCGCTCTTTTCCGCCACATAGCCGGCCAGGAACACCACCATCAGCAGCTTGGCAATCTCACTGGGCTGGAAGCTGAAGCGCCCCCCGAAACTCAGCCACAGGCGGGCGCCGTTCTTCTCCGGCGCGAAAATGAGGCAGACCACCATCAGCGCCACCGCGAGCGCCCCGGCCAAGTACTTCCAGTTGGCCAGGTTGGCGGGCGGGTCCACCAGGTAGTAGGTCGCGATCAGCGCGCCGCAGCCCACCAGTACCCAGACCATCTGCTTGGCGGCCAGGTAGCCATCAATCCGCGAGATTAGGACCACGCCGATGGTCACCAGCAGCGCGGTGATCGGCAGCAGCAGCCGGTCCCGGCGCGCTCCCGACATGTCCAGGATCAGCGCGGTAGCCGTCAGCGCCCCCAGCACCGCCAGGATGCGCACGGCGTGGCTCCAGTGCTGCTGCCCCACCACCATGGTCAAACCCATGGCGAGCACGGCAATAGCCGAAGCCAACATCAGCAGCCCTAGTTCAAGACGTCGCGATGCAGAAATAGTCTGGTACGGCGACCGGGTCGCCGCCTCCTTATGGTCTTAACTGTCAGTGGCACCGGCGTCTCGCCGGTGGCCGTCCGCCTTTTGTAGGGCGGGGGCTACGTACCCCGCCGGCCGTTAGCCGTTGCCGTACTGTAGGGCGGGGGCTTGTACCCCGCCGACTAACCATTGCTTACCGACG
>DASXVN010000045.1:0-26396 GCA_036504235.1 Armatimonadota bacterium | reverse complement strand
GGCGCTGGCCATCAATCTAAAGAAGACCGCAGCGCGCGGCGTGGAGCGAGCGAACGCTTTTTTCGGCCAGCGGCCCCGGCGGCAATACAACCCGGCCTGAAAGCCGCACCCGCGGAGGCGGTTTCTTAACAGAACCATTGCCCCGTCCGCGGGGCAATCTCCGCCCGCTCCCGACGAGAACCGTGGCCCAGCGGTAGCCGCTGGCGGAGATTATGGCGGACGCAACGTCCGCCCCGCGGACGCCGAAATTCTGCCCCTACGGGGAAAACAGCTTTTCCGACTACCCTCCCCTATTTAGGGGAGGGCGGCGTCTGCGCCGGGGAGCCGTCCGCCGTTGCCTCCGCCTTTGCCTTTCTCCCCCTCTCCCCAGTCCGCGCGGGGAGAGGGGGCCGGGGGGTGAGGCCCGCCCGCCGCTACCTTCCCTCCTTCGCCACCTCCCACATCGCCAGCACGTTCTCCAGCTTCGCGCCGTCGTCTATCTCGGTCGTGGAGCCCAGGAAGTACCCCGGCGCGGCTGCGGCGATGGCCTGCCGGCAGGTCTCCTTCACCTGCTCCACCGACCCCAGCGCCATGAGTTGGCTGATGTCTATGCCGCCGGTGAGGAACAGCCGGTCCCCGTAGAGCCGCTTGACCTCCGCCAGGTCCATCCCCGCCACGATCTCAATCGGGTTCAGTCCGTCAATTCCGCTCTCGATCAGGTCGTCCATGATCTCCATCAGGTAGCCGTCCGAGTGGAATAGGCACTTGACGCCATGCTCGTGCCACGCCTCGTTGAGCCGCGCCAGCCGCGGGAAGAACTCCCGCCGCAGCCACGCCGGCGAGTGCAGCAGCCGCCCCTTGCAGGCGATATCCCCGTAGGTCAGCGTGCACGGCGACAGCTCCGCATCCGCCACCGCGTGAATCTCCGCCACCTTCCGGTCGGTATACAGTTCCAGGTACTCGGCGATCATCTCCGGCGCATCCACCGAGAGGTACGAGAACAATTCCAGCCCCAGCGCATAGCGCACCTCATCCAGCCCCGTCCCCGTCTCCCCGTGCAGCACCACCGTGTCGTCCGGCAGGTACCCCCGCATGGTCTCCCAGTACGTCCGGAAGGCCTCGCGATGCGCCGGCCCGTCCAGCGGTTCCCGCAGTCGCCCGATTGCCTTGGCCAGCCACACCTTAGCGCCCGCCTCGTCGGAGAAGGGCCGGTGCCGCGTCCCGCCGCCGATCCAGCGCCCGCGATTGTGCACAAAACCGTCCTCATCGGTCCAGTCCCCGGGCTCCCCCGGCCCATACGCAGCCGAGCGCGTCATATCCAAGCACTGCGCAATTGCCTCCAACCGCAGCCGCTTGCCCACCTCCCCGACCGGCGGGATCTGCCCGGTAAAGTGCTCAATCACCGCGTCGCTCAGCATCAGGTCATACACGGGCACCCGGTCGGTCTCCCGCAAGTGAAGCGCCGCCTCCACCCGTTCCCGCTTAGTCATCGTAGCCGCCATGATTCCCTCCCTAGTGTCGCAGCCCGAGAGGCCGCGCGGTAGGAAGTGGTTCGCCGCCGGTCATACCGTTCCTGCCTTGCGCTGGGTCTCTGCCGGTGTAGGGGCGCGTTTCGCTCCGTCCGCGGGGCGACACACGCCCGCTCGCTAACTGTCAGGCAGCGGACGGGCGTGTGTTGCGCCACTGCGTTCCGCAAAACGCGCCCCTACGCAGAAACGGCCTCGGCCTCTCCCGCCGTTCTCCCCTCTCCCCAGCCCGAAGGGCGCGGGGGGAGGGGCCGGGGGAGGGGCCAGACTGATCTCCCGCCCCCACCTCGCCATTACTCCCCTCCCTTTAGGGAGGGGTGCCCGCAGGGCGGGGTAGGGCCGTTGCCGTTCCTCGCCTCCCCCCCGCTTTTGCCCCTCCCGCCCCTTTTCTGCTATAATCTCCCCGTCGTCACCGAGCACCACAAAGGAGACTCTTCCCATGTATAAGATAGCTGTTCTGCCCTGCGATGGAATCGGCCCGGAGGTCATGCGCGAGGGGCTCAAAGTCCTGGCCGTGGCCGCGGATAAGTATGGCGTCAAGTACGAGACCGTAGACTACGACATCGGCGGCGACCGCTACCTCAAGACCGGCGAGATCATCACCGATAGCGAGATGGCCGAGCTGGGTCAGATGGACGCTATCTACCTCGGCGCGGTCGGCCACTCCGACGTCACCCCTGGCATCCTGGAGAAGGGCATCCTCCTGCGCCTGCGCTTTGAGTTCGACCAGTACGTGAACCTGCGCCCCATCAAGCTCTACCCCGGCGTCGAGTGCCCGCTCAAGGGCAAGGGTCCCGAGCACATTGACTTCCTGGTGGTCCGCGAGAACACTGAGGACATGTACGTCGGCCTCGGCGGCTCCATGAAGACCGGCACCCCCGATGAGGTCGCCGTGCAGGAGGCCGTCTACACCCGCAAGGGCACCGAGCGCATCATCCGCTACGCTTTCGAGGCGACCCGCAAGCGCGCGAAGAATAACACTCTGTGCATGGTGGACAAGGCCAACGTGCTCACCCACGGTCATGGCCTCTGGACCCGCACCTACGCCGAGGTCGGCGCCGAGTACCCCGACATCAAGCAGGAGCACGCCTTCGTGGACGCCTGCTGCATGTGGTTCGTGAAGAACCCCGAGTGGTTTGACGTGATCGTCACCACCAACATGTTCGGCGACATCATCACCGACCTGGGCGCGATGATCCAGGGCGGCATGGGCGTCGCGGCTTCCGGCAACATCAACCCCACCGGCGTCTCGATGTTCGAGCCGATCCACGGCTCCGCGCCCAAGTACACCGGCCTGAACGTAATCTGCCCCATCGCCACCATCGCCGCCGCCGGCATGATGCTCGACCACCTCGGCGAGACCGCCGCGGCGGCTTCCATAGAGCGCGCCATCAGCGAGGCCCTGGCCTCCGGCAAGCTAGGCGACCTCTCCACCAAAAGCGGCGTAAGCACCCAGGAGCAAGGCGATCTGGTCGCCAGTCTCATCCGCTAGGGGGCGGCCGATGGACCGCCTGCAATACTGGCTAAGTTGGCACGGGCCGCTAGTAATGCTCTTGCTCACGGCGGGGACGCTGTTCCTGGGCGCGCTCTTTGTGTTCCTCGAGCGGCGGAGCAAGGCCCTGGGCCGCTCCCCGCGCGCCCGGTTGGACGTCTCCGGGCTAATCACGTTGGCAGCCCTTTCCGCGATCTGGTCCGCGTTCCTGCTCACCGAATATAACTCGGTGAGTTGCCGCTTGGGGGACCCGGTTGTCCGGCTCGGTTCAGTGTGGGTTGTCGGTTCACGGCCCTACACGGCGCTGCTGTTGGGCGGCGCGGTCGTCTGGGTTCTCACCTCGGTCGTGGACTTGCTCAACTGGCGGCAGATAGTGGCGCTTCCCGCGCTGCTGCTGGGGGCCCGAGTCGCCCTAGGGTGCGGTCTCGCCGTCTCCGTGGTCAAGGTCCCCTTCATCACCGACCTCGTCGCTCTCGACTGGGCGGGCCCGGTCCTCACCGTCCTGTGGTTGGTCCTCTGCTCCACCGTCTTCGGCTGGAGCGCCGCGCTCCTGGAGTTGCCCTTCGGCGTCGCAGGCCTCGCCTCCCTCACCTGCGCCGGCATCTTCGCCTTGCTCCCGGCAACTCTTCGAGGACAATACCCAGTGCCGCATGTGGCGCTCACTCTGGCGCTCGTGCTGCTTCTCCAGGCCCCCTTCGCCAGCCGCCTTTCTCGCCGTTCCGCCCGCGCGGGCGCCATGACCGTCGGCTTTCTCGTGGGTGGCCTCTCCATCATGGGCGCCCTGAAGGAAACCGCCTTCCTCGTCGCCCTCCTACCTCTCCTCCTCGTCGGCATCCCGATCTTCTCCGTCACCTACACCTACGTAGCCGACCTGCGCCACGGGGGCCGCGCGGTGGCCGTCCAGGAGCGCCGCCGCAACCTCGACGTGCTGCTCCTCGCGCAGGGCTACAGCCGCCGCCAGGTCGTCGCCTTGCTGCTGGCCGGCTCGGCCTACCTGTGCGCCCTGGCGTTGCTTCTGGTCGCGCTCATTGAGATCAGCTTCGTGGTGAAAACCCTAGTGCTGGTAGTCGGGCTGGCGGCGGGCGGGGTGGGCTTCTACGTCTTGCTGCGGCTGCTGCCTAGGGCCAAACGCAGCGAGCGGGCGGATGTTGTCCCGCCGGGGGCGGGCCAAAATTCGCCCCTACGGGAAACGGCAGAGACCGCCGAGCCGGAGGAGGTCTGGCTGCTGGGGGTGCGCCTGCACGCCGTCACCTACCCCGGCGCGCTGGCGGCCGTCGCCCAGTTCCTCCGCGAGGGCCACCCGCACATGGTGATAACTTCCGACGCCTCGGCGGTGATCCGCGCCCAGGACGACGCCGAATTTCGCGAGATCATGAACGCGGCCGACCTGGTGACCGCCGACGGCGCGGGCGTAGTCCTGGCCTCCAAGCTGCTCGACCTCCCGCTCCAGGACAAGGTTTCCGGCTGCGATCTGGTGACCGACCTGTGCGCGGTAGCCACGGCCCAGCAGCGCGGCGTCTACCTGCTAGGCGCCGAGCCGGGCGTAGCCGAGGCCGCCGCCCGCGTCCTAGCCGAGCGCGTCCCCGGCCTGCAGGTAGTAGGCTGCCGTGACGGCTACTTCGACGAGGCGGAGGAGCAACGCATCGTGGCCGACATCCAGTCCCAGCAGCCGGGGCTGTTGCTGGTAGCGATGGGGATTCCGCGCCAGGAGAAGTGGATCAAGGCGCACCTGGAGGCCTTGGGGGTACCGGTTTGCATCGGGGTAGGCGGCAGCCTGGACGTAATCAGCGGCCGCAAGCGCCGCGCCCCGGTCTGGATGCAGCGCTGCGGCCTGGAGTGGCTCTACCGCACCGCCAAAGAACCCAAACGCCTCCCGAGACTGGCGGCCCTCCCCCGCATAGTGCTGCTAACCTTCCGCGAGTTGCTGCGGCGGTAGGGGAGAGCCGTTTCCCGTAGGGGCGGAGGTTCTGACCTCCGCCCGGCCGTTAGCCTTTGCCGTTCCGCTCTTTGCCCCTCCCGCACCGGGAGGGGTGCCCGAGGTCTGCCGAGGGCGGGGTGGGCCGCCGTTACCTTCCCCTTACTTATACGTCGCGTCCAGATAAACGGTGACCTCCACCTGCAGCGGCGCTACGTCCGGCGCGGCGCCCTCTCCGGAGAACATGCGCTCCATCATGGACCGCCCCACCGCCATCGAGCCTGACATCAAGTCCCCCCAGGGGTTTTCCGACGCACGCGGGGTCACGCTGATCTCCCCGTAGCCGGTGACGGTCACGCCCAGGCCTCGCGCCATGGCTTGGGCGTTGGCGACCGCATTGTGCGTCGCCTGTTCCCAGGCCGCCTGCCGCTCCTGGCCATCGTCTTCCTTCAGGTACGTGGCGCTGGCGGTGACCAGATTCGGCGCACTAGCGGCCAGAGCAGCGGAAATCGCCTGGGCGGCGTTCTTGTGCAGGGCGGCCTCGTCCCCATGCAGCGTGACGACCAGCGCACCCACCGCAGTGTAAGTCGGAGGCTTGCTCCCCGGAGCGGGACCTCCCGCGTCGGGAGCCTCGGGGATGGGCACGCCCATGAAACTGGGGTTCTGCCCCGCGCCGACGCTTACGCCGGTGTCGCGCAGGGTCATTCCCGGCAGGTTCAGCCGGGTGACGACCTCGCGGAGCTGCTGCAGATTGGTAGTAGCCTCCTGCGCCGCGGCGATGGCGTCGGTGCCTTTCGTCCGCACTGAGCACTCCACCCGCGCGGTATCCGCGACCACCTTGACCACCGCATGCCCGCTAGCATGAATCACGTTAGCCGCCGGCGCGTCCGCCCCCCGAGCCGCACTCGTCACCACGATCGCCAGAGCCAGAACCACCAACGCCGCTCCCTTGCCCATCTCCTTCATCCTCCTAAGCATCTAGACGAATCAGTGTACAACACATTGTTTCGTTGGCCCGCCAGGGAGCACCTGCCGCAGTCGTCCTGTAGGGCGGGGGGCTACGCCGCAGGCCCTGAGCCCGTCGAAGGGTCCCCCGCCGGCCGTCAGGCTTTGCCGCTTCCGCTCTCAGCCCCTCCCGCACCGGGAGGGGTGCCCGAGGTCTGCCGAGGGCGGGGTGGGCCGCCGTTACCGTCCCCGCCCCTCTACTTATACATCGCGTCCAGATACACGGTAACCTCCACCTGCACCCCTTTGGTGTCCGGTGCGGTGGCATCTCCCCAGAGCCCGTGATCACCACCGGATTCTTGTGCCATCATCATGGTCATGAAGTCCATCCAGGGGTTCTGTGCCGCTGGTGGCGCGGGGGGCGGGATCATGCTGACCGTCCCGTAGCCGCTGATAGTCACGCCCAGGCCGCGCGCTAGCGCCTGCGCGTTGGCGACCGCGTTGTGCATAGCCTGCTCGTAGGCTGTCTGTTGCTCCTGACTATCATCTTCCTTGAGGAACGAAGCACGGGCCGTGACCAGGTTCGGCGAGACCGCGCCCAGAGCGGCCACCATCCGCGCCGCGTTCAGGTGCAGGGTGGCCTCGTCCCCGTGCAAAGTGACGATCAGCCCGCCCACGGCCGTATAGTCAGTGTTGCTGGCGACCTTGCCCTCGGGAGCCCGGGGCCCCCCCATGCTGGGAGGGGCTGGCATGTTTATGGGGTAGCGGTATTGTCTCGCCGTGAGGACCACCCCGGTGTCGGTCACGCTCATTCCGGGCAGGTTCATGAGGTTGGCGGCGTCGCGCAGCTTCGTCATGGTGGCCTCCGCCTCCCGCGAGACGGCGATTCCGGTCGGTCCCTGCGTCTTCACCCCGCACTCCACCCGCGCCGTATCCGCGACCACCTTGACCACCGCATGCCCGCTAGCATGAATAACGTTAGCCGCCGGCGCCTCCGCCCCCCACGCCGCACTCGTCACCACGATCGCCAAAGCTAAAACCACCAACGCTGCTCCCTTGCGCATCTCCTTCACCCTCCTAGGTATAAGGCGAATCCGCGTACAACACATACTTTCGTCATCCACGAGAAAGCACCTGCCGTTAGTCGTTGGCGTTTCCGGCCGTTGCTGTGTGCCGTTCTCCCCTCTCCCGCGAGGGAGAGGGGCTGGGGGTGAGGAAGCGCCGTTTGCCCCTACCCCTTCAACCTCACCACCGTAGCCCCCGCCCCTCCTTCGCTATCCTCCGCCACCCCAAACTCCGCCACCGCCGGGTGCTTCTTGAGGTACGCCTGGATGCCTTTCCGCAGCGCGCCGGTGCCCTTGCCGTGTACGATTCTGACCTCTTCGCGGCCGGCCAGGGCGGCGTCGTCGAGGTACTTGTCCAGGTCCTGCGTGGCCTCCGCGACCGTCTTGCCCAGCAGCATGATCTCGTCGGGCACCGCCATCTGCTTGCGCAGGGAGAGCACGTTGGTCGCCGGGCGCTCGTGCTTTTCCTCCATGGGGAACAGCCCCGCCAGCGGCGTCTCCACCTGGAAGGACCCCACCGCCAGCAGCGCCCGGTCCTTGCCGACCGGCGCGATCACCGTCGCCTCGCGCTCCCATTCGCCCACCCACACCCGCTGCCCCGCCGCCACCTCGCGCAGCGCCGCCGGCGCCTCCGGCGAGGCCACCGCCTGCTCCGCCTCGCGCATCTCCGTCTCCAGGGCTTTCTCCTGCGCCCGGATCGCCTCCCGCTGCGCGGCCAGCTCCCCGCGCAGGCGCTCGCTGTCGGCGGTGTGCCGCTCCTGATCCTGCAGCGAGCTGATGATGCGCGCCGCCTTCTCCTGCGCCTCCCGCAGAATCGCCTGCGCCTCGCTGAACCCCGACTGCATGGCCTCCCGGCGGCGCTGGTGGAACTCGTCCAGCTCCCGCGCGTGCTGCGCTCGCAGGCGCTCGGTCTCGCGGCTGGCCGTCTCCGCCTCCCGCCGCCGCCGCGTCAGGTCCGCCTGCGTGCGCTCCACCTGCTCCAGCGCCCGCGAGAAGTCCCGCCCCGCCTCCCCCAGCCGCTCCCGCGCCCGGGCCACGATCTCCCGCGGCAGCCCCAGCCGTTGCGCCACGTTGAAGGCGTTGCTGGACCCCGGCTGCCCGATCAGCAGCCGGTAGGTCGGCTCCAGGGTCTTGGGGTCAAACTCCACCGAGGCGTTCTCCATCCCCGGCGTGTTAAAGGCGAACGCCTTCAGCTCGTTGTAGTGGGTAGTGACCACGGTCAGGCAGCCGGCCCCGTGCAGCGCTTCCAAAATCGCCGTCCCCAGCGCCGTCCCCTCGGTCGGGTCGGTGCCCGCGCCGATTTCGTCCAGCAGCACCAGCAGCGGCCCCTGCCCCTGTCGCGCCGCCGCCTGCACGCGGTGCAGAATCTTCACGATCTGCGTCATGTGCGAGGAGAAAGTGGACAGCGACTGCTCCAGGCTCTGCTCGTCGCCGATGTCCGCGAAAATGTGTGTGAACACCGGCAGCCGGCTGCTCGGCGCGGCGGGGATATGCAGCCCCGACTGCGCCAGCAGCACCAGCAGCCCCACCGTCTTGATCGCCACCGTCTTGCCGCCGGTGTTCGGCCCGGTGACCACCAGGGTCTGGAACTCGCGCCCCAGGCGGAACTCAATCGGCACCGCCCGCGCCCCCAGCAGTGGATGCCGCGCGTCCGGCAGGTCCACGTAGTCGCTCAGCTCCGGCGCGTAGGCGTCCTGCACCTGCGAGAGCCGGCCCTTGGCGAAGATGAAGTCCAGCGCGGTGATCCGCCGCAGGTCGGTGCGCAGCGCCTCCGCGTGCCGCCCCACCAAGTCGCTGAGCATCGCCAGAATCCGCCGCTTTTCTTCCTCGATCCCCAGCTCCGCCTCCCGCAGTTCATTCCCCTGCGGCACCATCGCCAGCGGCTCCATGAACAGCGTCACGCCGCTGCTGGACCGGTCATGCACAATCCCCTCAAACCGCCCCTGGAACTGGCTCAACACCGGCAGACACAGCCGCCCGCCCCGCTCCACCACCAGCGGGTCCTGCAGCACCCCGCGCCGCGCATACTCCTGCGCCAGGCTCTCCATCCTCTGCCGCAGCCGCTCCCGCACGGTAGCATGCCGCCGCAGCAGCGAGGCCAACTCCGGCGTGGCGTCCGGCGCGACCTCCCCGGTGTCGGTCAAGCACCGCGAGACCTCCGCCTCGATCTCCGGGTAGGTCTCCACGCGTTGCCCCAGATTGATGACCTCGCGCTCGCCCAGTTCTTCCGCCGCGCGGTCAAAGTAAGTCCGCAACCGCCGACAGGCGTAAGTAAGATCGCGCACCGCCAGCAATTCCTCCGGCAGCAGCAGCGCCCGCGCGGTAGCCCGGGCCAGGGTATCATGCTGGTCGGTAACCCCGCCAAACGGCGGCGCCCCCACCGCCGGCGCGGCCAGCAGCTCCCGCGCCTCGCTAGTCTCCAGCAAGTGCGCGGCGACCCACCCGGCGTCGGTACTAGGCCGCAGCCGCAAACACCGCTCCCGCCCCAGCCCGGTATGCGCCTGAGCGCCCAACAGCGCCAAAGCCTTGTCATATTCCAATACCCGCAGCGTTCGTGCATCCATAGTGTTTGCCGTTCTGTAGGGCGGGGGCTACGTCCCCCGCCGGCCGTTGCCGTTCCCCCCTCTCCCCAGTCTGCGCGGGGAGAGGGGCCGGGGGTGAGGAGCCTTTCGCCGCTGTCGTTACTCCCCCTCTCCCAAGGTCCCCCGCGGGAGAGGGGGGCGGGGGGGTGAGGTTAGACTGGTATCCGGCCTCCGCCTTCGGCCCTTGCGCCCGCCTTTTGCCGTCAGCCCTCTGCCGTTCCCCCCCTCTCCTGCCAGGAGAGGGGGCCGGGGGGTGAGGCCGGCTTTGCGCTTGCCTAACCTCCTTCGCTAATCCTCCGCGCCTCCTCCACAATCGCTAGCACATTCTCCAGCGGCACATCCTCCTGCAGCGCCTGCGCCGGCGACAGGATATACCCGCCGCCGCGACCGAGCAGCGCCGCCACCTCGCGCGTCTCGGCGCGCACCTCCGCCGGCGTCCCCCGCGGCAGTGTCTGCTGCGTGCTGATGCCGCCCCAGAAGGTCAGCGCCCCGCCGAACTCCGCCTTGAGTTGCCGTAGGTCCATGCACTCGGGCTGCGCGGGGTTGACCACCTGGACGCCCATCGCCACCACGTCGGGCAGCACCGCGACGATGTTCCCACAGGAGTGCAAAAACGCGTACTTCCCGGCCCCCCGGATGCGCTCGAACATCCGCGCATGGCGCGAGCCGACGTAGCGCCGCCACAGCGGCGGGCTCATCAGCAGCGCCTGCTGGCTCCCCCAGTCGCAGCCCAGCAGCACCCCGTCCACGTCCGCCGCCAGCATCATCTCCAGCATGTTCAGGTCGGCGGTAACGATCCGCTCAAACAGCGCCTCGCAGTAGTCCGGATGCAGGACCATGTCGGCCAGCAGGTTCTCCATCCCCCGCACGAACCAGGCCTTCTCGAACAGCGACGCATAGCACCGCACCAGCAAGAACGCGTCGCTAGTCTCCCGCAGCCGGGTGACTGTCTCGGCCATCGTGTCGAAGCTACCCACGCCGATCACGTCCGGCAGCCGCGAGGGCGCCCCCGGCTCCTTCTGGTCCTCCGGCTCGTTAGCAAACCGCCACCACACGGGAGGCACCTCGCGGATGCAGTTGCCGATCTCCCCGGCCAAGTCTTCGCACCCCAAGTGCTCCTGCAGCCGAGCCGCAGCTTCCGGAGTGAAGTCAAACGCATAGGGAATCCGCCCGGTTTCCTCGTGAGCAATAGCGGCCCGAACCAGTTCGCGGCGGGTTAGGGACATGCGGAACCTCGTTTCTGCGGAGGGGGAGAGCCGTTGTCGTTGCCTTCAGCCGTTGCCGTTTGTAGGGCGGGGGCTCGTACCCCGCGGCCGTTAGTCGTTGCCGTCAGCCGTTGCCGTTCCCCCCTCTCCCCAGTCTGCGCGGGGAGAGGGGCCGGGGGTGAGGCTCGGCTGCCACCGCCGCTAGATCCCCAACCTCTCCCTATGCACCCCGAGCGCGTGCTCCAAGTGCTCCTCGACGCGCCGAATCTGCTCGGGCGCCCCCGCCGGGGCCGGCTCGTCCGGTTCCTGCAGCGGCTCGCCCAGCAAGGCCAGGACGGTATTCTCCACGCCCCGCGCCAGGGAGGGCGCGTGGTAGCCGCCTTCCAGGATGATCTGCAGCCGTCCGGCGCAGCTCTCCCGCGCGGCCGCCAGCACCTGGCTTGTAATCTCATGATAGGCGTCGGCGCACAGGGCCATGTTCCCCAGCGGGTCCCGCCAGTGGGTGTCGTAGCCCATGTCCAGAATGATCAAATCGGGCGCAAAGCGTCGCGTCAGCGGCGCAAACAGCTCCTCCCAGGCCCGCCGGTAGTGCTCCGCCCGCGCGCCCTGGGGCAACGGCACATTGACGTTCAGCCCGAAGCCCGCATCCAGCCCCAGCTCGTCCACTGTACCGGTGCCGGGGAACAGGTCGGTCTGGTGAATAGACATATACAGCACGTCGCCGCGGTTGTAGAAGATGTCCTGCACCCCGTTGCCGTGATGCACGTCGCAGTCGAACACCGCCACCCGTTGCGCCCCAGACTGGACGGCGGCCTCCACGGCCAGCGCGGTATTATTCAGGAAGCAGAACCCCATCGCCCGCGTCGGCAGCGCATGGTGCCCCGGCGGCCGGACCAAACACAGCGCCTGCGTATCCGGGCTCACGGTGACTAACTCCGCGGCCGCGGTACAGGCCCCGGCGGCGAGGCAAGCGACCTCCCAAGTGCGGTCGGTAGCAATCGTGTCGGTATCCCAGGCCTCCCCGCCCGCCTGGCTGGCGTCCCGCAGGTCGTCCAGATACCACTCCTCATGCACCCGCAGCAGTTGCTCCTGCGTAGCGGGCTCAAACTCCACCGGCGACATCTCATGCCACAAGCCGTCGTCATGCAGACGCTCAGTAATAGCGCGTAACCGTTGCGCGTTCTCCGGGTGCCAGGGCACGCCGTGCTGCAGGAACATGTCGTCATATAGCCGGACAATCATAGGTCAGTCCTTGTGCCGTCGCCTTTGCCGTACTGTAGGGCGGGGGCTACGTCCCCCGCCGGCCGTTGTCGTTTTGCCGTTGGAGGGGCCGCACGAGCGCAGCGAGGTCGGCCCGCGCCCACCGCTACCCCTTCGCCCTCATTGCCGTTGTCGTTCTCCCCCTCTCCTGCCAGGAGAGGGGGCCGGGGGGTGAGGCCCGGCCTCCCTACCCCAGCGCCTCCCGCACCGTCTCCAGCCCTCTCCGCGCGTGCTCCACCGGGTCGAGGCTGAAGTCGAACACCTCGATGCTGGCGTACCCCTCGTACCCCATCTCCACGAGCGTTTGCATCAGGGGCCCAAAATCCGTCTCCCCGTAGCCCGGCGCGCGCCCGTTGTGGTCGTTGAGGTGCACGTGCCCCAGGTAGTCGCCCACCGCCCGCAGGGTCGCCGGCACGTCAATCTCCATGTCCACCGCGCTGTAGAAATCCACCGTAATCTTGACGTTAGGCCGTCCGATTTTCCGCGCCATCCGCACCGCCTCGGCGGCGGTAAAGAGAAAAGTGTTCTGCGTCTTCGGCGCCAGCGGTTCAATGCACAGCGTGAACTGCTCGCCCCCCGGCACGGCGGCGGCCGTCGCGACGCCCTCCGCGAACCACTCCCAGGCCTGCGCGTAGCTCACCCCCGGCAGCAAACTCCGCTGCAGCGGCGAGCCCAGCACGGCGATCCGCCCCCCGATCTCCACGCCGAAGCGCACCAGATCCTCCAGGTAGGCGACCGTCCGCGCCCGGACCCCGGCGTCGGGACTGGTCAGGTGGTACCCGTCGGTCTGGGCCAGCAGCCAATGCAGCCCGGCGATCTCCACCCCGGTCGCGGCGGCCAGCTCCCGCAGTCGCGTGCGTGTGGCCGTGGGAATCTGACACACATTCCGGTGCAGCGTGAACGGTGCGATCTCCAGCGCGGCAAAGCCCAGTTCCGCGGCAGTCTCAAACTGCCGCTCCAGTGGAAAGTCCTGCAGAATCTCGTTGCACAAACAAAGCTTCATGCGAGGCTCCTTTCCTGCGTCGCTTGCCGTTGCCGTCTGTGGGGCGGGGACTCGTGCCCCGCCGGCGCTAACCTCCGCCTGCCGACGGCGGGGTACAAGCCCCCGCCCTACAAACGACGGCCACCATCTTGCCGTTTGCCCCGGAGGGGCCGCACGAGCGAAGCGAGGTCGGCCCGCGCCCACCGCTACCCCCTTCGCCTCCACGCCGTTGCCGTTCCCCCCCTCTCCCCGAGGGAGAGGGGCCGGGGGTGAGGCTCCCGCCGTTGCCGTTGCCGTTCCCCCCTCTCCTGCCCGGAGAGGGGCCGGGGGTGAGGAAGCCGTCCGTCGTTCGCTATCCCGGAGGCGGCCAGGACGCCTCCCCTTCCGTTCCCGTCGCCCCCGGCGGCTCCTCGGCCTCCGCTTCCCCCTGACTCAGCTTCTCCATCTGATCCAGCCGCCCGTAGGCCAGCAGGACGTCTCCCGGCATGAGCACCGAAGCCCGTCCCGGACTGGGGATGACTCGCCCGCCCCGCTCGATCGCCAGCACCAGCACCCCTTGGTCGCGTAGCCGGCTCTGGGCGAGCGTATGATGCGCAAACCGCGACTCCCCCTGCACCTCAAACCGCACGATCCCCCAGCCCTCGGTGGCGGTCAGCAGTTCCTCCACGTGGGCCGGCTCCAGGCCAAAGCGGTTCTCCAGTCCGGCGCGGATACTCCTGTCAATCTGGGCGGACAGCCGCGGCCACACGATGAACCGGTACAGCAGATACAGCGCCAGGGCCATCCCGCCCAGGTTGAGCAGCACAAACCAGCGCGGACTCTCGCTCCCGTTGCTGCTGATAATCGTCTGCAGCAGCCCCGCGCTCATCGTCACCAGACCCGCATACCCCAGCAGGATCAGCGTAGACACGATGCGCCGCCGCTGCGGGTGGCGCATGACCTCCTCGGTCTCATGGGTCGTAAAGCCGGTCCCCGTAAAGGCGGACAGCGCCTGAAACCGCGCCGATTCCCGGTCCATGCCGCTCATCTCCAGCGCCACCGCGCCGATGCGCACGATGGCCATAGAGATAGCGATAGCTGCCCCCAGAAATATCAGTCCAAAAGTCATAGGTAATCACCGGACCAACTCGTGCCCACCCGCTCACTCCCGGCGAAGATATTGCCACATTTCGCCCCCTGGCGCAAGGCGAGGGGGCTCGCCTGTGCCGTGGTAGGGGCGCGTCTACCGTCTCCCGGCGGGGCCGCACGAGCGCAGCGAGGTCGGCCCAGCCGTTGTCGTATGTAGGGGTGGACTTTGCGTCCCCGCAATGTCCACCCGGCCGTTAGCCTTGGCCGTCATCTCTCTCCCGCGAAGCGGGGGAGAGTACCCGGCGCGGAAGCGACGGGGGAGAGGGGGTCCCGCCGTTGCCTCTGCCGTTTCCCCACCCTCCCCTATCTAGGGGAGGGCGGCGCGTAGCGCCGGGGAGGGGTCCGCCGTTGTCGTAAGCCTCTGCCGTTAAGCCCCTCCCTTTAGGGAGGGGTGCCCGCAGGGCGGGGTAGGGCCGTTGCCGTTCACTCCCCCAGATACCACCGCCGGCTGCACAGCCCCGTCCTCCGGCACTGTTCCCGGCCGGGGTGGCAGTGGACTTCCGGGTAGTAGGCGCGGCGCGCGATGTCCTCCCAGTAGACCTCCCGTAGCAGCTCCTCCTCGTCCAGCTTCGTCGCCGCGTCCGCTAGCTCCTCAGCCAGCCGGGCCGTCGCGACGGCCACCAGCCGCGACACCCACGACTCGCTCACGCCCAGCCGCGCGGCGATCTCCCGCTGGGGGAGACCCTCCAGCCGCAGGCGCAGCGCGCGCCGCTGCCGGTCGTTGAGCCGCGCCGTCTCCAGCAGCCGCGCGCAGAGCCGCACCTCATCCCGCGCCTCGCCCGCCGCCTGCACCTCGGCGGCCTGCCCCGCGTCGCGCCGTTCCTGCCGGCGGATCCACGTCTCGGTGTGCCAGGGATACGCGCCCTCCTGCGCCCCGGCGCGCTGCTCCGCTAACAGCATATTCGCCGCCGCCTCCAGGCGCGCGGTCCGCTCCTCCTCAGCCGTCTGGGAATCATCTCTCGACTGGTAGCCGGCGCGTTGCGACATTCCTCATCACCACACTCGTTAAGAATCAGGAAGCGTGGTCAGGGTAGCCGGAAGCGTCTGGGGGAGTCTTTGGCGCCCGCTGGTATTTGTCTGGTTCCTCTGGTCTTTGCCCGGTCGTAGGGCCGAGGTGTGCGGAGACTGTGAAAAGAGACAAATGGTTTCCACGATTGAGTTGACAATTAGATGAGGCGGTGGTAGAAACAAGTGCCGTAACAGCTTGAGGAACTCCGGAAAAGACCCCGCCGCCGGTGGGGCAGCGCCCGGCTTCCTCCCGATGTGAGTGACCATCTTTGCCCAACTGTCCGCACCGTCCTTTTCTGAAGCTCGCCTCTTTCTGGCTGCTGTCCCTCGGGGCGGCGCTGGCTCTGACTGCCCTCGCGTACAGCCAGGCCCCGCCCTTGGTCGTGCTCGGCATCGTCGGCGGGATGGCCTCAATGCTGGCCTCATTCGTCGTCGTTCACGAGCGTGTGCGTCGCCAGGTGGCGCGTCTGCGGGAGACCCTGGCGCGGGCCGGCCGGCAAGTGGCCGTGATTGAGGTGTGTACTGCTACCGGTCAGGTGATCTGGGTAAGCGCCACCGCCGCGGCCCTCCTGGGGATCGCCCCCGAGGACACCGTAGGCCAACCTCTGGAGAGCCTGCGCCCCGCCTGGGCTGCCGGCCAGGCGCGTCGTCTACTGGTGGATGGCAGCAGCCGCAGCGAGATTGTCCTCGAGCATACCGAGCCCTGGCTGCGCGGCGACGGGGAACTGCTCTGGGCGGACGCCGTCGCCGCCGGGCTGGCCGACGGCGATCCCGCCACCACCTTCATCGTTTTGCAGGACGTCACCGAGCGGCGCGGCTTGCAGGAGGCTCTGGCCCGCCAGACCGAGCGGCTGCAGCAACTCTGCGCCGATCTGGAGCAGTCCCGGAGCCGGGAGCGTCACTCCCGCGAGCTGGCCGACTGCCTCCTGCGCGACGCTCCCCCGGCGCTGCTGCTGGTGGACCCCCACACCCTGATCATCCAGCGCGCCTCCTCCCGCGCCACGGAGTTGACTGGCTACCCTCTCGATTGCCTCCTGGGGCGGCCGCTGGCGGCCTTGGGGCTGTGGGGTTCCCTGGCTCCCGCCAGTTCCGCCCTGCCTGGCCCGGTGGAGGACCTGCCGCAGGTCTGCGAGTTGACGCGGGCGGACGGGACCTCGCTGTCCGTCCAGGTCACCACCCGGCCGGTCGGCGCGGGCAGCCGACGTACGCACGCCGTAATCCTGCGCGACCGCGAACGCCTCGACCGCGGCCTCGACGAACACCGCCGCTTGCAGGAGCGGGTGCGCGAGTTGGAGTCCGCCCAGGACCATCTGCGCACCGCCCTCCAGGCCCGCTCGGAGGCATTGGCCTCCACCAGCCATGAACTGCGCACCCCCCTCAACGCCATTGTCGGCTTCTCCGAGTTGCTGAAAAGCTCCGCCGATGACCGCCTCGATGATCGCCAGCGGCAGTTCATCGCCGACATCCGACGGTCCAGCGAGCATTTGCTTTCCCTCGTCAATGACGTCCTGGACCTCTCCCGGGCCGAGGCCGGCAAGTTGGACCTCGTCCTCGTGCCGGTGCCCGTGGCCCCCCTCTTGCAGAGCGTAGCGGCCGTGGCCCGCGCCCTCGCCGAGCCCCGGCGCATCCATCTGACCTGCGAGGTCGGCGCGGACGCGTCCGGCGCCTGGGCCGACGAGAACCGTGCCAAGCAAGTGCTCCTCAACCTGGTGACCAATGCCGTGCGGCACAGCCCGGAGGGCGGGCGGGTCGTGCTCAGCGCCGAACGCCGCGGGCCGCGCGTCCATTTCGCCGTGCGTGACGAGGGCCCCGGCATCGCCCCGGAGTACCATGAGCGCATCTTTGAGCGGTTCTTCCGGATTCCTCCCGCCGGCCCCGGCGAACCCGCCGCGCCGGGCAGCGGCCTCGGCCTGCCGCTGAGCCTGCAACTGGTCCGCGCGATGGGCAGCGAGTTGACCGTGGACAGCGCGCCGGGCGCCGGCAGCGTCTTTGGCTTCAGCCTGGCCGCCTATGATCCCGCCCCCGCGGAGCAACCCGCCGCCCCGCAGCACCTCCCCCGCGAGGCCTAGCCTGACTGTTTCCGCGAAAGAAACAAATCAGAAACATGGCCTCGGTAAAATGGTGCCAGTCGCACCTGAGACCGATTTCCTGAGGAGGAAAACCCCATGGCGGACAGAGAAGAAATCCAATACGTCTTGGACCAGGCCAAGGCCGAGAATGTTAAGTTCGTGAAGCTGTGGTTCACGGATATCCTGGGCTACCTCAAGAGCTTCTCGATCACCATCGACGAACTCGAGACCAGCATGATTGAGGGCCAGGGCTTTGACGGCTCCTCGATCCAGGGCTTCGCCCGGATTGACGAGAGCGACATGATGGCCTTGCCCGACCCCTCCACTTGGACCATTTTGCCCTGGCGCCCCCGCGAGGGCGGCTCGGTGGCCCGCATGTTCTGCGACATCGTCACCCCCGACGGCAACCCCTACCCCTTCGACCCCCGCTTCGTGCTCAAGAAGAACCTGGCCGAGGCCAAGGCGATGGGCTACACCTTCTACGTCGGGCCGGAGCTGGAGTACTTCTACTTCGCGAACAACGAGAAGCCGCCCATCGTGCTCGATCACGCCGGCTACTTCGACCTGACCCCCCGCGACGAGGCCATTGACATGCGCCGCGATACCGTGCTCATGCTCGAAGAAATGGGCATCGGCGTGGAGTACAGCCACCACGAGGTGGCCCCCTCCCAGCACGAGATCGACCTGCGCTACACCGACGCGCTGACCATGGCCGACTCCGCCATGACCTACCGTCTGGTCGTCAAGGAAGTAGCCATCATGCACGGCTACTACGCTTCCTTCATGCCCAAGCCCATCTCCGGCGAGAACGGCTCCGGCATGCACACGCACCAGTCCCTGTTCGCGGGCGACAAGAACGTCTTCTTCGACGCCAACGATTCGCCGAGCTTCCTCTCGCCGATCGCCAAGCAGTACATCGCCGGGCTGCTCAAGCACGCCCCGGAGATCGCGCTGGTCACCAACCAGTGGGTTAACTCCTACAAGCGGCTGGTGCCCGGTTACGAGGCCCCGGTCTACCTCTCCTGGGCCCTGCGCAACCGCTCGGACATGATCCGCATCCCGGTGTACAAGCCCGGTAAGGAAAAGGCCACCCGCATCGAGTTCCGCTCGCCGGACCCGGCCTGCAACCCCTACCTGGCCTTCGCCGCCATGCTCGCCTGCGGCCTCAAGGGCATCAAGGAAGGCTACGAGTGCCCCGAGCCGACCGAGGAGAACGTGTACGAGATGGGCGAGGCGGAGCGCAACCGCCGCGGTATCGGCACCCTGCCCTCCGACCTCCGCTCGGCCATTGAGGCCGCCGAGGACAGCGACGTCCTCAAGGAGTGCCTGGGCGAGGAGATGCACGCCAAGCTCATCGCCAACAAGAAGATCGAGTGGGACCAGTACCGCACCCAGGTCACCGACTGGGAGCTAGACAACTACCTGCCGATGCTCTAGGCGGGCAGAAGTTGTCAGTGTCGCCGGCGTCTTGCCGGTGTCCCGTCAGTCGTCACGCGAAAAAATAACCGGAGGCTCCGTAAGGAGTCTCCGGTTTTCGCTTGCCTTTGCCGTAATAGGGGCGGCTCTCGCGGTGTCCGCACCGCGACTGCCGCCCGCGTGCTAGCCCCAGGGGCGCCGGGCGGGCGATTGCATCACCGTGGCCGTATGTAGGGGTGGACTTTGCGGTCCGCCGCAATGTCCACCCGGCCGTTGGACGCCCCGCCAAAAAAACAAGCCGGAGGCCCCTTCAGGGAACCTCCGGCTCTTCGTTGCGTGTGGCCGCCGTTGCCCTTCCCGTTCCCCGGAGGGGCCGCACGAGCGCGGCGCGAGGTCGGCCCTGCCGTCAGCCTTTCCCCCCTCTCCTGCCAGGAGAGGGGGCCGGGGGGTGAGGCCGGCCGCCGCTGCCCCACCGACCCTCTTAGTACGGCGAGTGCATATTCTTCGGGCTAACGGTCGCGTCGGCCTTCATCCACTTCGAGTGCCCGTCGGCGAAAGCGTAGTTCGCCCCGTCGTTGTGCCGGGTCGGCGCCAGGTGCGGCCAGAAGCAGGTATCTCGCCAGCAGCTATACGTCAGCGCCGCGCATTCGGGGTAGTCATTGGCCGCCGCGTCGCTCCGCTCGCCAAAACAGATCATCTCGGCCGGCGCGGCGATCATGTCCACCGGCAGCTCCGCCGCGATGTACATGTTAGCCACGTAGTCGCTGTCATCCGCCGGCGTATACCCGGCGTGGCTGGTCTTAGCCGGGCAGTAGAAGATCTGGCTGTTCTTGGTGTACGGCTCCAGGGCCGGTCGCCACGGCTGGATGTTCACGTACGCGTAGGTCAGCGGGTCGATCTTGGCCACGCGCAGGTACTTCTGGTCCCAGTCGGACACGTACATAGCCAGCGCCAGCCCGAGCTGTTTGGTGTTGCTCAGGCACGACGCCTGCTGCGCCTTGGCCCGCGCGCGCGCGAAAACCGGAAACAGGATGGCCGCCAGAATCGCGATGATCGCGATGACGACCAGCAGTTCAATAAGCGTAAAACCCCGACGGTTGCCCATGTTCATTTCTCCTAAAAGCGGCCAAACACAAAGCGGCCCGTCTCACCGGTCCGCTTCTTCTGGCCTTGGAATCCTCTATCCCTATTCGCGAGACGACCCGCCCCGACCTGCCGTCCGCACGCCGCACTCTTTTTGACGCCCGGCTGCCCCCAGAGTTCCCCCCGACAGGGATACCCGGCCCCGGGAGCGAAACACTACCCAGCAAAGGAGTGTGCCCCCATGAGAGACCTGCTAATCAAGACCTTCACCCGCCTGGTGACGACACCCAGCCCCACCGGCCACGAGTCCGCGGTCGCTGCCGTGGTCCGCGAGTACCTCACCGACCTCGGCCTCGCGGTCAGTTCGGATGATGCGCACCTGCACTCGCCCGCGGAGTGTGGCAACCTCTACGCCTTCCTCCCGGCCACCGCCCCCGGCTATCCGGTGATGATGCTCAACGCCCACCTCGACACCGTGACCCACGCGGGCCCCATTGTCCCGGTGCTGGAGGGTGACGTCATCCGCAGCGAGGGCGACACCATCCTCGGCGCCGACGACAAGGCCGGGATCGCCCTGATCCTCCTGGCCCTCCGCACCCTCCTCGAGGACGCCTCGCCCCACGGCGACCTGTGGATCGTCTTCACCGTGGCGGAGGAAACCGGCCTGTGGGGCGCGCGCCTCCTGGACTACGACCGCCTCTCGCCCTGGCCGCAACTCGCGCTGGTCCTCGACGGTGGCCGCCAGCCCGGCAAGATGACCATCGCCGCCCCCTCGGCGGTCTCCCTGGACGTGACCTTCACCGGCTGCGCCGCCCACGCCGGCGTCTGCCCGGAGCAGGGCGTCAGCGCTATCCAGGCCGCCGCCGAGGCGATTGCCGGCATGCGCTTGGGTCGCCTGGACGCGGAAACCACCGCGAATGTGGGGATGATCGAGGGCGGGTCGGCGCGCAATGTGGTGCCCGAGGTCTGCCGCCTGCAGGCCGAGGCGCGCAGCCACAACGAGGAGAAGCTAGCCGCTCAGGTGGCGCACCTGCGCGAGCAACTGGAGTCGGCCGCGGCGCACTACAACGCCCGCGTCGAGGTAGACGTGGACCAGTCCTACCAGGCCTTCCATCTCGCGCCCGACAGTCTGCCCGTAGTCCGCGCCGGCGCGGCGGCGGCGCAGTTGGGGATAGAGCCGGTCCGGGAGATTGGCGGCGGCGGCAGCGATGCCAACGTCTTCAACGAGCGCGGTATCCCGGCCCTGATGTTCGCCACCGGCGCCGCGGAGGTCCATACGCCGCAGGAGACCCTCAACGTCCCCGCGGCCCTCCGCTGCCTGGAGTGGCTCCTGGCCACGATCACTCGGGCCGACTAGCCTCGATCGGCGCCGGAGCGCGGCGGCGGTCCGAGACCCGCCCTTCTTCGGCGGGCTCCACGTGGATCGTTACCTGGGCCCGCGGGAATCGCTCGCACATGTCGTCCTCAATCGCCTCGACGACCATGTGCGAGTGCTCCACCGACATACTGGGCGGCACGAAGAGGTGGAACTCGATGAACCGCGTCGCCCCGCCCTTGCGGGTGCGCAGGTGGTGGTAGCCGTGGGAGGCCTCGTGCCCATCCAGGTACTCCCGGATCCACTCAATCTCCCCCTCCGGCAGGCCCACATCCAGCAGGTCGCGCACCGATTCCCGGGTCAGTTCCCAGGCTGCATGCACGATCAGCAGCGCCACCGCGATCGCCGCCACCGGGTCCAGCCAGGGCAACTCCACGCCGAAGAACCGGCGGGCTATCCAGATGATCCCCAACCCGGAGAGTACGCCGGCGGAGGTCCACACGTCGGTGCGCAGGTGCCAGGCGTCGGCCTGCAGGGCCATCGAATCGGTCTCGCGCCCCACGCGGAACAGCTTCGCGGAGACGAACAGGTTCAGCCCCACCGACGCGGCCATGACCGCCACGCCCAGCGGCGCCGACTCCATTTCCGTGGGCCGCATCAGCTTGTGGATGGCCTCGACGATGATCCACACGGCGGCCACGAAGATGAGCAGCGCCTCCGCGGCGCCCGAGATGTTCTCGAACTTCCCGTGCCCGAAGGGATGCCCCTCGTCCTCCGGCTGCCCGGAGGTACGCACGGCAAAAAAGGCGATGATCGCGGCCAGCAGGTCCATCCCCGAGTGAATCCCTTCCGAGATGACGGACACCGACCCAATGGCGATCCCCACGAGGAGCTTGACCACCACGAGGGTAGTGTTCGAGGCCACGGAAAGTAAAGCGACCCTAACTTTGCGTTGCTGCGGACTACTCACAATTCTCTCTCCTGGTAGCGACAAAAAGCCCCGTAGGACTTGGGTCGCGCGTACGCGATCAGTCCCACGGGGCCAGAAATCCCGCTGCCCGAGTCAAAGCGTCTCAGGCCCGGCAACCCCTCCCGGGGCGCTTGGTCTATCCATATAATAGCGAAAACCGCCGCACCCTGTCAACCGTTGCGGAGCCGCGAACCTTCCCGTAGGGGCGGAGCTTGCAGAATGTCCTGAGCTTGTCGAAGGGCTCCGCCCGGCCGTCAGCCGTAGCCGTTTCCCCGGAGGGGCCGCACGAGCGCAGCGAGGCCGGCCCTGCCGTTAGCCGTCAGCCGGTTCCCCCCTCTCCGGGCACTTGTACCCAAGTGCCCGGAGAGGGGGCCTTGGGTGAGGCCGGCGCAACCGCGCCGGAAGCTCCTACTGGATGTTGTCGTGCTTCGCTAAGTTGTGACGGGCACACATTAACTGAATGTTGGCGGCGACGAGTGATGACCCGCCTTTGGAGAAGGGAATGTCGTGGTCGAAGTGGAGGTTGTCTGTGCTGTCGCACAGAACGCATTTGCCGCCATCTCGCTTCCACACCTCAAGTTTGACCTGAGTCGGGATCATCCTGGTGTGGGACAGGTCGATGCTGGCGCCCGCGTCAGAGGCCACCTCGTTCTCGCTCAGTTCGAGGCGGAACTTGAACACCTGCCTGCCCTGACTGCTCTCGGTCCAAGCGTCAACAAGGTCGAAGACGCCATTGTAGACCCAGATGCCGGTCTTGATCTTCTCATAGACTCGCACCTTCTCCGGGGGGCATGTGCCGCGCCGCTGTCGGTGGGCGGCCGCGGAGAACAGGCCGTTCTGTGTCGGCTTGCCGCCCGGTGTCATGGCCGGTTGGTCTAGCTCCTTGGGTACAGGCGCGTCGGAGGACCGAGGCACATCGTGGCCCTCATAGACTAGGGTCCTTCCCTCCTCCTCGACTCGGTCCGCGTATGGCGCCCCCGCCCGTTGGCTCATCAGGACGACGCTGTGGGTTGGACGCAGGCGGAAGTTCATGCCTCGCTGGAGACTGGTCCCCTCGATTCTGCACATATCTAGGTAGGATAGGATGTCTCCCGGCTTGAGCATGGCACAGCATCTTTTCTAGGAAACGGGGTGGGTCCGCCGTCAGCCTCTGCCGTTCCCCCCTCCCCTATTTAGGGTAAGAATACGCTTGACTCACCAAGCCCGTCTTTGTGTCACTATCAACGACAAAGGCCAGCGAGTGATCGCTGGCCTTCATGGTTTGGAGAAGCGGCTACTTCGGGGCGGACTTGCGGCGCTGGCCCTTCTTCGCGGCCTCGGGCTTGGGCGCATGGAGAACGGTCTTGAGCGCGTTCTCGAACTTCGCGAAGGGCGTGTCGCCTGAGACTGGCGGGACGGTCATCTTAGGAGCTGTCATCGGTATTCTTCGCCTCTTTCTCGATCTGCGCTGGCAACGGCAAACGAATGTCCCCTCCCCAAACCGGATGCTTGATACGGATTCGCGGATTGCCGATCTGGTTGTCCTTCTTCCCGAGATGCCTGTCGTCATACGTGTGAATTACTGGACATTCCGTTACCATTGCGGTTGCCGCATGGATCGCATCTACGGGCTTGAGACCATAGTATCGTGCCAATTCCCGCGCCTTCCGTCCGATGAACCCGTCCAATGGCCTAATGATGGTGAAACCATTATCAAAGAGTGCAGTGATCCGTTCCTCGTCACTGTCGCTGAGTGTGTTCCCGTCTGCGTCCTTGATTACCTCGGCCAACGTCACCGCCGAGGTAATAATTTGAGCCTTCCCGGCTTCGGCAGCTTGCGTGATCTGCTCAAGCGTGACGATGTAATCCTCCGTTCGTTGAATACGGTGGATGAACACATTCGAGTCCCAGTATATCTTACGAGGCTCAGTCGGAGTCACGCATCCTCCCTATGTACTCAGCGGGGTCTTCGCCGCTCGTTATGTCTATTCCCTCAACGTCGCTGAACCGAACCCGTTCCTCAGGCTTGGGCCGAACGACAATCTTCTCCACTTGGATAGTCTCCGGCCGGCCCGCGCGACTATACTTAGCCAAGCCGTAGACGATGACGGTCTGTCCAAATGCTTCCTTGGCCTGTTCAAGGTCAGAATGCGCGAAACGACATTTTACCGGCCTACCAGTGAAGATGTCCCAAACCACAAACTCGTCTGTCTCATGGATAGAAATGCGCTCAAGTGTACCTTGAATACTCGCGTATTCCTCTACTGGCCGCAGAAGAGAATCGACATTGGCCGCCAAGTGTCGTGTAGGCTCTGCCAATGTGCCGTTGGAGGAGAATCCAATCTGGGTAACATCGGACCCCATTACGGATACGATGGCCCGCGCTTTCTTCAGGGAAAGTTCATTGAAATAGTCGGGCATCTCCGCCTCACGCTCCAGCGCGATCATCCCGTTGAGATACAGTTCAACCGCTCGGTCACGCACGGTTAAACCATTAGGGTCAGTGGCTCCGACCAATGTTACAGCCAAAGGACTATTGAGGCTCGCCTGTTCAATGCGCCACTTAACAGAGACTCGGTCTTCCTCGGCTAGTTTAAGAACGAGATCGGTCAGAATCCCAAGCGTGTTATTGGCGACCGTCATAAAGGACGCCAGCGGCACGGAACGCTGCGCGCTGGTCATGCGAATGGTCAGATGAGCGTCTTCCATGTTACCCGCCTCCTTCACGAAAGCCACCGCGATGGACTTGTGCCGTCGTCCGCGGCATTGCCGTCTGAGCCCGCCGGGGCTTCACTCCCGATTAGTTCTTTATACGTCAGCCGCTTGCCGACAGTTCCCTGCACCGCGGAGAGAAACCTTCGGCGGTCGTTGGTGCCGCGATTGTTGAAGCGGAAGTTCTCTTCGTCCAGGTAACGGTACAGGTGCGCGGGGTCTACGCTGACGTAGGTTCCCTTGACGCACCGCTTGAACAAAGACCAGTAATTCTCCAGGCCGTTCGTGTGGACCTCGCCCTCGACGTAGGCCTCGGCGTGGTCAATCATCTGGTGGATGTAGGTTACATCAAGCCCCCGGTAGGAGGCAAGAAAGTCGGTGTAGACGGTGGACCCCGACTTGACGTTGGCCAGCACCTCGGCGTGGAGGGTAGCCCGCTTGGTGTTGGGGATTACGCAAGTCCGCACCTCGCCGTGCCGCTCTAACAGGCCCATGACAATGGCCTTGCCCACGCCACCGGTGCCGAGGGGCTTCTTGGCCCGACGCTTACCCCAGGTGTTGCCGAGTTTGCCGCCGACGTAAGTCTCATCGGCTTCCACCTCACCGCCCAGTTTCTCGATAGACCCCGTCTGCATGGCCTCGCGAATCCGGTGGCCCATATGCCAAGCGGTAGCCTGCCGCACGCCCAGGGCGCGCCCGATCTCGTGACTGGAGGCCCCGTTCTTGGCATTGACCAGCATCCACATAGCAGCAAGCCACTTATCAAGGCCGAGGGCGCTATCCTCAAAAATCGTGCCAACCTTGACGGAGAACTGCTTGTGACACTCCTTGTTACGGCACTTCCAGACCTTGCGGCTCTGGAGAAAGTAAGGGTTCTCCGCGCCGCATCGAGGGCAGATTACGCCATTCGGCCAACGCAGGTTGGCAACGAACTCCCGGCACACGTCGGGATCGCTGAAGAACTGGATTGCCTCGATTAGGGTTTGCGGCTCCGTCGTCTTCATGGTAGATGCATAGTAGCACAAACCGCATGGTGTGTCAAGCGTAAATACGTAAGTTCGACAGGAATTTTTTGCGGTTGGCGGGCAGGAACTACTTGGTTTCCAGCGAAGAAACTAACGCATGCTGCCGATCTCACCCCCCAAGGAGGCGGTAACAAATGCCGTGCAGTAAAGACGACTTCATCCAAGCCATACACGACAGGAAGAAGGTCAGGCTGACGTTCTTTTCCCAGGAGGATAGGTGTCATCTTACCCGAGTGTGCGCGCCGATGGATTTCGGCCCAGGTCGCAAAATACACGACGGCATTGACCGCTTCTGGGTTTGGGACTATGAGAGTGATACAGGCAAGCACACGTTACCGCTTCGCCATGAACGGATACAGACAATGACTGTTCTCGATGACGTGTTTGACCCGGCGGAGTTTGTCACGTGGACTCCCGCCTGGATAGTGCCTCGGGACTGGGGGCAGTGCAGTTAAAGAGGATCGCCATAACAATCTCGCACAGCCGGAATGCGTCATCTCTGCTTGCGACAGTAACGGCGTATTCCGGCTCCGGGTTGGGATTCCCGAATCCGACGCACCACTCTCCCGTATCCGGGAACTCAACCGGACAGGGCATGACGCTGGCTGCTCCGCTTCTTGCGATTGCGGCTGTAATGTCCTTGGCGTAGTTAGCCATTTCTAATCTCCCCTTTAGGATGGCTTGCCCACCGTGTTACCTGGTGAGTCAAGCGTATTCTTACCCTATTTAGGGGAGGGCGGA
>DASXVN010000044.1:0-128246 GCA_036504235.1 Armatimonadota bacterium | reverse complement strand
GACGGCGCTGGCCATCAATCTAAAGAAGACCGCAGCGCGCGGCGTGGAGCGAGCGAACGCTTTTTTCGGCCAGCGGCCCCGGCGGCAATACAACCCGGCCTGAAAGCCGCACCCGCGGAGGCGGTTTCTTAACAGAACCCTTGCGCTGCCCGCGCCAGGGCGGAGGGGGAGGCGGCAGAGGTCCGGTCGGCGTTATCACTAGCACCACGGACGAAAGCCGTTATCTCTCCCTATCTAGGGAGAGTACCCGGCGCAAGCGCCCGGGGAGAGGGTCCGCCGTTTCCGCCGCCTCTCGCCATTTGGGCTTTCCCTTGCCCTTATGCTATAATATCTGATTGACCTATGCCGGTAGCCGCCCGCAACGCCGACTGGGAAGTATGCGGACAAGAAGGCGAATAGCTTGCGACGAAGCAGCCGTAAATTAGCAGCAATCCTGGTGGCTCTGACCCTGCTCAGCGAGGCGCTGGCCGCCCTGCCGGGCCAGGCTCCGGCCGAGAACCAACCGATGGCCCTGGGGCAGTCGGCGCTCCAGTTGTGGACCCCCCCCGCGGAGATCAAACTGGGGACCGGCACGCTGGCCCCCGATCTGGATTTCGCGCTGGATGGCCAGGCCTATGGCCCTAGCTATGTTATCAAAGCCCCCTGTGACGGCGTCGTGGAGTACCTGTACTCCTGGACCGGTTTCTTCTCGGTGGGGCAGCCCCTGATCCGGCTCTACGATCCCCAACTGATCACCGATTTGGCCACCGCCAAGGCGGTAGCTGGTAAGTTCAGCGCGCAGCCTTTCACGATTGCTCTGCCCGGCACGACGCAGATGCCGTTCACCTTTTTCCCGCCACCGACCCTGCGCGCGGTAGCGCCGGCCGCAGCCCTCCGCCAGCCCGCGCCGCCGCCGCCGGCCGCAGTAGCGCCGACGCCTCGCGCCACTCTCGAGCGCACCTCGCGCCCGGCGCCCAGTTCGCAGGCCACGCTCGCCCCGGCCCAGCGCCAGTTGGCGGAGGCGGAAAAGCGGCTGGCCGACACCGATCAAGAACTGACCGCTCGCCGCCAGTTGCAGCAGTCCGGCGTGCTGGCCCCCGAGGAACTGACCCGGGTAGAGACCGAGCGCGCGCAGGCGGCCCTGGCCGTGCAGACCGCTCGCCAGCAGGTGCAGGCCGCTGCTCCCGCGCCCGCTCGTAGCGCGGCCGCCCCGGCCTCGCGGACGCAGGCGGCCCTGCCGCCGCTGCCCCGGGTACCCAGCGTCCCGGTCGTGCCGGCTGAGTTGACGCGCCTGTCTACCCCGCGCTGGGAGGACGTTTTCGCCCCCACCGGCGGTGCGGTGCTGCAGCCCCTGCAGCCGCCCGGCACCGTGGTGAAGAAGGGCACGCCCCTGCTCAAGGTCTCCAACAGCGCCTGGGCGCGCGTGCGGGTGCTGACCACCGCGCAGATCGCCTCCCGCTTTGACCGCGCCACGCCGCTGACCGTCAACTTCCCGGCCCTGCCCGGCCTCGATTTCGTCGGCTGGGCCACGGGCAAGCATCGCCTGCCTGGGGACGAGCGTGTGGTGGTCGACATGATCCTCACCCGCCCCCAGGACCGCTTCGAGACTCAGTCTCTGCTGCTGGCGCTTAGCTACGACAGCCCGCCGGCGCAGAACTCCACCGAGACGCAACTGGCTTTCGGCCAGCCGCGAGCGACCGGGTCGCTCGCCGGCTCCGGCCGCCTCTTTGGCCTGCTGCCCACCACTCTGGTCGCCAGCGCCACGCGCCCGGCGGATCCCGAGGTCTCCGACTCGCTGACCGGCCGCCTGGCCCTGCTCCCCGCCGTGCCGCGCTTTGGACCCGCGCTTTGTCCCGACCCCGCTCTGCAGGCGCGTCTGGAGCAGCTCCACACCTGGCAGCGGACCTTCGTGGACGGCCTGACCACCGCCATTTACGACCAGAAGATGGTCCTGAGCTACCCGCGCGAGGGCGAGATGGCGGCCGCGGTGGAGAAGATGATGAAGGGGCAGGTCGGTCATGACCCCGGCTACTGCGCCCGCACCCTCCGCGAGGCCCTGGGCTGGGGTCTGGGCGACGCCTACCAGTGGGCGATCAAGCTGCCGCAGGTCGGCTACCGGGCCCGGGAAGACGGCTTCCCCCGCCCCGGCGACATCATCGTCTGGCCCTTCACCTACGGCTCCCACCACAGCCAGCACATCGGCGTATCGGTTCTGCAGAACGGCCGCATGATGCTGCTGTCGAACATGGAAGGCCGGCTGGGGACCTCGGAGCTAATCGGCGGCTACATCGCGTTCTACAAGCCCGCTGCACCTCCGGCCACCGCACCGGCGACGCCCGCGGCTCGCTGAGAACCCGGACGTATCGAGAACTCCACGAACGGCGGGGGCTACGGCTTCCGCCGTTTTTGGTGTGTGGGGTGGGGGATGAGTAGGTGGGGAGGCGGCCGGCCCTACCCCCTGCCCCCTTCCTGAAGGGAGGGGGATTCACCCCGCCGAGGTTGACGCCGTCTGCCGTTGCCGTTACTCCCCCTCTCCCAAGGTCTGCCGCGGGAGAGGGGGCTGTGGGGGGTGAGGTTAGACCGTCGCCCGGTCGCTGGAGGGCAGCTAGCGAACGGGCGTGTGTGTCGGCGCAGACGCCGCCAAACGCGCCCCTACGCGGAAACGGCAACGGTCGGCGGGGTACCCTTCGACAGGCTCAGGGCCTGCGGCAAGCCCCCGCCCTACAGTACGGCAAAGGCAACGGCCCTCCCCCGAAGCCCCTCCCGCACCGGGAGGGGTGCCCGAGGTCTGCCGAGGGCGGGGTGGGCCTGTCCCCCTACTGGTCCGCGATGATGACGGAGACTTCCCGGACGGCCAGCTCACTGCCGTCGGCGCCGGTGACTACTACCCGGACCGCGTGCTCACCGGGGTCGTAGCCCGCGGTGTTCCAGTCCCAGGTATAGGGGCGCATGTTCGTCAGGCAGCGGACCTGCCCATCGAGGTAGAAGACCACAGTGTCGGGGGTCAGCTTCTCACCCACCGTGGCGGTGAGGGTCACGCGACCGGTCGCCGCCTGGGGCGGGGCGCCGCGCATGCTCAGCGCCACCTCGCTGGGACCGGGGACCGCCTGGCCGATCAGCGGCAGGGGCCGCGTCGGGCGCACCGGCGGCTTGGGAACCACCGCCGTGACCGCCCCGAGTGGCCTAATCAGCGGCAGATCGGGCGTGGTCGGCGTCACCGGAGCCCCCGCTGAGGGTCCGGCCAGGAAGTAGTCGCCCTGGATCAGCTCCCGGTAGAGGTTGAGCACCGCCGGGTCAGTGGTGACCGCGTAGTCGTTGTGCGCCAGGCCGTCGGCGGAAGCCTCCACGGAGAACCAGCTCACGAACATGACGCGGGGGAAGAGCTTGGGCAGCGCCTCATAGAATTCGCGCATGTTCTTGAGCGCAAAATCGGTAGTGCACTGCTTGGAGGCCGAGCAGAAATGCGTCGCGGCGTACTCGCAGACCGCGATCGGCTTGCGCTCCGCGTAGAGGTTGTAGACAAAGCGCAACTGGTCGAGTTGGGTGTCCTCGGCGGGCTGCTTGGGGTCGCCGTTGTTGTAGACCACCGCGTAGATGTTGATCCCCACCCAGTCGACGTAGTCGTCACCGGGGTAGTAGAGCGGGATGTTGCTGCGCGGCGTGCCGAAGGGGCACCAGATCATCACCACGTTGGGGGCCGTCTCGTGCATGACGCGGTAGACCAGGCGCCACTTGCGGATGTACTCGTCGGGCTTGCCGGAGTAGGGCATCCAGTTCCCGTTCATCTCCGAGGCATAGCGCAGCAGCACCGGCGCGCCCAGGTGCCGCGCGGCCTCCGCCCAGCCCCGCAGGTAGGCATCCTCCTGCACCTCGGCCAGACCGTTATTGGGCTCCCAGGCGATCTGGGGAATACCCCCCCGGGCGACCACTTCCTGCGCCCAGCGGTGGGGGAAGGGCTCCCCGTAGCCGACGTAGCGCAGGTAGCTATAATGCGGGCGGCCGACCAGCTTCTCAAAGGCCGCCAGATCGCCCTTGACCACCGGGTCGAGTTGGACATAAGCGCCGAGGTAGGCCCCGTGCGCCGGCACCAGTGTCTGGGCGGCCCGGGGCCCGTCCGCGCCCGGCGTCGGTGCGGCCAGGGCAGTCACCGGGATCAGGACCAGAAGCAAGAGCCAGGGGTACAGGCGAGGACCTTTCATCGCCTAGATTATATGGCCGCCGGAGGGGTAGTGTCAACGCGGGGGGGCCAACGGCCCTACCCCCTGGCCCCCTCCCTGAAGGAAGGGGGAATCTCCCCAGTGACGTTAAGGCCCTTGGTCGTTGCCTTGCCCCCCCTCTCCTGCCAGGAGAGGGGCCGGGGGTGCGGCCGGCGGGCGGTTGCCTTCGGCCTTCACCTCGCCGTCACTCCCCCTCCCTTCAGGGAGGGGGCAGGGGGGTAGGGCCGTTCGCGCTGCTCTGAAATAGCGGTTGACTAGCGCCGGGCGTTTGACTATAATAGTCGTTCGTAGGCACCCTGGCGGAGTGCCGGTTTTACTAGCCCCGCAGTGACGGCCCTAATGCAAATAACCCGAACCGCAAGCGCTAAAAACCTTGGGTTGCGTTGCCTCTGCGCCTTCTCGGTCCTGACCGCGGGACGCCCCTCGGTCACCGCCCCCGTATGGCGCCATAGTTCTGCGCACCAGTAGATTCCAGGCCCCCTTACCCGGGGCCTGTTTGCTTGTCTGCCCTGCGAAATACATGCAGGAGTCGTGCCAAATTCGCGCTGGGAAAGAGAGGCGCCGCCGAGTCACAGCGCTGCACGTGTAGTTTCCCGGATCCCGCCGGAACGTACAGCTTCCGATCAACGCTTCTAAGTAGCTAGCCGGAGAACACCAAATCTCCCCCGGAATCAACCCATATCTCGTAAAGGCTGAGGTGCGCGAAATGGTTAACGCGGCAGAGTTCTTCCGAGAGACCGCCCTGCCCCTGGTGGAAGTTATCGAGACGTGCGATGAAGAACTAGTGCGGCGCGCCCAAGAAGAGGGCGACAAAGAAGCTTGCGAGTACCTGCTCTACAAGTACAAGAACCTCGTCAAAGCCAAGGTCAAGTCGTATTTCCTGGTCGGAGCCGAGCGGGAAGACCTTATCCAAATCGGGCTAATCGGCCTGTGGGAAGCCATCACGGACTTCCGCGCCGACCGGCACACCTCGTTCGCCTGTTTCGCCAAGGTCTGCATCCAGCGGCAGATGATCTCCGCGATCAAGGCCGCGACCCGGCAGAAGCAAGCGCCGCTCAACTCCTCCGTCTCCCTGGAGGCCTCGCCGATGGGCGACGATGACGACGACTCCAGCCTGCTGGACGTCATCACCTCCCGGACCGACGCGGACCCCGAGACGATGGTGCTGAGCATCGAGGGCGAGCGCATCCTGCAGCAGTCGCTGCGCGAGCAGCTCTCGCCTTTCGAGTGGCAGGTGCTGACGGAGTATCGGCAGGGCAAATCATACAAGGAAATGGCCACCGGCCTGACCTGCAAGATCAAATCAATTGACAACGCGCTGTCCCGCATCCGCCGGAAGCTCCCCCAGGTGATGCCGCACCTCGCAGAGACCGGCATGCTGCTAGAGGCGCTCCCGCTGGCCTAAGGGCCAACCGTCGCGCCAGTAAAGTCGCCTAACAGGGCGGGTCACCACGGCCCGCCCTGTGCGTGTGTTTCCGGTGGCACCGGCGTCTCGCCGGTGTTCCGTGGCCGTCTCCCGTAGGGGCGGAGGTTCTGACCTCCGCCCTCGCCGAGGCAGAATCGATGGATGCACCGCCAGGGAATGCCAACCCGTCGCAATCGCTCGCTTGGTTGTCTGACGAAGCGTAAGAATGTCAGTTGCCCAGGGCGGAGGTCAGAACCTCCGCCCCTACGGGAAACGGCGCCGCCGCTGGCCGGAACCGGAGGTCGTACCGGGTAGGGGCGGAGGTTCCGACCTCCGCCCTCGCCGAGGCACTGACTGACCATGAACAACCCAGTTTCGCCGCACCGACACAACCGTCGTCCCCGCTTGGATCCATCGGTGTATGGAGCGTCGGGCTACGCCGTGCACGTCATTCTGGGTTCTTATCGGCGTCGGCCCATATTCCGCCGTGACGCACCGGTCTCGCGGCTGGTCGTGAATACGCTAACTGACATGGCCGCGGAGAGCGCTGTAAAGCTATACGTCTATTGTCTGATGCCGGATCATCTTCATTTCATCAGCGCCGTGCAGAGTGGAGGGCGCGACCTGCAGCGGTTCATCCAGGTGTTTCGGCGACGGTTGACCTATGCGACGCGCGACGATTTTCCGCCAAGCCTGTGGCAGCGCAGCTTCTACGACCATGTCCTGAGGGACGCCGATCATCTCGGCGAACTATGCGCATACGTCGTGAACAATCCGATGCGCAAGGGCTTAGTGGAGCGGTGGGAAGACTACCCCCTCACGTGGTTGTCAGACGAAGTGTAAGAATGCTAAGATGGGTCAGCGGCGTCCGAGGGCGGCGATCAGAATCGCCGCCCCTACGTGGAAACGGCGACCGACTCGCAATAACTGAAAGCAAACAAAAACTATGCTAACTTTCCAAGCCTTACTCTCAAAACTGAACGAATTCTGGGCCGGGCAGGGTTGCCATATTAGCCAGCCTTACGACCTGGAGGTGGGGGCGGGGACTATGTCGCCCGATACTTTCCTGCGCTCTCTGGGGCCGGAGCCCTGGAATGTCGCTTATGTCCAGCCCTCGCGGCGGCCTACCGATGGCCGCTATGGCGAGAACCCTAATCGCCTGCAGCGCTACTTCCAGTACCAGGTCATCATGAAGCCCTCGCCCGAGGACGTGCAGGAGCGCTACCTGGCGAGCCTCGAGTTCCTGGGCCTGCGCCTGGCCGAGCACGACGTGCGCTTTGTCGAGGACGACTGGGAGTCCCCCAGCCTGGGCGCCGCCGGCGTGGGCTGGGAGGTCTGGCTGGACGGCATGGAGGTCACTCAGTTCACCTACTTCCAGCAGGTCGGCGGCCAGCCGTGCTCGCCGGTCTCGGTGGAGCTGACCTACGGGCCGGAGCGCCTGGCCATGTACCTGCAAGGGGTGAATGACTACCGCGACCTGAAGTGGGCCGACGACATCACCTACGGCGAGATCCGCTACGCCGAGGAGAAGGAGTTCTCGCGCTACAACTTTGAGGTCGCCAACGTCACGCTGCTCTGGCGGCTCTTTGACGACTTTGAGGGCGAGGCGCGCGCGGCGCTGGAGGCGGGGCTGCCGCTGCCCGGCTACGATTACGTGCTCAAGTGCTCGCACACTTTCAACCTGCTGGACGCGCGCGGGGCGGTCAGCGTCAGCCAACGGGCGGCGCTGATCATGCGCATCCGCAAGCTGGCCTACGAGGTCGCCCGCAGCTACGTCGAGCAGCGCGAGGCGATGGGCCACCCGCTCTTGCGGGATTCCGAAGCGCAGAAGGCGGGGGCACAGTAATGGCCGTGGACGTTCTCTATGAGATTGGTGTTGAGGAGATTCCCGCCGGGGCGGTCCTGCCCGCGCTGGAGCAACTGGAGACCGGCCTGCGCGCCGGGCTGACCGAGTTGCGCCTTGCGTTTGGCGAGATCCGCACCTATGGCACGCCGCGCCGGTTGGCGATCCTGATCGAGGCGGTGCAGGAGCAGCAGGAGGAGGCGGTCCTGGAGATCAAGGGCCCGCCCGCCGCGCAGGGCCTGAACGCCGAGGGCCAGCCGACCCCCGCTGCCCAGGGCTTTGCCCGCAGCCGCGGCCTGCGCCCCGAGGACCTGCAGGTGCGCTCGACCGACAAGGGCGACTTCCTGTTCGCCTTCGTCACCGAGCCGGGCCGGCGCCTGGCCGAAGTCCTGCCCGAGTTGCTGGAGAAGCTGACGCTGGGGCTGACCTTCCCCAAGACGATGCGTTGGGGCGATCAGGAGCTTCGTTTCGCCCGGCCCCTGCGCTGGCTGGTGGCGCTGGCCGGCGAGGAAGTGCTGGACCTGCAGATCGGAGCGATCAAGGCGGACCGCTACAGCAGCGGCCACCGGGTCCTGGGGCACAAGCAGGTGCTGATCCCGGCGCCTGCCGCGTACCTGGAGACCCTGCGCGCCGAGGGCGTGGTCGCGGACCATCGTGAGCGCCGCGCGGCGATTGTCGCGGGCGCGCAAGCCCGCGCCGCGGAGTGTGGCGGCGAGGCGCTGCTGGACGAGAAGATCGTCACCGAGGTCAACTTCCTGGTGGAGCACCCGCTGTGCGTGCGCGGGAGCTTCAATCCCGACTACCTGCGCCTGCCCCGCGAGGTCATCATCACCGTGATGCAGGGGCACCAGAAATACTTCCCGGTCGGCGACGGGCAGGGGAATCTGCTGCCGCACTTCTTGGTCGTCACCAACTCCGGCCCGGCGGCGGAGGCCGCGGTGCTGGCCGGCAACGAGAAGGTTCTGGTCCCCCGCCTGGAGGACGCCCAGTTCTACCTGGAGGAGGATATGAAGCGGCCGCTTTCCGACCGGGGCGCGGACCTGGAGCAGGTCGCCTTCCTGGGCGGGATGGGTACGCTACGCGACAAGACCGCGCGGCTGGTATCGCTGGTGCATTGGCTGGATCCGCGGCTGGGGCTGGAGGTCGCCGCGCACGAGGCCGCCGAACGCGCCGCGCAACTATGCAAATGCGATCTGGTCACGATGATGATCGGCGATAGCAAGCTGGGCGAGTTGCAGGGGATCGTGGGCGGGCATTACGCGCGCCTCAGCGGCGAGCCGGAGGCGGTGGCCGTCGCGGTGGGTGAGCACTATCTGCCCATCGGCGCGGATGACGCCCTGCCCGGCAGCGCCGCCGGCGCGCTGGTCAGCGTGGCCGACAAGACCGACAACTTGGCCGCCGCGTTCCGCCTGGGGATGGAGCCGACCGGCTCCGCCGACCCGCAGGCCCTGCGCCGCCAGGCCACTGGACTGATTCGCCTGGTGCGCGACCGCGGCTGGTCGCTGCCGGTGGCGGAGCTGTTCGCCGAGGCGTTCAGCCTCCTGCCCGAGCCGCCCGCCACCACCAAAGCGCCGCTGGCCCCCGCGGAGGCTGGGGCGCGCCTGGAGGCTTTCCTGGCGCAGCGGCTGGAGGCGCTGTGGGAGGCGGAGGCCATCGCCTACGACGTCGCCCGCGCGACGCTGGGCGTGCCCTGGACCGATTTGGTGGAGGTTTCCGCGCGCGCCTGCTACCTGGCGGAATTGCGCCGGGAGCAGCCGGAGCGCTTCGAGCAACTGGTCACGGTCGCCGAGCGGCCGGCCCGGATTCGCCGCCCCGCCGAGACGCCGCTGGACGCGCCGGTGGACGAGCGGCTGTTTGCCGAGCCGCAGGAGTCCGACCTGTGGGCGCGGACCCAGCAGGCGGCGGCGGCCGTGCAGGCCGCGAATGCCCAGACGCCGCCGGATTATGTAGCGGCCACCGAGGCGTTGCTGGCCCTGGCCGCGCCGCTGCATGAGTTTTTCGCCGAGGTCATGATCATGGCCGAAGACGAGAGCCTGCGCCGGAACCGCCTGGCCCTGATGGCGCGATTGGACGGCCTCTTCCTGAGTTTGGCTGACTTCCTGAAGGTCGTTCGTCCCGGCTAGAACGGACGGCCGCCTGGTACCACTCAGCGGGCGGGGTGAACTCCCCGCCCGTTTTGCCGTCAATAATATCGGCAGTGCATAGAAGAGCCTCAATATGGGTATAGTAGGCGGGGGGGATAGGAGCGCGCGCCACGTCGGCGGGCGCTGAAGTGAGGTTCCCATGCGGCTCCTGATCGGAATGGCCTTTATCGCAGTGCTGGGCGCTACCGGTTGGCACCTGGGGGGGCAGCTCGGAGGACACGTCTACGCGCAACTGTTCGGGGCGGCCGGGATCTTCCTCGCGGGCATGGTCATGATGGCGACAGCCACCAAACCCCTCTAGCCGCCCGAGCGCCAGCGGCGCACCAGCAACTCGGCAGCGTAGCCGTCCAGGGCCGTGGGGGGCAGCAGCATCCCGCGCGGCATCAGGCGACGCCAGCCTTGCGGCGGGTGGTACTGCCAGTACAGCTCCCGCGCCTGCTCCGTGCTCCCATGCTCGGCCACCGTCGCCAGCGGCACCTCCGGCAGCACCCTCTGCAAGATCACTCGCACCGGCTCGGCTCCCGTACGATCTCCGCAAACGATTTGGGTGAGGGGGTAGGCGCCGGCGAGTTGCGCCAGGCGCTCCGCCAGTTCCGCCACCGCCACTACCGCGCGCTCCCGCACCTCGCCGCGGGCGTCTACCACGGCCAGGCCGCACTTGGCGGTCCCCGGGTCCACGCCCAGCACGTCGGCCTCAATCACCGCCGGTGGCCCTCTCCGCACTCGGCCCCCCGACCTTGAGCACCACCAGGAAGGGCTGCGCGCTGCTGACGCGTACGTCCTCGGCGGCGACCGCCTGGACCTCCAAGGGCTTCTTCTGGGAGAGCAGCGCGTCCAGGGTGGTCAGCAGATCCTCGGCGAGCACCTGGCCATACTGGCCGGTGTCCGGGTCGGCCATGAGGCCTGCCTGCTGCGCCGCCCCGCGCAGGTCGTCGCGGATTCCCCACAGCCGCTGGAAGACCTCCGCCCGCGGAGCACTGCCGTCAATGACCCGCGAGGTGATGACCGTCCCCCGGGGGAAGACCAGTTGGTTGGGCTGAGCGTACAGGCCGATCACCACAGGCTCGGGATCGCTCGTGAAGCTGCGGCTCAGCGCTCGGACCACCACTACATAGTCCTCGGCCGGCGCCGAGCGAATCTGGGAAGCGACTTCCTTGATGACCACGTCTTCCGCGGGAGGAAACGGCGTGTCGGGCGGGGACGGAGCGGCCAGGAACACCGAGGGGGCGTCAGGGCCGCCGGCGCCCCGATTGGCGGCCGCTTTGCCGGCTAGGACCACGAGTTCCCGCAGTGAACTGGCCACCTGGGCCTGGCTCTGCCCGGCCTTCACGACCACCCGCACCAGTTCCGTCCCCGGCTCGTAGCGTACCTGCCCCGCCGAGCTGACGAAGTACTGCTGGGCCAGTCGCTGGCTCACCTCAGTCAACTTGGTATTGGCCTGGTCTAGCTTGTGAGTGGCGAGTTCCCATTCCTTGGTGACCGTCTCCCACTGGCGCTTGGCCGTGTCTAACTGGACTTTCGCGTGTTCGGCTTCCACCCGCAGGTCTTCCACCTGCTTGCGCAGCGTGGTCTCCTGGGTCTTGAGCGCCTCATAGCGCTTGTTGGTGTCGGCAAGCTGCCCGGCCACCTGTTTTTGCTGGGTCTGGGCTAGCTGTAATTCACTCTGGGTCTTGGTGAGTTGCTGCTTGCTAGCGCCCAAATCGCGCTGGGCGGCGGCCAGATCCTGCTGCAGGCGGCTGCGGCTGGCTTGGAGGGTCGCCAGTTGGGCGGTCAGCCGACGCCGTTCGGCCTGGGCGGTGGCCAGTTGCGCGCGCGTGCGGCCGAGGGACTGCTGCGCGGCGGTCAGGTCCGCCTGGGCGCGCTGCAAGCGGGCGCGCGCCGCCTGGACTTGCTTTTGCGCTTCGGCAGCGGCGGTCTCGGCGGCGGTCTTCTCCTGACGGCTTCTGTCCACCGAGGCGGTGAGCAGTTGGTTCTCGCCCTGGAGTTGCTGGTTGCTGGCCTGCAACTCGGTGAGGCGGAACAGGGCGGTGCGCACCTCTTGGCTGCCGACGGCGGCGAGGATCATGGTGACCAGGGGGAGCACGACGCCGACGACTACGGCGATGAGGCGGGCGGTGGAACGGGGACGCAGGCCAAAGAGGCTGCGGCGGCTTTTGCCCAGCCGGTAGCCGATAACGTCACCGGCCCAGGCGATGGCGCCGCCCAGCAGGGGCAGAATGATTAGGGCCAGCAGGGTGAAGATTGACATTAGCCCTCAGAGCGCAGTTAGTGCCGGCTTCAGTTAGAGGCGTTCACCAATAGGCCGAGGCCTATTGTATACAAAAGCACGTTGGGTATCCAGTCCGCGACTCCCGGCGGCAGGGTGCCCTGCTGGCCCAGGATGCGCATCATGTTGACGATGATGTAGTAGGCCAGGATGATCGCCAGTGAGATCCCCAGCCCCACGCCGGTGGAGGTGCGCTGGGGCCGAATCCCCAGGGGCAGGCCGATCAGCGCCAGGCCTAGCGCCGCCCAGGGCAACGCCATGCGCATATTGTACTCCTCCAGCGCCTGCAGCGACAGCGGAGTATCCTTCAGACGATTGAGGTCCGCCAGTTGCAGCAGTTCCTTCATGCTCATGTCCTGCAGTTTGCGACTGCCCCGGCCCAGCTCCCAGGGCGACTTGCCCAGTTGGTAGGTGAGTCGGTCCAGGTGCGTCTCGATGCGCTCACCGTTCACCTGCTGGACCAGATCGACGCCCCGTAGCACCCAGGTGTCGCCCGCCCACGTCGCGGACGTCGCGGAGAACCACTGCTTGGGCTGCCCGCCGGAGAACTCCCAGACAATCAGCGTCTTCAGAGTGGCGGCGGCCGGGTCGAAATCCTCCGCCCACAGGACGCGGTCCGGTGGGCCGCTGGAGGGCATGCGCAGAGTCAGCGATTTCTGGTGGATCGCGCCGCTTTTCTGCACGCTAAGCAGCACGTCGTTGGAGGCCTGGTTGGCGTAGGGCACCAGCCAGCCGTTGAGTCCCAGCGACAGGACCGAGACCAGCAGGCCGATGACCAGGGCCGGGATCGCCAGCCGCCACAGGCCGATGCCGCCCGCGCGCATGGCCACGATTTCGCCGTTGCCGGACAGCCCGCCGAAAGCCATCAGCGTGGAGAAAATCACCGCCATCGGCAGGGTCAGGACCATGGTCTGCGGCAGGCGGTAGAGCATCGCCAGGAGCACCGGACCGACCGGCAGGCCCTGCTGGATGATTTCCTTGAGCGCCTCGTAGAGCAGGTCCACGCCGATCAGGACAATAGCGAAAGCCCCCATCCCGAAGAGAAAGGGGCCGAGCATTTCTTTGGTTAGGTAGCGGTCCAGTTTACGCATAAGGCGGGCGGGTCGGCGGGGTCCTACATGCGGAAGCGCTCGCCCAGGTAGAACTGGCGGGCGATGGGGTCATTGGGCAGGTCCTGCGCCGGGCCGTGGGTGCGGATTTGCCCCTCGGAGATGATGTAGGCGCGGTCGGTGATGTCCAGCGTCTCGCGCACGTTGTGGTCGGTGATTAGGATGCCGATGTCCTCGGAGACCAACTCGCGGACGATGGTGCGGATATCGTCAATGGCAATGGGGTCCACGCCGGTGAACGGCTCGTCCAGCAAGATGAAAGAGGGAGAGGTGCACAGGGAGCGAGCGATCTCCACGCGGCGGCGCTCCCCGCCGCTGAGCACCTGGCCGGGCTGCGTGGCCAGGTGGGTCAGCCCCAGCTTGTCCAGCAGGCGCTCGCAGCGCGCCTGGCGCTGCGCCTTGGTCAGCGGCTGCAGCTCCAGGATCAGCATCAGGTTGTCGCGCACCGACAGCTTGCGGAACACCGAGGGCTCCTGGGCGAGGTAGCCCAGCCCCTGTCGGCAGCGCACGTGCATGGGCAGCTTGGAGATGTCGCGGCCGTCCAGCAGGATCTGGCCCTGGTCGGCGGCGACCAGGCCCAGAATCATGTAGAAACTGGTAGTCTTGCCGGCGCCGTTAGGCCCCAACAGACCGACCGTCTCGCCGCGCTCGACGGAGATATCCACGCCGTTGACCACGCGCCGGCCGCCGTAAGATTTGATGAGTCCTTGCGCTTGCAGTGACATAAAGTAGGTGCGCTTCTCCGGTGCAGGCTACGGTTTCGCCAGCGGTGAGGAGACTTGCAGGTGCGCTTTGGTGACGGTGAGCAGGCTGGTGTTGAGGTCGGCCTCCATGATGTCGCCCGTGAAGTGCGCGCGCCGGGAGTCGGGGCCCTCGGGCAGCGACACATAGTCGGCCTGGGCGTCGCCATACAGCACGATCTTCTGTGTCGTCTCGGAGTACTCGGCCCGGTCCGCGGCGGTGGCGACGATCCGCGCCTTGACCCCCTGCGGGTCCGCGGCGCCGATGATCTCCATGCGCACCGGCCCGGCGGCGACTAGCTTGATCACGCGGTCGCCCTTGTCCGAGAGCTTCACGGTCAGCTTGGGGGCGGTCAAGGTGGCGTGGTGCCCGTTGGCGATATTCACCGAGGCATTGCCGATGAAGACCATCTCGTTGGTGGTCCAGTTGAAGCTCATGCTGTCCGAGCGCAGGTCGGCGGTCTGGGTCTTGATCTCGGTCTGCGCCGCGGCCGCGCCGGCGATCAGCAGCAGCCCGAGCAGTACGCCGCACCCCCGAATTGCCACGCGCTGGTTGCCTCTCATGTTCATGCACTCTCCTGAAAACTAGGGGCCGACATGGGCCCGGACCCCGCCGCTGAGCTTGACTTTGTGGGCTTGCGTGTCCACCACGACCCGCTCGCCGGTGACGGTCGCCTGTTGCGAGCGGAACTCCGCCCCGCCGGTGCCGACCAGTTGCTTGCTGTCCGGTTCGTAGGTCAGGTTCCGCACCTTGACCTGCTGCTTGCCGTCGGCGCTGGACACGTGGACCCCGTCCGTAAAGGTGAGCCGGCCGGTGGTATAGTCAATGACCAGACTGGGCGCGTCCACCAGCCAGGCGGTCTTGCCCGCCGCCTGCAGGGACCAGTGCACGTCTTTGCCGGTAGCCTGCTTCTGCTCCGGGTTGAGCGTGACCTTGGTGCCCGCCTGCAGTGACCAGAGCGGGTGGCCCTGCGCGTCAGTCTTGCTGACCGAGGCGCCCTCGACCTGCAACTCGCCCTTGAGCGCGTCGGTGGGCGTCGTCGCCGCGGGGGCCACTTCGTTCGCCGGCGGACGGGTAGGCGGGCGGGTCAGGCCGTAGATCACGACGCCCGCCGCCAGGACCACTCCCAGGGCAATAATTGCGATACCAACGGTCTTTCGCATGACACGCGACGCCCCTCCGGGCGCCTAGTAGTTTAGACACCCGCGGGATAGGCGAGGTGTCATTTTGCCGTGGCGGTCGGGCTCCCCGTCATGGTCAGCACCTCGTAGGCCCCCCACGGCCGCGACTGCAGTTTGCCTTGCGCCACGGCCTCGTTGAGCAAGGCCATAATGTGCTCATTGGCCGGCGCGGCGCCCGGGAAAAAGCGATGATTGATCAGCACGTACCGCAGGCCCAGCCCCCGGTAGGCCTCCAGCAAATCGTCTCCGGAGTTCATTCTATCATAAAGCAGCAGTCGGTGATAGTTCGGGTCGCCCCACATATAGGGCTTGTCCAGGTAGAACAGGCGGGGCTCTCCGTAGGAAATCACCCCGTCGGCCCCCGGCTGCTGGTTGAGGTAGACCAGCGCGGGATACAGATTCGGGAGCTGCTCCTCCAGGTAGGCGGCCGCGGTCTGTTGGCCGAGCAGGTACGGCAGCGCTCCGGTCAGCGGCAAGGCCACCGCGCCCAGCGCGAACAGCGCCACTCCGGCCAGGGCGACGTTGACCGCCAATCGCCCCCAGCGCCGCCGCAGGAACTCCCCGGCCGCGTAGGCAGCCGGCGGAGCGAGCCACGCGAAGGCGGGCAGGAAATAGCGGCTATACTGCGCAGTCAGCAGCCACCACAGCCACAGCGGCAGCACCGCCCAGCCGGTCACCCGCCAGGCTCCGGGCCGCCGGCGGATAAGCAGCAATAGCGGCAGAAAGGCCAAGAACAGCGGTCCCGGCGAGGCCATCAGGAAGCCGGCCGCCTCGCCGAATCCGGGGTCCACGTAGCGCGCGGGCAGGAAGGTCAGCCCCACCGGGGCGAGCAGCAGGTGATCGGGGCGGCGCGGTCCGGCCAGCGCCCGTTGCAGCGGCGGCAGACTCCAGAACTCCTCCTGCGGCGGCAACGTGCCCCAGCCCCAGGATTTCTGCTGGTAAGCGTACGTCTGCGCCTGCTCGGCGGACCATTCCTTGCCCCCAAAGACGCCGTAGGCAAAGGGATAGACCGGGTTGCCGGTCAGGATCCAGCTCTTGATGTACCAGGGGGAGGCGATCGTGGCGGCCAGCGCCACCAGGGCCACGAGTTGCCGCAGCGGCAGCCCCGGCGACTGCCCGCGGCGGCGCCAGTGCACGTATAGCCCGCCCACCGCCAGCACGCCCAGATAGGGGAGCGCCTGCATCTTCACGGCCGCCCCCAGGCCCAGCGCCGCCCCGCACCAGAGCGCTGCCGCCAGCTGGGGCCGGTGCAGCCACTTCAGGAAGAAGATCAGGCTCAGGGTGAGGTAGAAAGTGGCGGCCATGTCCACGTAGGCCACCGCGGAGAGCCAGCCGACCAGCGGCATGGTGGCGAAAATGACCATCGCCGGCGCGGCGGAGGCTCGGCCATAGTGGCGGCGGGCCAGCCAGCCGACCGCCCCCACCGCGAGGAATCCAAACAGCGCGTTGACCAGTTGCGCGGCTACCGGTCCGCCCCAGGCCAGCCCCAGCACGTACAGCATCTGCACCGTCGCCGGGAACTGCGAGTGGTGCTCATACCACAGCGGCACGACCGCGCTGTGCTGCAGCCAGACCTTGGCCATCGCCAGGTGCTCGGCCAGGCCGTCCCAGTCCGCCGCGCCCGCGGGGGCCAGCGCGCGCAGCACCACCAGCAGTCCCCAGACCATCAGCAGCCACCACAGCAACCGCTGTGGCGAGCGGCGCAGCGCTCCGGCCATCCGCCGCAGCCCCGCGAGCAGATCGCCCAGCACGTACGCGCCGAGCAGGAGACCAATCACGTCGCCGGCCAGCAGCAGCCCGGCTAGCCAGGGACGCTGCAGATACCCGGTGAGGCCCAGCGCGAGCACCGCATACGCGATCAGGGGGAGCCCCAGCGCCAGGGAGAGCATGAGCCGGGCGGGGGCGGCCAGGGTTTGCCGGTTCACCAGACGCAGCAGCGCGCCGCCCAGGAGCAGGGCGGTCAGCGCAATCCACAAGAAGGTGGCGCAGGCCAGCGCGGTGGTGGGCATGGGGTGTTAGGAAAGTGCGGCCAGGAATTGGCGCAGGAAGATAGCGACGACCAGCAGCACCCACGCGGCGGCCAGCAAGTCCCGCCAGTCCAGGGCGGGCGCCACCGGCGCGGGCGCAACGTGGGTCCGCTGCTTTTTCATCGGCACAGCTCCGCGATCAGCAGTTCCATCGCCAGGCGGTCGTCCACCGGGCCCTCGCCGAGGCCCTTCAGGCGGCGGTCGGTTTCGTAGATGAGCAGCAGCGCGCGGGCCAGCTCGCCCTCCGGCCAGCGCGCGGACTGCTGCGCCAGATTGCGCTGGAGCCAGTCCTTGCCGGCCGCGGCGGTGAAGTAGTTGTGCTCGGTGGGGAAGCGCTCGCGCAGCGCCTCCGGCGTCCCGCCGCGTCCGGCGGCGGTCTTGGCCTGGGCCTGCCAGAGCAGGCGAATCTGCCGCGCCAGCATCCCCACCAGGGGCAACGCCGAGCCACGCCGGCTTCCCGGCGGCAGCAGGTCCCGCAGCGCCTGCAGAGCAGGCCGCGCCTCGCGCCGGCCCACGGAATCCGACAGGCGGAACATATTGCCCTCCTGCGAGGCCGAGACGACCAGCTCCACGTCGGCCGGCTCGATTTCCTCGCGGTCGCCGACGAACAGCACCAGTTTGTCCAGCTCCTGGCAGGCGCTGTCCAGCGAGCCGCCGACCAGCTCCAGCAGCTTCTGCGCCGCTGGTCCGGAGAGGCGTTTGCCCTGCTCGCGAGCCTCCGCGGAGAGCGTCGGGGCCTCCTGATTGCGCCCGGGGGAGCAGTCCACGATCTGGCCGTCCTTGGCGATCAGCTTGGTCAATGCGGCGCAGGTCGGCGCCTTGCGGGCGCGGCCCGGGCCGCACAGGAAGATCACCGTCAGCCCCTCGGGGAGCGATTGCAGCACCGGCACCAGCTCGTCCTGGGCCTTGGCCGCCAGCCCCTCCGGCTCCTCCACTAGCACCACGCGCCGGGGGCTGAGCAGGGAGACGGAGGCCGTCTCCTGGCGCAGGCGCGCGGCGGACAGGTCGCTGCCGGACAGGCGGCTGAGCCCCATCTCGCGGTCGGCAGCGGGCAGTTGCGCCGCGATGATCTGCTCCGCGACGCGCTCCCGCAGCCGGCGGGAGTCGCCAAAGAGTAGATTGAGCGCCAGTTGCGTTTGCACCTGAGGAGTGGATTCCATAGTGGCAGAGCGCGCGGCGGGCGGGCGGTTGGGGCCGGTCAGCAACTCACCGGGCCCGGCCGCGCCGGGGCTCACGCGTCAGGGGAAGATTCACCGTCGCCGCCGGGGCAACCTCTTGCGCAGGGCGCGGAACTCGCGGGCCAGGCCCAGCACCTGCTCCACCGGCGGAGAGCCGGCCGAGTAGCGCAGCCGATACAGCTCGCCGGTCAGCTTCTGCAGCCGCTGGCGCAGGACCGCGCCGGGGGCGGCCTCCACGGTCGCCGCGGCCTCCAGGAGGTCCCGGGGCGTGGCGCCGCGCGGCACGGTCAGGCCCACCGCCGTGGCCATCTGCCGCGCCGCCGCTTGGCACTCGCGGGCCGCGCGGTCCCAGGGATCGCGACCGCGGCGGACTTCAATCCACCGCGCCCGCACCAGCCGCGGGTCTACGACCGCCATCAGCAGCAGCGCCAGCGCGGCTCCGGCCAGCAGGATCATCCCCGCCGCCTTGGCGATCCGCAACACGGCGTAGCGTCCCTGCCCCTTGGTCAGCAGCGACCAGAGCGTGTCTCGCTCCAGTTGCCGCTGCGGGGCCGGGTTGAACGGGATCCAGCCGTACCGTGGGAAGTAGACTTCCGCCCAGGCGTGCGCGTCTTTGCCGCGGATTATCTGCATCCCCGACTCCGGGTCGGGCTCCCCCTCGCTGAAACCGGAGGCTACCCGCGCCGGCACTCCCGACAGGCGCAGCAGTACTACCAGGGAGGTGGCGAACAGGTCGCAAGCGCCTCGCTTGGTCTCCAACAGGAAGTAGGCGGCCGCGTCCTTATCATAGGGCGTGACCGGCTCGTCCTCCGTGTAGTAGTAGTTGGCCTCCAGGTAGCTCTGGATGGCCACCGCCTTATCATAGGGCGTCCGGAGGCCGGCCGTGATCTCCAGGGCCAGGGGCCGCAGCGCCTCCTCCACGTCACCCGGCACGAGCAGGCACTCTTCGTCCAAGTCAGCCGGGTACTTGGTCCCCGCCGCGCGGAGCCTCGCCGGATCGTCCTCGGGCAGGACCGACAGCACCTCATACTGCGCGCCCGGCTGCGACACCGGCGAGGTGGTAAGACACGCGAATCGGTCCACCCGCAGGATGCCGCTTCGGGCTTCCCAGGCGTGCCGCTGGAAGGTCACCTGCAGCGGGTAAGTGCCGCAGATCACCATGCCTGTGGCGCTGTTCTCCACCTGGACCTGCTGCCGGTTATAGCGGGCGTCCGCCGGCGGCGTCCAGGGCAGGCGGAAGTTGGCCCGGTCGAGCGAGGCGATCTGGGTCCACGACTCGTGGCTGCGCGCCCAGCTCCGGCCGTCATACTGGTCGTAGACCTGAGTGCGCCACAGGGTGGGGTAGTCCGACCGGACGCGGAAGAGCACATCGTCGGTCAGGTTAGCGGGTCCGGCGCCCACGGCCAGTTGCCGGGTGGCGAGAAAGTTGCCCTGCACCAGCGCTCCGGCCCAGTTCCAGACCGGATGAAAGCGGGAAGTGCTGCCAAAGGGGCTGGGGACGGCCCAGTAGAGCGCGGCGCTGACCAGGAAGGCCGCCAGGCCCACCGTCGCCAGCACGCCGGCGGCCTGGATGGCTTGCCCGCGCACCAGCCGCCGCCACTCCACCGAGGCGTTCTCGCCCAGGCGGCCGCTGAGGGTCTCGTAGCTCCAGGCCACGACGGTGGAGAAGAGGAAGATCAAAAAGGCGATGGTAATCCCGGCCTCCAGGTTGACCACGCCGACTAGCCCGAATAGCGACAGGCCGCAGGCCGACATGAAGACCAGGTTGCGCCGCCGGTGCTGCAGGAAACTGAATCCCCCCATCACCCACACCAGCAGCGAGGCGACCAGCAGGTTGGAGTCGGCCAGCGCTTTGGTGGGGTAGAGGGCCTCGGCCAGCGACAGGCCGGCGCCCCGGGTGGCAAAGAGCGCCAACGCGCCGATGATGACAACGTAGGCGATCCACTCCAGGCGTACCGGGCGCTCGGAGCCGGCCGGGCGGCTGAGGCTCACCAGGCTGGCGAAGAGCCCGGCCAGGAGCGCCCCGTGCACGAGCACGGAGAAGACCGGGTCGCCGACGCTACTGGTCACGGCGAAGGCGGCCGCCTGCGCGCCTAGCGCGCCGAACAGCAGCAGGGGCATCTGCGGGTTGTGGCGCTGCTCGCTAACCAGTCGCACGCAATCGCCTCCCCAGCGCCGTCTCCAGGCGCTCGTCGCCGCGAATCAGGTGCACCGACTGCCGGCGGCGCCCCAAAGTCGTCGCCAGTTGGTGGTAGCGCTCTTCCTCGGCTCCCGCGGAGGCCCGCCGCTCGAAACTCGGCGCCATCAACAGGAACCAGATCACCCGCACCCCGCGCCCGGCCAGCAGGTCGGACACCAGCAGCACTTCCGGCCCCACCTGCGGCGTCACGACCGCCACAGAGGCGCCGCGCGGCAACTCGCCCAGGTGGTCGCGGACGACTGCCGCCAGCGGCCGCTCGCCGCCGGTGCGGCAGCGGGCCAGGGCCTCCAGCAGGCGCCGGCGGTGGTCCTGCGCCGAGTCGGGGGCCACCGAGTAGTCCCGGTCGCCGTCCGCCAGGAGCGCCACCGTCGCGCCGGTATCCTGCGCCTGGGCCAGCAGGCTGGCCGCCAGGGTCACGCCGTACTCCAGGCTGGTCTCATTGCCCTGCCCCGCGTGGACGCCCTCGGTGAGGTCCAGCAGCACGGTGGCCTGCAGGCCCTGGGCGTGCTCGCGCTCGACGATCATCATTTTGTCGCGGTGGGCGCTGACCTTCCAGGCCACGTGGCGCAGATCGTCACCGGGCACATATTCTCGGGTGCTCTGCGGGTCCAGGCCGCCCGGGCGATGTTGTCGCCGGCGGGGCACGCCGCGCTCCACCGGTCCCCGGGGCCAAAGGTCCGCCAGGGATAGGATGCGCGGGTAGACCAGCAGTTCGTCGGCTAGCTCGACGTTGCGGATGAAGTCATGCAGGCCCACCGCGTCGCTGGTGGTGAGTTGCACCGGGCCCAGCATGTAGACGCCGCGTCGCTCAGCGAGCAGCGTGTAGCTGACCTCGCGCTCCTCGCCCGGCCCCAGGTCCAGCACTAGCTGGGAGGTCTCGGCCGCCGCCAGTCCGTCCGGCAGGTCTTCCTCCACCCAGAAGGCGGGGCGGGCGCGGACCGTCGGGTTGCTGACCAGCAGGGAAACGGTGGTCTCCTCCCCGGCGCGCAGGCGGCTGGGCGCGTGGCGCCGCACCTGCAACCCGCGCAGCAGTGAGCGGCTGAGCAGATACGCGCCGGGCGCCAGGAGCGCCAGGGCCCCGGACATGAACAGCATCTGCTGGATGTGCAGGGTCAGTCCTACCAGCAGCAGGAAGACCGCGCCCCAGATCAGGATTTGCCGCTTAATGGTGCGGGTCATGCCTCTACCTTCCGCCGCCCCAAGGGCGCAGGATGGGCTTCCAGAATCTCCTGAATGACCGCCTCCGCCGCCGCGCCGCGCGCCTGCCGGGAAGGGGCCAGGCTCAGCCGGTGCGACAGCGCCGCCACCGCTACCGAGCGAATGTCCTCCGGAATTACGTAGTCGCGCCCCGCGGTCGCCGCCAGCGCCTGGCCCAGCCGCATGAGGGCCAGACTGCCGCGCGGGCTCGCGCCCAGCTCCACGTCCGGATGCGTCCGGGTGGCGTTGACGATCTCCACAATGTGCTCCTTGAGGCTGTCATCAATATACAGCCGGCGCACCGCGAGCTGCAATTCCAGTAGCTCGGCGACCTCCACCACCGGCTGCACCGAGTCCAGCGGGTGGTGAATCTGCTGGCGGTCGAGGACCTGGACCTCCTCCGCCGGGCGCGGATAGCCCAGCCGCAGCCGGAGCAGGAAGCGGTCCAACTCGGCCTCCGGCAGGATGTAGGTGCCCTCATACTCGATGGGGTTCTCGGTGGCGATGACCATGAACGGTCGCGGCACCGGGTGGCTGACTCCATCCACCGAGACCTGATGCTCCTCCATACATTCCAGCAGCGCGGCCTGCGATTTGGGGGTGGCGCGGTTGATCTCGTCGGCCAGGATGATGTTGCCGAAGATCGGGCCGGGGCGGAAGACGAACTCCTGGTGGCCGGGGTCATAGATGGACACGCCGGTCAGGTCAGAGGGCAGCAGGTCGGGGGTGAACTGTACGCGGCGAAAGATGCCGTTGACCGAACGGGCCAGCGCCTGCGCCAGGGTGGTCTTGCCCACGCCGGGGATATCGTCAATCAGGACGTGCCCCTCCGCGAGCAGGGCGGCAACCGCGAGGCCTACCGCCTCGTGTTTACCCACCATTACCTTCTCAATGTTAGCGACTAGATCGGCGATACGAGCAGCCGTTGTGGTCGGCATCTGCACCAAGCCTCCTGACCGGTGACGTCTCAAGTGAATACAAATGCGGTACGGCGTCACGGCGGTGGGGCAGAGGCGGCTTGCCGTTCGCTCGGGTCAGCGCCTAGTAAGCAGCCTTGTAGATTTCAATCAGATCGGAAAGGTCCGCGGGACGCGGGTTGGTCGCCAGGTGCGCGCTCTGCGCGGCCTCCTGGGCCATCCGGCCAAACACGCCGCGGGAAACGCCCACATCGCGCAGCCGCGTCGGCGACCCGATACCCGTCGCCAACTCCCGCACTCCCTGCAACAGGCGCTCCGCGCTAGGCTCGGCGTCTCTCCCACTACTTTGGACGCGAAAAGCGAGAGACAAGTTTCCGTAGAGCGCGCCCGCCGCGGGAATATTGAACAGGATGCCGTGCGGCAATAGGATGGCGTTGGCCACCCCGTGCGGAACCCCAAACAGCACCGACAGCGGCAGCGCCAGCGCATGCACGACCCCCAGGCGCGTTTTGGAGAAAGCCAGCCCCGCAAGCAGGGCCGCGCGCTGCAGGTGGCCCAGGCTGTCCACGTGCGGATGCTCCGCGGCCCCCCGGGGCAGATGCCGGGCGATCTCCAGTACCGCCTCCTGCGAGCGGGCGCGGGTGGCCTCCGTCGCCTGCCGGCTCACGTACGACTCTATCCCATGCGTAAGCGCATCCAGGCCCGCGGCCACCCGCGCTTCCCGGGGCGCGCTGAGCAGCAAGTTGGGGTCTAGCAGCGCCGCTCGCGGCAGCAGCGCCGGGTGGTTGAGCACCAGCTTGTGCTGCGTGGCGAGGAAGGTGATGACCGCAAAGGGGGTCACTTCGGAAGCGGTTCCGGCGGTGGTGGGCACCGCCAGCACCGGCAGGGCTCCCGCCGGCAGTTCCGTGGCCTGCCCGGGCCGGTCCGCCGCGGCGATCCAGTCGGGGGCGAGGGCCTCGGCGGCAATCGCCTTCGCGGCGTCCAGACTGGACCCGCCCCCCACGGCCAGGATCAGGTCCGCCTGCGCCGCCCGCGCCGCTTGGCCCGCCGCGGCGATGGTGGCGTCGGAGGGATCGGACTCCACCTGCATGAAAGCGCCGGCCAAATTCCCCAGCGCCCGGATCTCCGGCAACGTGGCCACCTGCGGCCCGCAGACCAGGAAGGGCCTTGCGCTACCCATCTCCGCCAGCAAGTCCGGCAGGGCCGACCAGCTTCCCGCGCCGGCGTAAACCTGCACAGTAGTGTCAGTATAATCTTGTCTGAGGCTCCCCAAGTCCACGGTCATCTGTGCTCCCCTTACTGCGTTTTCCGCGTTATGTATACCCATCCGGCCAGGCCCCAACCATTCCGCGCGGCGATCCAGCGGCGGTGCCGGGCCCCAATTCGGCTCAGTGAAGCCCCGGAGAGTGCGTCGGTGTGGATAACCTGTTGCATCTAAGGCCTTTTATACGTATAATCGCGCCTAGTGGGCGTCGTGCGCTTGCGCGACTTCAGCCCACGCTGTGCCAAGGCAGCAACGGGACCACGCAGCGAGCGGTGTGTTTTCGGTGCGGCGGCTGGCAGGCAACATGAGGATGGAGGATCTTGTCACATGGCGATCGGCAAAGTTAAGTGGTTCAATGACGCGAAAGGCTATGGATTCATCGAGCGCGAGGATGGCGAAGACGTGTTCGTCCATTACTCCTCCATCTCCGGCGACGGCTACCGGTCACTGAACGAGGGCTCCACGGTCGAGTTCGACATCGAGAGCGATTCCAAGGGCCCCCGCGCGGCTAACGTGATCGTCACCTCGGCCACCGAAGCGCCCCAGGCTGACGCTAGCTGGTAAGGCCAGGCCTCCTCTCGACCGGGTCTAGGAGGTTAGTTCGGGGTTCGGCCCCGGGCGGCCTCCCTCCGCGACCTGCTCCGCGGGCCGTCGGCTGGTTAGCCGCGGCCCGCGGTTTGTCTTTCCCCGGGGGCAGGGAATCGGTGCCCCGACGGCGAAACTACCGTTCTAGCCCGACGCGGACCAGCCCCCGCCACCCAACGCCCGGACGAGGTAGAGACCAAGATGCGGACCAAGATCGGAGTCATGGGCTCCGCCGGCGGCGTGCTCGATCCCGACGCCCTCCACAAATGCTACACTCTGGGCCAGTGCATTGCCCGCGAGGACTGCGTGCTGCTCACGGGCGCCTGCCCCGGATTGCCCCACGAATCCGCGCTGGGCGCTCGGGCCGAGGGGGGCCTGGTGATCGGTATTTCTCCGGCTCTGTCTCTCGATGAGCACATCGTGCGATACAAGTCCCCGTATCTGGAGTATGATGTCATCATCTACACCGGCAGCGGGCTGATGGGCCGCGAAATCACCAACATTCGCAGTTGCGACGTGGTGGTAATTGTCGGCGGCCGCTCCGGGACGTTGGGCGAATTTTCCATCGCCTACGACGAGGGCAAGCTGATCGGCGTGCTGGAGGGCACCGGCGGCATTGCCGACCATATGCGGGAAGTTGTGCGGATTATAAACAAATCCACGCGCGCCGAGGTCATTTATGACGACGACCCCGCGCGCCTGGTGACCAAGCTAGTCGACGGCTACAAACAGCGGATGGAGGCGGGGACGGCTCACCTGCCCCCGCAGGCGGAAGGATAGGGAGGGTTTCACGTGCGGATTTCTTTTCAGGGCGCGGCCCGGCAAGTCACGGGCTCCCAGTACTACCTCGAGAACGACTCGGTGCGATTCCTGGTCGAGTGCGGGATGAATCAGGGGCTGGATGACCGCGACGAGATCAATCGTCGCCCCTTTGTTTTTGACCCGGCCATGCTGGATTTCGTGGTCTTGACCCACGCTCATCTGGATCATTGCGGCCTGCTGCCGCGCCTGTATGCCGAGGGCTACCGCGGGCCGATCTACTGCACCCGCGCGACGCAGGACCTCGCCACCATGGTGCTGCTGGATTCGGCCAAGATTCAGGAAGAGGACTCCAAGTGGGAGCAGCGGCGGTTCTCGCGGCGCGGCGGCGGGATCACGCCCCTGGCCCCCATCTACACTTCCGCCGAGGCCAAAGGCACGCTGAAGCTATTCGTGCCCTGCGACTACAACGAGGTCTACACGGCGCCCCGCGACGTGCAGGTGCGCTTCGTGGACGCCGGCCACATTCTGGGCTCCTCCTCGGTGGAGATCTGGTGGCCGGAGGGGGGCGCGCGCCGCAAGGCGGCCTTCTCGGGCGACCTGGGCCGCCACGATCGCCCCATCATCCGCGATCCCCAGCCGCCGGAGCCCTCCGACATCACCATCGTCGAGAGCACTTATGGCAGCCGTCTCCACGATCCCTGGGCCGAGACCGAGCAGCTTTTCTCGCGCCGGCTGCAGGACACGCTGGGCAGCGGCGGCCACGTGCTGATTCCCGCCTTCGCCATCGGCCGCACTCAGGATGTCCTGTTCTGCCTGGCCGACCTGATCCGCCGGGGTGAGCTGCCGCCGGTCCCGGTCTTCGCCGACAGCCCCATGGCCACCGGCACCACCGAGATCTTCCAGGAGCACACCGAAATCTTCGACCAAGCGACGTTGGACCTGATGGCCGCCGGGCAGTCGCCTTTCGACTTCCCCGGCCTGCGCGTGCTGCGCTCCAGCGTGGAATCCCAGCGCCTCAACGAGATGACGGAGCCCTTCATCGTCATCTCGGCTAGTGGCATGTGCTCCGGCGGCCGCATCCGCCACCACCTGCACCACCACTTGGGCCACCCGAACGATGAACTGCTGTTCGTCGGCTACCAGGCGGAGGACACGCTGGGCCGCGAGATCGTAGACGGGGCGCGCGAGGTAGAACTCTTCGGCCAGATCCACGCGGTCCGCTGCCGGGTCACCTACCTGGAGGGGTTCTCCGCGCACGCCGATCAGGCCGGCCTAGTCGCGTGGGCCGAGCAAGTCGGCGGCGCTGGCGACCATATCTTCCTGGTGCACGGGGAGGATGAGTCTCTCGAGGCCTTCGAGGACAAGCTGTCCGACCAGGTAAAGGCGGCGGTGCACATCCCCGGCCTCGGCGAGACCTTCGAGGTCTAGGCCGCGGGCGCTAACGGCCCTACCCCCTAACCCCCTCCCTACCGGGAGGGGGAATTCACCCCGCTGATTTGCCATACGTCAATCCGCTGTCGTTTTTCCGTAGGGGCGCGTCTCGGCCGCCCGCGAGGGCGGACGATACACGCCCGTTCGCTGCCTGACAGCTAGCGAGCGGGCGTGTGTGGCTCCGCTGCGCTCCGCCAAACGCGCCCCTACGCCGGAAACGCCCCCCGCGCTCAATCCTCCGGCCTCAGGCCATAGCCGGCCCCCGGCGCGGTTACGATGGCAAAACCCTGCGCGCCGGCGTGGGCTAGCTTGGCCCGGAGTCGCGCCAGGTGCACGTCCAGCGTTCGCGTCCGCACCTCGTCGGAGTACCCCCAGACCTTCCAGAGCAGCTCGCTCTGGGGTACGATCCGGTTCTTCTCGCGCAGCAACTCCGCCAGCAGCTCGAACTCCTTCGGCGCCAGCGCCAGCGGCTGCCGGCCCACGCTGACCTGCCGCGCCGCCGCCTCCAGGTGCAGGTTGCCGCAGGCCAGCACCTCCGCCTCCGCGCTCCCATAGCGCCGCAGACATGCCACCACCCGCGCCCGCAACTCCTCCATCTCATACGGTTTGGCCAGGTACATATCCGCGCCGCACTCCAGAGCCAGCATCCGGTCCGCCCCGTTGCCCCGCGCCGAAGCCACAATCAGCGGTGTGTCGCCGGCGGCTCGCACCTCCCGGGCCAGGTCCAGCCCCTCCCCGTCAGGCAGCATCAGGTCCAGGATGATCAAGTCGTAGGCCCCAGCGGCCAGCCGGCTCCGCGCCGCCGCGACCTGCTCGGCCACCGTCACCTCAAAGCCCGCCGCCCCCAGGAACTGCCGCACGCACCGGGCCAGTTCGGTATTGTCCTCCACCACCAAAATGTGGCGCATGCCCGGTATATCGGAGTACGGGAGGGGAGGGTTGAGGGGGCGAACGGCCCTACCCCCCTAACCCCCTCCCTAAAGGGAGGGGGAATTCACCCGGTAGCGTTTCGGCCGTTAGCCGTGGCCTGTCTCCCCTCTCCTGCCAGGAGAGGGGCCGGGGGTGAGGCAAGCCGTGCGTCCGGCCCACCCCGCCCTCGGCAGACCTCGGGCACCCCTCCCGATGCGGGAGGGGCCTAGGGGCAAAGGCGTCGTTGGCCGTTCGTCATTGCCGGTCTCCCCTCTCCTGCCAGGAGAGGGGCAGGGGGTGAGGCCGGCTTGGCGCCTGCCTTCGGCCCTAACCTCCACCTTACACCCCCTCCCTTTAGGGAGGGGGTTAGGGGGTAGGGCCGTTTCCGGGGGGTGAGGCCCAAAGAAAAAGGGGGCCGAGCATAGCGCTCGGCCCCCCTGGGGTTGCTACTTGGTCAGGCTGCGACTAGTCGTCGCCGCCGACTTCGGCCAACTGCGCCTGGACTTCCTCCATGTCCTTGGTCTCCTGCTTGGACTTGAGGATGGCCACGGCGATGATGACTACCAGGATCACGCCGGCGATAGCCGCCATGCCCGGAGCCTCGCCCACGGCAGCGCCCTTGGCGCCCGCCAGACCCGCGCCGCCGGCGTACTTGACCACCAGCGGAGTGAAGAGCAGGGCGACCAGGTTCATGACCTTGAGCAGCGGGTTGAGGGCGGGACCGGCGGTGTCCTTCAGCGGATCGCCTACGGTGTCGCCCACGACGCCGGCCTTGTGGGCATCGCTGCCCTTGCCGCCGTACAGACCGTCCTCAATGGACTTCTTGGCGTTGTCCCACGCGCCGCCGGCGTCGCACATGAACACGGCCATGAGCTGCCCGACGACGATGATGCCGGCCAGGAAGCCGCCCAGGCCCCACCAGCCGAGCCAGGCGCCGATGACGATCGGCGACAGGATGGCCAGGATGCCCGGGGCGACCAGTTCCCGCAGCGCGGAAGCGGTGCAGATGTCCACGACCTTGGCGGACTCCGGCTGCGCCGTGCCCTCCATCAGGCCGGGGATCTCCCGGAACTGCCGGCGTACTTCGTTGATGATGTAGAAGGCTGCCCGGCTGACCGCGCGGATGGTCATGCTCGAGAACAGGAAGGGCATGGCCCCACCGATGAGCAGGCCGATGAAGACGGTCGGCTGGTTGAGCTGCAGCCAGTTCTGGGACTGGTCCAGAGCCGAGGCCGATACGGCCTCGCCGGCGCCGCCCGCGACCTTGGACAGGAAGGAACCGAACAGCGCCAGAGCCGCGATAACCGCGGAGGCGATGGCGATACCCTTGGTGGCGGCCTTGGTGGTGTTGCCTACGGAGTCAAGCTGGGCCACGTTGGCGCCGGCTTCCTCCACCCCGGCCATCTCGCAGATGCCCTGGGCGTTGTCGGCGATCGGGCCGTAGGTGTCCATCGAGATGATGACGCCGGTGGTGGTCAGCATGCCCAGGCCGGTCAGCGACACGGCGTAGAGGATGTTGATGGGGCTGGAGTCGCCCTGGAAGATCAGGATCGCCGCGTAGATCGCAGCGCAGATCGCCAGGACGGCATAGACGGCGCCCTCCATACCCTCGGCCAGGCCCATCAGGATGTTAGTGGCCGAGCCGGTCTGCGAGGCGCGCGCGATGGTCTTCACCGGGGCGTCCTTGTCGGAGGTGTAGTACTCGGTCAGCTTGTAGATGGCGATGGCCAGGAGCAAGCCGGCGAAAGTGGCCCAAAACAGCATCTGCCAGTGATTGACGGAGCCACCGTACTGAGCCATGTCCTGGGCTTCCATGGGCTTCACGTAGAGGTACGAGATCAGGAAGAAGCCAATGGCGGAGAACACGGCGGCCAGGGTGAAGCCGCGGGTGATGGCGCCGAGTACCGAATCGGTCTCGGTCTTCATGTTGACCAGCGCGATACCCGCGATGGAGGTGATGACGCCGACGCCGCGGACCAGCAGCGGGAACATGATCCAGGCCAGAGCCATCAGCGGATGCTCTTTGACGTGGGCCAGGGCGAGGATCATGGAAGCGACCAGGGTCACTTCATAGGATTCGAAGATGTCGGCGGCCATGCCGGCGCAGTCGCCTACGTTGTCGCCCACGTTGTCGGCGATGACGGCGGCGTTGCGGGGGTCGTCCTCGGGAATGCCGGCCTCGACCTTACCCACCAGGTCGGCGCCTACGTCGGCGGCCTTGGTGTAGATGCCGCCGCCGACTCGCATGAACAACGCCAGCAGCGAACCACCGAAGCCAAAGCCCAGCAGTACTTCCGTGGCCTGCGCCTGGAAGATCCAGAAGATGACCGCGGCCCCGATCAGACCGAGGCTGACGGTGAACATGCCGGTAACGGCGCCGGAACGGAAGGCGATGTACAGGGCCTCTTTCAGGCTGGTGCGGGCGGCCTGGGTGCAGCGTACATTACCCTTGACGGCCAGGGTCATGCCCATGTACCCGGTGAAGCCCGAGAAGAAGGCTCCCAGGACAAAGGCGATGAGACGCCCCGCCCCGATCTCCCACGACTGGCCAATGACGGTCAGGGCCAGCAGCAGAATCAGAATGACGACCATCACGGCGATGGTCCGGAACTGGCGATTCAGGTAGGCGTAAGCGCCCTCCTGGATCTGTAGGGCAATGCTCTGCATTTTTTCGGTGCCCTGATCCTTGGCCAGAACTTGCTTGCGCCAGGCCAGAGCGGCTACGACGCCCAGAAACGCGCAGAACAGAACTACCATCAGCATGATCTGGTGCGACGAGTCCAGGACGAATCCAGATGACAACGGCAACTTGATCTCCTCCTTGTGTTGGGTGTGACAGGTTACTTAACAGCAAATCTAGAGCCGGAGCTAGTCCGGGCGCCGGGCCCGAAGGCGGGGACCGCCCATTTTTGGGGCACAGCATAAGCGGCGACCCGCTGCCGCAGGTCGCCGAACCGGTCAGGAACACCGTGTGGGGCGTATGGTGGGGTACGGGCCGGCTGGTTGTGGGCCGAGAGCGGCGGCAGGTCGGCGCCGACAACCCCAGGTCGTGCGGCGCGACTCGCGGGCCACTAGCCTGGTGCCGCCCAGTCGGTCAGGATACCACAGAATCGCCGCCGTGACCAGTCATCGGGCGCCGGTGAGCGGGAAATTGTGGTAAAAAATCGCTCCGGTCGAGTTGCTTTAGCCCCGGTACAGCACCGCTACGACCACGGCCGCCGCTACCAGCAGGCGGTACGCGGTGAAGCCGTAAAGCGTGTGGTGCTGCAGGAAACGCAGCAGGAAGTGGATGCAGGCGAGCCCTACGATCGCCGCGGCCAGGATGCCGGCTGCCAGGGGCCCCGCCCCGAGGGCCGCCGCGCCGCCCGCGCCGAGCTTGTGGACCTCCCACAAGGCCGCTCCGCCGACGATGGGCACGGAAAGCAGGAAGGAGAACCGCGCCGCCGCCTCCCGGGTCATGCCCAGGAACATCCCGGTGGTGATGGTTACCCCCGAGCGGGATACGCCCGGCATGACCGCCAGCGCTTGGGACAGCCCGATCCAGAGCGCGTCCTTCCAGTTCATGGCCTGCAGGTCGCGCACCCGCTTGCTAACCGCCTCGGCGACGGCCATCACCAAGCCGAACAGCACCAGCATGCCCGCGATGCGCAGCGGGTCGCGGAAGACGCCCTCGGCCTTGCTCTCCAGGAGCACGCCGAAGATCGCGCCCGGGATACACGCGAGTACCACGAACCGCAGCATCGGCTCGCGCCACCGTTTGAGTATCCCCACCCAGTCCTTGCCGAAATACACCAGCAGCGCCAGGAGGGTGCCCGCATGCAGGGCCACGTCGAAAGGCAGATCCGCGGCCCCCAGGTCCCAACCGGTGATCCAATGCGCCAGCGCCAAATGCGCCGAGCTGCTGATGGGCAAAAACTCGCCCGCCCCCTGAATGACCCCTAAAATCGCCGCCTGCCACCATAGAATCATGAGTGCCCTTCTTCCGACATTTGCAGCTTCTGATAGCGCAGATAGCCGACCTTGAGCACGGCCACGAGCGGCACCGCGATCAGCATGCCGACCGGGCCCAGCAACTGGCCGAGGAGCAGCAGCGAGGTGATGATCGTGATCGGGTGCAGGCGCAGGGCCTCACCCAGCACGAAGGGCGTTATCAGTTTGCTGTCGATTAGATTCAGTCCGACAAACACGGCCAGCACGATCGCCGCCGGTTCCAGACCGCTCTGGAGCAGGGTGACCCCGACCACGACGATGCCGGCGATCACCGGCCCCACGATGGGGATGGTCCAGGATAGCCCGGCCAGCAACCCCAGGGTTAGGTAGATGTGCGTGCCCACCTCAAACAGCAGCAGCGTGGTGGCGACCCCGAAGAACAGACACAGGATCAGCAGGCCGCGCACGTAGCTTTTCAGGACGAGATGGATGTCCTCGCTCAGGGCCCGCGCCAGCCGCCGATGCTTCGCCGGGACGTACCCCAGCAGCGCCTCATGCACCACGCGTCCGTCGCGCAGCAGGTGGAAGGCCAGCACGGGCACCAGGAGCAGCTCCACCAGGTACCAGCCGCGCACCGCGATCCACTTGATCGCTCCGGGATAGTCCAGGCCCACCAGGAAGCCGGCCACTTGCGAGGCCCGCGCCTCCAGCGTGGCCAGCAGGTCCTCGGGCAGGTACTGCGGGTAGAGCTGCTGCAGCCGGGTAATGTCCGCCGGCAGGCTGCGCGCCCACTCCTGCAACTGATTGCCCAGTTCGCGGATTTCCGAGATGACCGGCACGGCGATCAGGATGCCGAGCCCGACGATCACCGCCAGAAAGGCGAGCACGACCGCCAGCGCGAACACGGTGCGGCGCGAGCGGACGCTCCCGGGGAGCGGCAGCGCCGTCAGGCGGGTGACCACCGGATTGAGCAGGTACGCCAGGGACACGGCCAGTAGCAGCGTGACCGCCACCTGCGCGATCCGCTCCAGCGCGAAAATGACCACCGACTGCCGGAGCACGAGGAAGAGCAAAACCCCAGCCCACAGCAGCATGCCGCCTACGCGGCGACTGGTCCAAAAAGGTTGAGGGGAAGTAGGGGTGTCCATAGGATATCGCCCGCTCGCGCTAGTCGCCCGCCGGGATGACCGGCGCTACGTACTCCGTCGGCGCCTCCGGCGCCCGGCCAAAATGATGCTCCAGGAACTGCACGATGCGGCGACTGGCCTGCCCGTCCCCATAGGGGCACGGCGCCTGCTGCATGTGCCGGTACTCCTCCGGGTCGGTCAGCAGTCGGGCCGCCTCCTGATAAATGCGCTCCTCGCCGGTACCCACCAGCCGCGCCGCGCCGGTCGCGAGACCCTCCGGCCGCTCGCTGGTATCGCGGGCCACCAGCACCGGCAGGTTCAGCGCCGGCGCCTCCTCCTGCACGCCCCCGGAGTCAGTGATCGCCAGGTACGCGCGGGACATCAGGGCCACAAACAGCGGGTAGTCGGGCGGGTCAATCAGCGCCACGCGCTCGACTCCGGCCAGCTCCTCGCGGGCCACCGCCTGCACCTGCGGATTCGGATGGACCGCGTACACGATCTGCACGTCGGCGAAATCCTGGGCCAGACGCCGCAAGGCCCGGCAGATCTCCTGCAGCGGCTCGCCCAGATTCTCGCGGCGGTGCGCGGTCACCAGAATCAGCCGCCGCCCCTCGGCTAGCAGTGCCTCCAACGAAAGATGTTCCGGTGGCACCGGCGTCGCGCCGGTGCTCCGCGCTAGGGGGAACACCGGCGAGACGCCGGTGCCACCGGGACGCGCGGCGATGAACTGCAGCGCGTCAATGACCGTATTCCCCGTGACCAGAATGGTCTCCGGCGCGTAGCCCTCGGCCAATAGATTGTCGCGCGCCCGGCCGGTGGCGGCGAAATGCCAATCGGCCAGCACTCCGGTCAGCCGCCGGTTGATCTCCTCCGGGTACGGCGAGAACTTGTCCGCCGTGCGCAGCCCGGCCTCCACGTGTCCCAGGGGAATCCGCGCATAGAAAGCCGCCAGCGACCCCGCCAGCACCGTGGTCGTGTCGCCTTGCACCAGAACCACGTCCGGCGCCAGGTCGGCGTAGGCCTGCTGCAAGCCGCTGAGCGCCCGGCAGGTGACCTCATTGAGGGTCTGCCCCGCCTGCATGATGTCCAGGTCCACGTCCGCCCGCATCCCGAACAGCGGCATCATCTGGTCCAGCATCTGCCGGTGCTGGGCCGTGGCGATCACCAGCGGCGTACACTGCGGATGCCGGACCAGCTCCTGGTAGAGCGGCCCCAGCTTGATGACCTCCGGGCGCGTGCCCATGACCAGCGCGACGCGGAGCGGTTTCATCGCGACCATAGCCCCAGCGCGACCAGACAGAGCGCCGCGGTGCAGCCGTAGATGACCAGCACCGCCTGGCGCACGGACAGCCCCCGATCCACCAGCCGGTGGTGCAGGTGGCTGCGGTCGGCGGAGTAGATGGACTTGCGCCGTAGCACCCTCCCGACCAGGGTGGACACCGTGTCGTACAGGGGGACGCCCAAAATCAGCAGCGGCGCGGCCATGGCCACCGCGGTGGTGGTCTTGAAGGCCCCCATGATGGACAGGCAGGCGATCATATAGCCCAGGAACATCGCCCCGGTGTCGCCCATGAAGATCTTGGCCGGGTTGAAGTTGTAGATAAGGAAGCTCAGGCAGCCCGCGGCCAGCGCCGCCGCCATCATCCACATGAGCACGTTCGGCGAGGAGCTGGCCATAATCGCGAAGGTGATCGCCGCCAGCCCCATCACGCCCGCGGCCAGGCCATCCAGGCCATCCAGCCAATTCACCGCGTTGATGAGCAGCACGATCCAGGCGATAGTCAGCGGCGCCGAGAGCCAGCCCAGTTGCAGGTAGCCGGCCCCGTGGATGTAGATGGGGTGGCTCAGGCCGACGATGCGGACGCCTGACTCCCAGGTAATCAGCGCGACGAGTACTTGGCCGAACAGGCGCGGGAAGACCGGCAGGTTCAGGGCGTCATCGGTCAGGCAGACCACGAACAGCAGCAGCGAGCCGAAGAACATGCCGATGAGCCCCTGGTTGTGCCAGGGCCAGTGGCCGACGGCCATGCTCCCGGCGACAATCGCGGCCCAGACCGCCACGTAAATGGCGATCCCGCCGGCGGTGGGGGTAGGTCGCGCGTGGGCATGGCGCCCGCCCGGGGCCACCACCAGGCCCAGCCGCGTCATCAGCAGCCGCACCAGCGGCACCAGCGCCACGGTCAGGACCAGCGCCACGCCTACCACCAGCAGCAGGGTGAGCATCATGACCGGTCCTCGCGCGGGCCGGGCCGCCACTGCTCCAGGGTGATGCCGGCCTCGGCCAGCACCTCGCGCGCCAGAGCGTCGGGGTAGTCGCCGGCAAAAACGATCCGGCGCACGTTGGCGTTGACCATCATCTTGGCGCAGGTCACGCAGGGCTGGGTGGTGGAGTAAGCGGTCACGTCATGCAACTCCACGCCGTGGACCGCGGCCTGAATGATGGCGTTCTGTTCGGCGTGCAGCGCTCGGCACAGCTCTTGGCGCTCGCCGGAGGGGATGCCCTGCTGTTCGCGCAGGCACCCGCCCAGTTCATGGCAGTGGGCCAGGCCCTGCGGCGCGCCGTTGTAGCCGGTGCTCAGGATGCGCCGGTTGGAGACCAGCACGGCGCCCACGCGCCGGCGCAGGCAGGTGGAGCGCTGCGCCACGAGTTGGGCGATCTGCATGAAGTAATCGTCCCAGTCGGGACGCCCGCCCGGCGGGAGACTGTCAGTTGGGTGAGTGGCGTCGTTCATAGACTGTGCTGCGAAGGGTTTCTGCCTCGGGTGGGGCGCCTAGCCCTCCAGGTTGCGCACTTTCTGCTGGCGGCGCTGGTGGCGCTCCTCGTTGAGGGGTGCGGTGGTCAGAAACACCCGCGTGACCTCCTCGGCCAGCCCGGGGCCCAGGGTGCGGCCGCCCATGGTCAGCACGTTGGCAGAGTTGTGAGCGCGGGCCATCTCGGCCGCGTAGCAGTCCTCGCAGCGCGCGGCGTAGATGCCCTTGACCTTGTTGGCGGCGATGGACATGCCGATGCCGGTGCCGCAAAATAGGATGCCCAGGTCGCACTCCCCGGCCACGACCGCCGCGGCCAGCGGCACCACGACGTCCGGGTAGTCGCAAGCGTCTTGCGTGGCGGTACCGAAATCCACCACCTCGTGTCCGAGGCCGCGAATGGCCGCCATTACGGCGTCGCGCAGTGGGAAACCGGCGTGATCGTTACCTACCGCAATCTTCATGGCCAGCTCTCCTCCCGGGGCTCTCGCCCGCTTTTGGACCCATACTAAAACCGGAGCAGCGCAGACACCGCGACAGCGGTCGCTCCTACTCCGGCTCGGGCTGCATAAAGGGGACGTTTGGTCCCCGCGTTACTACATAGACACTTGTTCGGGCACTTTCGCCACTTTGGGCAGCCGCACGCTGAAGGTAGAGCCCTTGCCTACCTCCGTCTGCGACAGCCAGACATCGCCGCCGTGCGCCCGGGTCAGATGGCGGACCAGGTACAGGCCGATGCCGGTCCCCTTGATCGCCTTGTGATCCACGTCGTCATCTACCATGTGGAACCGCTCGAAAATCTTCTCGCGGTGCCGCTCGGGGATGCCCAGGCCGTGGTCCATAATGTCCAGCCGGATGGTCTCGCCCTCGTCCTCGGCGCCAACCTCGATCGGCCCGCCCTCCGGGGCGTATTTGATGGCATTGCCGATCAGGTTATCAATGACCTGGTAGATCTTGTCGGCGTCGGCCTCGATAGTCGGGAAGTCCTCGGGAATCTGGTTGAGCAGCTTGTGCCGCGAGGTGTACTGCTGCTGGGCCTGCAGGACGCGACCCACCACCTTGTGCAGGTCCACGGACGAGATCTGCATGTCCAGCGCGCGGCCGGACTCAATCCGCGATACGTTCAAGAGGTCGCTGATCAGCCGGGTCAGGCGGTCGCACTCCTGGTCAATAATCTCGTAGAACTCGCGCCGGGTCTCCTCATCATAGAGGTTGTCGGTGTCGTCGAGTAGCGTGGAGATAAAGCCCTTGATGGAGGTCAGCGGGGTGCGCAACTCATGCGAGACGGTGGAGACGAAGGCCGTCTTCATCCGCTCGACCTGGCGCAGCTCGGTGATATCGTTGAAGATCGCCACCACGGCCTGCACCCGGTGGCTCTCGTCGCGCATCAGGGAGGTCTCGCCGTTGTAGATGCGCTTGTCGCTGGCGGACGTGATCTCCTGGTGCATCTCCTCCCCCTGGGTCAGGGAGCCGGTGAGCAGGGCGGAGACCTTCTCGTCTTTGACGACCGCCGTCAGGGACTGGCCCTCGTAAGCGGCCGCGGGGATGCCCAGCATGCCGCAGGCGGCGCGGTTGAGCAGCCGGATGCGCCCGTTGGCGTCGGCCGCGATGACCCCGGCGTGCAGGGTCTCCAACGTCTGCTCCAGACGCGCCTTCTCCTCGGTCAGCTCGATATAAATCTGGGCGTTGGAGATAATCGCCGCGGCCTGCTCGGCCAGCATCTCCAGCAGGCGCACGTCGTCGTCGTTAAAGTCCTGGTCGTAGCGCTTGTTACAGGCGTGCATGACGCCGATAACGCGCTCCTGGATGATCCGCTCCTCTTCGTCGCGCTGCTTGATGGTCAGCGGGACGCAGATGCCGTTGCGAATGCGCAGCGCCGCGATCTTGTCCTTGATCGTGCGCGGGTCATGGATCGCATCGTTATAGATGGCGGCCTCGCCGGTCCGGTAGACCAGGCCGGAGACGCCCTCTTCGGGCTTGAAGTGCAGCAGATTGGCCTGCTCTTCGCTGATCCCCAGATGCGGCGGCAAGATGCCTAGTTCGCCGGCTTCCGGCTGATAGAGCAGCACAAAAACCTGCTCCGATTGAACGATCATCGCAATTTTGTTAATTAGGCGCGAGAGGGTCTGGTGCAGTTCCGGGCGGCTGACGACGACCGTGGGCATCTCGGTCATAGCCGTGGTGGTCTGCAGGTCCTCTTCGAGGTCCCGAATCTTGGTCTGCAGTTCGGTAACCACCAGCCGGTAGCGTTCCAGCTCCTTACGCATGGTGGTGGGGTCTTCAGGTGTCACGCGGTCAGGCATATTAAGGATTGGTCCTCCTGGGACTCATCCGAAGAGCGCGCAGGTTGGAAAAGCTTCGGGAATCCGCGAAATCGGCGCAGCCGCAAAGGGGGTTCGCGCTGCGGCCCACTACCTGATTATAGCCTTTGGTGAAAGGGGGTGTCAAGCCGGAGCGCCGTCGGCCTCCGGCGGAGCGCGCCGGCTAGCTCCCGGCCTGTTTGAGGCGCAGGCGCAGGGCGGGGTCGCGGTGATTTTCCGCCAGAAAAACCAGCGCTGCCTGGTTCGCCTCCGCTTGGTAGGTTTCCAGTTGGCCCTCCATGGCGTCGGCGATCTTCTCGCGCGCCGCCTGGAGCCGGGCGCTGTCCGCCACCGCGCTCAGGTCGGCGACGCGTCCCTCCGCCACCAGCCGCTGCAGCAATCGTTGGTTATTCACGACCTTCATGGCCGCGTCGCGCCGGGTTTCTTCCCAGGCCGAGCCCCGCGCGATCGTAATCAGCGCCTCGGCGGCCTCCGGCTGGGTGACGATCTGCTCGGCCAGCTTGGTGACGATCATGCTGCGGAGCGGGTCGCGGTCCACGGCGGCTGCCTGGTAAGAGGCGGTGGTGCGCCGGGCCTTGGCCTCCGCGGCGATGTCCTCCGCCTCCGCCATGATGTGCTCGGGGACGCCTTGGAGATCGGTCTCGGCGTCGTAGTCGCGGAAGGCGGTGGCGCCCAGCGTGGCTCCGGCGGGGGCGGGGGAGCGCATCTGCCGCCGCAAACAGGCCGCCGGGATCAGGGCCGCATACTGGCCGTTGGCCAACAGGCAGTCAATCAGCAGGCGGGCGGCCACTTCGGAAGCCGTCACCGTGACGACGCCCATGAACTCCCACTGCTGGTCGGCGCGGAGCCGCTGGAGTATCGGATCCAACTGGCGCTGCGTGAGTCCCTCCACCAGGAGGGGTAGGCTGGACGCATAGGTGCGAAAGGCCTCGCTGATCATAGTTATCGGACCTCGCGCGGCAGGAATGGAGCGGCGACCTCCCCGCCGCCGCGCGGAGGTCGCCACCGGTTGTTCGGGACCCTCTAGCGGACGTACGGCGACAGCTTTTTGTCTACGAAATGCTGCATCAGCCGCGGGTAGTGGGGCAGACCCTGGGGCATGCACTCGCCGGTGCCCTGCATGAGCGGCCGGGCGTAGTTGAGGAACTCCTCGGTGACGCCGTTGCCGCGCTCGTTGATCCACTCGGCCGGCACCACGCGCTCCACGTCGGCGACGCTCAGCAGCGAAGTGCAGTCACACTCGAAGGTGAAGGGCTCGTCGGAAAGCCGCTTGATGGTGACCATCACGTCGGTCTCCCCGGCGCAGGCCCGCTGCACGGCGTTCTGGCCGACCGCGTAGGCCTCGGCGAGGTCCACGGCGGAGGCGGCGTAGCTGAAGCAGCGGTGCAGGTTGCCCAGCCGGTCGTGGCGGCAGCGCTTGCCGATGGCCTTCTCGACCATCTTGGCCAGCGCCTCGGCGACGCCGGAGAGCCGGGCATGGCCGAACTCGTCCAGTTGGTCGGAGGTAGTGACCTTCTCGGACTCGGCGAAGGAGAAACCCTCCGACACCGCGACGACCAGATAGCCGTACTTGCCGTAGGCCTCCTGGCAATCCTCGATAAACTGGTCCGGGTTGACCTTGACCTCGGGCAGGTAGACCAGATGCGGCGCGTCGCGGTCTTCCAGCCGACCGACCTGCGTGGCGCCGGTGACCCAGCCCGCGTGGCGGCCCATGATCTCGATGACCTCAGCCTCGCCGAACGCCTCGGCGTCGCGCGAGACGAACTGCACGGCGGAGCCCGCCAGTCGGGCGGCGCTGGCAAAGCCGGGGCAGTTGTCGGTTATCGGCAGGTCGTTGTCGATGGTCTTGGGCACGCCGATGACGCGCATGTCCCAGTCGCTCTGCAGCGCGAGTTGCGAGACCAGGTGGCAGGAGAGCTGGCTATCGTTGCCGCCGATGTAGAAGAAATAGCGGATATCGTGGGCCTTGAAGACCTCCAGGGCCCGGGCCAGGTCCTTCTCCTTGGGCTTGACGCGGCTGGTGCCCAGGGCGGCGGAGGGAGTGTAGCGAATCCCTTGCAGCGTCTCGGGGTCCTCGCGGAACAGATCGATGAGGTTCTCGTTGAGAATCCCGTCCATCCCGTGCACGGCGCCGAGCACCGTATCAATATCAGCGCACTCGCGCGCGGCCTCGACGACTCCGACCATACTGGCGTTAATCACCACGGTCGGCCCGCCGGACTGGGCGACCAGAGCATTACCTTTTAGAGACATGATTTGAGTGTCCTCCCTAGAGTCTGGTACGGGCCACAAGCGGCCCGGGTGGCAGTATAGCAGAGCCGGGCGTGAGGCTCAAGCCGGGTGAGTTGCCGTTCGGTGGCACCGGCCGCCTGCCCTGAGCCTGTCGAAGGGTCTCGCCGGTGTGCCGTTCGCCGCCCGGGCCCACCCCGCCCTCGGCATACCTCGGGCACCCCTCCCGACGCGGGAGGGGCTTTAGGGCAAAGGCACATTCGCCGCCTTGCCGTTACCCCCCTCTCCTGCGGGCGCTCGTCGGCGAACGCCACGGAGAGGGGGCAGGGGGGTGAGGCATCCTTACCCTCCGCCCAGCACCATCTGGAACACCAGGACCAGCGTCAGCGCGATCATCAGGACCGTGGTGATCCAGGCGATCCAGTTGAAGATCTTACCGTTGACCCATTCGCCCATCAGGTCTTTGCGGTTGATGAGCAGCAGGACCAGGATCAGCACCGGGGCCAGCGTGACGCCGTTGAGCACCTGCGACCAGAACATGACCCCCAGGAGCGGCGCGTTGGGCCAGAGGATGATGGCCGCGCCGAGGGCGATGATCGCGGTGTACAGCCCGTAGAACTGCGGCGCCTCCCCCAGGGTGCGATCCACGCCGCGCTCCCAGCCCATCCCCTCACAGACGAAGTAAGCCGTGGATAGGGGCAGGATGGACGCCGCAAAGAGCGAGGCGTTGAACAGCCCGAACGCGAAGAGGTAGGCGCAGTACTTCCCCGCCAGGGGCTTGAGCGCCTCGGCGGCGTCCGCGGCGGACTTGACCTCGATGTGGTTGGCGAAAAGCGTGGCGCTGCAGGAGGCGACGATGAAGAAGGCGACGATAATCATGCCGATGCAGCCGACGATGACGTCCAGGCGGGAGTACTTGTAGTCCTGCCGGGTGACGCCCTTGTCCACCACCGCCGACTGTAGGTAGAACTGCATCCAGGGGGCGATACTGGTCCCCACCAGGGCGATGAGCATGGCCAGGAACTTGCCGTCGAAGCTGAAGCTGGGCCGGACCGTGGCGGACAGAACCGTCCCCCAGTCCGGCTTGGCCATGATCCCCGAGAGGATGTACGAGAGGTAGACCACGCAGGCGAACAGGAAAACCTTCTCGACGCGCCGGTAGCTGCCCTTGATAACCAGCAGCCAGACGGCGAAGGCCCCCAGCGGCACAGAGATATACCGGGAGATACCGTAGATCTCCAGGCTGGCGGCGACGCCGGAGAACTCCGCGCAAGTGTTGCCCAGGCCCACCAGGATCATGGCGACCATGAGGAAGAAGGTGACCTTGACGCCGAAGTTCTCGCGGATGAGGTCGGCGAGACCCTTGCCGGTGATGGCGCCCATGCGCGCGCCCATCTCCTGCATGACAATCAGGGCGATGCCGATAGGCAGGAGGGTCCACAGCAGCGCATTGCCGAACTGCGCCCCGGCCAGGGAGTAAGTGGTAATGCCGCCGGCGTCATTGTCCACGTTGGCGGTGATGATTCCCGGCCCCAGAATGGCCAGGAACATGATAACGCCGCTGATCCGCGGATGAGCGGCGAGTCGCTTGACGAGCGTCTGTATGGTGGTCCCTCCTTGGCACCGAGGCGGTGGCGAAAGGCCCTACCCCCTAACCCCCTCCCTAAAGGGAGGGGGAATTACCCCGCTGATGTCTAGGTCGTTTGCCGTTGCCATTCCCCCCTCTCCTGCGGCACTTGTATTCAAGTGCACGGAGAGGGGCCGGGGGTGAGGCCGGCTACCGCTGCCTTCCTACCTGTTGGTCCCCCCGGAGGGCGCCGCATACGAGGACGGCCTGCGGCCGTCCGAAAAAAGGTAAGATTATCTTACGTAAGATAATCTTACCTTTCTGGGGACAGCGGCCGTCCTCGTATGCAGCCCTCCGCGAAACTCCCCTTCACCTCCGCGCAAACACCCTCGGCAGGCGCTTCTTGTAGGACGTGGGGATCGCTGAATCTATGGCGTCGTCAGAGGTGACAATCCCTAGCAGGTGGCGTTCCTCGTCCACTACCGGAATCGCCAGCAGGTTGTACCGGGAGACGATGTGGGCGAGGTCATGCTGCGGCGTATCCGGGGTGACGGTGACCGTCTCGCGGTGCATCAGGTCCTCCAGTAGCGCGGTCGGGGCGGCCATGATCAGCTCGCGCAGGGAGAGCATCCCCACCAGGCGATTATCCTCATCCACGATGTGCAGGTAGTAGAGGTCCTCCACTTCCTGCGCCCCCTCGCGGACCAGTTCCAGGGCCCGCGCGGCGGTGACTCCCTCCGGCACCGTGACCAGCTCGGGGGTCATCAGCCCGCCGGCAGTGTCCTCAGCATAGGCCAGCAGCCGGCGCAGGTCGCCGGCTTCCTCCGGCTCCATGAGGTTCAGCAGCGTATTGGCGCGCTCCTGGGGCAGGTCGGCCAGCAGGTCGGCGCCGGCGTCGGGGTCCATCTCGTCAATCAGGTCGGCCGCCTGCTGGTCGGGTAGCTCGTTGACCACCGCGACCTGAGCCTCCGGCTCCATCTCCTGCATGGCGTCAGCGGCGGTTTCCTCGTCCATCGCGCCCAGGAAAGCGGCCCGCTCCGGGGCGCTGAGTTCCTCGGCGATATCGGCGAGGTCGGCGGGGTGCATCCGCTGCAGGGCGTCCCGGCCGCGGTCCACTTCCAGCGCCGCTCCGGTGCCGCGCGAGGGGACGCGCACGTGCTCCCAGGCGATCAGCTTCTCGGGCAGTTGCGCGCCGAATGTGCGCAAGAAGCCCAGCACGAAATGCTCCCACCCCATGCGGCGCAGCAGGCCGCGGCTGCCAATATCGGCATGGGTGAGCAGCACGCGATTGCCGACCGCGCCCAGCTTGAGATCGTGCACGCGGACGACGCGCTGGCCGGAAACGTCCACGATCTGGCGGTCCAGGACGTCGTGGCGCAGGCTGATGGTCTCGGCGGGTCGCTCCAGGGGGGTGAAGGCGTCCAGCGGCCCGCTCAGGCGCACGCCCTCGCGGGAAGCGGTGCGGACCGCGGTCCAGGACAGGTACTGGGGTTCCTTGGTGCCGGGGCGGCGGAGAACCAGGCACACGACCTCGGGGAACTTCTCGTCCAGCCGCACCAGGAGGTCCTCCAGCGTGCCGATGCGCTTTCCGGAGGCGTCGAGAACCCCGTAGCGCAACAGGGCCGACAGGTAGGCTTCCGCGAAGAATACCATTGCCGCTCACCTTCTTTCGCTTTCCGCAGAAAACGACGAACCTCGCCGGGTCAGAGCCGGGCGAGGTCGGAGGTGGCGGCGAGCCGCGCTTACCGGCGCGCTAAAGCGCGCACCCGCTAACGCAAGGCTCTCGCCTCTCGTATCTCGAGCAGCTCAGACCGCAACGCGGTCCGGCGTTCGTGAGATTGTTCTTCCGTACTGTGTGGTTGGCTGTCGTCCATCGGTTACATCAGAGAATGGCCGAGGCGCCGAGCGGTTAAGGTTTTTCCCCGACTTTTCCGTCCAGTCGGGCAATTCCGCTGTGCGCAGTGCGGTTCGTCAGCCCCGCGGGCCATCCCAGGTACAGCATCTCTCCAGCGAACGTCCGCCTTCGATGACAGGCAATTATAGGCGCTGGGGGGAGGGCTGTCAACGTGGGTGTGGGGGGGGTGTTTCCGTTGTAGGGCGGGGGCTACGTCCCCCGCCGGCCGTTTGCCGTATCCCTGAGGCGCAGGGGGTGAGGCTCCCCTGGAACCCCCGCCCTCCGCCAAGCGTTATCGGCTAGGACGCCGCGCCTGGCGTGACCGTTTGCGGGAGGATACCATCGTGCGACTCGTTATCTTAGGCAGCGCCGCCGCCGAGGGGGTGCCTGCTCTGTTTTGCGCTTGCGAGACCTGCCGGGAGGCCCGGCGTCGCGGCGGCCGCGACCTGCGCCGCCGCACTGCCTACCTGTGGGACCACGTGCTGGTAGACTGCGGCCCCGATTTGCTCGCCCAGTCTCAGGCCCTGGGGCTGGACCTCTCTGAGTTGCGCCACCTGCTGCTCACGCATACCCACGCCGACCACTTGCTGCTCTCCAACCTCGAATATCGCCGGGTCGGCTACTCCCTGGTCCCGCCGGAAGCCCGGCTCACCGTCTACGGTAACGCCGCGGCGGAGGCAGCGCTGGACTCCCTGGAGTATTCCCGCTCCGCTCTGGCGCTGGAGTTCGTCCGAGCGCGCGTCGGCGAGGAACTGGACCTGGGGGAGGGACGCTCCGCGCTGCCTCTGCGCGCCAGTCACAACCCCGCGGAGGAGTGCCTGCTCTACCTGCTGCGCGCGCCGGAGGGAACCGCGCTCCTCGCTAACGATTCCGGCTGGTGGCCGGAGGACACCTGGGCGCAACTGGCTGCCGAGAAGCTGGATCTGGTGCTGATCGATTGCACCTACGGCCTCACGGGGAACTCCGGGGGGCATCTGAATGCGGCCGACGTGATCCGCGCGGGCGCCGAGTTGCACCGGCTGGGCTGCCTCGCCCCGGCGGCCCGGATCGTCGCCAACCACTTCTCCCACAACGGGCGCTGCCTGCAGGCCGATCTGGAGGCGCGGCTGGGGCCGGCGGGCCTTGAGGTCGGCTACGACGGTATGGTCCTCGAGGTCTAGCGCCGGGCTCTCCCGCGCGCAGCTTTCCTAATCCCCTTATCTCCACAGTACCTTCCTGCTGCCGTGTTTCACGCGAAACATACGTTCCACGAGAAACACGGCAGGGGGACCTAACCGGGCTACTTCTTGGGCGCTTTGATAACCGTCAGCCGCCCGCTCGCTGAGAGCTTCTTGAGCTCCTCCGGCTTGAAGAACTGCTTCTTCCCCCGGTACCAGAAGCCGGCGAAGCGCACGAAATTGCCCCAGCGGTAGACCTTCATCTCCACCGGCCGCGGGAAGACGTACTCGATCTCGTACACCATCCCCGCGTCCTTGACCCGCAGCACCGCTTGCTTGGCCTGCTTGCTGAGCGGCTCGCCGGTGAACTTCTCCCCGTCCAGCGTGATCTCGTCCACCTCGGCGAAGTGCACCGGGATAAAGGAATTGACCGACAGCTCGTCGGAGGCGATTCCCGCCATGCCCGGGAAGGGCCGCGCGGTGAAGCTCAGCCCTTTCTTCGCCTCGGTCACGCGCACGTCGGCCTCATTGTTGAAGTTGGGCACCTCGATCTGCGCGCCGCGCCAGTCCTCCATCCACTCCGGCGGTGCATTGTGGAAGGCCACCGCCGCGACGACGCTGCGCAGGTCCCGCAGGCCCTTAAGCTGGGGCCGGAGACCGTACTGCAGGTGGATGGGGAAGCTGTGTCCCATCGTCGCCGCAGTGCGCCAGCCCAGCGCCCAGGTCGGCTGCTGCACCTGCACGATCTCGGCCGTGCCGCCGGGCAGCAGGCCTCCCTGCACCGGGACATACAGGTGCGTCTTGGGGTTCACGTAGCCGAAGCTGTCCCAACTGATCGGCGCCGAGAAGCGGTACGGGTACTTACGGTTCTTCAACTCCTCCAGCGCGGCCACGGGCACGTGGTACTTGTTGCTCATCTCCCAGGAGAACCCGGAGTAGCGGAAGGCCGTGTCCGGGTCGGGCCGCACGTTCGGCGCCACCGCGTCCTCCAGCAGGCGCACGACCGACCGGTCCGGGGAGATCCCCACGTAGGAGAGCAGCCCGCGCATCTGCGAGCCGCCGCCGAGCATGTCCTGCCGGTACGCTCGCGCGTACGGGCCGCAGGAGACGCCCAGGTGCGGGTGGTACATCGCCAGGATCTGCCGCCAGATATCCAGCTCCATCTCCAGCGCCATCGCCTTGGCCTGCGGGTCGTCTACCAGCTCGACGATCTTGGCCATAGACCACGCGGAGATGGGGGTGTAGGTGGGGCTATTCCACTCCAGTAGCACCGGCTGGTGCTCGCCCCAGTAGCACAGCGCCGCCAGGGCGTTCAGGCCGATGGCCCGCATCCGCTCCTGCGTGTAGACCTCCGGGATCGAGGCCAGCGGGTGCTCCCACTTGTATCCGTTCAGCACCTGGCTGGCCGCCAGCAGGAACCAGGTGGTCATGCTGGTGAAGTTGTGCGCTGCGCCGCCGCCCATGCGGAACTCCAGCGCGTTAATGTAGTGCTCCTCGCAGATGTGCCGCAACCACGCCGCGGCTTTCGGCGTCAGTTTATCCGGGAACCGCAGCAGCAACTCCACCGCGGCGAAAGGCTCGAAGTGATTGTGGTCCACCGGCGTCTTGAGGATCACCTGCTGGGCCAGCGCCTGATATTTCGGGTCCCCGTTGGAGAGCAGGTCCAGGCAGTACCAGAGCCGCTGGCGGGTATCGTTCAGCGGGTAGTCGCTCACCCACTCGCCCTGCTTGTTGAACCAGCGCGCGCACCGCTGGCAGACCTGCTCGTTCCATTCCTTTTTCACGCGGGCGCTTCCCAGAGTCTTGTACTCGGTAGCCACGGCAGTCCTCCCGGCGGCAGTAATAGGCCTGACAGGGGGGCGCTTTCCCCGGTCCCCGTCTCCGCACCTCCCCCGGCGCAGGACGCCTCGCCGCCCGCGGCGAACCAGACAGCAGATTGCCATCACCCGGGAGGCCCAACCCACTATGACCACCACTATCATCGCCGCCGTCGCCGCCGCTCTGCTCGGGGGGCTGCTCGCCTGGCTCCTCGCCGCCGGGCAGAAGCAGGCCGCGCTGGCCCGCGCGGCCGCCGCCGAGGGACAGCTCGCCCCGCTCACCGCGCAACTGGAGGCCCTCCGCCTGGACCGCGACGCCGCGCGCCAGCAGTGCACGGTCGCCGAGACCCGCCTGGAGGAGCTGGGCAAGAACCTGGAGGCCCAGAAGGCCAGCTTTGAGCAGGCCCAGGCCCTCCTGGAGGGCAGCTTCAAGGCCCTGGCCTCCGACGCCCTGCATACCAACAACGCCGCGTTCATGGAGCTGGCCAAGAGCCAACTGGAGACGCTCATGGCCGCGGCCCAGGGCGACCTCGGCCAGCGCCAGCAGGCGGTCGCCGGGCTGGTGGAGCCGCTCCAGGCGCAGCTCAAGCGCTATGAGGAGCAGATCGGGGCCCTGGAGGCCGCGCGCCAGACCGCCTACGGCTCCCTGGAGCGCCAGTTGCAGGACCTCAACCGGGAGACCGACAGCCTGGTCCGCGCCCTGCGCAGCCCGCAGGTCCGTGGCGCCTGGGGCGAGTTGACCCTGCGCAACACCGTAGAGCTGGCTGGCCTCTCGGAGCATTGCGATTTCGAGGAGCAGGTCTCGATCAACACCGACGACGGCCGCCTGCGGCCGGATCTGGTGGTGCATCTCCCCGGCGACCGCTGCATCGTGGTGGACGCCAAGGTCCCGCTGGAGGCCTACATGGAGGCCCTGCAGGCCCCTGACGAGGCCACCCGCGCCGCGGCCATGCAGCGCCACGCGGACCATGTCCGCGCGCACGTCAAGGCGCTCCAGTCCAAGCAATACGCCCGCGAGTTCCGCAACAGCCCCGACTTTGTGCTGCTCTTCCTCTCCGGCGAGTCCTTCTTCAGCGCCGCCCTGGAGCAGGACCAGCAGCTCTACGAATACGCCCTGCGCAGCGGCGTGCTGCTCTGCTCGCCGACCAGCCTGGTAGCCCACCTGCGCACCGTGGCGATGATCTGGCACCAGCACGAGTTCCTGGAGAACGCGACGGCCATCGCCGAGTGCAGCCAGGAGTTGTTCAACCGCCTGTCGGTCTTCGTAGGCCACTTCGGCCGGATCGGCAAAGGTTTACAGGACGCCGAAAATGCCTACAATTCCGCGGTAGGCTCCTATCAAAGCCGCATCCTCCCCCAGGGCCGCAAGGTAGTAGAGCTAGGCGGCGCGGCCCGCCAAGCAGAACTAGCGGAGCTAGACCCGGTTCAGGTAGTCCTCCGCGAGCTACCGGCAACGGCGGGGGAGGAGGAAGTTTCCGGGTAGGTCGGGCGTCTCGCCCGACTCTCGCTTACTCACTTGACGGGCGAGACGCCCGTCCTACCGCAAACTGCTGTCGCTACATGGAGTTGATAACCTATGAACGAAGCCTCCCAGCCGGACTATACCTCGCGCGCCCCTCGGTACACGTTTGCCGACAATCTAGCCGAGCAGGAGGCGGAGCTCGCCGCCAATCCGCTGCTGGCGCGGTTTGCCGAGTCCCGTCGGCGTCTGGCCCGGGACCCCCACCGACCGCTTTATCACTTTGTCAGCCCGGAAAGCGGGCTCAATGATCCCAATGGGCTGTGTTTCTGGCGGGGGCAGTGGCATCTCTTCTACCAGGGCTACCCGCCGGAGGATCCCCGCCCGCACTGGGGTCATGCGGTGAGCGACGATCTGGTCTCCTGGCGGGACCTGCCCTATGCGATCTATCCCCAGCCCGAGGAAGCCAGTTGGTCCGGTTCGACATTGGTGGAAGCCGAGCGCGTGATCGCCATGTACCACGGCCATCTCCTGGGCAACATGGTCGCCGTAGCCGGTGACCCGCTGCTGCTCAACTGGCGGAAGCTGACCGGCGCGGCGGTAATCCCACAGCCGGGCCCGATCTGGGAGCCGCTGACCGGCGCCGAGGCCGCTCCTGGCCTGGGCGGCAACCCGCCGCCGGCCGGCGCGATAAACTTCGTCTACGATCCGTGCATCTGGAAGCGGGACGGCGTGTATTATTCCCTGTCCGGCGGCGCCCTGCCGCATCCCCTCAACGGCAAGCGGACCCGGAACGAGTTTCTCTTCCGCTCCCGGGACCTGGTCAGTTGGGAGTACCTGCATCCCTTCGTGGAAGGGGATATCTTCGGTCTGGTCGGCGATGATGGGGCCTGTCCCTACTTCTGGCCGCTGGGCGACCGGCATATCCTGCTCCACTTCAGCCACATGAGCGGCGCCCAGTACTTGCTCGGCGACTACGATACGCGGCGCGACAAGTTCGTCGCTACGGCCGGGGGATCGTTCACCTTCGGCACCTGCTACCCCGGTGGCGTCCACGCCCCCACCGCCTCTCCCGACGGCGCGGGCGGCCTGGTCGCGCTCTTCAACATCAACACCGGTAAGCCCACGCCGGGCTGGAATCACCTCATGAGTCTGCCCCGGCGCCTGACGCTGATCGGCCGGGACGAACTGGGGATAGAGCCGGCGGGTGACCTGGCCTCCCTCCGGGGGGAGCACCAGCCCGTGGCGCCGCGCCTGCTGCCCGCCAACCAGGAAGTGGTGTTCGAGAACCTCTCGGGCAACGCGATGGAGCTAGTGGCGGAGATCGAGCCGCAGGGCGCGTCGCTGATCGAGATGAAGGTGCTGCGCTCGCCCGGCCAAGAGGAGTACACGCGGATCACCCTGTTCCAGCGGCGGGGCTATCGGAATTGGGAGCGCTATTCCGGCTGGGAGGGGCGACGGGTGGAGGCGGCTACGGACAGCGTGATATCGGTGGACACCTCCCACTCCTCGCAATTGCCGGACGTGCTGTCGCGCCCGCCCGAGACCGCCCCCGTCTACCTCCCGCCCGGGGAGCCCTGGCGGCTGCGTATATTCCTCGATAGAAGCGTCATCGAGGTGTTCGTCAACGGCCGCCAGTGTCTCGCCCTGCGCGTCTATCCGGGCCGGGCGGACAGCCTCGGGGTCTCCTTGCTCGCGCAGGGCCAGGAGGCCAAGCTGCTCAAACTAGACGCCTGGCAGATGAACAGCATCTACAGCTAATTCCCGCCCGCCCAGGAGGAGACCCATGACCCCAGCCCCGAGTTGGGACGACGCTCAGGAGTACCTCGCGAAGGCCCGCGCCTCGGGCTATCGTAATGAGGAGATTGCCGCCGCTTTGCGCGAGGCGGGCTGGTCGGAGGAACAGGTGCGCGACCTGCTGCAGGGGACGCTGCCGCCCGCGCCCCCGCCGGGAACAGGGAGAATGAGCACTGCGGACCTCCCGTATTCGCGGCCCCGCCCCTGGTGGCGCGGCTGCCTGTGGGGCTGCCTGGGCCTGTTCGTGCTCACCGCGCCGCTGTTCGCGCTCTTGTTCCCCGTCTTCACGCGAGCCCGCGTCAAGGCTTGCCAGAGCAACTGCCTGAGCAATGTCAAACAGCTCATGCTCGGCTCAATTATGTACGCCTCCGATAATAACGACCATTTCCCGCCGGCGGCGGACTGGCCCGACCGACTCTATCCCTACTTGAAGAACGCCCAGATTTACGCCTGCCCCAACGACGACGCGCCTCGCCGCTTCTCGGACCAGATACCGAAACTCGGCTACACCCTGAACATGAAGGCCAATCAGCTCGCCAACAGCGCTATCCCCCGGCCCGCGGAGCTGGTCATCCTCTTCGACGGCACGCAGGTGTACGGGGGCCTGGAGTCCGTCGCCTTCCGCCACAACGAGGGCGCCAACACCGGTTTCGCGGACGGCCACGCCAAATGGCTGGCGCGCCAGACGTTCACCTCCAACGTTCTCTACCAGCAGGGCATGCCGGCAGCGCCGCTGTTGGGGGTGCCCTTCACAGACGGATAGGAACATTTTGGCCCGCATAGGCTTCCAAGCCTGCGGAGGAGCGGGAGACGCTGCCGTCTCCGGTAGCTCGGGCGTCTCGCCCGACTCTCGCCGCCTTCCTTGACGGGCGAGACCCACCTTCGCTAGAGCTACGGCGGGCAGGCAGCCCGTCCTACCGCCGCACAAGACAACAGGGAGGATTCACCATGCGTATCGCTCTGATGGGACTGCTCGTATTCCTGCTCGCCGGCGCGGCTTTGGCCGAGGACGCGGGGCCGGAGATCAACCGGGCCGGGCTGTGGTTTCGCTCGGCGGCGCAGACGGAGCCGGTTAACGCCGGGGAGGGGTACTTCGCGGTGCGCCTGGTGCAGGCCCAGCTTACCCCCACCCGCCCCGGCTGGCTGACCAGCCTCTTCACCGGCAACAAGGGCGCCAAGGACCTCTTCGTCACCCTGCAACTGGACTACGGCGAGAACAGCTTCCAGACGCCGGTGGCCTGGGGCGAGGTCAGGCCGGACCGCCCGCGCCTGCCCCAGATGCGCCTGCAGTGCACTCCCTGGCTACCGGTGATCACCAAGTCCGGCGCGCCCCTGCAGCCCAAGCTCAAGATCAGCCTGCGGACCGTGCCGGTGGCCAACGGCGGCATCCTCCCCGCCCTGCGCACGCTCGCTGAGCGCGCCACCTCCTCGGAGGTTCTGGGCAGCTTCGCCGCCGCCGGCTCGCCGCTGTTCACCTACCAGGACATCTTCGAGGGCGTCTTCGGCTCGCTAGGCCCGGCGCAGGCGGTACCCATGGCCGTCAACTTCGAGGTCTCCGCCGACACCCAGATGAAGGAGATGCGTTTCGCCCGCTACCTGCTGATCACCGACGCCGGCAACCAGCTCTCACGCAAGGTGAACGGCGTCGAGCAGACCTACAAGTGGGAGGACTGGGAGAAGTACCTGAAGGTCCCCGCCGAGGGCAGCACCTCGCCCTACATCACCTGGGCGGACACCGGCGAGCCGGTCACCGAGCCCAGCTTCATCCTGCTGGAGGTCCGCACCCTGCCGCATTTCTTCAGCGATCTGAGTAGCGTGCAGAGCGCCCCGGAGCTGTGGAAGACCCTCCACAAGCTGGTGCTGGCGCCCCTGACCACGTCCCTGCGCGGCTCCACCACTACCGAGGAGGCACAGGAGGCCCTGCGCGCGCACCTGGATCAGTTGCGCGAGTGGCTGTGGAGTGAGCAGGCGGGGATCAGCATGAAGGACATCGAGACGATCTGCACGGTGGTCGGCGATAGGGCGATTGACCAGTCCGGCGCGCGGCCGCTGCTCGAGAACAAAAGCTGGGGGGTTCTCGGCGAGATTCCGGGCGTGAGCTTCCCGCCCACGCCCACTCGCGAACCGACCGCCGACCGCCGCCCGCTGCACCAGGTCAGCGCGGGGGAGTGGGGAGGAGGCACGGCGGGCGAGTAGCCTCGTCCTAACGACGAACGTAATCCCCCTCTCCCCAGTCCGCGCGGGGAGAGGGGTTAGGGGCTTGCCCGCCGTAGCTTTAGCGAAGGCGGGTGAGGTAGAAACGTAACGCCAACCCTCACCACTCTTGCTCAAACAGATCGGCTTCCTGGTTCTCCCAGGCATCTTCCTCGTCCCGCGGGGGTTCATCGTAGACAACCACGACTTCCCGGCCGGGAGCTTGCGCCGGACTTCCGTTTGCCTTGGCTTCCCCGCCCCGCCTCAGCACCTCCAGGAACGCCTCCCCGAACTTCTCCAGCTTGGACGGTCCTACCCCGGAGAGGGCCAGCAGGGCTTCCTCGTCCTGCGGCTGCTGCCGGGCCATTTCGCGCAGGGTGCTGTCGTGGAAGACGCAGAAGGCCGGCTGGCCGATTTCCTTGGCTAGTTGCAGCCGGAGCGCGCGCAGCGCCTCCCACAGCTCTCCCTCTGGAGCCGCGGGGCGCGGCGCCTCGCGCTGGGGCTCCCGCCTTCGCTCGGCTCGGAGCTCGCGGGCCGTGAGCGGCGGTAGGGAGGCGTCCGGCGCCTCGCCACAGTTGTCGCAGTTGCCGCAGTTCTCCGGATGCTCCTCGCCGAAGTACTCCAGCAGCATCTTCCGGCGGCAGGTCCGGGCCTCACAGAGCCGCACCAGGGAGCGCAGTTTCTCCAGGGCCAGCCGCTTGTGGATGTTGTCCGCCTCCGACTCGTCAATCCACTGGCGCTGCATCATAATGTCGCCCTTGCCGAAGGCCATCCAGGCGTCCGCGGGCAGGCCGTCGCGCCCGGCGCGGCCCGTCTCCTGGTAGTACGCCTCCACGCTCTTGGGCAGGTCCAGGTGCGCCACGAAGCGGATATCCGGCTTGTCTATCCCCAGGCCGAAGGCGATCGTAGCGACGACGATCAGCCCCTCCTCGTGCAGGAAGCGGTCCTGGTGCCGCCGGCGCGTGGTGGCGTCCAGCCCGGCGTGGTAGGGGATGGCCGTCCGCCCTTGCTCGTTCAGCCAGTCCGCGATCTGCTCCGTCTTCTTGCGCGAGAGGCAGTAGACGATCCCCGCGTGGCGCGGGTGCCGGCGGCGCAGGAAGCGGAGCAGTTCGTGCTTGGACTGGTGCTTGGGGACGATGGTGTAGCGGATATTGGGCCGGTCGAAGCCCCCCACGAAGGCGCGCCCGCCGCCCAGCTCCAGCCGGGTGATGATCTCGCGGCGCGTGCGCTCGTCGGCGGTGGCGGTGAGGGCCAGGCGGGGGACGTCGGGGAAGCGCTCGTGCAGCACCGACAGCCCCAGGTAGTCGGGCCGGAAGTCGTGCCCCCACTGTGAGACGCAGTGCGCCTCGTCAATGGCGAACAGGGCCACCGGCATCTGCTCCAGCAGGCGCAGCATCCGCTCGGTGGTCAGGCGCTCGGGGGCGACGTAAAGCAGGTCCAGCTCGCCGCGCCGGGCCGCCTGCTCGACCTCCGCGGCCTCGGCAGCGTCCAGCGAGGAGTTAAGCGCCGCCGCCCGCACGCCCTTCTCGCGCAGGGCCAGCACCTGGTCGCGCATCAGGGCGATCAGCGGCGACACCACCACCCCCACACCGGGGCGCAGGAGCGAGGGGATCTGGTAGCAAAGCGACTTGCCGCCGCCGGTAGGCATAACCACCAGCGCCTCGCCCCCGGCGGTAACGTGCTCAATCACCGCCTCCTGCTCGCCCCGAAAGGAGGGGTAGCCGAAGACGGTATGCAGCAGGTCCAGGGGAGTAGGTTGGTCGGTAAGGTGGTCCAGGGAAATTCACCGCGCGATGGGGGAGATAGGTAGAGAGGGCATTGTACACCCCCGGCGCGGCGCTGTCAGGGGGGAGGGTTAGGGGCTTGCCCGCCGTAGCTTCAGCGAAGGCGGGTGAGGCAGAACGGTACGCTCGCCACACCGTATTCTGATTCGCCCGAGCACTTCGTCTAGCCTCTCCCGCGCGTTGCATTCGGGAATCCTCAGCACCTCGATCCCGGCGCGGGCCAGCTCTTCCGTGCGCCACTGGTCGTAGGTGGCCTGGCGCTGGTGGTGGGGGCCGTCAAGCTCCACGGCCAGCTTCGCCTCGGGGCAGTAGAAATCCAGGACGAAATCGCCGACGGGATGCTGCCGCCGGAAGCGGAACCCCAGCCGCTCGCCGCGCAGCCGCTGCCAGAGCCGCGCCTCCATCTGCGTAGGCTGGCGGCGCTGCTCGCGGGCGAAGAGGACCTTCTCGCGGGAAGCGACCTCGCGGACGGTGGCGGGCCCTGGCGGCTTGCGGCCGCCGGATTCCCCTCCCCCGGCCCCTCCCCCCGCGCCCGCGCCGCGCGGTCTGGGGAGAGGGGTGCCTTCTGCGTCAGTCAGTGGCTGAAGCAGATCGGTCTTCCGGTTGTCCCAGCTCTCTCCGTTGTTCATGGTAGGTAAGTGAGCCCAATGGTTCCGAGCGACCCAGCTCCGGTCAACTCGCGCCGCTTCTCCAAAGCCCCAAACGTAATCCCCCTCTCCCCAGTCCGCGCGGGGAGAGGGGTTAGGGGCTTGCCCGCCGTAGCTTTAGCGAAGGCGGGTGAGGTAAGACGTGGCGGCGGTCACCGGGGGAGATCATCGCCGAGGTAGGGATGGTGTCGCCCGAATCTGGTGTCCCCCGAATCACTATCACCACTTGTTGATTTCCGTCAGTACCCTCTGGGAGGTACGGAACTCCCCCTGCACGCCGCCGCCAGGTAACCGATACTTGCGAACCGTGCGGACGCCGCCTTCCCCTCCGGGCACCCACACCAGTTGCCAGCCACCGTAGTACACGAAGTCTTTCTCCTCCGCGATGGCATCCTTGTGGTAAACTTGGTCAAAGGCGGTTACGCCTGTGCACTCGCTGAACTCCGTGAAGGTCATGCCTAACCACGGGCCGCCACGCTGGTTCCATTTCTCTTGTGTCTTCGTCAGGGGCGGCCGGGGCAGCGGGGGCGGCGTCGGGGGAGGGGGGCTGTAAGCACGCGTCGCGCCGACAAAGCCGGCGCCCGTGTCCGGCGGGGTAGGCACCGAGGTCGGCGGGGCGACCGCCGGAACGTAGGGCGCGGGCCTCGGTGCAGGACGCGCCGGTGGCGTCACTGCATGCGGTGACTGCTGCGGTGGGCCACTGCTCCGCGGCGCCGGTGGAGGAGTGGGGGCACTGGGTTGCGGTCTCTGGGCATGCCCTCCGGACAGCGCGACGATGGTCCCTACAACGAGGACTCCGGCGACTGCGGCGGCCAGGATGGCGAGGACTTGCCTGTGGAATGCTCTGGCTGGCGTGGTCCGCGGCGGCGGAGTCGGGCGCGGGGCTTGCTCACCGGCCAGAGAGGGGTACTTGGCGCAACGGGGGCACGTTAGGTCTAGGTCGCTCATCGCGTAGCCACAACGCGGACACTGCACGAGAATCACGCTCCCGACTATGGATGGTTTCCGTCGCGCGTCGCCTGGCGTCCCTGTGCGCGGAGACGGCATTAAGCGTCTTCGTCTTTATATTCTCTGCGCTTGCGGACTCTCCTCTAGGTAATTCTGACATTGGGACCACCAGTTGTGAGCCGCACGCCTCCGCGCTGAAGATGTCATTGTTCGTCCGCTTCCGGCTCTATCCGCGGGGCTGCCGGGGACCCTGGTCCTTGCCCCCAAGCCCCCGATCTATCTCTGCAATGATCCCGTCGATGTCCAGCGATCCCAACAACGGCGCGGTGGTGACGCGCTCGATCCTGACCTCTCGCCCCTCAAAGCGCAATCTAATCAGAAGCCCGGCGCGGCCGAAATACTGCTCGTCGTCGTAGGCCTGCTGTGAAGCCGCCAGGACCTCTGGAGTGTCTCGGCGTACGAAGTACTGCGGGTTGTGTTCGAGCAGCCGACCGACGGCTACGTGCCCGTAGACGTTCACAAGAAGCCCCTTGGGGAAGTTGTCGCCCAAGTACACTGGCGTGTGCTGGTCAGCAAAACGCACCTCGCCGAATGGCCCCTCCACTTTGTGCAGCGACCGCAGCTTTGGCCCCACTTGGCCCGTGTTGTCGTCGCGGACTTCAGTGGCCTCGGGCAAGCGGAACGAGGCGGAATACGGGTAAACGACCGCCACAAACCAGTCATCCCCTGCGACCGCTCTCTGGTTCCCGTCGGGTAGCAGCGGAGAACTGTCTCGTCTCTCCCGCAGCTTGTCTATCAGCCACCCGCCCTTCCCGTGGCTGCTCAGCCGTTCCTCCACCAGGGACTGATTGCGGCGCGCCTTTTCGTACAGCGCCTCGAGCTCGGCCCGGTCCCGGAGGAATTCCTCCTTTAGAGGCGAGCTTGCGGCTCCTGCCCGCACGTAGACTCTTCCGTCCAACCGCTTGATAAGGGGCGGGTCGTCGCTCTCCTCGACGTGAACCGCAACAATGCGGTTGGATTGTTCCTCGGGACCCACGGCGATGGATACCACCTCAACATGCGGTCCCGGGTCCAGTTGGCCTCTGGCTATGTCGTGGAATCGGTCGGCCAGGGACAGAGCCCGGGCGACCCCGGTGAAGCCTTCCGGCTTCGGCTTGTTCTCGTTGTCCGGGTCCGCCTCGATGCCGACGAACAGCCAGCCGCCGTGGGTGTTGGCGAGAGCCGCGATGGCCTTGCCCAGGTCGTCTTTCTTAGCTGCCGTTTCCGGCCCCTTGTACTCCACGTAGAGGCTCTCCGGGACGTCCAGCAGCTTTCTCTTCAGTTCCTCAAAGCTGATGTTCTCAATACCCTTTGGAAAGAGCCAGTCCATCTTTCTCACGCTCCCTTGGGTGACTAGGTGTCGTCTTGGTGCACGACTGCGCCCCAGATGCGGGGGAGTTGTGCGCGACTGACCTTCCCATGGTAAGCGCCTTCTGCGAAATCTGTCAAAACCTAATACGTACCCCTCTATTTCATACGGTTTGAGTCTTAGCGGTCAGTCGCCGTCGGGCGGAGGATTGGCCCACACGCGTCGTCCTATGACCTCCTCCTCGCCTTCTCCCACCATTCCTTAACTTTCCCCAGCGCCTCCATCGGCGTCATCTCATCTGGGTTCAGCGCCTTTAGCTCCTCTACTATCGGGTCCGGGGCCGCCTCGAATAGGTGTAGTTGTACCGGTTGCGCTACCTTTTGGAGGGCCTCTTTGCTGGGGGTTACTTCGCGGCCCAGGTCCTCTTGTTCGAGGCTGTGCAGGACCTCTTTCGCGCGGGCTATTACCTGCTCGGGGAGGCCCGCCAGGCGGGCTACCTGGATGCCGTAGCTGCGGTCCGTGCCGCCGGGCATGATGCGGCGCAGGAAGACCAGGCGGTCGCCCTCGTCCTTCACCGCTATCCGGTAGTTCTGGACGCGGGGGAGGACCTCCGCCAGCTCGTTGAGGTGGTGGTAGTGGGTGGCGAAGAGGGTCTTGGCCTGGATTTCGCGGACGATATATTCCGCCATCGCCCAGGCCAGGGAGAGGCCGTCGAACGTGGAGGTGCCGCGGCCGATTTCATCGAGGATAATCAGGCTGCGGTCGGTGGCGTTATGCAGGATGTTGGCCGCCTCGGTCATCTCCACCATGAAGGTGGACTGGCCCGCGGCGAGGTCGTCGCCGGCGCCTACGCGGGTGAAAATGCGGTCGGCAACCCCCACCTGCGCGGCGGCGGCGGGGACGAAGCTGCCCATCTGGGCCAGCAGCACGATCAGCGCCACCTGGCGCAGATAGGTGGATTTCCCCGCCATATTGGGGCCGGTGATCACCAGCAGTTGGTTCTCCGTGCAGTCCAGGTGCGCATCGTTGGGGACGAAGGGCTCCTCCTCATGCAGGCGCTCGACCAGGGGATGGCGGCCGGCGGTGATCTCCAGCCGGTCGGAGTCGTCCACCGTGGGCCGGGCGTAGTGGTAATCCAGCGCCACCTGCGCCAGCGACTGGAGGGCATCCAGCGCCGCCAGGGCGCGCGCGGTGGCCAGGACCTGCGGGGCGTACCGGGCAGTCTCCAGGCGCAGTTCGCAGAACAGATCGTACTCCAGCCCCTGGCTGCGCTCCTGCGCGCCGAGGACCTTGGCCTCCTGCTCCTTGAGTTCCGGGGTGACGTAGCGCTCGCCGTTGGTGAGGGTCTGCTTGCGCTGCCAGGTCTCGGGCACCAGGGGGACGTTGGGCGTGCTGACCTCCAGGTAGTAGCCGAAGACCTTGTTGAAGCCGACCTTGAGCGAGCGGATGCCGGTCTGCTCGCGCTCGCGCTCCTGCAACTGGGCGATCCACTCGCGTCCCCCGGCGGCCAGGGCGCGGAGTTCATCCAGCTCCGGCGAGTAACCGGGAGCGATCAGCCCGCCCTCGGTGAGGGTTGCCGGCGGCTCCAGGGCCAGGGAACGGTTGAGGAGGGTGGCGAGGTCGGGCAAGGTGTTGCCTAACGGCCCTACCCCCCGGCCCCCTCCCTTAAGGGAGGGGGAGATTTGGTCTTGCGCGTCATCGGCGGTGTCGGAGGTCGGTCCCCCGATCTCCTCCCCCAAGCCCCTCAGCAACTCGCTGTGGCACTCCGCCAGGATTTCCTGGACCTCGGGCAGCACCGGTAGGGAGTCGGCCAGGGCGCGGAGGTCGCGGGCGTTGGCGGTGCCGGTGGCGGCGCGACCGATGAGGCGCTCCAGGTCGTAGATGCGCTTGAGGGCGGCGCGCAGGCGGTCGGCGGCGGCCCGGGAGTGCAGCAGTTCCTCCACCGCGTCCAGGCGGCGGTTGATGGCCTCCGGGACCAGCAGCGGCTGCAGCAGCCAGTCGCGGAGCTGCCGGGCGCCCATGGGGGTGTGCGTGCGGTCCAGCAGCCAGAAGAGGCTGCCCTTGGCCTGATTGTCGCGCAGGGTCCGCACCAACTCCAGGTTGCGCCGGGTGGTGGCGTCAATGACCATGAACTGATCGCGGTGGTAGGTGGACAGGCCCTGCAGGTGGGGGAGGGCCTGCAGGTGGTTCTCCCGCACGTAGCGCAGGGCCAGGGCGGCGGCCGCCGAGGCGGCGAGCAGGTCCTCACAGCCGTAGCCGGCCAGCGTCTCCACGTGGAAAAACTCGCGCAACTCGGCGGCCGGCCCGCGCCAATCCGGCTCGGCGGCGCAGACGGTGATCGGGCCGGGGAAGCTCTGGGCCAGCGCGGCGGACAGGGCGGCGTCCTCGGCCAGCTCCGGGGGCAGGACCACCTCGGCGGGCGAGACGCGGGCGAGTTCCTCCAGCAGCGCGGCCCACTGGGGGTCCAGCGGGGCGGGCGCGTCCAGCAGCGGCTGGGTCGGCGGCGGGGTGGCGGCCGGCGCGGGCTCGGTGACCAGGAACGCGCCGGTGGAGATGTCCAGCAGGGCCAGGCCGTAGCGCTCCCCGGCGCGGGCCACGGCGGCGAGGTAGTTGTGCTGGGGGGTGGCCAGCAGGTTGTCCTCCAGCACGGTCCCGGCGCTGACCACGCGGGTGACCTCGCGCCGCACCAGGCCCTTGGCTTGCTTAGGGTCCTCGACCTGATCGGCCAGAGCGACGCGGTGGCCCTTCTGGACCAGCGTAACCAGATAGCGCTGCAGGGCGTGGTGCGGCAGCCCGCACATAGGAATCCGCCCGCCCGGCCCGCACTCCCGCGAGGTCAAAACCAGCCCCAGCTCCCGCGCCCCGGTTTGGGCGTCCTCGCCAAACATCTCATAAAAGTCGCCCAACCGGAACAGCACCAGCACACCAGGGTGCTGCTGCTTGATAGATTCCCACTGGCGGAAGAGGGGTGTGTAGTCAGAGGAGGACTTGGTCATAAGTGGGAGGGTATTTCTACCTGAGGGGGGGAGGAACCTGTGTGGGGGGAGGGGGGAGCTGCTAGGGGCTATCCGGGGTCCAACGGTTGTGTTCGCACTCGGCGCAGTTGTCTACGAAGAGTCTGCCGGTGCCAGGATACGAGTTCGGAGCGGATCCGCAATTGCATTGCGCGACGTGGCTCACCATCAACTGGCCTCCGATGCCTCGGACTTCCGAACGCAGAAATGATAGATACTCGCAGTCCACGCGCATCTGTTGGGATTTCATGTCTATCTACCTCCTGGATAGTATGTGCCGGGCCACCAAAAGGCATCCTATTGCCCCAGGATACCTCGGATCTCAGCCTCCAGCCGCCTCAAGATGCAAGCAGCCGCTTCCTGCGCCTCCAGGGCCTCCTCCAAGTCGTGTTGGCGTTCATCGGGATACCGCACTCGGGATCCGAAGTCGTTCAGAAGGCTCAGGTCCGTGGGCGTCGGGGCGTTGCCTCCGGCGGCCTGAACAGCCTCGGCGAGTAGCGCCAGATCGTGGGTGCGAGGGATTCTGGCCATCCCGAGGGCCACCAAGTACCCTTTGAGGGCTTTCTCGGCGGCCTGCTGCGAGTGGAACAGCGCGGAGGCAACCAACGGTGGCGGCTGCAGGGAGCGCTTCACGCTCTCGAGGTCTTCCTGGGCGTGCGACAGCCATTCGCTCACCGATGCCCGCAGGTCGTCAAGCGGCTCTTTCAACGAGCTTCACCCCATAGCGGTCAGCTTCATGCGGAACAAAGCCTATCAGGCGGCGGGACCTGGCCCATTCCTGCGGCTTGTACAAGAGCAGGTCAAACTCTCTCGTCCCCAAAATGGATCTCAGAACCCGGTGCAGCGCCGCGTGGGTCGCGCCGCGCTCCGCATAATCAGCCACCACCAGCAGGTCCACGTCGCTGTCCGGGCGGGCGGTGCCCTCGGCCCAGGAGCCGAAGAGGATCACCAGCTCCGGGTGGGCGATCTCGACGATGGCCGCTACCGCTTGGTCCAGGGCTTGGCGCAGGTCTTCCGGTAGGTTGAGGGTTGTCATTTCCATGTGGTTACTCCTCCAGCCCAATCGCTTGTCGCACCCACGCGAGAACCTCTCGCGCCAGGGCGAGGGCCGGTTCTACCTCTTCGGGAGTGATGGGTTCCACGCCCGGATACCGGCCGGTGATGACGTACTCGGTTAGCTGGTCCAGGTCCGCTGCCGGCGGTTGCGCACCGCCCTGAGCGAGGATTCTGCCAGTCAGGTACTCCAGATCGTGCACCCGCGGGATGGACTCATCACCCAGCCACGCCAGATAGGCCTTGTATGCCTTTTCGGCGGCCTGCTGGCAGTGGAAGCATATGTTGTTCGGTTCGGCGCCGCCGGCACGCAAGGTCTCCGCGGCGTTCAGATCGGCATCCGCGTACTCCAGCCAGGCTTGTGCCGAAGCGAGGTCTCTCTCAGGCGGCATGGAGTCTCATCCCCTTACGGTCGGCTTGCCGGGCGACGAAGCCGCGGATGCCCCGCGCCCATTCCCAGCGCTCGGGGGTTAGCAGCACCACGTCCAGCGGCGTGTCCGGGAAGAACGGGCGGATGGCTTTGCGCAGTTGCCCCGTGAGCCGGTGGGGATTATCCGTCTCCGCCACCACCAGCAAATCCACGTCGCTGTCCGGGCGGGCGGTGCCCTCGGCCCAGGAGCCGAAGAGGATCACCAGCTCCGGGTGGGCGATCTCGACGATGGCCGCTACCGCTTGGTCCAGGGCTTGGCGCAGGTCTTCCGGTAGGTTAAGTGTCTCGGCGGCCATGGTGATCCCCCTTCCTTCAGGCTTGAAATATAATAGCGCGATTATACTCGTTTCCGCGGCGCAGGGTCAAAACCATCGCTCCCCGGACAGGTCCCCCGCCTCCTCTAGACGAACCTCCCTCCCTGTCCCTACCTTGCTTGCGGAGGTTTTCCCTATGGTTACGGCTTTGGCTCATGTTTGCTTTGTGGTGCGGGATTTGGATCGGTCGGTGGCTTTCTACTCGGACGCGCTGGGGTTGGCGCCGGCTTTTGACTTTATCAACGACGAGGGGGCGCGCTTTGGCGTCTACCTGCACATCGGCGGGCGCAGCTTCTTGGAGATGTTCGTCGGCGAGCCTAACCCGCGGGTGGAGGGGCAGTCGTATGCCCATATCTGCCTGGAGGTCGAGGACGTTGCCGCTACCGTGGCCGACCTGCGGGCGCGCGGGATCGAGGTGACCGACGCGGTGCTCGGGTCCGACCAGAGCTGGCAGGCGTGGCTCAAAGACCCCGACGGCAACCCCCTCGAGCTACATGGCTACACCGCCGAGAGCTGGCAAGCGCCGCACCTGCGCTAGGCAGGGGCCAAAAAGCTCCACTCGCGGCAGGAAGAAGCGCGACGCGGGGGGAACTAGCGCTCCTGCAAGAGGACTTTCCGCCGGCCCGGAGAGGGCCGGCTCTAGCTCGAACAAAGGAGTGTTCCACATGCCCGCCAAACGTCTTTCCGAGAATCCCCCTGCCGTTGCCAACGTGCCCACCATCGGCGTTTTCGCCACCGGCGACCCGCGGATTGATGAAGAATCTCGGATGCGCGCCGCTAATATCATCGGCCTGACCGCCGAACTACTGGCCGATCGGGTCAAGCTGCCCAACGGCTCGCCGGTGCCCGTGGTCTACGCGCCGACCCTGGTGGACGGCGAGAAGCAGGCCGACCAGGTCGCCCGCCAGTTCCTTGCCGAGGGCGTGGACATCCTGGTCTGCGTGCCCGATACCTGGGCCTTCCCGCAGCTTTCCCTGATCTCGCTGCTGGCGCAGTTCCCCAGCGAGACGCCGATCAACCTGACCTGCGGCAACTCCGGCCCCAAGCCGGGCGTGGTTTTCGCCCACGCCGGCAGCGGTGCGCTCAGCCAGTACGGCAAGCTGGTGCACCTCAACGTCGGCACCTGGGCGGACACCGGGATGAACCCCGAGATGACCCCCGCCACCGCCGAGGCGCTGGTGGACTGGTGCTACGCCGCGGTCACCCAGGTCGGCCTGCGGGGCCGCCGCGTGGTCGTCTTCGGCCACGATAGCATGGGCATGGAGACTGCGCTGACGCACGTCATCCCCACCCGCAAGACCTTCGGCCTGGAGGTTGCGCGGCTGGACATGAAGCTGCTGGCCGACATGGTCACCAAGGGGGCCTATGACGCCGAGGAGGTCAAGGCCCTGCGCGCCTGGTGCGACAAAATGGTCGGCCCGCGTCTGGCGATTGCCAACGAGGCGGAGGGCGAGAAGTTCAACTTCGGTCTGGCCGCCTATCTGGTGGTCCGCGATCTGCTGGCCGACCTCAACGCGGTCGGCGGCGGGTTCATGAACCAGCTTGAGTGGGGCTCGGACCGCCGGGGGATTCCCCTGCCGATTCTCGACGTGATGGAGTCGCTGCTCAACTCGACCTTCGACCACAACGGCCCCAAGCAGGCGATGCCCTTCGCCACCGAGGCGGACATGCAGGGTCTGCTGACGATGCTGCATTTCTCCTGGCTCACCGCCGGCAACCCGCCGCTGTTCATGGACTTCCGCAAGGTCTGGGAGCCGTGGGAGTTGGCCCTCAAGGCCCAGGAGCTGGGCCTGGGCGACGTGGAGCCGGACGCCCTGTGGCGCACCAAGGGCCTGGTGGACGGCGACAACTCCGGCAGCGCGGCCTTCGATTGGGCGGCCCTGCCGGGCAGTTCCGTGGAGCAGATCATGGCCAACGTGGTCATGCCGGTAGCGGAGGACTACTACTTCCCCGGCGGCGGCAATTCGATGACCTTTGTCTCGCCGGCGGGGATTGAGGGCATCGCCGGGCGGATGGCCTTCAGCGCCGACACCGGCCTGTTCTCGATGGTCTGGGACGAGGCCTGCACGGTGCTGCCGCCCGCGCCGCTGGTAGACGTGCTGGTCAACCTGACCAACGTAACGTGGCCGCACACCTTCGTGACGCCCAAGTACGCCAGCATGGTGGAGTATAAGCAGTACGCTCCGGCCAACCACTTCCACATGATCTGGGGCCTGAAGCCCGCGCGGCTGGAGTACTGGATGGACCTGGCCAACGTCCTGTCCCTGGCCCCCTGGCAGGCCCGCCCGAGCTTCATCGAGGGCGTGGACCGGCCCACTCCGCTGCTGTACCTGCTCAACGGGGGAGAGGCGGCCGCCAAGCTGCGGCGGGTGAAGTAGGGAGCCTCGCCCCCGGCCCCTCTCCTGGCAGGAGAGGGGGGAACGGCAGGAGAGGTAGGGGCGGAAGTTTTCGCGTCTGCGCGAAAATTTCCGCCCGCGCATACCGTGGACCGTAGCTTAGCGCTATCCGCGGGCGGAGATTCGGCGCAGACGCCGAACTTCCGCCCCTACGGGAAACGGCGTCTCCTCCTACAAGGGGCCTCACCAAACCATGCCCACCTACCTCATAACCGGCGGCGCGGGGTTCATCGGCAGCAACTTGGCGGAGGAGCTGGTCCGCCGGGGTGAGTCCGTGCGGGTGCTGGATAGCTTCGCCACCGGTCGGCGCGAGAATCTGGCCGAGTTAGAGGGGCGCCTGGAGTTGGTGGAGGCGGACCTGCGCGACCCGGCGGCGATTGCGCCTGCCTTCGCCGGGGTGGACTACGTCCTGCATCTGGGGGCGGTGCCCTCCGTGCCGCGCTCCGTGGCGGACCCGGTGACCACGACCAGCGCCAACGTCAACGGCACGCTCAATATGCTCCTGGCCGCGCGGGACGCGGGAGTCCGGCGCGTCGTGTTTGCCTCTTCCTCCTCAGTCTACGGTTCCGATCCCACGCTGCCCAAGCGCGAAACCGCCCGCCCGCAGCCTATCTCCCCCTACGCCGCCTCCAAGCTGGCCGGCGAGGCCTACTGCGCCGCCTTCACCCACTGCTATGGCCTGGAGACGGTGGCTCTGCGCTACTTTAACGTCTTTGGGCCGCGCCAGGACCCTCACTCGCAGTACGCGGCGGTCATCCCGGCTTTTGTGACGGCGCTGCTGGCCGGGCGGCGGCCGGTGATCTTCGGGGACGGCGAGCAGTCGCGGGACTTCTCCTTCGTCGCCAACGTGGTCCACGCCAACCTCTGCGCCGTGCGCGCGACCGGGGGGGCCGGCGCGGCCTTCAACATCGCTTGCGGGGAGCGCTGCACCCTCAATGAACTGGTGACGCTGCTCAATGAGTGCCTGGGGACGGACCTGGAGCCGGAGTACGCGCCGGCCCGGGTGGGGGACGCGCGGCACTCGCTGGCGGACCTGACCGCGGCCCGCGAGGTCCTGGGCTATGAGCCGCAGGTATCTTTCTTGGAGGGCCTGCGGCGCACGGTGGAGTGGTACCGGTCCCGGGGGTACTGAGTCCGGGGGCGCGGGGGTTGCCGGGCGGCAGTGTTGCTGGTATAGTTCCATGTCTTTCGCGGGCACCAGACGTCACCATACCAGGAGGCCTCTGACCATGCGGACACTCGTTACCACGGTTCTTCTCCTCACCTTGTGCGTCGCGGGCTTCGCGCAGGGACACTTCCACTTCGCCGGGCCGATGTCTCAGTTCTTGCCCGAGGGCGGCGTCCCGGGGACGGTCACCGGCGGTCTGCCCTTCGCCGTCGTGCTCACCGACGCCGGCGCGACCCTCGCCCCCACCAGCTTTGACTTCCAGCCCGAGGGCTGGGAGGGGAAAGCCACGCTAACGCTGGCCGACGTGAAATTCGCCGACGGCCGCCTCACGGCCACGGTCCGCCTCAGCAACGACACCAAGGCGCCTCTCGAGGGGCTGCGGCTGGATATCACCGGGGCCACCGAGGAATACAAGGCCAAGGACGACCAGGGTCAGGACATCCTCAAGACCCGCGCTCAGGCTGTGGGGATCGCCAGCCCGCTGCTGCTCGGCGACGTGGCGAAGCGCGATAGCGCGGACCCGCAGCCGCTGGACGCCGGCCCGATCGTCTTCCAGCCGGAGACCACCAAGATCACCGTGACGGGCGTGCTCAGCGGCCTGTACTACGCGGGCATGATTAAGCCGCCGGTGGACGCGCAAGTCTTCTCGCTAGATTTCGACCCTCAGGGTCGGCTCAACATGGCGCTGCGCGCGAAGAATGACTTGTACCGCTGCGACCCCGACGGGCAGAATGCGGTCCCGACGGCCAAGCTCCCCAAGTATGCCCCGGGGAACATGGCGGTGGACCCCCTTAATGGCGACCTACTCGCCACCAGCTACGCGATCTACCGTTTCAGCGCCGACGGCGCACCCAAAGAGGTGCTGTCCTCGCTGGCGGGGCCGACCGCTGATCGCCTGCGCGGGTACGGCCGGGTCATTCGCTTCGACCCCAAAGGCAATCTCTACGTCGGCGACGACGCCTTCCTGGCCTGCTACTTTGACAACCAGCGACTCTGGGCGGTGGACCGGATCGGGGAATACCGGTTCAACTCCGGCCTCGTCTTCGATGTGGACCGGGAGGGGAAGCTCTGGGTAGCCGACGCGGTCCCGTCCGCGCTCTACACCATGGGGCGCAAGGGCGAGGGCGCTCGGCGGGTCACGGCCGGAGCCGACTGGCACCTGGGGGCGATCACCGAACCCCGGGCGGTGCGTATAGATGCGCACGGCAACGTATACGTCGTGGAGGGCTCGATCAACAAGCCCGATAAGAAGGAAGTGCAGCGGGTGTCGGTCTTCGACGCTCAGGGCCGGATTGTGCGGGTGTTCGGGAGGGCCGACCGCAGCCCGGCCAAGACCGGTCTCATGGAGGGGCAACTCTCCCCGCTGGCCAGCGACCTCGCCTTCGGACCGGACGGGCGGATCTTCCTGGCGAACTCCAACATGATCATGATCTTCCGGCCGTTCTGACGGGCGGCGGGTTCGGGGGGGGGTGAAGGGGCCTCAGTGGCACCGGCGTCTCGCCGGTGTCCCTAAGAGTATGACCTAGCCTTCGTACGTGATGCGGTAGATCACGCCTGCCTGGTCGTCGGACACCAGCAGGGCGCCCCGCGGCGTCACCAGCACATCCACCGGCCTCCCCCATGCCTCCGCGCCCTGCAGCCACCCCTCGCAGAAGGCTTCCTCGGGACCCGGTCTGCCGTTCCGCATGGGGACGAAGGTCACCCGGTAGCCGATCGGCACCGTGCGGTTCCACGAGCCGTGTTCGGCAATGAAGAGGCCGCCCCGGTACTTCTCCGGGAAGAGTTGGCCGGTGTAGAATTTCATCCCCAGCGGGGCCACGTGCGCCGGGAGCTTCAGCGCCGGGGGCGTGTAGTCGCTGCAGGGATGCCCCGCGCCGAACTCCGGGTCGGGCAGGTCCCCGCCGTGGCAGTAGGGGAAGCCGAAGTGCATTCCCGCCCGCGGCGCGTGGTTCAGCTCATCCGCGGGCGCGTCGTCGCCCAAGTAGTCGCGCCCGTTGTCGGTGAACCACAGGTCCCCGGTCGCCGGGTCCCAGTCCTGGCCCACGCTCATGCGCACGCCCCGCGCGTACACCTCCAGTCCCGTGCGGTCCGGGTTGATCCGGCAGATCGTCTCGTACAGCGGTCCCGGCGGCAGGCACACGTTGCAGGGGGCGCCGACATTGAAGTACAGCTTGCCGTCCGGGCCGAAGCTGAGGTACTTCCACACGTGCCCGCCGCTTACGGGGAGATGGTCGTAGACCAGTTGCGGCCGGGGCGGGTCGGCGAGGCGCTGCTCGATATCGTCAAAGCGGATGATCCGGCTGGTCTCCGCCACATACAGCGAGCCGTTCCGGAAGGCCACGCCGTTGGGCTGGTCTCGGCCGCTGGCGAGGACGTAGCTCCTCCCGGCCGGCCCGTCCACCTCCCCCGTCACCGCGTAGACCCGGCCCTCGCCGCGCGTCCCGACGAATAGCGTTCCCTGGGCTCCCCGGCAGAGCGAGCGCGCCCCCGGCAGGTCCTTCGCCCACACCCGGAGGCGGAAGCCCGGCGGCAGCTTCAGCGTATCCAGCGGCAACCCGGTTCCCAGGTCGGCCGGTGGTTCCGCTGCCGCCACCGCCGGAACGGCAGTGGCGGGGGGCGCAGCGGCCGCCGGAGTAGCGGCTACCGGCGGCTCCGGTCCGCGCCCGCAGCCGGTCGCCACCAGGGCCGGCAGCATCGCCAGCAGTAGCATCCGGGGAATAGTCATCGTCCCTCCGCCTCCTCCAGGTCCCTGGTCTTGGCGGGTCAGACGCTGGGGGAGGGGCGGTCGTTCAGGGGGAAGGCGGGGCAGAGGGGGGCTCTGCCGGCGGCGGCGGGTGCAGCCAGCCCAGACGGCGCGCCACCGCGACCTCCAGCAGCCCGACCAGCGTCCCCAGCAGCGCCCCGGCCAGCACGTCCGACAGCCAGTGCACTCCCAGGTAGCAGCGCGAGTACATGGTGAGGAGGGTCAGCGCCACCAGCGGCCCGCGCGTGGGGCGGTAGAAGGCGCCGAACAGGACCGTGGCCTCGGCCCAGAGATAGGCGTGGCTGGAGGGGAAGGAGGTGCTCGCCAGCGGGGGGAGGAGCAGCCGGATATTGGGGTCGGTCAGGAAAGGCCGCGGGCGCGGCCACAGGTCGTGCAGGAGCGGCCTCAGCGCGAACTCCGTTAGCACCAGCCCCGCCACGAACAGCGCGGCCGCCCACCGGTCCCGGCGACCTCCCGCCAGGGCCAGGAGCGCCGCGGCGGCCAGCCACAAATAGCCGCCATTCCCCAGCCAGGAGACCACCAGCAGCACCGCATCCAGCGCCGGATGATAGTGCTGGTTGATCCACAAGGTCGCCGTCTGGTCCCAGATCGCCAGCCCGTGCATGCTCCGCGCCGCCTCTCTTCCGTCGTCGCCTAGACCGGCTCCCCGAGGAAGCCCCACAGCTTGGCCTCGACCGCCCGGACCGGCACGGTCGTGCCGATCAGCTCCGGGCCGCCGGGGAAGATCACCAGCTTGTTGCCCCGCGTCCGCCCGCGCACCTGGCCGACGGATTTGGCGTCGGTCTCCTCCACCAGCACCTCGAAGACCTCGCCCACCTGCCGCTGGTTAGACTGCCGCGCCACGCGTCCCACCATCTCCGCCAGCCGTTCCAGCCGCGCCTGCTTGGCGGACTCGGGCACCTTGTCCGGCATCTTCTCGGCCGCGGTGCCCGGTCGCGGCGAGAACTTGAAGGTGAAGGCCTGGTCGAACTCGATCGTCTCCAGCAGCCGGTAGGTGTTCTCGAACTGCGCCTCGGTCTCGCCGGGGAAGCCGACCATCACGTCGGTGGAGACGGTCAGCCCGGGAATCGTCTCTCGCGCGCGGGCGATTAGTTCCGCGTAGGCCGCCCCGGTGTAGCCGCGGCCCATGTGGGCCAGGACCTGGTCGTCGCCGGCCTGCAGGGGCAGGTGCAGCCACTCGCACAGGGAGGGCAGGTCGCGGAGCGCCTCCAGCAGGCGCGGCGGCACATCCTTCGGGTGGGAGGTAGTAAAGCGGATCCGCGCGCCCGCGGCGAGTTGGTCAATGCGGTACAGTAGCTCCGGGAAGTCCACGCGGTCGGGCAGGTCCTGGCCGTAGGCGTTCACGTTCTGCCCCAGCAGGGTGATCTGCCGGTAGCCCTGGTCGAGCAGCGCCGCGACCTCGGCCAGCACCTCGCCGGGCGCCCGGCTCTGTAGCGGCCCGCGCGCGTAGGGCACGATGCAGTAGGTGCAGTAGTTATCGCAGCCGTAGCCGATGTTGACGTAGGCGCTGACGCCCCCGGCCCGCGCGGCGGGCAGGCCCTCCGGAATGCAGCGGTCCCAGTCCACGGCGCTCAGGGTCTGGCGCGGGCGGAGTTCCTCCAGCAGCCGGGGCAGTTCGGCATAGTTGCGCGGCCCCAGGATCAGGTCCACCTGCGGGGCCTCGCGGCGAATCAGGTCGGCGTCCACCTGCGCCACGCAGCCGCAGACGCCGATCAGCGTGCCCGGCCGCTGCCGCTTGTAGGCCGCCCACCCGCCCAGCAGGGAGAAGACCTTATGCTCGGGCTTCTCGCGCACGGCGCAGGTATTGAGCAACAGCAGATCGGCCTCCGCGGGCTCCGCGGCGGCGCGATAGCCCAGGGATTGCAGCAGACCGGCCAGCGTCTCGGAGTCGCGCTCGTTCATCTGGCAGCCCATAGTGTATAGGTAATAAGTGCGGGGCATTACGCCAGTATAGCATTCGGGCTGGAGAAGGGACAACCGGGGGAGGCAGTTGTAGGGCGGGGGCTACGTCCCCCGCCGGCCGTTGCCGTTGCCCTTTCCGTCGGTGGCACCGGCTGCCTGCCCTGAGCTTGTCGAAGGGTCTCGCCGGTGTGCCGTTGTGGTTGCCGTGCTGCAGGGGACTTTGTCCCCCGCGGACTATTGTTCGCTTACCGACGGCGGGGGACGTAGCCCCCGCCCTACATTGGGGCAACGGCTCCGAAACGGCACACCGGCGAGACGCCGGTGCCACCGACGGCGAGCATCCCCGCATGCGACCGCACGAATCCCTCCACCCGCTTGCTCCTTCCGGCGCAGTTGTGGTATACTCCCGCTGGAATTGTGGCGTCGGTCACAGCCGGCCATGCATCTACACGTCTTGCGGCGGCGCGAGCCGCCGGCGAGGAGGCCGCATGAGAAGCCCAGTCGCACTCAAAACCGCAGCCTATATGGCTTTGGGCCTGTCGCTGATTGTCTTGACCGCGGGAGGGGCGGGGGCGCGCGAGCAGCAGCTTGCCGGTATGCGCCTCGGTCAGCACGCTATCAACCTCCTGGATGTCTATGGCCAGCCCGATGGTATTGTGGTCGGCCAGGGACCCGAGTTCGGCGCGGCTTCCGCGGCGCAGATGCCCGGCGGCGCTCCCGGTATGGGCGGTCCCGGCGGACCTACCCCGGCGATGTTCGGCCCCCCCAGCGCGGGGATGATGGGCGGCGCCGGTGCGCCGCCTCCTCCGGGAATGGCCGGTCCGGCCGGCGGCGCGATGCCGGGTCCGGGTAACTTCGGCCCGGGCGTGCCCGGCGCTCCGGGGATGCCCGGCGCTCCGGGAGCAGCGGGCGGTGCGGCCGCGGCCGTGCAGGCCTCTCCCTTCCCCGAGTGGGCTCTGGCGGTCTGGGTCGAGATGAAGCCCGGGCAGGTTGAGTGGATTTACAATAAGGGCCCCGTGGTGCTCGGCTTCGTGCTGGACCGCGACGGCTACATTGACTCCATCGCCCTGGTCGGCGAGGACTGCAACTATGCGCGCACCGCGATGTGGCGGCCCCATCAGTACGTCAAGCTGGGCGACGACTTCAAGCGCGTGATGTACCGCTACGGCTATCCCGACGAGAGCATCACCTTCGAGTCCACGGGCCCCGGCGACGCCGCCCCGGGTCAGGGCTCGGTAACGGTCACCTTCGCCGGCAACAGCCACGTTTTCTCCCATGACGTGATTGTGCGCTACACCGAGACCAACAACGTCGCCTTCACGCTGCACGACCTGAAAGTAACCCGCATCCAGATCTGGCGCTAAAACCGGACGGACGCGGCGTCTGCCGATCTCCAGCGGCCCTGCTCTTACAGCAGGGCCGCTTCGTCTCTGCGGGGTGGGGCGGAGGGGGCGTTGCCGTTGCCGTTTGTAGGGCGGGGGCTCGTACCCCGCCGTCGCTGACCAAACGCGTGTCGGCGGGCGACACAACCCCGCCCCGGCAACGGCAACGGCACACCGGCGAGACGCCGGTGCCACGGGAGAAAAGGCAAGGCTAACGGCCGGCGGGGTACCCTTCGACAGGCTCAGGGCATGCTGCAAGCCCCCGCCCTACAGGAACGGCGAAGGCCATCACCTCCCCTCAGAAGGACTTATCCTCGCCCAGTGGAATACTAGACTCAAGGGCCGCAGGGGCGGAAGCAGTGGCTACGATGGACAAAGACGACGTCAAAGAAGAAATAAAGCGGCGGGCCGACCTGGCCGCGCTCATCTCCCAGTACGTGCCCCTGCAACGCGCCGGGCAGCGGTTGCGGGCGCGTTGTCCCTTTCACCAGGAAAAGACCCCGTCCTTCTACGTGGACCCCGCCGGCGGCTTCTGGAAGTGCTTCGGCTGCGGTGCGGGCGGTGACATTTTCTCCTTTCTGCAGAAGATCGAGGGTCTGACTTTCCCCGAGGCCGCCGAGCGCCTGGCCCGGCAGGTGGGCCTGGAGTGGGACGCGCGGCCCGTGGACACTGCCAAGGCCCAGCGGCGGCGCTCCCTGCAGGAGACCCTGGAGCTGGGTGCGCAGTTCTTCGAGGCGCAACTGAAGGCGCCGGTTGGAGCCGTCGCGCGTGAGTACTTGGAACGCCGCGGCCTGCTCCCGGAGACGGTGAAGACCTTCCGCCTGGGCTTCGCGCCGCCCGGCTGGGAGAACCTCGGTCGAGAACTGGCCAACGCGAAAGTGCCGGCGGCGCTGGCGCAGGAGTCGGGGCTGATCCGGGCCCGCAACTCCGGCGGCTACTACGATGTCTTCCGCGACCGCGTGATGTTCCCGATCGTGGACGCGGCGGGTCATACCCTGGGCTTCGGGGGCCGCACCCTGGACCCGGAGGAGCAAGCCAAGTACCTCAACAGCGCCGACACGCCGCTCTTCAAGAAGGGCCAGCAGGTCTACGGCCTGCCCCAGGCCCGGCAGGCGATGGGCGCGGCGGGCTACGTGGTGCTGGTGGAGGGCTACACCGACGTGCTGGCGCTGCATCAGGCCGGTTTTGCGCCGGTGGTAGCCGCGCTGGGGACGGCGCTGACCGAGGATCATGTCCGGCTGCTGGGGCGGTACGTGGAGACGGTCATCCTGTGCTACGACGCCGACTCCGCGGGACAGCAGGCCGCGCTGCGCAACCTGGAGATTTTCGAGCGCCTGGCAGTGGAGGCGCAGATCCTGGTGCTGCCGGCAGGGCAGGACCCGGACGAGTTCATCCGGGCGCAGGGCCTCCCGGCTTGGGAAAAATTGCTTCAGAGCCGGCTAAGCTTGGCCGAATTCCAGATTAAGATGGTTTTCGACCGCTACCGCGGGCAGGGGCCCGATGGCCTGGCCAAGGCCGCCGGTCATGCGGTGGAGGTCCTGGCCCGCGTGCGCGAACGGATCAAGCGCGACGATCTGGTCGCCCGCGCCGCCGACCGCTGGGGCGAGGGCCACCCTGGCCGCACCGCCGGCATGCAGCGCAGCCTGCTGCAGGCGCTGGCCCGCCGCGGACCCGCTGGCGCCGGGCCGCGCCCCGACCGAGGCGGCCGCCGCACCGATTTCATCGCTGATACGCTGTCGCGAGTGGGGGAGGGGCCCTCACCGTGGCGCCACAGCGTGGAGAGCGAGTTGCTGACCCTGGCGCTGCAGGATGAGTCCTGGAGCCGCCGCCTGGAAGAGATGGTCAGCCTGGAGGACTTCACCGGCCCGCATCGTCTTATCTTGGAGACGCTCTGGGCCCAGCGTCGCGGGGGGGAGGCGTATGCCCCTGACGCGGTCATTGAGTCGCTGCCTGAGGAGGACGGCTGCCGGGCCCGCGGCGTCGAGTTGCTGCTCACGCCACTCTCGCCGCCCACCGAGGAGGTTATTCTGGGTTGCATCGCGAAACTGCGTAGACATAGCACCGCGGACGGCGTCGAGGAGAAGTATGAGCTGCCCGCGGCCGAGCCGCAGCCCGACGCAGAGCCGGTTGTCCCCAGCGGCGAGACCTTCGCCGAGTTGCGGGATCGAGTGATTGCCGCGGTTTCTCGGGGGGAGATGACCCGCGAGGATCCGGACTACCAGACCTACTATCGCCTGGCCACCAAGTTTCACGGCCGGGGCCAATATGATTACGTGCTGCCCAGCGGTCCCCTCTCCGCCGGGCCTCCCCGCGACGGGGAGTCGCCGGTGACCGAGGAGGAAGGGAGTTGAGCCGTTTGTCTGAAGGGAAAGAGTCCGCCGTCCAGCGACTCGAGGAAGTGCAGCAATTGCTGGCCAAAGGCCGGCGGCAGGGCCACCTGAGCTATGCGGAGATTCAGGAGGCCATGGACGGCTGTGACCTGCTGGAAGCGGGGGACGTCGAAGAAGTCTACCGCCTCATAAATGACCTGGGCATCACCATCATGGACGAGGAGGAAGTCACCGCCGAGCCCGAGGAGGAGAGTCTCTTCGGCGGCGATTCCGACTTCGAATCCGTGCCCATTGATGATTCCGTGCGCATGTACCTGCGCAGTATCGGCAAGGTCGCGCTGCTCACCGCCGAGCAGGAGGTCGACCTGGCCCAGCGCATCCAAAAGGGCGAGGGCGTGGTCACCTACGACCGCGTACACAATCACCTGCGCTTCACCCCCAACGAGCGCCTCAATCACGACACCCAGTACGTCGTCACCCTGCGCGGCGGCGACGCGGGCGTGTTCTCGATTGTCGGCCAGCCCCTGGCCGCGGACTTCAGCTTCAGCTTCTATACCTCCTCGCTGGGCAGCCACCTGCACTTCACCGGCAGCTCACCCACCAAAGGAGACGAAGGCGTGGAGCCCTCCTCGCCGCTGTACCTGTACTTCGACGACGCCGTGGATCCGCGCAGCGTGACTCCCGACCATTTCCGGATCATTGACTCGCAGGGGCGAGCGGTGCCGGGCGCGTTCTCGGTGGGCCCCTGGCCGTGGGCCGTGACTTTCGTGCCGACCGAGGGCTGGCGCTATCGCAACACCTATCAGGTGGAGATCGTGGGCGGCCACGAGGGCCTGCGCAGCGAGGAAGGCCAGGCGCTGGCCCGGCGGGTCAAGTTCAGCTTCGCCACCGCCGCCGGCAAGGCCGCGCCGCACGTGACGCTGGCCACCCCGGCCGCCGGCACGCCGGACTGGGACCCGGCCGCCGCGATCCTCGTCCATGTGGACCGACGCCTGCTGCCGGAGACCGTGACCGCCGAGACCGTCACCCTGCGCGACGCCCTGAACAGTCCGGCGGAGGGCACGGTGGAGTACGACGCGGTGGAGCGCAATATCTACTTCCTGCCCACGCGCCCGCTGACCACCGACATGGCCCACACGCTGACTGTCAAAGGCGGCAAGAGCGGGGTCAAGGGCGAGACCGGCTTCCCCCTGCAGGAGACTTTCACGTTGGACTTCAGCACGGCCGAGCACCTGTGCGCGCCCCAGGTAATGCGCACTCGGCCGGAGGACAAGGCCAGTGCCGTCGGCTGTCGCGGGCCGATCGTCGCCTTCTTCAACCACCAACTCGACCCCAGTTCCGTGGAGCCCAACACCATGAAGCTGCAGGACAAGCGCGCCGTCTGGGCGCTGGCCAACGCCAACCTGCGCCTGGTGGTTAGCATCGCCCGCAAGTATACCGGCCGCTCGACCATGAGCTTCCTGGACCTGATCCAGGAGGGGAACATGGGCCTGATGCGCGCGGTGGAGAAGTTCGACTGGAAGAAGGGCTACAAGTTTTCGACCTACGCGACCTGGTGGATCCGGCAGGCCATTACCCGGGCCATCGCCGATCAGGGCCGCATCATCCGCATCCCCGTGCACATGGTGGAGACCATCAACAAGTTGGTCAAGACCAGTCGCCAGCTACTGCAGCAGCTCGGCCGCGAGCCGACCCTGGAGGAAGTGGCGGCGGAGATGGACCTGCCGCTGGAGCGCGTGGCGGAGATCAAGCGCATCGCCCCCGAGCCGCTGTCCCTGGAGGCCCCGGTGGGGGAGGAGGAGTCCAGCCATCTGGGCGACTTCGTCCCCGACGAGGAAGAAGAGGCGCCGCTGGAGGTGGCCAGCAACCAGGTCCTGCGCGAGCAGCTCACCCGGGTGCTGAACACCCTGAACGAGCGGGAGCGGGAGGTGCTCAAGCTCCGCTTCGGTCTGGAGGACGGCTACAGCCGGACGCTGGAGGAGGTAGGGCACATCTTCGAGGTAACCCGCGAGCGCATCCGCCAAATAGAGGCCAAAGCCCTAAAGAAGCTCCGCCATCCCCAACGCAGCAAGCTGCTGCGGGACTATTTGGAGTAGCGAGACGCCAGTCCAGAACTCAACGGGCGCGGGCCATCACGGTCCGCGCCCTTCCTTTTGCCTGCGCTGGCGGGACTAGGCCCGAACGCACCGGCCCCATGGGCCACACCGCTTCGGAGGATTCCGCCGGAGGGGCAGCCCGCTCTCTCTCAGTTCCCTACCCCAGGTTCTTCGCTTCCCGCTCCATGATCTCCCAGGACTTGTCGAGGTAGAACCGGTAGCTTTCCAGCGGTGTCCCGTTGGTGATTCGGTGGTCTAAGCCAAGGACGCATCCGCCGGTGCGGATCATCGGGGGCAGCTTGTACTCCAGCTCGGTCGCGATCTCGGCACGGCCGCGGGGTAGGACATGCTTGTCAATCCCGCCCTGGAAAGCTAGGCGCGTTCCGTATTGCTCGCGCAGGCGCACGATGTCCATGCCCGCCGCCGGCTCCAGCGGCTGCAGCACGTTCACCCCGCCCGCCAAGAAGTCCGGGATAATCGGCTCGAGGTTGCCGTCGGAGTCCACCACGAACAGTTGCGCCCCCCGCTCGGCCAGCAAGTCCCAGAGACGCCGGTAGTATGGCACCACGAATTCCCGCATCTGCCGCGGCCCGACCAGCGGTCCGCTCTTCCCCGCCAGATCCTCGCCGATGGTCAGCACGTCCACCGGTACCGCGCGCGTCACTCTGTCCAGCACCCGAAAGGCCGTCTCGGCGATGGTGTCCAGGATGTCGTGCAGCAACTCCGGCTGCTCGTAGTAGGCCACGCACAGCGCCGCGTCGCCCATCAGTTCCCGCGGCTCCCAGAAGGCGCCCGGTACGGCCACCGTCACCACCTGCCCGGCCTCGCGCTGCTCCCGCGCCACCGCCTCCCACCCCTCGCCAAAACGAGCCTCGGAGAACTCGTAGTGCTCCTTGAGGCGCAGCCAGTCTGCCATCGTCGCAACTTGGTACTCCAACGGCAGCGGTATGGTCGCCGTCTGCTTGCACAGCTTCACGCGGCGTCCGCGGCGATCTATTCCGATCACCGTTTCCTCGGTCTCTTCCAGGACTACCTCCTCCTGCCCCCCGAGCCAGCCGGTGTTGACGGGCACTTCCCCAAAGAGCGGCGCTCGGTAGCGAAAGGCCGAGAGGTCTAGCTCCGCAGTCGCTGCCCCTTGCCGCGCCCATTCCTGCTTGAGCTGCAGTAGCGGCCCGTACAGCTCGGCAAAGAGCGGGCGCCGGTTCTCCCGGAAGGTCATGTAATCGAGGTATTCCTCGCGGCGGACGCCCATTGAGCGCTTCACCGCGATTTCTGCGTGGAGGTCGTAAAGTGAATTCATGGTTGCACCATACACGATACCCATCGGAAGTAAAGTCAGATCGGACAACGGGTGCCTGGGAGTGGGGAGCAGGGGAGACGCCGGCATGAACGCAAAAGAAAGAGCCGCTGGGCATAATGCTCAGCGGCTCTGTAAATAGACCCGGCGACGACCTACTCTCCCACAAGGTTGCCCCTGCAGTACCATCGGCGCAGGAGGGCTTAACTTCCGTGTTCGGAATGGGAACGGGTGTGACCCCTCCGCCAAAATCACCGGGAAAACTGTTTAGGTTGTCAAGGTAGGGGGGACCCCTACAAGGTGGCCGCACCTTCAGAACTGCATAAGTGGCTTGTCGAAAGCAATGATTGCTTTTTGTTTATGACCAAGCGCTCGGGCGATTAGTACCGGTAAGCTGAAACTCTTGCGAGTCTTACACATCCGGCCTATCAACCTGGTAGTCTTCCAGGGCCCTTACAGATTTACTCTCGAGGAGAACTAGTCTTGGGAGGGGCTTCGTGCTTAGATGCTTTCAGCGCTTATCCCGGCCAGACTTGGCTACCGAGCACTTGCCACTGGCGTGACAACTCGTACACCCTAGGTCTGTCCACTCCGGTCCTCTCGTACTAGGAGCAGCTTCCCGCAATTCTCCAACGCCCGCACTAGATAGGGACCGAACTGTCTCACGACGTTCTGAACCCAGCTCGCGTACCACTTTAATGGGCGAGCAGCCCAACCCTTGGGACCTTATACAGCCCCAGGATGTGACGAGCCGACATCGAGGTGCCAAACGGCGCCGTCGCTGTGAACGCGCGGGCGCCATAAGCCTGTTATCCCCGGGGTAACTTTTATCCGCTGAGCGATAGCTCTTCCACTCGAAACTATCGGATCACTAGGACCTGCTTTCGCATCTGCTCGACTTGGAGGTCTCACAGTTAAGCTCTCTTCTACCCTTGCGCTCTACGCGCGGTTTCCAACCGCGCTGAGAGAACCTTTGCGCGCCTCCGTTACCTTTTAGGAGGCGACCGCCCCAGTCAAACTGCCCACCAGATACTGTCTCCGCACCGGCTAACGGCGCGGGTTAGGAATCCAACCATACCGTGCGTGGTATTCCATTGGTGGCTCCACAGACCCTGGCGAGTCTGCTTCAAAGCCTCCCACGTATTCTCTACGCGGGATGGTCAATCCCAATATCAAGCTACAGTAAAGCTCCACGGGGTCTTTCCGTCTTAGTGCGGGTAGCCAGCATCTTCGCTGGCGCTACAATTTCGCCGAGTCCCTCGTTGAGACAGCGCAGAAGTCGTTACGCCTTTCGTGCGGGTCGGGTATTATCCGACGAGGAATTTCGCTACCATAGGACCGTCATGGTTACGGCCGTCGTTCACCGTGGCTTCAGTTCAAGGCTTCGCTTGCGCTAACCTCTCCCTTTAACCTTACGGCACCGGACAGGCGTCGGCCCATATACATCGGCTTGCGCCTTAGCATAGACCTGTGTTTTTGGTAAACAGTCGCTCCTGCCAATTCTCTGCGACCCCCAGCAGCTTTGACGGGCATGCCGTCTCACCACCAAGGGTTCTCCTTCTTCCGAAGGTACGGAGATATTTTGCCGAATTCCTTAACGAGGGTTCTCTCGCGCGCCTTAGTATATTCTACCTGCCCACCTGTGTCGGTTTACGGTACGGTCACAAACAAGCTCCCTAGAGGCTTTTCCTGGCAGCATGGCATCGATGACTTCTCCACCATTACAGCGGATCGGCATCACCTCTCAGGGTATATGACAGACGGATTTTCCTATCTGTCCCCCTACAGGCTTACCCGCGAATCCAATAACGCGGATCATCTAGCCTCCTGCGTCACCCCATTGGTAGTAACGCTTGTTCGTGGCACGGGAATATAAACCCGTTGTCCATCCCCTACGGTTTTCACCCTCGGGTTAGGGCCGGCTAACCTTAAGCGGACGAACCTTGCTTAAGAAACCTTGGGCTTTCGGCGAGAGAGATTCTCACTCTCTTTTTCGCTACTCATTCCGGCATTTTCACTTCCGCTTCGTCCAGCAGTCTTTACAGTCTGCCTTCAACCTACAACGGAACGCTCCCCTACCAAGCGGTTAGGAATAGGAGGCGACGCGAACGGATCCAAGCTCCAGCTTTCCGTCTACGCAGGCCCGAAGGTCTTTGTAGACTTCCAGCTTTCACCAGAACCCTGGTCGACTCCATCTAACCACTTCCGCAGCTTCGGCACCATACTTGAGCCCCGATGGATTTTCCGCGCAGAAACACTCGACCAGTGAGCTGTTACGCACTCTTTAAAGGATGGCTGCTTCTAAGCCAACCTACTGGCTGTCTGTGCACTTCCACATCGTTTCCCACTTAGCATGGGTTTAGGGGCCTTAGCTGGCGGTCTGGACTCTTTTCCTTTTGACAACGGGGCTTATCCCTCGCTGTCCGACTCCCGGGATATGTAATTACGGCATTCGGAGTTTGGTTGGGTTTGGTACCCGATCAAGGGCCCTAGCCCATCCAGTGCTCTACCTCCGTAATTGAACTCCCGAGGCTAGCCCTAGAGCTATTTCGGGGAGAACCAGCTATCGCTAGGCTCGATTGGCTTTTCACCGCTACCCACAGGTCATCCGAGAATTTTTCATCATTCAACGGTTCGGCCCTCCACGTGCGGTTAAACACGCTTCAGCCTGCCCATGGGTAGATCGCCTAGTTTCGGGTCTATGGCATGCTACTAAACGCCCTATTCGGACTCGGTTTCCCTACGGCTCCGCCGTTTACGGCTTAACCTTGCAACATACCATAACTCACCGGATCATTTTGCAAGAGGCACGCCGTCACCCGGTCTTTCGACATCGGGCTTCGACAGTTTGTAGGCACACGGTTTCAGGTTCTATTTCACTCCCCTCGCCGGGGTACTTTTCACCTTTCCCTCACGGTACTTGTTCGCTATCGGTCGCTGAGAGTAATTAGCCTTACGGGGTGGTCCCCGCGGATTCGCACCGGATTTCACGTGTCCGGCACTACTTGGGAGAGAAGCATCGAGGCCCTTAACGGGCTGTCATTTCGCCTACGGGGCTTTTACCCTCTGCGGCTTGACTTTCCAGACGTCTTCGGCTATGACGCGCTCTCGATTGGAGGATCCGTGGCTTCCTCCAGCTTCATCCCACGACCCCTGATACGCAACGCCTACGGGCTTGACACGTACCAGGTTTAGGCTGATCCCCGTTCGCTCGCCACTACTAAGGGATTCGCGTTTGCTTTCCTCTCCTCGGGCTACTAAGATGTTTCAGTTCGCCCGCTTGCCTCCTCCCGCCCTATTTTATTCAGACGGGGGTAACACCGCGTTACCAGTGTTGGGTTGCCCCATTCGGGAATCCCCGGGTCAAAGCTTGCTTGCAGCTCACCGGGGCAGTATCGTTGCTAGCTACGCCCTTCTTCGGCTCTCAGCGCCAAGGCATCCACCGTGCGCCCTTGTTAGCTTGGTCACAAAAAGAGAATGCTCTCGACTTGATGTAGTTATCTACCCTACATCTGAAGTAGACTCTTGTCTACTTCAGCCACTTATGCAGTTATCAAGGTGCGCCCTGCGGCACCGGGTTGAGCTTGCGCTCAACGCCAGCGGAACGATAGCAGCTGTCTGCTTCCGTTGCGCTGTCGTCGTGCGGTGCGAGTCAAATGGTGGAGACGGCCGGGCTCGAACCGGCGACCTCCTCCGTGCAAGGGAGGCGCTCTCCCAACTGAGCTACGTCCCCGATCGGTAGATGGTGGGCCATCGTGGAGTCGAACCACGCACCTCGCCCTTATCAGGGGCGCGCTCTAACCGACTGAGCTAATGGCCCATCCCCTGGCTTGCACCACCGTTGTTCAAGGTACGCCGCGACAAACAGAGAAACCGCCAGGGACCAGGTCCCTCGCGGGTATCCTTGTCCACCGATGTTACCAGGCTTAGATGCAGCGAGCCTCGTATTGCGGGATGTTTCGTCGCTCCTGTATGGGAGGCGATCCCTGAAGACTAAATAGCGTGAGAGTGAAACAGTCCAAACGTCCGACCTAGCACGCACCCCATTGGAGAAGAGGGGATTATTGTGCTGCTCCTTAGAAAGGAGGTGATCCAGCCGCACCTTCCGGTACGGCTACCTTGTTACGACTTAGTCCCAATCACTGACCTCACCTTCGGCCGCCGTAGCGGACTTCGGGTGCTGCCAACTTTCGTGACTTGACGGGCGGTGTGTACAAGGCCCGGGAACGTATTCACCGCGGCGTTGCTGATCCACGGTTACTAGCGATTCCAGCTTCACGGAGTCGAGTTGCAGACATCCGATCCGAACTGAGACGAGGTTTGGGGGATTAGCTCCACCTCGCGGTTTAGCAACCCATTGTCCTCGCCATTGTAGCACGTGTGCAGCCCAGGGCGTAAGGGGCATGCCGATTTGACGTCGTCCTCTCCTTCCTCCCGATTGCTCGGGCAGTCTCGGAAGAGTGCCCAGCCGAACTGCTGGCAACATCCGACGAGGGTTGCGCTCGTTGCGGGACTTAACCCAACATCTCACGACACGAGCTGACGACAACCATGCACCACCTGTGGTCCTGCTTGATTGCTCAAGAAACCGACTTTCATCGGCGATCAAGATCATGTCAAGCCCTGGTAAGGTTCTCGGCGTATCATCCGATTAACCCACATGCTCCACCGCTTGTGCGGGCCCCCGTCAATTCCTTTGAGTTTCAACCTTGCGGCCGTACTCCCCAGGCGGGGCACTTAACGCGTTAGCTTAACAGCACTGGAGGGGTCGAAGCCTCCAACACCTAGTGCCCATCGTTTACGGCTAGGACTACCGGGGTATCTAATCCCGTTCGCTCCCCTAGCTTTCGCACCTCAGCGTCAGCAACGTTCCAGGCAGCAGCCTTCGCCACCGGTGTTCTTCCTGATATTGACGCATTCCACCGCTACACCAGGAATTCCACTGCCCTCTCCCGCGCTCGAGCTTATCAGTTCGGCAAGCAGTTCCGCAGTTGAGCCACGGGATTTCACCCGCCGCTTGATAAGCCGCCTACGTGCTCTTTACGCCCAGTAATTCCGGACAACGCTAGCCCCTTACGTCTTACCGCGGCTGCTGGCACGTAATTAGCCGGGGCTTCCTCAGAGGGTACCGTCATTGTGTTCGTCCCCTCTGACAGAGGTTTACGACCCGCAGGCCTTCATCCCTCACGCGGCGTCGCTGCATCAGACTTTCGTCCATTGTGCAAGATTCCCTGATGCTAACTCCCGTAGGAGTCTGGACCATGTCTCAGTCCCAGTGTGACCGGTCATCCTCTCAGACCGGCTACGGATCGTCGCCTTGGTGGGCCGTTACCTCACCAACAAGCTAATCCGCCGCGGGCCGATCCTTCAGCGCCTGAACTTTACAGAGAAGACCATGCGATCCTCTCTGGCTATCGGGTATTAGCAGCAGCTTCCCGCTGTTATTCCCGTCTGAAGGGCACGTTACCCACGTGTTACTCACCCGTTTGCCGCTCTCCCCACTTGCAATCAGCCGAAGCTTCAATTCAGTGGTTCCCGCTCGACTCGCATTCATTAAGCACGCCGCCAGCGTTCGTCCTGAGCCAGGATCAAACTCTCCATTGAAAAACAGGGCCCTCAATACTGAAGCTCAAAAGACTTCAGTCAAGGGTTACAGCATTTGATCATGTGGACTCGACTCACGCTATTTAGTTTTCAAGGATCGCTCAACCAGTATTGTCTGGCAGGAGTTCACTTTACTCTCAGTTGGCCCCGCTGTCAAGTACTTTTTTCAACTCCGGCGAATCACTCGCGCATCAGGTTGACTGCGGTGTGTTTTACCGGGGGGCCGCCCCACCAGAACGGGGATGACTATAGCAAGCTTTGCTCCCCCTGTCAAGCAAGTTCTTTGACTTTCTCCAGATTGCTTTTGTTCCTGCGGCAAAACGCCTTGTCTTAGGATGGACGTCGGCGGCGTGAAAGGGTTCACCGAGGGGAGGAGACCGCGCGGCCAGCGCGAACTACTCGGCTTGACGAGGCGTCGGGAGGACCTAGCGCAGCGGCGCCGAGCAACGCGATTTTCAGGAGGCGGAAGTCAATGAGCAGTGACCTAGCGGCCCTGCGCGCAGGGCAGGCCGAGCGAGTACGGCAGTATCTCCAGGCGGCGGCGGACCGGGCGGAGTCCTGGTTCAACGAGAAGGGCGAGTGGGTGATTGACGAGGCGCCGCTGTTCAGCCGGGAGCGGCTGTGGGTCAGCTTTGCCCTTTACGCGGGGACCGAGAGCCAGCAGCGCCTGGCCGACGCGGTGGTGCTGGGCACGGAGGTGGAGGAGTACGACGGCTTCCGCTTCAACATCTTCGACTCGAACATCGCGCCGATCCTGTACATTCAGCATCACGAGCGGATGAGCCACGAGGCTAAGCACGCGCTCCTGGATCTCACCGCGGAGGGGCACAATGCCTTCCCGGGGGACCGGCAGGCCGACTACCAGTTTCACGGCTACAACGACAATATGCCGGCCAAGGGTACCATGAGCCTGATCCTGGGCGGCGAGCTCGTGCAAAGCAGCGTGGCGGTCGCCCACGGCCGCTGGCAGCTACGGCAGTTTCAGGAGGAGCTGTACCGCGACGGGGTAGGCGCGGAGTACAACTCGCCGACCTACTCGGCCTTGACCGTGCACGCCATGGCGGAGATCGCCGAGTATGCCGACAGCCCCCGCGATCGGGAAGTGGCCCGGCTGCTCGAGCGGCGCCTGTGGGCCGACCTGGCCTGCCACTGGCACCCCAGCAGTCACCAGCAAGCGGGGCCGCATAGCCGTTCCTACACGGTGGATACCATCGGGCACCTCTCCTGCGTGCGCTCGCTGATCTGGACGGTCCTGGGGGACGAGGCCACGGGCCTTTCGCCGATGGCCCTGTTTGATCCCCCCGCCTGGCTGGTCACGCACCACTGCGGCAACCTCACTTTCAACATCGCGCAGATGTGCTGGTTCGTGGCGGGGCACTACCATCTGGATGACGACCTCGCGCGGCTGTTTGTGGAGAAGCCCAATCCGTTCCAGATCGTGGCGACCACCGAGCATGGCGACACGGGCGAGATGCCTTGCCGGCAGGCCGTGACCACCACCTACATGACCGAGGACTACTCGCTGGGCACCTCCAGCACCGGCTATGGGAACGGCGGCCAGCCCAGCGCGTTCTTCGTGACCTACCCGCGCGCGGGCCAGGAGCCGGTCGGCTCGACCATTCACTGCCGCTACACCCTCAATGAGCAGATGCCGGGAATCTGCGGCGAGGACCGGGGCTGGCAGGACGAGGACTTCGTGCCCAATCACGCGCACTACGTGACCCTCCAGCAGGGACCGACCGCCCTGGTCAGCGCGCATGTCGCGGCCTTGGGTGAGATCCCGATCTCTCGTCTGTCCCAGATGGTCGCCTGGGGCACGCACCTGGCTCCGGTCGAGGAACTGCGCGTGGGGTCGGAGGCCATCGGCGACTGGGCCGGCGAGTACTCGCCGAAGCAGTGGTTCGGCGTGCGCGCCGGGCGCTGTCTACTGGCGCTGCGGCCGCTGGCCTTCTCGCTAAGTGGCCTGCCCGTCACGGTGCGCCTGGAGAGCCTGCCGCACTACCAGGTGCTGACGATAGATAACTACCGGGGGCCGGAGCGGCAGTTCAGCCCAGCGGAGCTGCTGGGCACCTTCAACGGCTTTGCCGCGGAGGTCGCCGGCGTGGACGAGTACGGCAGCCTGGAGGAGTTCCTGGGGTACCTGCAGGAGGCCGCTAGCTTCGAGGACTACGCGCTGTTCAACACGCGGCGCCCGCGCTACCTGCGGTCCGCGATTCCCGGCCGCGAGGCCGTGGACCTGGCCACCTGCTACACCGTGCATGACTGCTCGGCGCGCTACGCCACCATCAACGGGCGCCAGTTGGCGCAAACGGTGTGGGCGGCGACGGGTCTGCCGGAGGAGGCCGTCAGCGTGATGCCGGGCGGCTACCAGCCGCGCCCGACGGGGATTCCCTGGGAGTCGCTGGAGATCCTCTGGGATCGCACCGTGCCGTGGGGGATCAACGAGAGCGGGAAGTAGAGGGGGAGGCCTCACCCCCGACCCCTCTCCTGGCAGGAGAGGGATGAACGCCTGACCGGGCGGGACCTCAGGTTCCGCCCGGTTTCGTTTCTCAGAACCCTTCCGCCCGGACCTCTCGCCGCGTGGCCTCCAGGTACTCCTGGACTTGCACCGGCTGGCCGGTGCGGCTGCTCTCGATCGCGGCGAAGACTAGCGCCACCGATTGCAGGTTGGCCTCCACGTTGGTTTCCATCTCCGGCCCGCCCTCCAGCCAGCGCACGAACTTCTCGATCAGCCAGCTGTTCGCCCACTTGGGTTGCTCGAGGAGGGGGAGAGGCTCGCCCGCGGGGTTGTCCGCCCCGTGCGGGAAGACGCGGAGCTCGCGGTGGTCCAGCACCAGGGTGGCGCCCTCGCACTCGGCGCGTACGTACTCGTCGCCCCAGCCGTTCAGGCCGTGCGCGTTGGTTTTGGCGCCTTCGTAAAAGGCGCGGCGGCCGTTCGTGGAGCGCATGGTGACCAGTGCCTGGGAGTCACCCGCGAACTCGCCCCAGCGGGGATTCCAGGTCTGGGCGTAGAGGGTCTCGCAGGGGGCGCCGGTCATGTCCACCAAAAAGTCGAGGTGGTGCACCGCGCCCTCCACCATCAGGGGATCGGGGATTTCGTGGCGGAACTGGCCCCAACTGCCGAAGGCGCGGCAGTTGCAGGTGAAGCGGCAGACCAGGTAGTCCAGATCGCCCCAGCGGCCCGAGCGCAGCTCCTCGCGGAGGCTGGTCTTGTCCTGGTCAAAGCGGTGGCTCATGGTCACGCCCATTTTGACGCCGGCGCGTTTGACCTTCTCGGCAATGCGCACGGCGGCGGGCAGGGAGTCAGCGATCGGCTTTTCGGAGAGGATATGCAGCCCGTGGGCGAGCGCGGCGTCCACCACGGACTCGTGGCAGGCAGGGGGGACCACAACCGTGCAGAAGTCCGCCTGGTTCTCGTCCAGAGCGCGCTGCAGGTCGGTGTAGAGGCGTTCCGGGGGGAGGGCCAGGCCCTCCCGCGCGTTGACGTGCTGGGCCGGGTCTAGGTCCACCGCGGCGACGACCTCAATCAGGCCGTCGGCCACGTTGTCGGGCAGAAAGCGTCGGCACCAAGCGCCGCCCCAGCCGCCGGTGCCCACCTGAATCATCCGCAACGCCATTCGCCTCACCCGTTCCGGTTAGTCGTCGTCCTCCTGGTACTCGAATTCCTTGCCGGCCACCACGACCGAGTCGCCCTGCTGCGCGCCGGCTTGCGCCAGCGCCGTGAACAGACCCACGCGCCGCAGGAGCACGTGGTAGTGGTGCTGGCCGTCGTGCGTGGACAGGTCCGACTGCTGCATGAGACGCTCCACGGCCGTGCCGGTGGCCTCGTAGAGGCCGGGGCGGCGGCGCACGATCGCCAGCGGCCGCTCCGGCTCGGCGGGCAGCTCCGCGTACATGGGCGCCTCCGCGGACGGCTGAATCTCCTCCAGGTTCCGCAGGCGGCGGGCGGTCTCCCACATCAGCTCAGTGACGCCCTCGCCGGTCGCCGCCGAGATCGGCCAGGTGGTGACGCCTTGCGCGGTCAGCGCCTCCTGGAGGCGGGGGAGATTCTCCTGCGCCTCAGGGAGGTCCAGTTTGTTGAGCACCGCGATCTGGGGCAGCGTGGAGACCTCTTCGGCGTAGGCCGCTAGTTCGGCGTTGATCACCGCATAGTCCTCCAGGGGGTCGCGGCCCTCCACGCTCGCGGCGTCGAGCACATGCAGGAGCAGCCGCGTGCGGCGGATGTGGCGGAGGAACTCGTCGCCCAGGCCCACGCCCGCGTGCGCGCCCTCAATCAGCCCCGGCATGTCGGCCACCACGAACTCGGTGTGCTCGTCCAGACGCACGACGCCGAGTTGCGGCTCCAGCGTGGTAAAGGGGTAGGAAGCGATCTGGGGATGGGCCGCGGAGATGCGGCTCAGCAGGGAGGACTTGCCGGCGTTGGGCATGCCGATTAGGCCCACATCGGCCAGTAGCTGCAACTCCATCCGCAGGTGGCGCTCCTCGCCGAGCAGGCCGCGCTCGCGAATGCGGGGGGCCTGGCGCACGGAGTTGGTGAAGTGGCTGTTACCGCGGCCGCCCTTGCCGCCGCGCGCTACCAGCAGCTCCTGGCCGGAGAGTACGATCTCGCCCAGCTTCTCGCCGGTGTCGGCGTCATAGAGCACGGTGCCCAGCGGCACGCGCACGATGAGGTTGTGCCCGGTCTTGCCGGTAAGCTGCTTGGAGCCGCCGTCGGCCCCCGCGGGGGCGGTGAAGATCTTCTTGTAGGTGAAGTCGAGCAGCGTGCGCAGGCGCGGGTCGCCCTGGAGCACCACGGCCGCCCCGTGGCCGCCGTCGCCGCCGGAGGGCCCGCCGCGGGGCACGTACTTTTCGCGCCGGAAGGTGGTCTGGCCATCGCCACCCTTGCCGCCGCTGATGGTAATCTCAACCTGGTCAATAAAGGAACCCATAGTGGCGCGAGGCCTCCGGTCGGGCTGCGAAAAGCAGTGCGAAAGGCAACGGTCCCCCCAAAGCAACACTGCCGACGTCAAGCGACGCCGGCAGCGTAAGACGACTTAAGGGGCGGCGCGGTTACTCAGCGGGAGCGGCAACCATCGGCTCCACGTGAACCTGGCGCTGCCCGCCCTTGCGGCCAACAAACTTGACATGGCCGGGGACGAGGGCGAACAGGGTGTCGTCCTTGCCGCGACCGATATTGTTGCCGGGGAGGATCTTGGTGCCGCGCTGGCGGATGATGATGGAGCCGGCCTTGACGACCTCGCCCCCATACGCCTTGACGCCCAGTCGCTTGGAGTTACTATCGCGACCGTTGCGAGTACTCCCCATTCCCTTCTTATGTGCCATTGCTGCTCACTCCTTAGCTACCCGCGAGGAGGACGCCGAAACGGCGCTCCCCGCGAGACAATCAGGCTACAATCGAGTCGACGCGCACGGCGGTGAAGTCCTGCCGGTGGCCGGCCTGCTTCTTGTAGTGCTTCTTGCGCTTGAACTTCATGATGCGGATCTTGGCCCCGCGACCCTGCTGGATCACGGTGCACTCCACTTGGGCGCCGGCCACGTAGGGAGCGCCGATGCGGAAGTCGCTGTCCTCCCGAACGGCCAGGACCTTGTCGAAGGAGACCTTCTCACCCGGCAGGGCCTCGATCTTGGCCATGCGCAGGGTAGCTTGGTCGTCCAAGCGGTACTGACGTCCACCAAACTCAATTATTGCGTACATTTAGCTACAACCTTCCCAGAAAAGGCAGCCAGAGAATAACCGACAGCCGCCCTCGCGGGTGGCTGTGCGGAACATACTATACCGATAAGGGCAGCCGAAGTCAAGGGGTATGTGGGGAGGAGCGCGTTTCCTCTGTAGGGCGGGGACTTGCCGCAGGCCCTGAGCCTGTCGAAGGGTACCCCGCCGGCCGTTTGTCGTTAGTAGGGGCGGAGCTTGCTCCGCCCGCGCCGAAGCGGAAGGCGGAGGCCGGCCGCCCGTCTTACCTCACTCCCCCCCGGCCCCCTCTCCCGCAGCAGACCTGGGGAGAGGGGGGAGTAACGGAAAGCTAGGGGCGAATGACCGAACCTCCCCCTTCCCCCGGCGTCTCCTAGTTGACAGGGGTGGCGTGGTTGATTTATCGTATAAGTTCACGCCCGCCGGGGGAGCCTCTCCGGCTGGTTTTCCACTGATTGTCCACGCCGTCTTCTGAAGGAGCGTCTCAGGACCATGCCCCTCATCAACAGCGAAACTGGTGCCGTGACCGGCTCGTACTCAATCGAACAAGTAGCGACAAAATCCGCAGAAATGAGGGCTTGGGCCGTGACGGCTATTGCCGCCGCCTGCTCGGGCCATCCGGGCGGGTCGCTGTCCCTCATGGACGTAGCCGCGGCGCTGTATCTGCAGCAAATCCGCCACGATCCGCAACACCCGGACTGGCCGGAGCGGGACCGCGTCTTTTGGTCGGCTGGGCACAAAGCGCCGGCGCTGTACGCCTGTCTGGGGATGACTGGATACTTCGACCAGCGGCCGGTGACCAGGTTTGGCGAGCCGGTGCCGGGGGTGGAGTTGCGCGGTATCGAGCAGATGGCGCTGCTGCGGCGGCTGGGCTCGGGGTTTGAGGGCCATCCGAACCGCCTGCGCCTGCCGGGCGTAGAGCTGTCCGCCGGCTCGCTGGGCCAGGGGCTCGGCGTGGCGGTCGGCTCCGCCCTGGCCGCGCGGTTAGGGGGCCAAAGCTACCGGGTATACTGCCTGATGGGCGACGGCGAGCAGCAGGAGGGCTCGGTCTGGGAAGCGGTCATGGCCGCCGCGCATCACCACCTGGACAACCTGGTCGCGATCATCGACCGGAACCACCTGCAGATTGACGGCGAGACCGACGCGGTGATGAAGGTCGAGCCGCTGGCCGACAAGTACCGCGCTTTCGGCTGGCAGGTACTGGAGATAGACGGGCACGACCTGGAGGCGATCCTGGCGGCTTTCGCGGCGGCGGAGCAGCACCCGGGCCGCCCCACGCTGATCCTGGCCGAGACCAATAAGGGCCAGGGGGTCAGCTACATGGAGGGGGTCTGCGGCTACCACGGGTCGCCGCCTAAGGACGGCCTCTGCGGCGAGCAGTCTCTGGCGACCGCGCTGGCTGATTTGGGGATGACGGAGACCTTCAGCGCGGAGCGGTTGGACCGCATCTTCGCCGCGGTGGCCCAGTATCAGGCGGCGGTGGACGAGTATGTGGACGCGCTGGTGCCGCGCTTTGGCCGGGACTACTGGTGGAATCACGGCGAGCAGATGCACGTGAAGATGGACGCTACGCGCAACGGCTTTGGCGTGGCCCTGGGCGATCTGAGCGGCGACGAGCGCTACGTCGGCCTGGGGCTGGACATCAGCGAATCCATCCGCATGGACCGCTTCTATCGCCCGGACGGCAAGCACTGCGACCCCGACCGGGAGCGCCGCTATCTAAGCATGGGGATCGCCGAGGCGAACGGTACCCTGGTCGCCGCCGGGCTGGCCAAGGAAGGTAAGATTCCGGTGGTTGGCTCCTACGGGGTGTTCATCACCGGTCGCAACTGGGATCAGCTCCGCACCACCGTGGCCTACAACCGGTTCAATGTGAAGATTGCCGACGCGCACGGCGGCGTCTCCGTGGGGCCCGACGGCGCCACGCACCAGGCGCTGGAGGAGATCTCGCTGATCACCGTGCTGCCGAATATGACCATGGTCGTCCCCTGCGACGCGGTGGAGACGGAGAAGGCCACCCGCGCGATTGCGGCTATGGACGGCCCCGCCGTGGTCCGCTACGCCCGCGAGGCGACGCCGACCGTGACGACTCCGGCCACGCCTTTTGTATTAGGGCGAGCCAACGTCCTCCGCTTCCGCGGCGAGCAGGCCGAGTTCGCGGCGGCTTTCGAGACGGTGCTCGCGAGCGACTACGCCAGCGAAGACGAGGCGGTGGCGATTATCGCCTGCGGGCCGATGGTGCCGGAGGCGATGCGGGCGGCCTGGCTGCTGCACCTCGAACACGGGCTGGAGACGCGCGTCCTTAACTTGCACACGGTGGCGCCGCTGGACCGGGAGGCCATTCTGGCCGCCGGGCGGGAGGTCGGTGTGGTGCTGACCGCCGAGGAGCACCAGGTCGGCGGGATGGGCAACCTGGTGGCCGCGACGCTGGCGGAGGGCAACCTGCCCGAGCCGTACCGCTTCAAGATGATCGGCGTGCCGCATACTTTCGGCGAGTCCGGCCAGCCCTGGGAGTTGCTCAAGTTCTTCGGCCTCACCGCCGAGCACCTCGCCCAGGCGGCGCTGGATCTGCTCTGTCTCTAGAAGACGCGGAGGGCTAATGGGCGGCTGGGAAGAGATCGATCACACCGCGGACTACGCGCTGCGGGTCTGGGGCAGCGACTTGCGCGACCTGCTGGAAAACGGCGCGCGCGGCTTTCTGGAACTGGTCCTCGGCCCCGAACGCCCCGCCGCCGAGCGCTGGGAAGAGTATGAGGTGACCGCCGAGGAAGCCGCTCTGCTGCTGCCCCGGACGGTGCGTGAATTGCTCTATCGGCTGGACTCCGGAGAACTGCCCGTGGAGGTCGCGGTGACGGCGGCGACGGAACAGCCGGCGCGGGCGCTGGTGCGGGTGGGCTTGACGAGACGGCCCGACCCGTGGCAGTATGTCCTCCGCGCCGTCAAGGCGGTGACCTATCACGACGTGGACCTGCGCCGCGACGAGCAGGGCCTGAGCGCGGTGTTGACCCTGGATACCTGACCGAAACCGACCCGAGGGAGGCGAGAGCCGTGAGCGAATCAACCGTAGCCAGCAACCGGCGCGCCTTCCACGAGTACTTCATTGAAGACCGGATGCAGGCGGGGCTGGTGCTGAATGGCAACGAGGTCAAGTCGCTGCGCGCGCGCCATGTGAGCCTGCAGGAAGCTTACGTGGAGGTGCGGGACCACGAAGTCTGGGTGGTGGGGATGAGCATCACTCCCTACCAGACCGGCGCGGCCCACAAGGAACTCCCGGCGGACCGACGTCGCAAGTTGCTCGTCAAGACCCGGGAAATCGCACAGCTCGAGCGGGGCGTGCGTCAGAAGGGCTACACTTTGGTGCCGCTGCGGATCTACTTCAACGAGCGGGGTTTCGCCAAGCTGGAAGTGGGCCTGGGCCGGGGCAAGAAGACCTATGACAAGCGGGAAACGCTCAAGGAACGCGACGAGGTGCGCCGCGTCGAGCGGGCTTTGGCGGAGCGGCGCTAAATCGAAGCAGGACGCCGGCGGGCACCCGGCGAATGGTACTCACTTAATCGCCAACTACCCTGAGGGAGGTGAATCGAGTGACAGAAGTCTTGGTGGCGGACGACGAAAACGCCATCTGTATGGCTCTCAAGATGGCCCTGGAGCAGAAGGGCTTCAAGGTGACGACGGCCCACAACGGGCGCGAAGCCTTGCGCGCCATCTGTGCTAAGTCTGCCGAGGGGCAGACCTTTGACGCAATCATCCTCGACATTGTAATGCCCGACGTGGACGGCTGGGAAGTGCTCCGCGCCCTCCAGAACAACCCCTTGTGGAAGCATACCCCAACGGTCGTGATCTCCGGATACGCGCGCGACGCCGCAGATTACAGCCAGGTGAGCCGCTTCAACGCCATCCTGGTGGAGAAGCGCGAGGATTTCATCGAGGTGGTTACCGAGGTGCTTACCCGCGTGGTGAACGCCACGCCGAGCAAGATTAGTGCCTGAGAAGAAACCAAGCACCAGCCACGACGGCGGGGCCCCGAGGGGGCTCCGCCGTTTTGTTTTGTGTGCGGAGGAGAGATCGGAGCCGGGGCCGTTCGTAGGGGTGGATTTTCCGCGATGCCGTACCCGCGGAACATCCACCCGCGCCTGCCGCCAGGGCCTGGTTTCGCGGTTGCCGCGGGTGGACATCGTGGCGCCGACGCCCCGAAGTCCACCCCTACGGGGAAACGGCGTCCTTGCCGTTGCCGTCTGTAGGGGTGGATCTTTCGCGGGGTCGTATCCCGCGGAACATCCACCCGCGCCTGCCGCTAGGGTCTGGCTTCGCGGTTGCCGCGGGTGGACGTCGTGGCGCCGACGCCCCGAAGTCCACCCCTACGGGGAAGGTGGCCGTTGCTGTCCTAGCCCGCCGGCAGGACCTTGACCGCCAGGTCCGGGGCGATTGGCGGCAGGGGAATCGACAGCGTGCCGTCGGCGCTGGCCATGGGAACGGTGGCCGTAATGCGGCCGGCCTCCGGGTCCCAGAACTCCACGCGGTAGTTGCCGGGCCGCAGGCCGGAGAGCAGCGCGGTCGGGCCGGGCGGGGCGCCGGGCGGCTGCTCGCGCAGGCCCAGCCGGTCGTAATCATAGACGTAGAAGTACGCGGAGGTCTCGTTCTGCATGGCCTGGACGCGCAGCGTGCCGGCCGCATTGAGCGTCACCCGCGCCAGATGCAGGCCCTTCCCGCGCCGGTCCTCGCCGGCCAAGTAGGCTTGCAGCCCTTTCTGGAAATCCCCCAGCCGGTACTGCTCCCACTCCTTCTGGTACCAGAAGGCCCCCGGACCGGACCACGGCAGCAGCGCCGAGACCCACATGCCCACTCGGTACTCCTGCAGCCAGCGCGATTCCGGCTGCGGCAACTCGGACGTCTGCGGGCCGTACTCGATGAACAGGAAGGGCTTGTTGTACTCCACTCGCGAGGCGAAGGACTCATTCATTCCGTCGTCGCGCCGCTTCCAGTAGGAGTCGGACTGGATGTAGTCGATCTCCGGCAGCCGCCACATCTCCGGCCCCGCCGACCAGTACAAGGCGATGTGGGTGGTGATCAGGTGCGGCTGCTGGTCCACCGACCGTAGGAAGGTAGCCATCTCCTGGTTCCAGGCGGCGACCTCCGCCGGGTTGTAGCCCTCCGACAGGTCAATCTCGTTCCACAGGTCCCAGGAAAAGACGTTGCGGCTATAGCCCCAGCGGGCGGCGATGTAGCGGTAGCGCTGCTTGACGTCCGCTTTGGCGCGCTCGCTGGTGAAGAACATATAGGGGGCGGGCAGGAAGCCGCCATTCTCGACCGCGTAGGGGCTGTACTGCCACTCCGCGTCGAATTTGTCCTGGCGGAGCTGGCCGTGCGAGCCCAGGGTCAGCTCCAGCAGCAGGTCGTTTTGGGCGGCGAGATCCATCGTGTAGTCCAGCCGCCACGCGTTGTACTGGGCGTAGCGGCCCAGGTCGGAGAAGCGCGAGTGGTACTTCTGGCTCCACTCGATCCCCGCCCACCAGGCGCACATCCAGGTGCGGACCGTGTTCAGCCCGCTGGCGCGGAACAGGGGGAAGAAGTGGTCGAAATCGTAGCTGCCCGGCTGGGCCTCCGCCTGGTCGCCGCCGTCGCGCATGTTGATCGGCATGGGCACCAGGTACTGGCCGTTTTCCCACTCGAAGTAGTGCGGGTCGGTCTTGCTGACGCGGGCGATCCCCTGCGGATGCAGCGGCGCGGCCGCGGTGAAGCTGACCTCCGGGCTGCGCCGCGTGCCGCGCGCGTCCGTGACCTGCACGTAGTAGCGGTACGCGCCGGTCTCCCGGGGGGCGAAGCGGACCTTCCACTGCGGCCCGCCCACCGGGGTCAGACGCTCGAAACCCTCGGAGCTTTTGGTGCGCGTGTAGCCCTGGTAGAAGAAGCCGGGGATGACCTGCATCTGCCCGCCGGGGGAGAGGAAGTGCCCCTCCACCGCGACCACCGCGGGGTCGTAGGGGTTGCTGTAGAGCTGGTCTACCGGCCAGGTCAGCTCGAACTTCTCGTACTGGGGCACCGTGGTCGCGTTGGCCACGGGCTTGGGCGGGAGCAGCGCCCCGCCGGGTTGCGGCGTATTGGCGAGCGGCGGCTGGAAGCCCTCCACGCTGACCGCCCCGATCTGCACCGTGCCGCTCCAGGGCTTGGCGCTGAAGAAGCGGACGCCGAATTCCTGGGGCCGGAAGGGCGCGTCATACCAGCTCTGCTGGTGCCCCGCGGGCTGCCAGTCGCGGCTGCCGGGCCGCAGCGAGATCGTGAACGTCTGCCACTGGCCCGGCGTGTAGGGCAGGTTCTTGCCGGCCTTCGCGGTGTGCAGCGGGTAGGCCTGGTACCAGTAGTAGTGGAAGTCTTTGAGGTAGACCTGCAGATCGGCGTCGGCGGGGAAACCGGCGGGGACCTTCACGGCGAAGCTCAGCCGCCCGTAGCCCAGCCAGTCCTGCCACAGGCGGCAGGAGGCGCCGAACGCCCCGGGCAGCTTGCCGGTGATCGCTACCGTGGCAGGTCCGCCGGGGAGCACCTGGACCTGTTGCGAGCCGGGATCGGCGCTGTACGGCGACCAAGCGCGGGCCTCCAGCGGCAGGGGCAAGGCGTCCGGGCGGCCCTGGGCAGAGGCTCCCAGGGCCGTCAGCAAACCGGCCAGGATAAGCGCGAAGCGAATCGGCATCAAGATGATAGACACACCAACTGGCTCAAAGGTGCCGCCGTTCCCCCCTCTCCTGCCAGGAGAGGGGCAGGGGGTGAGGCCGGCTTACCGCTGGGCTTGTTCAATACCTCCGCCTAACTCTGGCAACCCGCCTCGTGCAGATACGCAGAGATTCCCTCTGCGGCGCGGAAGCCCTCCCCGACCGCCTGGGCTACCGTGGCGCCGCCGTTGACGACGTCGCCGCCGGCGAAGACGTGGGGCAGGTTGGTAGCGAAGTCTGCGCCGACTTGGATCAGGCCCGAGTCGGTCAGCGCGATCCCCGGCAGGGCTGCGATCAGCTCCCGCGAGGGTTTCTGGCCCAGTGCCTCGACGACCAAGTCCACCCGCAGGTCGCGGCGCGACTCCGGCTGTAGGACCGGCCGGCGGCGGCCACTGGCGTCGGGTTCGCCGAGGTCTGTGCTGACGACCTCGACCGCGGCCAGGCGTCCCAGTTCATCCACCTGGTAGTCCACCGGGGCGGTGAGGATCAGGAAATGTACGCCCGCGGCCAGCACCTGATCGCGCTCGGCGGGCCAGGCCGGCAACTCGGCGAAGGACCGCCGGTAGACGAGATAGACGTCGCGCGCGCCGTGACGCACCGCAGCCCTCGCGGCGTCCATGGCGGTATTGCCGCCGCCCAGCACCGCCACGCGGTGCGGCACCGGAGCGGTGGGGTCGGCTTTCATCTCGCGCAGGAAGGTGAGCGCGTCCACGACGCCCTGCGCGGGCCGAACCGCGGCGGGAAGCAGCGCGCCCTCCGGTAGGCCGGTGGCCACGAACACGGCGGAGAAGCCCTCGGCGCTGAGGCCGGCCAGGGTGAAGTCCACGCCCAGGCGGACGCCGAAGCGGCGCTCCAGCCGGCCGCGACTGTCGCTATCCAGGATACTGGTCAGCTCCGCTGCCAGGGCGTCGCTGTCCAGGCGCTCGCTGGGAATGACCTCCGCGGCCACTCCTCCGAAGCCCGGTGAGGAGTCAAAGACGGTGACTCGGTGGCCCAGTTCCAGCAGCTTGACCGCGGCCGCGATCCCTGCCGGACCGGCGCCGATCACGGCCACGCGGCAGCCGCTCTCGGCCTCCGGCGTCTGCAGGACTGCCCAGCCCTCGCGGTGCGCCTTCTCGGCGACGTAGCGCTGCAGGGCGCGAATGGGCAGCGGGCCAAAGCCGGCGTCGCGGCTGACCGGGCCGATATGGCGCTTGACGCAGCTCCCCTCACATTGGACCTCGGCGGGGCAGACGTAGGCGCAGATCTCCGGCAGCGGATTGTTGCGGCGCAGGACCTCATAGGCGCGGCGCTCGTCGCCGTCGGCAATCGCGCGCAGGAAGGCCGGGACGTTGACCCCGGCCGGGCAGGCCGCGGTGCAGCTCGGCGCGGAGCAGTCCCGGCAGTCATCCGCCAACGCGCGCATGACCTGCGGGTCGCGCAGGCGGCCCTGCTGATAGATGGGCGCGTAGATCTCCGCATCGCGCACCGGGCAGCCGGAACGGCCGCCGTCGCGCATGATCTGCGTGCAGGACGAGCAGCAGATGCACAGCTTGGTGGGGGTGAGCTTCCCGGTCTCCATCAGCTCCCGCGCGTAGTCCGGGTAGGCCAGGGCCATGCGGCCGACGCCGATCATCGCGGCCTGGCCGGACTTGACCAGCGCCGCGCCCACCGGCGGGAAGTACTGCCGCAGCCAGGTGAAGCCGGTGGCGATGAAGGGCACCTCCGGCAGCGCCTCGTGCATCTGCCGGTGCAGGTCGCACATCTCGGCGACGTTCACCAGCGGGTGCTCCTCCGGGAGGTAGCCGCCCACCTCCGCCGTGTCGTAGGGGCGCTCCACGTGCGGGTTGTAGTAGGGGTTGCCGTAGGCGAGGTTCACGAACTGCAGGCCCGCGGCCATCAGTTGCCGGATCAGCTCGATCGGCTCGGTGAGGTCCGGATTCATGCTACCGTCGGTCGCCATCCCAAACCCCCAGGGGTAGGGGAGGGCGTCGTAGATGTTCAGACGGGTGGTGAGGATGACCTCGGGGACCTCGGCGGCGATCCGCCGGGTGATCTCCAGCAGCAGCCGGGTGCGGTTCTCGAAGCTGCCGCCGTAGCGCCCCTCGCGGGTGTGGGAGGCGAGCAGCTCGTTGAGCAGGTAGCGGTGCGTGGCCTTGAGGTCCACCGCGTGGAAACCGGCGTCGCGGGCCACGCGGGCGGCGGCGACGTAGCGGTCGGGCAGCGCGTCCAGCTCCGCGTCGCTGATCAGCGGGTAGTCGGGCGGCAGATGGTGCCGGGGGTCCAGCGGCTCGGAGTGGTGGGCGATGATCGGCTCGGGCCCGCCGCGTGGCTTGCTGTAGCGGCCCGAGTGCGTGAGTTGCGCCACCAGCATCGGCGTGTGGTCGGGGCCGAAGACCTCGTGCGCGGCGCCCAGGCAGTCCTCGACCAGGCGGCGCAGGCCGGGGAGGTTATCCGGGGTCACGCAAAGCTGTCGGGGGTTGGCGCGGCCCTCGAAGACCACCGCCGCCGCCTCCAGCCAGACCAGCCCCGAGCCACCCGCGCCAAAGCGGCGGTAGCGGCGCAGAGTCAGCTCCTGCGGGTAGCCGTTAGCGTCGCCGTCGCAGCCCTCCACGGGCTGGATGGCCAGCGCATTGGGCAGGCGCATCCCGGCCAAGTTGATCGGCTGCAGCAGGGAGGAGAGGTCCGGCTCATAAGGCAGGGAGACGCCCAGCTCGGCGAGCTTAGCCTCGACCTGCCCCCAGTTCTCGAAATGGAAAGGCTCGTGGTGCGACGGTTTCAGGTAAAGCATGATAGGTTCCTTTTGAGTTGTGCACGTGATTACTCTATCGGGGAGGGCCGTTCCCCGGAGGGGCTGCATGCGAGTACGACCGACGTCTGCGTCGGGCGCACGGAAGCATCCGGCCCACCGTCTAGCGCAAGCCCTGGGCCGGATACTTCGTGGAGTTTGCTCTGCAAACTCCCTCGTATTCGGCCCCTCCGGGATAAGCCCTCAGCTTACCCCTTCTGCCCCCGCAGTTTGTCCAACGCCGCGTTCATGTCGGTCGCCGCGCGCTTGAGGCCGGCGGCCGCGGTGGTCTTGCCTACCCAGATCAGATCGAGTTGGTCCTGGAGGTAGTTGCTGACCTCGTCCCACTCGGGGATGTTCGGCGCGGGTAGCGCGTAGGCCAGGGCGTCCACGAAGACCTTGCGGTTGTACTTGGCCGGCGCGGCCAGGTACGGACCCTCGGCGACTGACTTGCGGGAGGGCATCTTGTCGAGCTTATTACCCATGAACTCCTGGGCGTGCGGGCTGAGCAGGAACTTGTACAGCTCCCAGGCCTCCTGGGGATGCGGGGTGGTCGCGGAGATCGAGTAATTCTCGGTGCCCAGCAGGGTCGCGGCGCGCTGCTTGGTGGGGAGCGGGGCGACGTCCCAGGACAACTCCGGCTTCTGCAGCATATTCTGCACGTCCCAGGGGCCGGTCATGTACATGGCGATCTTGCCCTGCAGGAACAGGTTCAGGCCCTCGTTGCGCTCGCCGGAGGTCGCCGGCGGGCAGACCGCGTACTTGTGGCGCAGGTCGGAGAGGAAGCCCAGCGCCTCCACTGCCGCCGGCGAGTCCACCACGCAGCGGGTGCGGTCGGCGTTCATCAGGTCCGCGTTGTTCTGCCAAAGCCAGGGGTAAAGCCGCGCGCCCCAGAAGTCAATGTAGGTGCCGTACTCGTCGCCGCGGGTCAGCTTCTTCGCGGCCGCCAGGTACTCGTCCCAGGTCCACTTGCCGCTCGCGCCGGGGAAGGGCACGCCCGCGGCCGAGAACAGCGCCTTGTTGTAGAACAGCGTGTAGACCGAGGTGTAGCGCGGCACGGAGTACAGCTTGCCCTGCCAGCGCGAGATCTTGATCAGCCCCGGGTAGAAATCGTCGAGGTTGAACTCTTTGTCACCCTTGATGAAGGTCTCCAGGTCGGCCAATACGCCCTTGGAGGCGAAGGGGAAGTAGTAGGCCCCGTGCAGGCTCATGACGTCCGGCGCGGTGCCGGCGGAGATCATGGTCTGCAGCTTCTGCATGGCCTGCCCGCTGCCGGGCACGTTCTGGATATCCACCTTGATGTTGGGGTGGGCTTTCTCGAACTCGGCAATCAGCGTCTGGTTAGCCTGCAGTTCGGTGACCTCAGTCCAGGTGAAGAGCACCAGCTTGACCGGCTCCCCCGAGGTGGGCGTGGCAGCCGAGTTGGGGGCCAAGCGCTGCACGCACCCGGCGGCCAGCAGGACCGGCAGGGCGAGAATGAGCATGACGCGGGTCAGGTTGCGCATAATGGTTTCTCCCGACAGAGATATTAGTTGAGGGCGGTCTGTTCCGGCTGCTTCCGTGTAGGGGCGCGTTTGGCGGCGTCGTTTGCCGACACACACGCCCGCTCGCTACCTGTCAGGCAGCGAACGGGTGGATGTTCCGCGGGATACGGCCCCGCGAAAGATCCACCCCTACATACTAACCTTCCCCCAAGCCCCTCCCGCCTCGGGAGGGGTGCCCGAGGTCCGCCGAGGGCGGGGTGGGCCGGTCCGCCGCAGCCACGATGCAGTCTAACACCCAGCCCAAGTTCCCTTCCACTTCCTCGTTTGTCACACGCAGAACTGCGATCTCGCAGCCACGCAGAATCTTGTCTCGCTCTGCGTCGTATTCTCGCGTATCGGCATGCACCCCGCCGTCCACTTCGACGGCCAGTCGTTTTGAGTGGCAGTAGAAGTCGACAACGAACCCCTCTATGACCACTTGGCGACGAAAGTGCAGGTCCAGCAGGCGGTTTGCGCGCAGTCGCTGCCACAGGCGACGCTCAGCTGGAGTCATGGTCTGCCGCAACTCTATGGCTCTCGCTAGCTTGTCCGGATCGTTGTGGCCGAAGATGATGCTCCGCATCCGGTTGGCCCACCCCCCACGACCGCTGCGCGGTCGCGTACCCCTCCCAAAATGGGAGGGGCTTCTGAATCATGGAGCCAGGTTATCCGCTAACCTTCCCCCAAGCCCCTCCCGCCTCGGGAGGGGTGCCCGAGGTCCGCCGAGGGCGGGGTGGGCCGGTCCGCCGCCAAGTCATACACCACCAGCGCCGTAGCCACCACGGCGGCGGTCTCGGCGCGCAGGACGCGGTCTCCCAGGCTGGCCGGACGCAGGCCGGCGGCTAGGCCGGCGGCGACCTCGGCGGGGGTGAAGTCCCCCTCCGGGCCGATGAACAGCGCCAGGCGGTCGGCGCCCCGCAGGTCGCTGAGTACCTCGCGCAGCGGGGGCAGCGGGCCCTCCGCCGGCAGCGCGAAGATGATCCCCGGGACCCCCTGCGCCTGCCAGTGGGCCAGCGCCGCGGGCCATTCCAGCGGCTCGCGGACCGGCGGCACGCTGGGCGACTGGCACTGGCGGCCGGCCGCCTCGGTGATCCGGTTCCAGCGCTCCACCTGCGCGGCCAGGCGCTCCGGTCGCGGCTCGACGACTACGCGGTCGGTGAGCACCGGCACGATCTCCGCCGCGCCCACCTCGGTACACTTCTCCAGCAGCAACTCAAAACCCTTATGTTTGAGCAGCGCCGCGTAGAGCAGCACCTGCACGGGTGGCCGCGCCGCGCCGGGGTGCAGCTCTATCAGCCGCGCGCCCAGGGTCTCGCCCACCGGCTCCAGTCGCGCCGGACCCTCCGCGCCGCCCGGGAGCACCGCGACAAACTTGCCCCCCACCCGCAGGCGCAGCACATCGCGCAGGTAATGCACCTGCGCGGCGTCCAGGGGCAGCAGGTCGCCCGCGGCGTAGGTTTGCTCGAAAAAGAGACGGGTGATGGGCGGTCCTCCGGGGCGGGCTACTCGCTCTTGGCGATCAGCGCCTCCTGCAGTTCCGGCGAGAGGTCCACGAAATAGTCGCTGTAGCCGCCGACCTTGACCATCAGATCCGCGTATTTCTCGCGGTTCTCTTGGGCCTCGCGCAGCATTTCCCCGTTGACGACGCTGATCTGGGCCTGGAAGCCGCCCGCTTGCAGGTACGTTTCCAGCAGGTCCCGCAGCTTGCCCCGGCCCTCCCGGGTGTCGTACATGGTGCGGTTGAGCAGCAGATTGTAGACCATGCCGCCCAGGGCGGGCTGGAAGTCGAGCTTCGCCAGGCTGGCGATCTCCCCGGTGGGGCCGGCGGAGGCGCGGCCCTGCGCGGCGGCCAGGGAGTCGGCGAAGGCCGTCCCGGCGCGGCGGCCGTCGGGAGTGGCCGGGGCCAGCTTGCCCAGCGAAGCATGCATGACCCAGCAGAGGAAGCCGGGGTGATACTGGCCCATGTCCAGGTGCGAGCGGTGGTGGCGGGTCCGCTCGTAGTACCAGTCCACCAACTGCCCGGCCAGGGCGTCGGCCTGCTCGTCGCTGGTCCCCCACTTGGGCAGCGTGTTGACGACGCGCCGGCGCAGCGGCTCCTGGTCGGCGAAATCGCTGTCCACAATTGCGGCGAACTCCGGCAGGGTCAGCTCCCGGCGCTCGTAGACCAACTCGCGGATCGCCATCAGGGAGTCCACGACGTTGGCCATACCGACCAGTTGCGGGTACGCGAAATTGTAGCGCGGCCCGCCGTCGCTCCAGTCGCGGCCCCGCTCCAGGCAGTCGCGCACGAAACAGGAGGAGAAGGGATAGCTGTGGGCGGTGGGGTGCCCCAGCAGGCCCCGGTTGATGCGGCGGGCGTTCTCGTCCAGCGCCCAGACCAGTTGCTGCTGCAGCGCGGCGAGCAGGTCCGCAAAGCCGGCGAACTGGTCCGCCGCGCCGGTGGGGAAGGAGTCGGTGGCGGCCTCGGTTACGTCGCGGCCGTTGTGCAGCGTGCGCAGGAGAATCTGCGGAAAACTGATATAGTCGGCGACCACGCGGATGCCCGAGCAGCCCTGCACGCTGATCTCCACGCAGGTGCTGTTGAGGTAGTTGACCGCCTCGGCGCGGTCCACCCCAGCCTCCACCAGGCCCGCCACAATCACCTCGTCATTCATAAAGGAGGGCAGCGAGTTGCCCCGGCAGACGTAGTCCACCGCCTCTTCCATGAGCCGGGCAGGGGTGTGGCGGTTCCAGCTTATGCAGGTGGCGGGGTTGAGCAGGGCCAGCTCGCCCTGGGTTTCGAGGAACATGTAGGACAGGTCGTTGGTCGTGTCCTGGCCGGCGGCGTCCAGGCCCCCCAGCAGCGCGCCCTGCGGGAACCAGCCGAATTCGTTGTACTTGACGAGGAAGGCGCCGATCAACTCGCGCGCCTCGTCCTCGGTCAGGCGGCCCGCGGCCAGGTCGGCCTGGTAGAAGGGCCAAAAGGTGCGGTCAAAGCGGCCCGCGCACAGGCCGTTTTCGATGCGGCTGAGCAACTGCGACATCCAGACCGACTGCAGCGCCTCGCGGAAGGTCTGCGCCGGAAAGCGTGGCACGCGGCGGCAGGTGGCGGCGATGGTTGCCAACTCAGCGCGGCGGGCGGGGTCGGACTCGGCGGCCGCGTCGGCCTCCACGGTCTCCGCCAGTCGGTCGCAGAACTCCAGCGCGGCGTCCAGGCAGTCGCGGCAGGCCCGCAGGTACTCGCAGGCGGCGGTGTCCTCGCCGTGGGTGGGGTCGAGCTCGGCCCGGCGCTGCTCCCCGAGGTCGCGGACCCCGGTCAGGCCCAGACGGAGCAGCCGGTCGTGGTCGAGGCCCATGTGACCGTCAATGGTGCGGGGAGGCAGGGTATACCCCGCCCGGTTGGCCTCCGCGACGGCCTGGCGCTGCGCCTCATCCGGCTCGGGCAGCGTGAGGGCGCCGACGATCAGTTCCTGGGGATGGACAACCGGCTGCGCGACGCGCAGGGTGGCGCAAAAGGCGTCGGCAAAGCGGCGGGCCGGGAGGCGTCCCGGCTCCCCGAGGAGCGCGGCCGGCCAGTAATAGGGGTTCTCCGCCAACATCGGCGGCCGCCGGCGCGCGGCGTCGCGGAGAGCCTCCCCGCGGGAGCTGACTGCGGTATCAAAAGCCATGATCTTCTCCACAATTGATCAGGTTTTCGGGCTGGGATGAGCGATCACCAGCGCTACCCACTCGCCCTTTTGCGTCTGGCGCAGGACCTGCAACCCCGCCGCCGCGACCGCGTCACGCAGGGCAGGGGCGCTGGTCTCACTGGCCCCGGCGAGGATCACATGCCCGCCAGCGTTGAGAAAGCGGGCTAGCTCCGGAATCAGACGCAGCAGGAAGGGCGTATGGACGTTGGCGATGACCAGATCGTAGGTTCCCGCCAACTCCTGGAGGGCCTCCCCAGTATGGACCTCGCAGAGGTGATCCACGGCGTTGCGGCGGAAGTTCTCAATCGCGACGCGCGCGGCCACCGGGTCTATCTCCCAGCCCTCCACGCGGCCCGCGCCGAACTGGGCGGCCGCGATGGAGAGAATTCCGGACCCGGCGCCAATATCCACGACCGTGGCGTCGGGGGAGAGAAACTCCTCGAGGGCCTCGAGGCAAAGTTGTGTCGTCTCGTGGGTGCCGGTGCCGAAAGCCATCTGGGGGTCCAGCTCAATGACCAGATCGTCCGGGTGCGCGGCCTCCGGCTGATCGGCGGGGGGCCAGGTCTCCCAGGAAGGCTTGATGACGACCCGCCGGCCAATGCGAATCGGGTGGTAGTAGGCCTTCCAGGCGTGGGCCCAGTCCTCTTCCTGGATGGTGGAGCGGGTGACGGTGAGGGTGTCTTCGAGGCCGCAGTCGGCGCAGAGTAGCTGCCAGCGCTCCTGCGCGCCGGCGATGACCTGCTCCGCCAGCACCGGGTCGGCGCAGTAGGCCGTGACCTCCGCGCGGGCGCCCGCGGTGCGGCCCATGACGCCTCGTCCGCTCAGCTCCACTAGCCAGTCGCTGACCAGTTCTTCCCACTCCGCCGGGACGGTGAACTGCAGCGCATACCACTGCGGGATGGCGTCGGACATCAGAATCAGCCTCCCAACGAGTCGCGCAGGCGTCCGAAGAGGCCCTTGGCGGGCGGCTGGCAGTCCAGTCCCGCCTCCGTGGCCAGTTCGGAGGCCAGCTCGTGTTCGCGCTCGCTCAGTTTGCGGGGGATACAGACTTTCACGTTGACCAGCAACTGGCCGCGGCGCACGCCGCCCCGGTCGGGCAGGCCCTCGCCGGGCACCTCTAGTTGCGCGCCGGGCTGCGTGCCCGAGGGCAGCGGCACCTGGGTCTCGCCGGTCAGGGTGGGGACGGTCAGGGTGTCGCCCAGCAGCGCCTGGAGGTAGCTGACCTCCTGGGTCATCTCCAGGTCGTGGGCGCGGCGGGTGAAGATCGGGTGCTTCTTGACGGAGAGCCGCAGGACCAGATCGCCGGGCTGTCCGCCGGGGATTTGCTCGCCCGCGCCGCGCACCGCCAGCTCATCGCCGTGCCCGACGCCGGGGGGAATCTGCACGGTCACCGTCTCGCGGCGGCGCGCCGTGCCGTGGCCGTGGCACTCGGCGCAGAGCTGGTCCGGAATCTGGCCGGCGCCGCTGCAGGCCGGGCACTCGCGGACGGTGGTCATCGCGCCCAGGAAGGTGTTGACGGCTTGGCTGACCCGGCCTTGGCCGCCGCAGGTGGCGCAGCGCTTGACCTCGGTGCCGGGCTCGATGCCCTGCCCGGAGCAGTGCTCGCATAGGACGGTCCAGTTGTAGGCCACCTCGCGCTCCACCCCGGTCAGCACGTCGGCCAGTTCCAGGTTGACGGTGACTTGCAGGCTGCGGCCGCGGCGGGGGGCGTTGCCAAAGGGGCTGCCGCCGAAGGCGGACTCGAAGATCTGCCAGATATCGGGGGCGCCGCCGGAGAAGAAATCGTTCTGCCCGCCACCCAGGTCGTAGCGACGGCGCTTGTCCTCGTCGGAGAGCACGGCGTAGGCCTCCGAGATGCGCTTGAAGGTCTCCTCGGATTCGGCCGCGCCGTTGTTTACGTCGGGGTGATGCTCGCGAGCCAGACGCCGGTAAGCGCGCCGGATGTCCTCAGTACTGGCCTCGCGCGAGACCCCCAGAATCTCATAATATTCGGTACTCATAGCACTCCCCCGCGCCGTCACGGCTGCGGGCAAAACGACGGGAGGGGCATTGCCGCCCCTCCCGGAGTATACTTAAGTGGCCAGATGGCGGCGTGAGCCGACGGAGTTGGGAAGCTACTCCTCGTCTTCTTCCTCCAGCTCTTCCTCTTCGTCCTCGTCCTCTTCGGCGAGTTCCTCGTCCTCGGTATCCTCGGCGAGGTCTTCCAGTTCCTCCGGGAAGATCTGGTCAGGCTCCTCCCCGAAGCCGAACTCAAAGGGCGTCTCCTCGGCATCGTACTCGGTCAGCAAGTCCTCGGACTCCTCTTCGTCCTCGGTCTCGTCCAGTTCGTCCTCGAAGTCCTCATCGAACTCCTCGTCTTCGTCGCCGGCGGCGTAGGCGGCGATCTGGTCCTGGAGGCTGCCGCGGCGGGTCAGGTAGTCCTGCACCACGGGCTCGGGCTCGCGCATGAGTTCCTCGGAGGGCGGCTTGAGCAGCACCTTGCCGGCGGACAGCTCCTCCAGAGCGATAGTCAGGGGGTTGCGGGAAGTGGTTTCCACCAGCGGGGGCGCGCCATCCTTGATCTGGCCGGCCCGCTTGGCGGCGGCTACGACCAGGTCGAAGCGGCTCCCAAACTTCCGCGACAGCTCGTCAATTGATTCCACAGTCAGACCTCCATAAGCCAGGCGCGCCCCCCAGGGCGGCCCGACAGACACCTCAAACGACCGGGCCGTGCCGCCCGGTTCGAATGTCGCTGCACAGTTGAGAACAAAAGTATACAGGAGAGGGGGCGGAGTGTCAACGGCTGGGCACTTCGCGGCAGCTCCACGCTTGACCCTCGGCGAGGGCTGTGCTATTGTCTTGCGAACGCTTGCGCCCTCCGCGAGGAGGGCCGGACAGGGGACCCGAACATGCTAAAAGTAGCGGTTTTTGGCGCCGCGGGGTACGGCGGCGTCGAGTTGATTCGCCTGTTCTTGGACCATCCGGAGGTCCAGGTAACCTACCTGGGCGGCCACAGCAACGTGGACGAGCAGCTTACCGACCTGTACCCCCACCTGCTGGGCGATGTGGACGCCAAGATCGGTCCCTCGGAGGTCCCAGCGGCCCTGGAGCACGCCGAGTTGCTCTTCTCGGCCCTGCCGCACGCGGTCGGCGCGCCCCTGGTCGCCGAGGCGCTGCGGGCGGGCGCGAAAGTGATTGATTTCTCCGCTGATTTCCGCCTCCACGACGTGGCCACCTACGAGCGGTACTACACCCAGCACCCGGTGCCGGAGCTGCTGGCCGAGGCGGTCTACGGCCTGCCGGAGCTGCACCGCGAGCAGATCCGCACCACGCGCCTACTGGCCGTGCCCGGCTGCTACCCGACCGGCGCGACGCTGGCCCTGGCCCCGGCGGTCCGGGCGGGACTGATCGAGCCGCAGGGGATCATCGTGGACAGCAAGTCCGGCGTATCCGGCGCGGGCCGCACCAGCAAAGCATTGACCAGCATGTTCTGCGAGACCACTGAGTCCGTCACCGCGTACAACGTGGGGGTGCACCGCCACCAGCCCGAGATGGACCAGGAGTTGGGCAGCTTCGGCGCGCCGGTGCGAGTGACCTTCAGCCCCCACCTGATGCCGATGGCCCGCGGGATTCTCACCACCGCCTACGGCCGCCTGCTCCCCGGCGTCACTCAGGAGCAGATTGAGGACGCCTACCGTGAGTTCTACCGCGAGGAGCCGTTCGTGACCGTCCTGCCCTGGGGCAAGCAGCCCGCCACCAAGCAGGTCACCGGCTCCAATCGTTGCCATGTGGGCCTGACCACGCACGAAGAGGCCGGCCTGCTCATCGCCACCAGCGTTATTGACAATCTGATCAAGGGCCTCAGTGGCGCGGCGGTGCAGTGCCTGAATCTGATGCAGGGCTGGCCGGAGACGACCGCGCTGCAGCGCCCCGCGATGTGGCCGTAAGGACTCCCCCGGAGGGGCCGAATACGAGGGAGTTTGCAGAGCAAACTCCACGAAGTATCCGGCCCAGGCTCAGCGCTAGCCGTGGGCCGGATACTTGCGGCGTTCGCTTCGCTCACGTCCTCGTATTCGGCCCCTCCGGAGAAAGACCGAAAGATAAGGCAGAAGCTCAGGAGGACGCTCCACCTATGAATGAACCCGGATTCATCGAGATTCCCGGCGCTGTCACCGCCCCCCAGGGCTTCCTGGCGGGGGCGATTAACTGCGGCATCAAGCCGCACCAACTCGACCTGGCGCTGGTCTGCTCGGAGCTGCCGGCGACGGTCGCCGTGACCGTCACCACCAACCGCTTCCGCGCCGCGCCGACCTACATCACCGAGGAGCACGCGGCGGACGGAGTGGCGCGGGCCATCATCACCAACAGCGGCGTCGCCAACGCGGGCACCGACGAGCACGGCTTTGCCGCCGCTCGGCAGATGGCCGCGGTCACCGGCGCGGCGCTGGGGATTCCGGCGAGCGAGGTGCTGGTCTGCTCCACGGGGCACATCGGCAACCTGCCGCCCCTGGACAAGATCACGACCGGCGTGGGCAAGCTGGTCCCCGCGCTGACTCCCGACGGCGGGCCGCTGGCGGCGCAGGGGATCATGACCACCGACACCTTCCCCAAGGAGATCGCGGTGGAGTTCTCGGTGGAGGGGCGGCCGGTGCGCCTGGGCGGTATCTGCAAGGGCGCGGGGATGATCTGCCCCAACATGGCGACCATGCTGTGCTTCCTGACCACCGACCTCGACATCCCGGCGGAGCTGCTGCGCCCGGCGCTGCGCGAGGCCGTGGACCACTCCTTCAACTGCATCTCCGTGGACGGCGACCAGAGCACCAACGACACGGTGGCCCTGCTGGCCAATGGCGCCTCCGGCGTACGCGTGGACAGCGGGGAGGCCCCCGGCTACGCGCCTTTCGTGGCGGCGTTGGGGCACGTGACGCGGGAGCTGGCCAAGAAGATCGCCCGCGACGGGGAGAAGTGCAGCAAGTTCGTGGCCATCCAGGTGACCGGCGCGGAGTGCTTCGAGCAGGCGCGCCTCACCGGCCGGGCGGTCGCCAACTACACCCTGATGCGGGCCGCCCTGTACGGCGGCGACTACAACTGGGGCCGTCTGGCGGCCGCGGTGGGCACCGCCGGGGAGTTCGTGGACCCGGGCCGCACCACGCTGACCATGGCGGGAATCACCCCCTGGCTCCGGGGCTGCAACCAGGACTTTGACGTAGAGGAAGGCCGCCGACGGATGCGCGAGACCGAGATCGCCATCGAGGTAGACCTGGGGCTAGGCGCGGCGGAGGCCACGGTCTGGACCTGCGACCTGACCCCGGCGTACGTGGAGTACAACGCCGAGTACGAGACCTCGCTGTTTGGGGAAGACTAGACACCCTTGCTTCCCGGGCAGGCCTGTGCTATAATCGCATCCTCGTGAGAAAACCCGCGCCCGTTGCTGGTCGGCGGCGCGCTATCACCTGTATAGGGAGTACTGACTCATGCCGCAGATTAAGTCTCGCAAGAAAGACCTGCGCCAGGCCCGCGCCCGGCACGACCGCAATGTGTCCATGAAGCGCACCTTCCGGCTGGCCGTCCGCGCCGCCCGGGAGCAGGCCGATCCGGCCGCCGCCGAAGTGGCCGCCGCCTACAAGGCGATCGACAAAGCCGCCAAGGCCAACGTGCTGCACCCGCGCGCCGCGGCGCGCCGCAAGGCCCGCCTGATGAAGAAGATCAACGCCCAGACCAGCTAAGGTCCGGGCGTAGGTAGCTTCCGTCTGTGGGACCGGCTCAGGCCTCCGCCTGGCCGGTCTCTTTGCGCGTGGGTGGCTGTGCGCTGGGTCTCTCCTGCCTTTTCCCCCCTCTCCTGCGGGCGCTCGTCGGCGAGCGCCACGGAGAGGGGCCGGGGGTGAGGCGGGCTGCCGCGCAGGCTAGGAACTCTCCTCCGGCTCCCCTTCCGCCTTCTCCTCCGTCGCTTCGTCCTCCACTATCTGCATATCCACGATGCCCAGAGCTGCAGCGGTCTGCGGGTCCAGCTTGTCCACGATCTCCCGGGGCACAGCGACCGCGATCATCCCGCGCTTGGCCAGCATGCGCAGGAACTCGGTGAGTGAGACCTCCACCTCGCGGCGGCTGAGCTTGTACTTGTCGCTCATCTCGGCGATGAGGTCGGTCACCGCGTGCTTGCCGTCGCAGAGGCTCCAGACGTAGCTGCCCACCTCGTCGAGCTTGAGCTGCCGGGAGTCCGGGAGCATCAAAAAGCTGCCCATGATCTTGGACTTCAGCGACTTGGGGCGGACCAGAGTGGCGACCACCAGGCCCTGGTCGTCGAGTTCCCAGTCCAGGCTCGGGTTGCGCACCGGATAGACGCGCAGGGCGTCCTGGCGCGCGATCTGCGGGCGCGTGGAGCTCGGCTTGCCGAATAGGTTAGGTAGTTTCATGAGCGGCTGCCTCCCAGGCCGGATGCGGAGCCCGGCGCGTCTGCGGAATAGATTCGGCCCCGCCCGGCACCAGTTCCAGCAGGGCAATCTGGGGCGGGCAGTTGACTCGAGCGCGCAGGCCGGAGCCGACGCCGCGACTGACGAACAGAATCGTGTGGCCCAGGCGCAGCAGACCGCTGGCCCGGTGGCGTAGGCGCCAGACGGGGGCCCAGACGCTGCCGACCCCCGGCAACTGGAGTTGGCCGCCGTGCGTGTGGCCGGCCAGCACCAGGTCGGCCCAGTCCGTGCCCCGCAGGTCCAGGGCATCAGGCGAGTGGGCCAGCAGAATATGCGCCCCCGGCTCGGGTGCTCCGGCCAGGGCCCGGGGCAGATCATCGTGCCCGGCGCACAGGTCGCCAATCCCGGCGAGCACCAGGGGGCTGCCGCGCCAGCTCAGGGCGCGCCACTCGTTGTCCAGCAAAGTGATCGCCGTGCCGGCCAGGGCTTCGCGCCAGCGCTGCTCGGCGGCGTCCCAGCCCGCGTGACCATAGAGGAAATCCTCCATAGTCGCGTCGCAGTCGTGGTTGCCCAGCACCAGATAGACGCCCAGCGGGGCGGTGAGGGGGGAGAGCACCCGGGCGCCCTCGGCCAGCCACTCGGCGTGGTTGATGATGTCTCCGCTGATGCAAATCAGGTCCGGCTGCTGGCGCACCAACTCCGCCACCGCGCCCTCGGCGATCTCCCGCGACTTGCGGCTATCGCGCAGGTGCAGATCGGAAATGTGGCCCACCACCAGACCGCGCAGCCCCTCCGGCAGGCGCGGCAGGGGCACCTGCAAGCGGGTGACTTCCAGCCGGAAGGGCTCCACCAGCACCCCGTACAAGGCGATTCCCAGCAGCACCGCCACCAGGCCCCAGAGGATGACGGCGGCAAGGATCACTGGTCCTCGTCCTCCGCGTCCTCCCCCGGCGGCAGTTGCAGGGGCACGATCGCCCGCCAGGCGACCAGTGCGCAAATAGCCATACCGGCCAGCCCCAGCAGCAGCACCGGCTGGTTCCCTCCCGAGCTGACCAGCGGCTGGCCGGACGCGGCGGGGGTGAAACTCACGTTGAACAAGCCTTCCGGGAAAAGCAGCGTCAGGTACAGGCCCAGCCCCATGGCCGCCAGACACGCCACCCAGAAGACCACCAGGCGCCCGTGCACGAAACTGCGCCGGTGGCCCAGGTCCAGCGCGTGGGCGCGCACCATGTAGCTGAGCAGCCCCACCGCCACCAAACCGACCAGGCAGAAGACCAGGGTCTGCGGAAGGTTGCTCAAGCCTCGGCCTCCTCGTGGCCGCCGACGACGATCTCGGCGAGGCGCAGGTGCGGGCCGCCGGTGTCCACCGGCACGCCCTGCCCATCCTTGCCGCAGGTGCCGCCCATCTGGAACTCCAGGTCGTTGCCGACCGCAGTGACCTTCTGCAGCGTGTCGAGGGTCAGCCCGGCGAAGCTCACATTGCGGTAATGCTGCCCCAGTTCCCCGTCCTTGATCGCCCAGGCCTGCTCGGCGTTGCAGGTGAACTGCCCCCGCGCGGTATAGACGTAGCCCCACTTGCCGCCGGTCAGATACAGCCCGTCCTTGATCTGCTCGAGCATTTCCTCGTAGGTCCAGTCGCCCGGCTCAAAGTAGGTATTGCTCATCCGCACCAGCGGCGGGTCCTGCGGGCTGCCGGCCCGGGCCGCGCCGTTGGGCTTTTCGTCGAACTGCGCCGCGGTCTCCAGACTATGCAAAAAGCCCTGCAAGACGCCGTTTTCCAGCAGCACGTGGCGCTGAGCGCGGGTGCCCTCGCTGTCGTAAAGGTACGAGCCGTTGCGTTTCGGCTGGAGCGGATCATCCACAATATTGACGTTCTCGGCGGCGACCAGTTGGCCGACCTTGTCCGAGAGGATGGACTGCCCGGACCAGACCGCGTCGGCCTCGCAGTTGTGGCCGAAGGCCTCATGGACCAGCAGGCCGGTGATCTTGGGGTCAATGATCGCCTCGAACTTGCCCGCGGGCGGCGGAGCGGCGCTGAGCAGCGCCAGGGCGCGACGGGCGGTCTCGGTGGCGAACTCCTCGTGGTCAATCTCGGTGAAGACCTCATAACCCCGGCTCCCGGCGCGGCTTTCCGAGGCCCACTGGCGCACCTCGCCCTCCTGGGCGATCACGGTCAGGCCCATCGAGCAGCGGACCCGCTCCGTCTCCAGGTAGGTGCCTTCCGTGTTGCCCAGCCAGGACTTGCCCCAGCCGTCGGTGTAGCCGGCGACGGTGTTGGTGATGCGTTTGGGGTCCTCGCGGCGCGCCTCCTGCTCCAGCTCAAAGATCGCGGCCACCCGGTCGGCCAGGTGGATATCGCGCGGGTCAATCTCAAACTGCGCGGCGACGGAGTCCTCCACCGGCTCGATCTCGGCGACCATCCCCGGCTCGGTCACGGAGGGCGCGGCGGTCCGGGCCATAGCCACGGCCTCGCGAGCGCAGCGCAGCAGCGCCTCCTTGGTCACCTCGGTAGTCGGCGCAAAGCCCCAAGCGCCATCCACCAGCACGCGCAGCCCGGCGGAGCGGCCCGAGCCGGTGCTAATGCGATCCGCCTGCCCGTCCTGCACCGAGATATTCAGCCCGCTACCCTCGCCGATGCGCAAGTCAGCGAACTGCGCCCCGGCGCGCTTGGCGGTCTCCAGCACTTCCTCAATTAGCTCTCGCATATTTTCTCCTGTAGGGCGGGGGCTACGTCCCCCGCCGGCCGTCCGCCTTTGCCTTTGCATTTCCCCCTCTCCTGCCAGGAGAGGGGGCAGGGGGTGAGGCCCGGCGACCGCTGCCTCGCCTCTACACCGCCTCTTCCGCCGCCCGCTTCTTCCTCCCCCGGTTCCTCACCCACGGCAGCGCTTTCTGGAAGCCCCAGTACGCCGCCGGGTTGAGCACCAAATCATAGTCTCCTAGATATTCCACGTACTCGGCGCCGAAACCTCGCTTGAAGCGGTTCAGGCCGGCCAGGTGGCCTTGCGGCTCGCCGTTTACCTCGGGCGCTACGCCTCGGAAATCATAGACGCTGCAGCCCTGCCCGCGGGCCCACTGCATCATCGCCCACTGCAGCGCGTGGTTGGGCATCAGGTTGCGGTGCTCGTTGCTGGAGGCCCCGTAGACGTACCAGCACTGCGGCGGCAGGGAGAAGGCCAGGGTTCCGGCGATCAGCTCCCCGCCCACGCGCGCCAGGAACAGCCGCCCCTGGCCGGGGGCGACGATCAGGTCCCAGAGGTCCTCGAAGTAGGACAGCGCCCGCACGGTAAAGCTGTCGCGCCGCGCGGTCACCCGCAGCACCTCGTACCAGGCGGGCAGGTCCGCGCGGGTGGCCTCGCGGACCACCACACCCTTGCGCTCGGCCAGCCGGATATTGTAACGCCATTTGGGGGCGAAGGATTCCAACAGGGCTTCCTCGGAGTCGCGCAGGTTCAGCTTCATGACGTGCTTGGGCTGCGTCCCGCCGACCGCCTCGGCGCTGGTGGCGGCGCGGTACCCGGCGCTCCGCAGGGCCTGCGCAGCGACGGCGTCCGTCTCCGGAATCGCGGGGTCCATCTTCACCACAATGGCGCGGTGCTTGCGGCCCAGGCTCTTGATCTCGGCAGCCAACTCGCTCCACAAATCGGCGTCGGCAAAGTCCACGATCGGCCCCCGGGGAGCATAAAGCAGGCTCAGGCCGCCGGGCAGCGGGCGCTTGAGCAGCAGGCAGCCCGCGGCCAGCGCCCCGGCGCGCTCCACTCCGACCGGCAGCGGCGTCCAGCCGGTGCGCGCCTTGAGCTGCCCCCAGGCCCAGCCTTGCAGGAGGTCGCCATGCGGGCAGGCGGCCACCATCCGGTTCCATTCAGTTTGGCGTGCGGGTGGGACGATCATATGTTAACCGCTTGTAGGGCGGGGGCTACGTCCCTCGCCGGCCGTTGCCGTGGCCTTTTCTGTCGGTGGCACCGGCGTCTCGCCGGTGTGCCGTAAGCCTTTGCCGCACTGTAGGGTGGGGGCTACGTCCCCCGCCGGCCGTTGGCCGTTCGTTCGCGGCCGCCGGGACCCACCCTGGGAGACTGCTACGCAGTCTCCACGCCCCTCCCTATTTAGGGAGGGGTTAGGAAAAGGCAACGGCAACAGCGACGAACCAAACTCCAAAGTCCCCCCCTCCCCTACTTAGGGGAGGGCGGCGGCGTCTGCGCCGCCGGGGAGGGGCCGCCGTTAGCGGGGACTCACTGCGGTTCAGTTAGCGAGAATCTCCTCCACCGCCGCCCCCACGCGGTCCGGTGTCAGTTTCCTCATGCAGCCGAAGTCCTGGCAGGTCGGGCGGCGGCCGCAGGGGCCGCAGGTCGGCTCGTCCCATAGGACCCGGTGTTGGGGGCCCCAGGGACCGGAAAGCCGCGGGCTGGTCGGGCCGAACAGGCCGACCACGGGGCGGTCCAGCGCCACGGCCATGTGCAGCGCGCCGGTGTCCCCGGCTACCACCACGGAGGCCTCCCCGAGCAGCGCCGCCAGTTGGGTGAGGCTGGTGCGGCCCACCGCGCTGGCGGCGGGGACGGTTAGCGCCGCCTGCACGGCGGCCTCGCGCTCGGCCTCGGCGGGTCCGCCGATCAGCACGACCTGGCGACCGGCCGCGCGCAGGGCGGCGATTAGCTCGGCAAAATGCTCCGGCGGCCAGGACTTGACCGCGGTGGAAGCGCCCAGGACCAGCGCGACCAGCGGCTGCTCCGGCGTCAGGCTATGCTCCCGGCGAAACTCCTGCGCCCAGGCCCGGGCCTCCGGGAGCACCGGGTAGCGGAACTCCGCGGGGGCCGGCGCCGCGCCCAGGTACTCGGCCATCAACAGCGACCGCGGCACCGCGTGGGTGTCCGGGCTGATCCGTACGGTCTCGTTGATCCACCGCCAGCCGGGCAGGCCCAGAAACTCATCGGCGAACCCCACCCGGCGAGGCGCGCCACTCAGGTGACACATATACGCGCTTTTGCCGCGGCCCTGCAGGTCCACCGCCACGTCAAAGCGGCGCTCGCGAAGCTGCCGGCCCACGGCCTGCGCCTCCCGCCACCACTCCAGGGGCTGGCGCGCCGGCAGGCGGCGGATGGTGAGCACCTCATCCAGGCACTCGTGGCCGCGCACCAAGTCGGCGAGGTGCTCCTCGACCAGCCAGGCCAGGTACGCCTGTGGGTACTGGCGACGCAGGGCGACCAGCGCGGGCAGACCCATGAGGACATCGCCCAGGGAGGTGCGCCGGACTAGCAGCACCCGGTCGCTGGGGGAGAGGGGGCGGCTAGTCATGCGCCCGCCTCCGCCTCGGCGAGCAGCCGGGGGAAATCCTCCCGGAAGGCGCGCAGGGCCCGGCCCCGGTGGCTGAGGGCGGATTTGTCGGCGGCGGTCAGTTCGGCGAAGGTGCGGCCGGCGGCCGGCGAGTAGAAGACCGGGTCATAGCCAAAGCCGTTCGCGCCGCGCGGCGCCTCCAGGATCTCCCCGGCGGCGCGGCCCTGCCAGGTCCCGGCGAGGCTCCCGTCGGGACGGGTGAGCGCTAGCACGCAGACGAAGTACGCGCCGCGCTGCTCCGGGGGCAGACCGGCCAGGCGGCCCAGCAGCCAGGCGATGCGTTCGGGATCGGTGGGAGCGACGCGGGCGGAGTGCAGGCCCGGGGCGCCGTCTAGCGCGGGCACGACCAGACCGCTATCGTCCGCGAGCGCCCAGACGCCCAGCGCGCGAGAGACGGCCTCCGCTTTCAGGGTGGCGTTCTCCGCAAAATCGGCGCCGGTCTCCTCGGGCAGGAGCACCTGCGGGTAGGTCGCCAGGGACTGGACGTCCACGGGCAGACCGCCCAGCAGGCCGGCCAATTCGGCGGTTTTGCCGAGGTTATGAGAGGCTACCACGAGCCGCAGAGGGTTACTCATCGCGGGGGCCACTAGGCGAGCGAGGTCTGCAGGTCGACCACGGCCTCCGCCTGGATGGTCAGCAGCGTCATGAGCCCCTTTTGCCCGACGGTCATCATCTGGCCCAGTTGGCTGACCGAGAAGGGCGTGCCCTCGGCGGTGCCCTGGACTTCCACGACCCCGCCGCGACTGGTCATCACCAGGTTCATGTCCACCGCGGCCCGGCAATCCTCCTCGTAGGAGAGATCGAGCATCATCTCGCCGGCGACCAGGCCCAGGGAGATGGCGGCCACTTGGGCCTCCAGGGGCCAGACCTTGACCCGGCGCTTGCGCATCAGCGTGGCGCAGGCCTCCGCCAGCGCCACGTAGCCGCCGGTGATGGAGGCGCAGCGGGTGCCGCCGTCGGCCTGCAGCACGTCGCAGTCCACGGTGATGGTGCGCTGGCCCAGGCCCTTGAGGTTGGTGACGGCCCGCAGCGAGCGGCCGATCAGGCGCTCAATCTCCATGCTGCGGCCCTGGCGGCGGCCCGTTGAGCTTTCCCGCTGGGTGCGGTCGGAGGTGGCGCGGGGGAGCATGGCGTACTCGCCGGTCACCCAGCCCTGGTCGGAATCCTTCAGCCACCGGGGGACGTTTTCGTCCACCGAGGCGGTGCATAGCACCCGGGTATCGCCCATGGCGATCAGGCAGGAACCTTCGGCATACTTATTGACCCCGCGCTCGATGGTGCAGTCGCGCAGGCTTTCGTTATCGCGTCCGTCTTTGCGCAAAAGTTACTACTTCCTCTCTGAAACGGCTGTGGTCGGCGTCGCCGCGGCGAGCGCCGGAGCGACGGTGGGGGGCGTTACCGGCACGCCCTCGAAATAGCCCCGCAAACCCGCGGCGAGGCTGTCGGCAGCTAGCTGGCGGGTGGCGGGGGTGCGCAGCAGATCACCCTCCGCGTCCCAGTCCAGGTACATCAACTCCACCAGCGCACAGGGCGCCGGGCTGCGCCAGAGCACCGCATAGCGATGCTGGCGCACCCAGTTGTCGCGTCGCCCCAGGCCCTGCACCAGCGCCCGCTGCAGCAGCAGGGCGAGCACCTGGCTCTGCTCGGTGTAGTAATACGACTCGGTCCCGTAGTTGCTATTGGGATGCCCCATGGCATTGCAGTGCACGGCCACGAAGGCGTCGGCGTGCAGGCCGGTAGCCAGCGCCGGCCGGTCGGTCAGCGGCACAAATACGTCCCGGTCCCGCGTCAGCGTAACCAGCGCCCCGGCCTGCTGGAGCCGGGCGGCCAAGTCCACGGCGACCTCCAGATTGATGTCTTTCTCGTTGAGACCTCGCGCCTGCGCGCCCGGGTCCTTGCCCCCATGACCGGGGTCAATCACGATCCGCTTGCCCGCCAGCGACTCGCGCCGCAGGGTCAGCGTCACCTCGCGGCCGCTGGCGTCCGCCGCCAGTTGGCTGCGCAGGAGCCAGTTGAGCGGGAGCGATATGGTCAGCCCGGGTTTTCCCGGGGTGGCGACGACGGTGGCGCTTTGCAGCGGACCGTCCGGCTCGGCCCCGCGGGTCTCGGCGGCGCCGACGGCCTCCGGGAAGCTCAACACCAGGCGGTACGGCGTGCGCGCCATCTGCCAGGTGTACTCCACCGGCCCGGAAAACTGTAGCTTGAGCGTTCCTGACTGCCCCGGCTCGGTGCGCAGGTCCAGCTTCTCCAGGCGCGGAGGCTGCGGCACGAACGGTGGCGCGTCGGCGGGCAACTCGCCCACCACCAAGCGGCCGCCCTGCGCGGTCGGCTCCCAGCGCACCTCGCGCGGCTCCCGCAGGTCCAGGACAAAGCGGGCGATGGCCGGACGCGACTGGTACTGGCTCCAGCGCAACCGCCAGACGCCGGCCACGCCCAGATACTGCGCGCCGTCGTGGTCCAGTTGCAGTCCCGGTACGTCCAGACAGACGCGGTCCGGCTCGGTCAAGTAGGTCACTTTGCCCGTGACTGGCGCACTGGTATTGAGTACCACGCCCAGCGCCTGCTCGTTGCCCACGTACTGGATTCCGCGCAGGGCGGCGTTGGCGATGAACACGCCCTCGCCGCGATCCTGCTGCAGCCGAGCCCCCAGCGCCTCGAAGAAGCCTGCCAGCGGCCCGAAAAGAGTCTGGCCCGTGAACGCCAGCCGTTGCCCCGGGTCGCCTGCTGCTAGCGCCACCTGCAAGCCGGTGGGGGTCACGATCTCCAGCCGGCGGCCCCCCGCCTGCTCCTGCACCTGCGCGCCAAATAGACGCGCCAGGGGGGCCAGCGGCCCCCAGAACTGGCCGTCGCGCAGGGACACCGGCAGCGATCCGGCGTAGGCCTGCCCCCGGATCACCGCCCGTGCCGGTTTGGTCTGCGCGGCCACGGGAGCCAGCGCGAGGACCAGCACAGCTAGAGTAACGGCCAGACGCAACGGCCGCTTGAGATCGTCCAAAACCCACCACATAAGCGCGTAGATTATACGCTGCGGGGGGTGTGGGGCGCAAGGCGGGGACTGTAGGGCGGGGGCTACGTCCCCCGCCGGCGTTAGGCGCTGGGGGGAGGCTGGCACGCGACCGGCGAGCGCAAGAGCGGAAGGTGGAGGCGGGCGGTACGTCTTACCTCACCCCCGGCCCCTCTCCCGCGGGGGACCTTGGGAGAGGGGGGAACGGCAACGCCAACGCCCCACACACCACCGGGGTGATCCCCCCTCCCTTTAGGGAGGGGGTTAGGGGGTAGGGCCGTTGCCTCTACATCCCCACGTACTTGACCGGCGGACGCTTGTGCCAGACTTCCTCGGTGAATTGCAGGGCCGCCCGCTTTTCCAGTTGATCAATCCGCCGCACCAGGCGCGGGTCGTCCGTCTTTTTACGCGCGGTGGCCAGGGGCTTCTGGGCGCGGTGGAAGAGGTTGGCGCTGATCCACTCGTAGCTCGGCAGCAGCCCCTGCGCGGCCTCCTGCGCGTGTCCCGCCTTGATGATCTCGTAGAAGTCCAGCACCGGTCCGGCCGCGGGGCCGAAAACGCCGCGCGCCCACTGCTGCTCGAGCGCGGTCAGGTCGGCCTGCGGCTCCCACAGCAGCCGGCTGAGGGCGAACATATCGATGGCCCAGCCGTAGTCCTTGCCCAGGAGGTTGTAGGTAAAGCCGGCCCAGCCGTAAATGCCGCCGCTGCCCATCTCCTGGTAGCGGGGCAGGTCGGTGGCCATGTAGACGCGGTGCGGGGTCATCGGCGCGGCCCAACCCCAGTACTCGAAGCTCGCCAGGTGCCCGGGGGCCATCTGGTTGATCCAGCCTTGGAGATTCCTCGCGAAGCTGCGGTTCGCCGGGTAGCTGACCGGCTGCATGTAGTTGCGCTCGATGGGGCAGTACCACAGGTGCGTGTTGGGCAGCGGCTCCACCTGGGCGGGCGGCTCAATCAGCTCGAAATAGGCGATAATGCCCAGGCGCTTGTCCGGATGCTGTTTGGCCATTAGCTTGGCCAGCTTGTTCCAGAACTTGACGTAGCCATCGGTGCGGCTGAGGCCCTTGTAGGGGGCGTTCATGGGCACGTCGTCCGGCCACAGGCCGATGATCTTCAGCTCCGGGTTGCGAGCTACGTAATCCAGGTACCGTTCAAAGACGACCTCCTGCACCGCGGGAATCCCCACGTTGGTCTGCCAGCGCCCTCGCGAGCCGCACTCGTAGGCGGGCTCGTACCAGTTGGGATGGTTGCGCTGATAGGTGCTCGGCCCGTAGCCGCCGAAGTCGTGATTCTCGTCCGGCGGGCAGAAGTAATGCAGCGAGTGGTGCGTGACCTCCAGGTCAAAGCCCCGGTCCAGCAGCGCGTCCAGCACCTGGTGCTTGTGCTTCTCCCACAGGTCGTAGCGGTAGAAGTCGATATAGAACTCGTAGTGGTTCAGCCGGCGCTTGGCCATCCAGTCGATCTGCGGCAGGTGCAGATCCGGGTTGAGGAAGCTGAACGGTTCGTGGTGCCCCGCGACCACCATATTGCGGAAGATGTTGCGCAGGGCAAAGCCGGCCGTCTCGCGGCGACTCAGTTCCGGAGCAGCCAGCCGCAAGCTACCGGGAATGTGCTCGACGTTGGGCTCGATGAACTCACAGCCCAGAGCCTCGAGGAACGCGTACACTGCGTACAGGGTGGCGCGGCTCCGGTTGCCCCAGAGATAGACCTTCCCGTCTCGGGTCAGCAGGGTGAAGGAATCGCGGCCGCCCGGCTCGGGAGCCGGCGCGTCGGTGAGGTCCGCGGTCCACGGTCCGGCGCCGACCAGCAGCGCGGGCTGGCCGGCGACCGGCGCGGTCGCCTCCCGCACCCGGAAGCGGGCGCCGCTGATCTGCTGGAGATAGCGGGCCAACTCCCGGGCGGCAAACCGGGTCACGCGGTCGGCGTCCGGGGGGACGAGGACCGCGGCGAGAGCTTTTCCGTCGGCGGCGAGCAGCACAGTAGGGGCCATGGCAGGTCCTTTCGAGCGGCGGCGATTCTACCCTAGCGGGGCAGCGGCTCCAGGCCAAAGTACTCGCGGTACGCCTCGATCACCGCGTAGTAGTTCTCCACGCGGACGTCCTCGTGCACCGAGTGGCTGTTGTGCAGGATGTGCCCGCCGGGGCTCTGGCGGCCGTAGTCTAGCGACTGGCGCACCTCGGTCTTGACCTCTTCCGGCGTGCCGAGGCACAGCGAATAGCGGGCGTCGGTGTTGCCCAGGATGCACACCTGTTTGTCAATGCCGGCCTCAATCAGCCGGGGCCAGGTCATGCCCGCCGCTTGGTCTACTTCCTTGTAGCCGTCCACGCCGGTGCCGAAGAAGAAGTCCTGGGCGATGGCCCAGTGGTTGCCGTCGGAGGTGTAGATGGCCTTCGCGCCGTGCTCATGGATGAGGTTCACATGCTCCTGCAGCACCGGCAGCAGGAACTCGTGGTAGTGCTTCGGCGAGATGAAGGGCCCCTTGTCGCAGGAAACGTCGCCGCCCATGGCGACCAGTTCCATGCCCTGCTCGATCAGGTGCGCGGTGTAGGGGAAGCCGCCGGCCTTCTGGATATCCAGCCAGCGCTGGAATAGCTCCGGCTCGGCGATCAGCCACATAAGCATGAAGGGCGGGTAGAAAGCCGCGCCGGTCCCGGCGCCGATCTCGGCCATGTACAGCCAGTCCAGCCCCTCCGCCTCCGCGCGGACCCGCACCCGGCGGTAGACCTCAAAAGCCTCCGGATCAGGCGGGGTCCAGGGCGTCGGCTCCCACTCCTCGATCATTTTGCGGGTGGCTTCTTCGGATTTCTGATGCGTGTAGGAGACGGGGATGACCGGGTCCACCAGGTTGCTGTGCTCGTTGTAGACGTAGTCGAGACCGTCCTGCCGCCAGGTGAGCGGCCCGGTCTTCTCGGGGCGGGGCAGGTCCTGGCCCGGCGTGCCCGCGGGGCGGACGATGTCCACGTCGAAGAACTTGTGCACCTGGAAGACCGCGTCCACCTGCAGGTCCACCAGTTCCTCCCAGGTGATGCCCTCGGCGAGGGCATCCCAATAGAGGATGGCGTCAGTAGCGGCGTTGCGGCCGCAGATATCCCAATAAATGGGGTGAAAGGCGCAGAAGATCTCAAACAAGGGAGTACGGTCGGGCGTTTGGTGCGCGAAAGCTTTCAAAACGCGTTCTCGTGATCCGGGCATAGTCAAGGGTCCTTTCGGAGGAATAGCGGGCTATTCGCGAGGGGGAGAAAGTTTCCCTGCCCAGGTGCGTCCGGTGTGTCGTTCCCAGCCCTCGGCGGCCGCGAGAGCTAGGTCATTGGAAGGGAGACAGCGTCAGCGGCCCGCGCGGGCGGAGGTGGGAACCTCCGCCCTTACATACGGCAACCGTCTACTTACTCTCCCGGGCGGCCTGGCACATGGCCTCGAGGTTGCGCCCCTGGATAGTGGAGACGCCGTGGTGAGAGTTCGCCACGATATACCCACCGCAGGGGGCGAAGGTCTGGACATTGGAGCGGGCCCCCTACGCCCCTTCTCCGTCCGCACCTGCACCGCCCTCCCCGGCACGTGGCGCAAGCGGTAGGTCACTCCGGCGGGGGGCGCAGTGCGCCTCACGATCACGCGTCGGGTTCCGTGGGCAGCGGAATTCGCGCCGTGACCGCCTCGACCACGTCCTGGGCGAGGGCGAGAGCCCGCTGGGCTTCCTCCAGTGTGGGCTTGAGGCGCTCGCCGGGGTAACGGCCCCGCCAGGCGTACTCGGTCAGAGGCACGGCCCTTTCCACCAAGGGCAGCAGGGACGCGTCGAGGGCGACGCAGGGCTTGCCAATCCGCGCCAGATCGTGAGTCTTGGCGAAGGGCTGATCGTGCCAGGTAAGGAACGCCTTGAGGACCTTCTCAACTGCTTGCTGGCAATGGAACACCACGCCCGCTAGAATCGGCGGTGTGTGGGCCATGTCGCTGGCGGCGGACTCCAGGTCTATCGCCACCGTTTCCAGCCACTCTCGGGTCTCGGCCACGACGGCAGGGTTAGGCTGCATACAGCACCCGACCTTCGCGCACGGCGGTCGAGGGTAGCGAGGCCCGCGCGCCCAACCGGAAGTGGAACTCGTCGTCGCTCATGACGATCACGTCTGACCACACCTCGGTCTCCCACTCGGCGCTGAAGGCTCGTCTCTGCTGCTCCTCGGTCCCCTGCTCGCCCCCTGGCAGCACGATCAGCAAGTCGTAGTCGCTATCCGGCCCCCAGTCGCCGCGCGCCCGCGAGCCGAACAGGTAGAGGCGCAGCGGGTGGTAGATCTCCACCAGCCGTCGCACCAGTCCCGCCAGCGCCGAGTCGTCCAATTCCGTAAGCTTGTCGGTCGTCGCCATAGTGGTCAGTCCCACAATGCACTGGGTCCTTCTATTGTACCCCAGCTGACTCCCCCCTTACAACGCCTTCTCCGCCCGCACCTCCACCGCCCTCCCCGGCACGTGGCGCAAGCGGTAGGTCGCCCCACCGGGGGGCGCGACCAGGGTCACCGGCGCGGCTTCGGCCCAGGGGCGGATCGTGAAGCTGGCCGGCTTGGTGTCCTGCACGAAGGCCCGCACCACCGCCTCGTTCCCCAGGAGCAGGCCCGACCAGATCGGTCCCCGCTCCTGGAGCCCCGGGACCGTGGTGTTCATAACCTGCCCCGCCTCGAGGAACTTGCGATACTCCAGCATCTCATCGTAGATGGCGACCGCGTCCTCGATCTCTTCGGTGGCGATGGACTCATGGTCCTTGCGCACCGGCTGGAAAATCTGCATCCCGTCCACCCCGCGCAGCCACAGGTGCCGTAGCACCTCCCGGTAGCGGTCGCGGCTGAAGATGGGGATCTTGGGGTCTTCGGCGTCCGGGCAGTAGCGGTCCACCCAGGGAATCGTCTGCTTGGCGGGCGCCCACTGGCTCTGAACCGCCTCGTTCTGCGAGACCTGCGCCAGTTCCACGCTGGTGTACAGCCGGTCCATCGTCTCCTGGTTGAGCGGCAGGTTGCCCAGCTTCTTCCCGTGCAGCTTCCACAGGTTGTCGTCGCCGTAGGCGATCGGGTTGCTCCCGGTCAGCAGCCCGATCTGCTGCGGCGGCAGCGAGCGGCTCTGGGTCCAGGACCAGGTCATCGCCTCCGGCGCGGAGTAGACTGCCTCCCAGTTGGTCACCGAGCAGGTGGGGTAGATCTCCCGCACCGGCGCGGCCAGATAGGCGCTGAACAGGTCCGCCCGCAGGCCCGCGATGAAAGTCCGGTAGCGCTCCCAGTCGTCCAGCACCCCCGGCGGGAACTGCTCCCGGCAGCGCGCACAGGCCTTCGCCTGTTCCCACTGCGCCTTCAGCGGCCACGGTTCGCCCTCCCAGTCCATCCAGTAGCCGGTCACCTTGACTCCGGCGTCGCGGAACTTGGTCAGCGTGGCCCGCACCTTATTGGCCCGCACATTCCACCCGGCCAGCAGCAGCGGGCAGACGTAGTGTATCTCGCCCTCGGGGATTTTGAAGTCGGCGGGCAACTGGTGCAGCGTGTCGGGCGCTTCCCCGCCCGGCCCGTTGCCGCCGTCGCCCTGCACGAAGATCACCTGCCCCCCGGCCTGCTGAATCGCCAGCGCCGTGGGGATATATTTCTCGTCCGGGAACAGCGCCTGCGTCAGCCCCCGCCGCGCCAACTCCCGGTACATCTCCGCCGGCAGCGGCTTGCCTTCCTCAAAGGACTTGTCGTCTACGCTCAGGCGGAAGCGGTCCCAGGTGACCATCGCCAGCCGCCCGGACGCGTCATGCTTTAGTGGCGGCACGCGCTGCAAGAGCGTGGGCAGGTCCCACGGAACCGGCGTCTCGGCGGCGGCGGCCAGGCCCAGGGCGCCCGCCAGCATCAGGCAAATCAGAAAGGCTCTGCGCATAGTCGGTCAGCTCCTTGCGGGGTTGTCGTGGGTCAGCGGCAAGTCTAGCTCCCGGGCTGAATCTGCGGCCAGGGCCTTCTCCATCTCGTGCACCGCCCGCCGCTCCAGCGGGAAGGCCTCCCCCAGTCGCCGGGAAATGGTCATGAGGCATTATTCTACAGGAAGTAACGGAGACCTGCGGGCTGGGGGTGAGGCGCCGTTTCCCTCACAATGTCCTCCCTCCCCACAAAACCCTCGTCTCTAGGTGACACCCGCGCCCTCGTACTATATAATATAGTAGTAAAGTCCTGATTCGCGAGGAGGGGTACCCATCACCACCGCCCTCAGCCTGGAACGCGCCGACCAATTCATCTTCCCCCTGGGCCTCCCCGACCTGGCCGCCGACCTCTGCCGGGCCAACACCGCTATCGGCTTGGCCAAGATCCATACGGTGCAGGTCGAGCTAGGCCGCGAGCCGGACGCCCTCTTCCTGGGTGGCCCCGACATGACCGTCACCCGCAACCTGCCGCGTTGGGATTCCGGCTTCGCCTACGGCGGCAAGCTGGACTGGCGCGGCGCCGGCGAGCCGCTCATCGTCCTCCAGGTCAAGCCCAACGTCTGCGGCATGCTGGTGGCCGGCCTCGCCGAGCTGCCGCCGCCGGCGGAAGTCGCCGCGCGCCTCACCGGCCTCCGCCAGGACCGCGGCCGCATCTGGGACCTCCCCCTGGAGTTTGACCTGGACCGCAGCAATCACTTTGCCAACCTCTACGCCACCGCCGGCGCGGCCGGCCTCCCCCCGTACCTCGCCATCCTCCACGGCGCCGCCCCCGAGTTGCGCGACGACAACGCCCTGGGCGCCGGCCTCTACTGGGACCGCAGCGCCCTCCTCGCCCGCACCGCCCGCCACTTTGAGACCCCCTGGGGCCCCCTGGATGTCCTGCTCGGCGAGGCGGCGGAGGAGTACTGGCGGGTGCATCAACAAGCGGCGGAGTTCGCCGCCCTGCGCCGCGTCCTCTTCGCCGAGCGCCTCCTCGGTCCGGTGCAGGTGCTCAGCAACCACCTCCACCAGGGCCTGACCTCCCCGGAGGAGATGTACTTAGGCTGCCACCCGGTCTTCGGTCCGGAGGAGTTGCTCCCCTTCATGGTCCGCCGCGAGGCCCCCGGCTTCCTCCTCCGCGGCCGCGCCCAGTTAGGCCCCGAGGTCCTGGAGAATACGAACCTGGCCACGAGAGCCCGCGAGCTAGGCGTCTACCAGCGCCTAACGGAGGCCCACCTCCTCCCGCACGGTTCCGGCTATGCCGTCCCCGGCCCGGGCCACGTAGAGCGCCGCGAGCTAGCGGGCCGCCCGCGCGTCTACCTGCACCGTGGCGACCAGGAGACCGACAACCCGCGCGAGATGATCATCGGCTACCGCGGGGAAGAGGTCCTCCGCCACACCCTGGCGCTAGGCCTGGGCGAGCTAGTCTGCACGCTGGAGTTCGTAAGCACGGTAGTAGCGCCGTAACCCCCGCTAACCCTCCCGTAGGGGCGGAGCTTGCTCCGCCCGGCCGTTGAGCCTTTGTCGTTGGAGGGGCCGCACGAGCGCAGCGAGGTCGGCCCTGCCGTTTGCCCTACTGTAGGGCGGGGGCTCGCCGAAGGCCCTGAGCCTGTCGAAGGGTTTCCCGCCGGCCGTTGCCGTCTTGTAGGGGTGGATTTTTCGCGGAGCCGCACCCCGCGAAACCTCCACCCGCGCCCGTGCGCCCGACTGTGGCCTAGCGGCAGCCGCGGGCGGAGATTCGACCGAAGACGGTCGAACTTCCGCCCCTACAGAGAAACGGCCGTTGCCGTCCGTCGTTCCCTACCTCGCCCAAACTTCTGCCTTCCGCCCGCCTTTGCCGTTCCCCCCTCTCCCCAGCCCCGCAGGGGCGCGGGGAGAGGGGCCGAGGGGCACGCCCGCCGTAGCTTTAGCGCAGGGGGGTGAGGCCGGCACAACCGCGCCGCAAGCTCCCTTGTCGTGGCCGTTCTCCCCCTCTCCCCAGGTCCCCCGCGGGAGAGGGGGCCGGGGGGTGAGGTAAGACTGGCGTCCCGTCTCCACCCCTCGCCGCAACCTCAGCCTTTCGCCGCCGTTGCCGTTGCCGTACGCCTTTCCCCCCTCTCCTGCCAGGAGAGGGGCAGGGGGTGAGGCCGGCTTTGCGCTGCCCAGGCTTTCACCTTCGCCGTCCGCCGTTCCCCCCCTCTCCCAAGGTCTGCCGCGGGAGAGGGGGCCGGGGGGTGAGGTAAGACTGGCGTCGCGCCCCCACCCCGCGCCTCAGCCTCCCCCTTCCGCCGCCGCCTCTGCCGTTCCCCCCTCTCCTGCCAGGAGAGGGGCCGGGGGTGAGGCCGCCACAACCGCGCCGCAAGCTCCCTCGCCTTCAGGGAGAGGGCAGGGGGGTAGGGCCGTTGCCGTAGCCCCTCCCGCACCGGGAGGGGTGCCCGAGGTCCGCCGAGGGCGGGGTGGGCCCGCCGTTGCCGCAGCCGACTCCGCCCCTACCTCAACTCCAGCCGGTAGCAGTCCGCGGGCGCGTCGCGCAGCATCACCCGCGCCAGGTCCACCGCCTGTTCCTCCGTGTCGTAGCCGCGGCGCACGCGCTCCGCCAGGACCAGCGCCAGGTTTTCCCGCGCCATCTCCTGCGCCGCCCAGACCATTTCCACATCGCCCAGGTCCGCCCCAAAACCGATGATCTTCCCCGCCGGCACGAGGTCCAGCCAGTCCAGGAGACCCGCCTGTGTCCCCGGCTGCGAGATGAAGTGCGCCCAGGCCAGGTCCGCCCAGACGTTGGGAAAATACTTGGCCAGCACCCCGCACTCGCGCACATAGGGGTAACCCGCATGGAACAGGTCGAAATGCACTCCGGGGTACTGAAGAAAGAGGCTGGTGAGCAGCGTGGGGTCGCTGTTGGCGACAAAGTTCTTTCCGCCAAACTGCAGGCCGGTGTGGAAGACGACGGTCAGGTCCAGCTCCTGCACCCTCTGCAGCGAGCGGTGGATCAGCCAGTCCTGCAAGGGCTGGGCCTCGGCGAGTCCGATCCCCTCGCCTCCCGAGGCGGTCAGCCGCCCGAAGCAGGCCTCCGCCTCCGCCCGCGAGGCGTCCTCCACGCGCAGGGTGCGCTGGTAGGCAATCCCAAACTTCAGCGCGACGGCGCCCCGGCGTTTACTGTCTTCCAGGAAGCCGTCTTGCGCCTGCGCCAGGTCCTCCAGGGTCCGCAGGGGCAGCTCGAAGCGCGCTTCCAGCCGCTCGAGAGCGGGGCGATTCCCCGCGTTGAGGAACTCCTCAGTCCTCACGACCGGCCGGAACAAGTCCCCGTCCGTCTCCGCCAGGGTAGCGCCCGTGCCCCAGACGAAGTCGCGGTCCAGCAAGCTAGTTTCTAGGGCGCAGCGCCCGCGCAGGAGCTCGCGGTACTCGCCGGGCTGCATAAGCTCCCGGAGCCGGGCGCTCGCCAACTCCAGGCCCGCCGGGTCCAGGCTCGGCGCGCCCAGCAGGCCCTGGACGGTGCGCACCCACAGGCGGGCGTAGGCGGTATTGCGCAGCTTCGGCCAGTAAGGCGCCAGCGCTGCCCAGCGCTCGGCGATAGTCCCGGCGGCGGCGTCCACCAGGCGCGCCCTTTCCTCGGGCGGGCAACCCAGCGCCATGAGGTCGTCGGGCGCATAGCTCTCGTAGAGGGAGAGCGCGTCCAGGGGGCGAGCGAAATGCTCCGCCTCCGGACACAGGTGCGAGTGGCTGTCCACGGCGCGGATCGCGGAGATAGCGCCCAGCAAGTCAGCGTAGAGAGAGTCGTCGGTCACGGTGCAAGTCTCCTGGTAGCGTCGTGCGAGCGGCCCGGCCGTCAGTTGTACTGTAGGGGTGGACTTTGCGGTCCGCCGCAATGTCCACCCGCGCCCACGGATAGCCCTTGGTCTGCCGTTCCCGGAGGGGCCGCACGAGCGCAGCGAGGCCGGCCCTGCCGTTAGCCGTTCGCCTCCTCCGAATCCCTCCCCTATTTAGGGGAGGGCGGCGTCTGCGCCGGGGAGGGGTCCGCCGTTGCCGTCAAGCCCCTCCCGCACCGGGAGGGGTGCCCGAGGTCCGCCGAGGGCGGGGTGGGCCCGCCGTTGCCTCTGCCGTTCCCCCCCTCTCCTGCCAGGAGAGGGGGCCGGGGGGTGAGGCGCCGTCTGCCGTTCCCCACCCTAGACCACCGCCTACCGACCCTCTCCTACACTTCCAGCTTCCCTTGCCGGAACGCGGTGAGGTAGTTCATGCAGTACTCGTCTTTCCCCAGCAGCGCCTCGGTGGCGAAGATCTGCGCCATGATCTTCTCATCCAGTGGGTCGAGCACCGCCGAGTCCATCCCCGCCTCCATCGCCAGCGTCACGAACACCCGGTTGAGCAGCTTGCGGTTCGGCAGGCCGAAGGAGATGTTGCTCAGGCCCGAGGTGATGTGGACCTTCGGGTTGTGCTCCAGGATCGCGCGGATGGACCCGGCGATCAGGCCCACGACTTCCGGCTGCGTGCTCAGCGGGGTGATGATCGGGTCCACGTAGATCTGCTCAGGGGCCAGCCCGGCCTCGCTGATGAGCAGGTCCACCAGCGCCAGCGCGGCCTTCTCCCGGTCCCCCGCGCGCGTAGGCATCCCCGCATCGCCGATGGACAGCGCGATCACGTTGCACTTCGCCCGCTTAATCAGCGGCAGCATCGTCTCCAGCCGTTCCGCCTCCAGGGAGATGGAGTTAAGCATGGGCATGGCCTTGCCGGTGTAGGCCTCAAAAGCGGCTTCCATGGCGGTGGCGTTGGGCGTGTCGATGCACAGCGGCTTGTCGGTAGCGTCCTGCGCGATCTGCACCAGCCACACCGCGTCGTCAATCTCCTGATCGCCGACGGTGCCGGGGTTAACATCAATAAAGCTAGCCCCCGCCTCCGCCTGCCGCGCGGCCAGCTTGGCGATATAAGCGGCATCCCTCTCGGCGATAGCCTGCTTGATGCGTTTGCGAGTCCCGTTGATAAGTTCTCCGATGATGATCATGGTCTAGGTGAGCCCTTTCTTGGTGACGTTGTCTGTTCGGTGGCACCGGCGTCTCGCCGGTGTCGCTAACCCTTCCGTAGGGGCGGAGCTTGGGTTCTGTTAAGAAACCGCCTCCGCGGGTGCGGCTTTCAGGCCGGGTTGTATTGCCGCCGGGGCCGCTGGCCGAAAAAAGCGTTCGCTCGCTCCACGCCGCGCGCTGCGGTCTTCTTTAGATTGATGGCCAGCGCCGTCA